>CAVKHW010000001.1:0-202413 GCA_963656105.1 Eggerthellaceae bacterium
TAAGCCTGTAGCTAGCGTTCATCCTGAGCCAGGATCAAACTCTCCATTGTAAAATATCTGTGTCTCCCCAATAAAGGGAAAAACGTTCGTTTGTCTGTCTCGGGACGATTATCCAAATCATCGTACATACCATCCATGAGGATGGCCGAATTGATCGGTTCGTTTTTACCCAAGTGATTACCCTATATAATAAGGTAACACTCGCTTCTTGTACTACTTCTCTGTTATGTCAATCTGTTCAAAGAACTCTTTCTTCTATGCTCCGGTGAACAAGCCGTGGCGGTGTTCCCGAAAAGCGAGTGCAAAGGTATAGCTTTTCTGCAATACTGCAAAACTTTTGCAAGAAAAAATGTGAGAATTATGCAATGTTTTCGGATTGTTTGACAAAAAGGGAGAGAAAGAGGGAGGATACATTATATATAATGGGAGGAGGGAGGCTTAATAGGCATTATGGGCATAATAGGCATAGTAGGCATAGTAGGCATAACGGGCATAATGGGCATTGTAGGCAAATGGGCTTGATGGAATAAATAGGAGAAAGCGAAAAACGTTAGCTTTCGATTGTTGTAGGATTAATTTTTCTGGTATACGCGCACATAGTCAACGTAATAGCGTAATGGAAATTTGGAATCGTCGGGGATACCACCATTGCCACCAATAGCAAGATTAAGTAAGATATAATCGCCAAAACCTTCCACATGATTACTGAAAGGGTTATGCCTATTCCCGCCAACACCACCATTTATTGTTTTGGACAAATCTGTTTCATTGAGCAACTCCTCATCAAGATAAATGCGGATAAAATGCTCATCCCAATCCATGCGCCATACGTGGAATTTGTTATTCCAATCAGCATCCTTGCTAATAAAATGTTGGAATGGTGTAACCACCGAATTCCATACAGGATCAAAACTATGTTCAGAGCCCCAGCATGTATTCGCTAAAATGGACTGCGAACCATTTTTTATGTAGAACTCCATCATGTCAATTTCTCCATTTTCAGGCCAACTCCACTGGTTACCCAGCAACCATATTGCCGGCCATGAGCCGGAGGCTGTTGGAATTTTGGCACGTACTTCAAATCTACCATAACGAAATGAGTGGCTATTTCGTGTAGTGAGACTCGATGATGTATAATGTGCTTCATGCCTTGCCTGTGCCCAGTAGTTACTGCCTTCTTGAAAGTAGGGATTTACTACGGTTTCCTTACGCCCCTCGATAACAAGCGTACCATCCTTCACGAACGCATTGTTTTCTTGATACCATTGTAGTTCCTCGTTACGCACAAATCCGTGTTCATAATCCCAGTCAGACGACGGTTTGCCATCGCAATCAAATTCGTCGTTCCACACCAGTCTGTATCCTTCATACTGTGTTACATCCGTCTGTGGGCGATAAGCAGTGGAGTCAGCCGCAACAGCATTGAATGAGCCAATGATTGCAAAGGCTATCAGTAAACATGTTGTTCTCATTGTCATCTTTTTATAATTTCCGGTTGCAAAACTACAAAAAAGCATTTTTTATTCCTCTATTATTTGCGTATATATAAGTTAATTCATGCTAAATTTATGGGCAATTAGTATGAAAAACGAATGAATATTTGGCATTATGCTTTATAAACTGTATTTTTGTGAACAGAAATACATTTGCGAAAAAACACTGATGGTAAAGAAACTATTTCTTATTTTATGTGCAGTCATGCCATTTCTCGGCCTTCGTGCAGAAGACCCAGACTCGCTCTATGCCAAGGACATGTTGTCGATAGGCACCCTTGCACCCGACATAGTAATTGACTCAACCAACAACGTTACCCTCGAATCTTTGCGTGGCCGCTACGTTGTGTTGCATTTTTGGGCATCGTGGTGCCCCGACTGCCGCCGCGACATGACCGAGGTCAACGAACTTTCATATGTTTACAACTCCGACAGTATTGTATTCATTCACGTTTCCTACGATACCAACAAAGACGTTTGGCAGAAATACATCGAAGACAACAAGATGTTCGGTCTACAGATTTCCGAACTGAAGAAAATGCGCGAGTCGAAGACCTACAGCATGTTCAAAATTAACTGGATACCAGCCTATTATGTCCTCAATCCCGACGGGCGTATCATTGAGCGTACCGTAGACGTGAAGAAGCTTGCGCGCCGCATGACGCTGCTCGACCTCTCGCGCGTACACATTCCGCGAAGCAAGATGTCAAAAAATCCCGAATACAAGGGCGGCGAGCTTCAGCTACGTTATTATCTGGCCAAGAGCATCAAGTATCCTCGGGTAGCCAGTAACTATGGACTGGAAGGACAAACCGTAGTGAAATTCATGGTCGAAGCCGACGGCACTATTACCAACGCCCGTGTCATCGACAACAAGATAACCGTAGAAGACAAGCTTCCATTTTTAAAGTTGCGCGGCGACACACGGCAGCGCACCCGTCAAGAGGCGCTCGATGCCTTTGCCGAGGAAGCGCTCCGTGTCATCAACGACATGCCCCAATGGACACCCGGCAAACGTTATGGCATACCCATAAAGGTCGAATACGAGCTACCCATCAATTTCCGACTGAAATACAATAGCGACGACGTATGGTCGGGACATTCATAAAGGAGGTTATAGTATGTCCATGATTCATCTTAAAGACATCAACAAGACCTACTTTGGTGTCCAACCACTACATGTTCTCAAAGGCATAGACCTTGATATTGAGGCCGGCGAGTTGGTATCGATCATGGGTTCGTCGGGGTCGGGCAAGTCTACATTGCTCAACATTCTCGGTATTCTCGACAATTATGACAGCGGCGAATATCTGCTCGACGGCACACCTATCAAGAACCTCAGCGAGACCCGCGCTGCGGAATACCGCAACCACTTGATAGGTTTCATCTTTCAGAGTTTCAATCTCATCGGTTTCAAGACAGCGGTCGAGAACATTGAATTGCCCCTGCTCTATCAAGGCGTGAGCCGCCGTAAACGCCACCGCATGGCGATGGATTATCTCGACCGGCTGGGGCTTGCGCCATGGGCTGAACACTATCCCAACGAAATGTCGGGAGGACAAAAGCAGCGCGTGGCCATCGCGCGCGCACTCATCACCAATCCAAAGATTATTTTGGCCGACGAGCCCACTGGAGCACTCGATTCCAAGACCAGTCTGGAGGTTATGGAATTACTGAAACAACTCAACCGCAACGACCACAAGACCATTGTCGTAGTGACCCACGAGAGCGGTGTAGCCAACGAGACCGACAAGATTATCCACATCAAAGACGGGCTTATAGGAAGCGTGGACGACAACCGTGACCACAAGTCGAGCATCTTTGGTGGAGGTAGCATTATGAAATAAAGCCACGCCATGCTCGATACCATTCAGGAGATACACGCAACCATACGCCACAATAAGTTACGCACATCGCTCACAGGCTTTGCTGTGGCATGGGGTATCTTTATGCTCATCGTGCTGCTGGGAGCAGGCAACGGACTTGTCAATGGCATAACCAACAATATGGGCGATTTTCTTGCCAACTCGATGGTAGTCTTTGGCGGCCAAACCTCTAAACCTTACAATGGTCTGAAAGAAGGGCGCGAGATTACCCTCAACGACGGTGACATGCGCACCACTCGCCAGCGTTTCAGCAACCATGTGGAAACCATCGGAGCTGTGATACGACAGAATGGAGTAACCATTGCTTTGGGTGAGAATTATGTAAGTTCCACACTTTGCGGATCCTATCCCAACGAAGCATCTATTAACAAGATACACATGCTGACCGGTCGTTTTATCAACGACATCGATATTAAAGAGCAGCGCAAAGTGCTCGTTGTGGGCGACGGACAAGCGCGCGAGCTCATTGGCGGTGACGGGACGGCTCTCATGGGGCAGATGGTTAAAGTGGGCGACTTTGCCTTTCAGGTTGTGGGCATAGCCAAGAGCGACGAGAGCGGCATGGGTACCGACTGCTACACATCCTTCACTACCTTGCGCACCATCTACGGGCGGGGCGACAAAGCCGACCGCATACTGTTCACCTTCCACGGACTGGAAAGCCTGCAGGCCAACGACAATTTCGAACGGCAATACAAAACCGCAATCAACCGCAACCACAAGGCTGCGCCCGATGATGAAGAATCAGTTTGGTTATGGAATCGTTTTACCCAAAACCTTATGATGAACAAAGGCATGTCCATCATTCGACTGGCTCTATGGATCGTCGGTATCTTCACCCTGCTTTCGGGCATAGTGGGTGTCAGCAACATCATGCTCATTTCCGTCAAGGAGCGCACACGCGAGTTCGGTATCCGAAAAGCCATCGGAGCCAAACCGACAAGTATTCTGCGCCTCATCATTACGGAAAGCATTGTCATCACTACATTCTTCGGCTACATCGGCATGCTGCTCGGCATAGCCGCCAACGAATACATGGATGCCACATTAGGCCATCAGACCACCAGTCTGGGTTTTGCCAAGATAACTACATTTCTTAACCCTACCGTAGGTCTCGACGTGTGCATCGAGGCCACGTTGCTTATGGTGTTGGCCGGAACTATGGCAGGTCTGATACCCGCCATCCGTGCATCACGCACACGCCCCATCGAGGCACTGCGTGCCGAATGACATACCTTACGGCAACAGACATCGCACATTCCAAACAAACAAAACAATCGTGAGAATCGACATAGACCAATACCGGGAGATACTCGACACCATCACACGCAACAAGGCACGCTCGCTGCTCACCGGCTTCGGTGTGTTTTGGGGCATCTTTATGCTGGTGGCACTCATCGGCGGCGGGCAGGGATTGAAAGAATTGCTTTCGACAAATTTCAAGGGGTTTGCCTCCAACAGCGTTGTGCTTTTTCCACAGCCCACCACTAAGCCCTACCATGGTTACCGCAAAGGGCGCGTTTGGGGACTAACCTACCGCGATGTTGAGCGGCTGCAAACCCAAGTACCCCAACTCAACGTGGTAAGCCCAGTGCTCACCCGCTGGGGAGGCTTTGCCACACATAACGACAAGAAAAGCAGTTGTGCGTTCAAAGGTGTATTGCCATCCTATGCCAAGGTTGAATCGCCCAAGCTCTACTATGGCCGCTACATCAACGAAATGGACATAGCCGACAGCCGGCGCGTATGCGTTATCGGCAAGCGCGTATACAAAAGTTTGTTTCCTGCCGGAGGCGACCCTTGCGGCCAGCGCATACAGGTAGACTCTGCTTATTACAAAGTGGTAGGCGTAGACTACTCGGAAGGAACTATGAATATCAACGGAAGCAACGACGAGTCGGTGACGGTTCCCCTCACGCTCATGCAACAAGCCTACAACCGCGGCGACAGCATCGACCTGCTATACATGACGCTACGACCCGGCTATCAAGTATCGCAAACGCAAACCCTCATAAGAGCCGTACTCGGACAGGCCCACTATGTAGACCCCACCGACGAGAATGCCCTCTTTGTGATCAACACCCAGCTAATGTTCGCGATGGTCGACAATCTGTTTCACGGAGTCAACATTCTGATATGGCTGGTGGGCATCGGCACGTTGCTGGCAGGTGCTATCGGAGTGAGCAACATCATGATGGTAACCGTGCGCGAACGAACCACCGAGATAGGCATCCGCCGAGCCATCGGTGCCACGCCACGCATCATTCTCTCGCAAATCATATCTGAGAGCATCGCCTTGACCATAGCTGCAGGCATGGCCGGCATCATCTTCGCCATCATTATACTACAAATGCTCGAGTTGGCCAACACCAGCGACGGCATCACCGCCGCCCATTTCCAAGTGCGTTTTTGGGCAGCCGTCGGCGCACTGGCCCTACTCACCGCACTAGGTGTGCTTGCCGGTCTGGCTCCAGCCCTGAGAGCCATGCGCATAAAACCCGTAGATGCCATGCGCGACGAGTAAGCCATAGATCATCCATTCTGACAAATATCATTCCTATCACAATACGGCCGTTTCTCTCATAGAGAGCCACAAGCCTGTTACAAACCATTATGAAGAAGTATTTCAAAATTGCCGTTGCCGCCATCATTCTCCTGATATTCGTCGGCACATTTGTTTTTCTTTGGCAAAAAAGCCAGCCACAGCCCGTGGAGTACGAAGAGTTCGCAGCCAAGTATAACGACCTCCGCAAGACCACCCTCATAACGGGACGCATCGAACCACGCAACGAGATCAGTGTCAAGCCACAGATATCAGGCATCATCACCAACCTCTACAAGGAAGCGGGCGAAAACGTCACTGCTGGTGAAGTCATAGCCAAAGTAAAGGTCATTCCCGACGAGAGCCAGCTAAGCTCAGCCCAAGCCCGCATACGTCTGGCTGACATCAATGCCCGGCAAGCACGCATCGACTACGACCGCGAAAAGGTGCTCTACGACAAAGGACTGGTGAGCGGCGACGAATACGATCAGAAACGAAAGGCATGGCAGCAGGCAGCCGAGGAGGTACGGGCAGCCAAAGACAATCTGGAGGTGGTGCGCGACGGCGTATCGAGGGAAAACGCCAGCAGCTCGTCGACTCTCATCCGGTCGACCATCAGCGGACTCATCCTCGATATTCCGGTAAAGGTGGGCAACACCGTCATCCTGTCCAACACGTTCAACGACGGCACCACCATCGCCACCGTGGCCAACATGGGTGACCTCATCTTCCGCGGCAATGTCGATGAGACCGAAGTGGGCCGATTGGTTACAGGCATGCCCATGAAGATAACCATCGGTGCCTTGCAGGACGAGCACCTCCAGGCCTCGTTAGAATATATAGCGCCAAAAGCCACACAGAACAACGGTGCGAATCAGTTTGAAATCAAGGCCGCCGTACACATTGGCGGCACCAACAAGATGCGATCGGGCTACAGTGCCAACGCCGAAATCATTCTGGCCGAAGCCAAGCACGCGCTCACCGTACCCGAGAGTGCCATAACCTTTGAGGGCACCAGCACATACGTCTACGTCGTGAATGATCAGGACGGAAAGAAAACCTACCACAAACGGCGCGTCACGACAGGTCTGAGCGACGGCATCAACATACAGGTGAAGAGCGGGCTGAAGAGTGGCGAGCGCGTGCGCGGCCCGCAAAAAGTGAAAGACGACAACACAACCGAATAATTTACGAACCATGACAGAAGCACTGTTTTTCGACATCGACGGTACCCTCGTCAGCTTCAACACACACTGCATACCCGACAGCACAGTTTTAGCCTTACGACAAGCGCGGGCAAAAGGTATAAAAGTGTATATCTCTACAGGCCGACCAGTGGCATTCATCAACAATCTCGGTCAGATTGCCGACCTTATCAACGGCTACATCACGACCACAGGAGCAGTCTGTGTCGTAGGCAACGAACGATTTGGCATCCACAGCATCAACCACGACGATGCCCGACAAGTGATCGACGCATGCTACAAATTCAACAAGTCGTGTGTAGTGGTGGGCATCGAGCACATTTCTCTCATCAACGACTCAGCGGAAGTGACACGCCAGTTTCGAGAAGGTCTAAACCTCCAATTCGACTTTGCACCATTATCGGTCACACTTCAAGAGCCTCTGTTGCAACTCAGTCCGTTCTTTACCCAAGCAGAAGAACAATCGGTAATGGAGCATTTGTCGACCTGCGTCAGTTCGCGCTGGCATCCCGCATTCACCGATATCACCCATGTCGATGCCGACAAAGGCAAGGCGCTCGTCACCATGTGCCAGCACGAAGGAATAGCTATAGCCAACACCATGGCTTTCGGCGACGGAGGCAACGACATACCTATCATCCGTCAGGCTGGTATCGGCATTGCTATGGGCAATGCCAACGACAAGGTGAAGGCTGTTGCCGACCACATCACCACCTCTGTCGACAACGACGGTGTACGTAACGCCTTGCTGCACTACCACGTCATATGATAACTGGTGTCAACAACAAGTGCGCAGCACGATTTAATCATTTCTTGTCTCCTAAAACATATCCTTTCTCAAATAATAAGCGTAACTTTGCAGACGATAGGGACGCACAGATGCGCTCGCCATCAAGTTCCGCTACAACCAACAAGGGGCAGAACCAACGAAAAAACGTTCCGTCAAGAACAACAAACCTGCAAACCCTGTTCAAGTATAAGGCAAGGTGCGAACAGGAACGAAGAAATCCAATATTTTGAAAAACGAAACACAAGAAAAGGATTATGGCTATTGTCAAACAAAAATTATGGAATGAAGTACGCGACTATGTGATGATTGGCGTCGGAATGATATCTTACTGCATCGGTTGGAATGTTTTTCTGCTGCCCAATAGCATCACCACGGGTGGGGTGCCAGGTATCGCCTCGGTAGTATTTTGGGGCACCCAGTTTCCTGTGCAGTGGACTTATTTCATCATAAACGCCGCCCTGCTTGTGGCAGCACTGAAAATACTCGGCTTTAAGTTTTGCATCAAAACCATCTACGCCGTGCTTGTGCTGACGGTGATTACGTCAATCTTCCAAAAGTTTGCCGGCAATACGGCCATGTTGCACGACCAGCCCTTCATGGCCGCTATCATCGGCGCCATCTTCACAGGCTCGGGCATCGGACTGGGCTTCTCGTCGAATGGTTCCACCGGCGGCACCGACATCATAGCCGCCATCGTCAACAAATACCATGACATTTCGCTCGGACGTGTCATCATGCTCTGCGACATCGTCATTATCACATCGTCATACCTTGTGTTTCACGACTGGGAGAAAGTTATCTATGGTTATGTCGTTCTGTGGGTGTCGAGTTTCTGCATCGACCAAGTGGTAAGTTCCATGCGCCGCAGCGTGCAGTTCTTCATCATATCCAACAAATATCAGGAGATAGCCAGCCGCATAGCCGTCTATCCGCATCGTGGAGCCACAGTCATACAGGCACGCGGATTCTACACCGGCCACGAGGTCAAGATGCTTTTCATCATGGCCAAACGTCGCGAAAGCAAAATCATCTTCAACATCATCAATGAGATTGACCCGCACGCCTTCGTCACCCAAACCAATGTGATCGGTGTATACGGCGAGGGCTTCGACAAGTTCAAAGTGCACGGAAGCCATCCCAAATCGCAAAAACTCTCACTCGAAGAACAGGCGGCGCTCAACCGCTGACCCGACGTTGCAACAACCATCTTGCGCCCGCATTCTGTCCCATGATTCACAAACTGTCAGGGAGAATGCGGGCGCAAACCGTTCATCACGAACAAATTCATATCTCTTTGTGAATCAACATATTAGAAGACGGAGGAAATAATAGCTTAAATTTAATAAATAATAGCTTAAATTTAGAAAATAATAGCTATTATTTTTAGCGACAGGACACATTCGCGCCCGAAGCACAGCAGAAATGCAGACCGAAAGGCTAGCGTGTGCCGTAACGTGAACATTATGCAGAGGTGGAAAGAGGGAATAAATGACCGTTTAATCAAAAAAGATAAGGAGCGTTTGCCCATATTCACGAAAAAACAATTAATTTTGCATTTGTATAACAAGCACCTATTAATTTATACAGACATGATACTATTCTTCAAGACTCCCAAGGAGAACATCATTGCCACTGAGATGGATCACCAGCCCAGCGAGCAGGAGAAACAAGCGCTCTGTTGGCTTTATGGCGAGGCCACACTCGTGGACACCACAACCCTGACAGGCTTCTTCGTCGGCCCACGCCGAGAAATGATAACCCCATGGAGCACCAATGCCGTTGAGATCACACAAAACATGAGTCTCACCGGCATTTCGCGTATAGAAGAGTTCTTCCCTGTGGAGAGCGAAGAGGCAAGTCACGACCGTATGTTGCAACGTATGTACAACGGCTTGGATCAGCAGATTTTCACCGTCAACCACCAGCCCGAACCCATCAAGCACGTTGACAACATCGAGCAGTACAACGAGGAAGAAGGATTGGCACTTAGCCCCGAAGAAATAGAATATCTGCATAAGATAGAAAAGGAGAACGGCCGTCCGCTCACCGACTCCGAGATTTTCGGCTTCGCCCAAATCAACTCGGAGCACTGCCGCCACAAGATTTTCGGCGGCTCGTTTATCATCGACGGCGAGGAGCGCCCGTCATCACTCTTTGCGCTCATCAAGAAAACCACCAAGGAACATCCAGGCAAAATACTCTCTGCCTATAAGGATAACGTAGCATTTGCACAAGGCCCCACCATCGAGCAGTTTGCACCGGAAGACCAGACCACGGCCGACTTCTTCAAGGTGAAGCCCATCGAGAGTGTCATCTCGCTGAAAGCCGAAACCCATAATTTCCCCACTACCGTAGAGCCGTTCAACGGTGCTGCCACAGGAACAGGCGGCGAGATACGCGACCGCATGGGCGGAGGAACAGGTTCGTGGCCAATAGCCGGAACGGCCGTTTACATGACGTCCTATCCACGATTGAATGGCACAGAAGCAGAAGGCACATCCAAGGGTCGCGCATGGGAGGCAGGCATAGCCCCGCGCAAATGGCTCTACCAGACACCCCGCGAAATCCTTACCAAAGCATCGAACGGTGCATCAGACTTCGGCAACAAGTTCGGACAACCGCTTATCACCGGATCGCTGCTTACCTTTGAGTATCAGACCACCGAAGCCGACACGGCCACATTGCCCAACGGCTCACCTGCCGAGCAGAACGTAGGCAACGCCACCTCAGCGACAGGCGGTGCAGTGTATGCCTACGACAAGGTTATCATGCTGGCAGGCGGCGTGGGCTATGGCAAAAAACGCGACTGCCTGAAGAAGGAACCTACAGCCGGAGAGGATATCGTTGTGGTTGGCGGCGACAACTATCGCATCGGACTGGGCGGCGGTTCAGTATCGTCGGTCGACACCGGCCGCTACGGCACTGCCGTGGAGCTGAACGCCGTGCAGCGTGCCAACCCCGAAATGCAGAAACGCGCCTACAATCTGGTGCGCGCTTTGGTGGAAGACGACACCAATCCCGTAACATCCATACACGACCACGGATCGGCCGGTCACCTCAACTGCCTCTCGGAACTTGCGGAAGAGTGCGGCGGAGAAATCGACATGACCAAGTTGCCCATCGGCGACAAGACGCTCTCGGCCAAGGAAATCATAGCCAACGAAAGCCAAGAGCGCATGGGACTGCTCATCGACGACAACCAACTCGACAAGGTGGAGAAGATTGCCGCTCGCGAACGCGCACCATTCTATGTGGTGGGCCGCACCACTGGCGACGCTCATTTCTCGTTTGTACAGGGCGACGGCGTGAAGCCTTTCGATCTCGACGTGGCTCAGATGTTCGGACATTCGCCCAAGACGGTGATGCGCGACCAAACGGTTGTTCACCACTACGAGGATGCCACTTACAGTGTAGACCATATAGACGAATATCTGAACAACGTGCTGCAACTGGAGGCCGTGGCCTGCAAAGACTGGCTCACCAACAAGGTGGACCGCTCGGTGACGGGCAAGGTGGCTCGCCAGCAGACGCAAGGTCAGATACAACTGCCGTTGAGCGACTGTGGTGTGGTGGCTCTCGACTACCGCGGAAAAGCGGGCATCGCTACCGCCTTGGGACATGCGCCACAGGCGGGCATGGTCGACCCTGCAGCAGGCAGCGTGCTCAGCGTGGCCGAAAGTCTGACCAACATCGTGTGGGCACCTGTGGCTACCGACCGCAATCATCCGTTCCCTATACAGAATCTGAACCTCTCTGCCAACTGGATGTGGCCTTGCCGCTCGCAGCAAGGCGAGGATGCACGTCTCTACGATGCCGTAAAGGCACTGTCCGATTTCTGTTGCAGTCTCGGCTTGAACGTTCCCACGGGCAAAGACTCGCTCTCATTGTCGCAGCAATACCCCGACGGTTCGAAAGTAATCGCTCCCGGAACGGTCATCGTAACAGCAGGATCGGAAGTGAGCGACGTGCGGCAAACCGTGTCGCCCGTCATGGTCAACGACAAGAATTCTTCATTATATTACATCGATTTCTCGTTCGACGCACAGCACCTTGGCGGCTCGGCCTTCGCACAGACACTGGGCAAGATCGGATCGGATGTACCTACGGTGAAAAACCCCGAATACTTTGCCGATTGTTTCAACGCCA
The DNA here is from genome assembly GCA_963656105.1 of Eggerthellaceae bacterium. Classification (GTDB taxonomy): domain Bacteria; phylum Bacteroidota; class Bacteroidia; order Bacteroidales; family Bacteroidaceae; genus Prevotella. The sequence goes on from CAVKHW010000001.1 coordinate 12,063, forward strand.
TACAGCACCTCATAAAGAAGGGTTGGATTATGGCTGGACACGACGTATCGGCCGGCGGTCTCATCACCACCCTGCTGGAGATGACGTTCGCCAACAAGGAAGGCGGCATGCACGTCAATCTGCACGACGTGGAACCTGAGTCGGACGACGTGGTGAAAATTCTCTTCGCCGAGAACCCGGGTGTGGTCATTCAGGTGAGCGACTCGCACAAACGCGAGCTGAAGGAATATCTGGAAGACGAAGGCATCGGCTTTGCCAAGATAGCCTACCCCACGCCTGCCGATAGGAAAGTGGCTGTGGTGAAGGACAACTGGAAACACGAGTTCGACATCGACGCATTGCGCGACACTTGGTATCGCAGTTCAGCTCTGCTCGACGAGCACCAGAGCATGAACGGTATGGCTGCCCAGCGCTATGCCAACTACAAGAACCAACCGCTGGAAATCAAGATTCACGATTCGTTCAAGGGTTCTTTCGAATCGCTCGGCCTCAACCCCGACCGTTGGAAAGCAACACAGGCCGACAAGGGTGCGGAAGGCAAGGCTCCCGTAGCTGCCATCATCCGCGAAAAAGGAACGAACGGCGACCGCGAAATGGCCTACTCGTTGTGGCTGGCCGGATTTGAAGTGAAAGACGTGATGATGACCGACCTCATCAGCGGACGCGAAACACTCAACGAGGTCAACATGATCGTCTTCTGCGGCGGATTCTCCAACAGCGACGTGCTGGGGTCAGCAAAGGGTTGGGCTGGTGCATTCCTCTACAATCCCAAAGCGAAGGAAGCTCTCGACCGTTTCTATGCCCGACAGGACACTTTGTCGCTCGGCATCTGCAACGGTTGCCAGCTGATGGTGGAGCTCAACCTCATCAATCCAGAGCACGAGCACCGCGCTCATCTGCTGCATAACGTCTCGCAGAAATTCGAAAGCTCGTTCCTCGGACTCGACATTCCGCAGAACAACAGCGTTATGCTGGGCTCGCTCAGTGGCGACAAGCTCGGCATCTGGGTGGCTCACGGAGAGGGTCGTTTTGAACTCCCCGAAAGCGAAGACCAATACAACATCGTTGCCAAATACAACTATGCCGGATACCCTGGCAACCCTAACGGTTCCGACTACAATGTAGCGGGCATTTGCTCGGCCGACGGCAGACATCTGGCCATGATGCCACACCCAGAACGTGCCATCTTCCCTTGGCAAAACGCCTGGTATCCATCCAACCACGCTCAAGACGACGCGACTCCATGGCTGGAAGCTTTCGTCAATGCGAGAAAGTGGATTGAACAGAAAAACAAGTAGCCTTTACGGCACACTTTCATATTGCGTGAAAGTGTGCCAAAGCATAAACCGCACGCCCCGAATAGCTAAAAGCTAAACGCATCCATGCTGTTGACTTTTCGGCGCGTGCGGTTAACCATGTAGCGATTACCGTTAACCAATGAACCATTACACAACAGAACGAAACGCCGACATACCGCAGCATGATGTCAGAAAAGACGCACCTGCCACAAACGCACTGCAACTCTTTGCCACATTCTTCAAAATCGGTGCCTTCACGTTAGGCGGCGGATACGCCATGATACCTATCATACAGACTGAAGTGGTAGAAAAGAACAAGTGGATTGAGCAAGAGGAATTCATCGACCTCATAGCTATCGCACAGAGTTGCCCCGGTGTCTTTGCCGCCAACATTGCCACATTCATAGGCTATCGGATAAATAAAGTAAGGGGCGCGGCATGCACCACCATCGGAGCCTGCCTGCCATCGTTCCTCATCATACTTGCCATCGCCATGGTGTTCAGACAGTTTATGGACGTGAAATGGATTGCCGCCATGTTCAGCGGCATACGTCCCGCAGTAGTGGCACTCATTGCCGTACCCACGTTCAATCTGGCGAAAAGCGCGAAAATAAACCTGTCCAACGGATGGATACCCGTGGTGTCAGCCTTGCTGATATGGGCACTCGACGTCAACCCCATTTGGATTATCATAGCTGCCGGCATTGGCGGTTATCTCTATGGAAAACACTTGAAACAAGCGTAATGATTTATTTGCAACTCTTTTGGACTTTCTTCAAAATTGGCCTCTTCGGTTTTGGTGGCGGTTATGGTATGCTCTCGCTCATACAGATGGAGACCGTGCGTAACCACACATGGCTTACGTCCGCCGAATTTACCAACATCGTTGCCATCTCACAGATGACACCAGGACCCATCGGCATCAATTCGGCCACATATTGCGGCTACACTGCCGTACACAACGCTGGTTACGACGGATTGATGGCCGTACTCGGTTCGGCAACAGCCACCATCGCTTTGGTGCTGCCATCATTCATCTTGATGATTCTCATCAGCAAGATGTTCATGAAATACATGAAGACACGCACCGTGCAAGATATTTTCTCGGGGCTGCGCCCCGCTGTTGTCGGCATGCTGGCAGCTGCAACACTCTTGTTGTGCAATGGCGAGAATTTCTGCACGCCAGAAAATCCTTGGCGATTCAGCATCAGCATCGCTCTTTTCATAGCAACGTTCATCGGTACGAAGTGGATAAAAATCAATCCCATCCACATGATCTGCTATGCGGCGTTGGCAGGTCTATTGCTACTATATTAAAGCGTGGAAATCATCACATGCTTGAACAATCTCTTTAATCTTCGTTCCCAACAACCTTTTTCTTTCTAAAAACACACACATGAAACTGTCCTCCACGGTGAAAGGATTCGCCAACCGCTGGGTTTCGTCCACCTCGTTCGGACTCATCCCTTTGTTCTCAATACCGGTCATGACTGCCGGCATGCACCTGCCTTCAATGATGGTCTACCGCTTCGCTTTGGGTTGTCTCGGCATCTTGGCCGTACTGCTTTGGAAACGCACAGACATGAAAGTAACAATCGTAGAACTAACCGAAATCAGCCTATTGGCTCTTTTCTACGATGTGGAAGCACTGCTCATGATACTGGGTTACAACTATATGCCAAGCGGTGTTGCCACCACTTTGGTGTTCTCATACCCCATTTGGACTGAACTGCTCATGCTTCTGTTTTTCCACGAACGCTTCTCATGGACTACAATAGGTGCCATGACGCTTGCTGTTGTGGGCGTAGGTTGCATGTCGTTTCCAGGTGGCGATGCCGACATCCAGCCGCTGGGTGTTGTCATCGAACTGGCAGCTGGATTCTCCTATGCGCTCTATATGGTATCAATGCCACACATGCGGGTACGCCACATGGGTGGACTCAAGCTGACGTTCTATGTATTTTTGATGGGAATGGTGTTTTTCGCGCTCTTCTCTTTCCTATTCTTTGATGGCGTAGAGATGGTGAAAAGCACCGACATGTTTGTCAACCTGCTGCTTCTTGGGGTAGTGTCGACCGCTCTGAGCAACGTGACCCTCATCCCAGCCATCGAACAAATCGGCGCCACATTGACAGCCATTCTCGGTGCTTTCGAACCCCTGACAGCCATGATTATATCCATCTTGGTGTTTGGCGACACATTAACCCCTATGATTTGTTTAGGATTTGTGTTTATCATCGGAGCAGTACTGATGCTTATTCTCTTCAAGATGAAAAAACATGAAGCATAAAACTATCCTTATATGGGTGCTGTTCGCGCTGCTCCATCAAGTTGCAGCAGCGCAATCGGAACATCCCGCTACCGTCACGTTCAGCACGGATACGCCATTCGTTCACGACCCGGTAATGGCTTATGAAAACGGAATTTACCACATATTCCACACCGGTCGTAACATTGGCCACATGACATCTTCAGACCGAAAGACATGGACAGTGGTGCGCGAAGGTCTTATCAAAGACATTCCGGCATGGACACACGATAGCGTACCTGGTTTCAGCGACCACGTTTGGGCACCCGACATCATACGTTGGCGCAACCGCTGGTGGATAGCATATAGTTGTTCCACGTTCGGGAAAAACACATCGGCCATCGGTCTGCTGTCAGCAGATTCGCTGTCGGCAGTGGAATGGAAAGACGAGGGATGCCTTGTGGCCAGCCGTGCACATCGTGACAACTGGAATGCCATTGACCCTGCGTTTATCGTTGACAATAAAGACAGCCTATGGATGGCATGGGGCTCGTTTTGGGATGGCATTCAACTTGCTCCCATGGCCATGAGAAACGGCAGGCCACAGATAGTCGGTTATCCGAGAACAATAGCCCGGCGTTACTACGGAAGCTCACCTGCAAACCTCGAAAACCCGACTTCACGCTTTGCTGGAGTGAATGCTATCGAGGCACCATTCATCATGCACCATGACGGGTATTATTACCTTTTCGTCAGCTGGGACTATTGTTGTCGGGGAGAAAAGAGCAACTACCGCGTCGTGGTGGGTAGGAGCAAAACAGTTTACGGACCCTATATGGATCGCGCGGGTAAGCCGATGTATGCCGGCGGCGGCACAGCCGTAATCAGCGGAGACGGCAAGATGTTTGAGGCTGCAGGCCATTGTGCAGCCTACCATTTCGACTCAGGCGATACCTTTATCTGCCACGGTTACAGCATACCGCTTCACGGCCAGAGTGTCCTTGTGCAAAGCAAGATAACATGGAAAGAAGGCTGGCCCAGCATAGAATAGGCAAAGTACCATTACAAGGGAGCACTAAAGAAGTGCGGAAATAGCACAAACTGCATAAAGATAAGGTAGCACAAGAAATTGCTTTTCAGCTATTCAAGCAATATCTGCGCAACGACCTATGCGGTGAAAGGTACTGGCAGAAAATGGCTTTCATCCTTAAAAATAGATGTAAGCGGTTAAAATAATCTAAACATTTGAAACTTTTGGAGGGCAAAAGTCGTCTTCATTATATATTTGCAAAATGGAAGCGACGGTTTGGGAGAGCATGAAGCTACTGAGGACGGATGATAACAAATCAAATCGCAAGTGCACAACCAACCGCCGATAACAGACATAACCCAAAAACAAAGATATGAGAAAGAACATTTTTGTACTGGCCACGCTCGCCGCTGCGCTGCTCCTTACGGGTTGCGCCAGCAAGAAAGACCTGCAAAACTGCCAGAATGAGAACAAGGAGCTGACAACCAACTACCAAGATGCAAAGGAGAGACTTGCTGCCTCGCAAGCACGAGTAAGCTCCTTGGAGGAGCAATTGGCTCAACAGAAGAAGGACTATGCCGCCCTGCAGAAGAGTCTGGACAAGAGTCTGTCGAACACGAGCGACAACAATGTAAACATCTCGAAACTCGTGGATCAGATCAATGAGTCGAACCAATACATTCGCCATTTGGTAGAGGTGAAGAGCAAGAGCGACTCGCTGAATATGGTTCTAACGAACAATTTGACACGTTCGTTATCGAAAGAAGAAATGAAAGAGGTCGATGTTCAAGTGCTGAAAGGAGTGGTGTATATATCATTGGCCGACAACATGCTCTACAAGAGCGGCAGCTATGAGATTAACGAGCGTGCGCAAGAGACACTTTCCAAGATAGCAAAGATTATCATGGACTACAAGGATTACGATGTGCTGATAGAAGGCAATACCGACAACGTGCCCATCAACACCGAGGCTGCATCGATGAAGAATATCCGCAACAACTGGGATTTGTCAGCTCTCCGCGCCTCTTCGGTGGTGCAGTATCTCATCAATCACTTTGGTGTGGAGCCCAAACGCCTTACTGCCGGTGGCCGTGGTGAGTTCAACCCTGTGGCCTCGAACGACACAGAGGTGGGCAAGCAACGCAACCGGCGCACACAGATTATCATCACTCCGAAGCTCGATCAATTCATGGATTTGATTGACAAAGCTCCAGAAGAGTAAAGCATAGATATCTTACGTTTTGCGGGCATAAAGGCTGGCCAACGGCTTTTGTGCCCGTATTTTGTTTGGTTACAGACAAGAGGATGTCCGCCTCACTGCAGTTGAATAGCCAAGGTCAGCGTATTGCCGTCTACCGACACACGGTATCGACTATGCTCGCCTGTGATTTTGTCGCCCAGCCAGTATCCCAACCATGTGCCGCCCCAACCGATAGCAGCGCCGGCAACAACATCGTGCCACTTATGGCGATTGCGAACGATACGATCGACGGCCACTCCGGTAGCCACGGCATAGCCACCAACACTTATCCATGGCGACACATGCCGATACTCCTTATCGAGGATGGCTGCACCGACAAAGGCTATGGTGGCATGGCCCGATGGAAATGCGCAATGATCCGTACCATCGGGCCTTCGTTCGCGGATGGTCTGTTTCAAAGCCCAAGTGGTACCGCAGGCCAAGACATAGCTTGTGGCCGTATTGACGACCAACCGTTTCCACGAACTGGCACTCTCCACCCCGCACACCTTCAGCGCATAAGCGGATGCCACCGGCAAGAACCGCAACCAGTTGTCGGGTCCATCGCCGTGATATGCCTTTTGCGCCTTTGCGGTGAATAAGGCTATGGACAAAGCAAAGAGCAGACACGCCCTTCGCAAAGAAAGACCACAGGGCGATGTGAGCGAGCTAAAGTTTACCATGTTCATGATAAGAATAATAACTGCCATCGGTAACGATAACGTGATCTAACAGATAGATGCGCATGATTTCCGAAGCCTTCCGTATGCGTTCGGTCAGTTGGTCATCATTGCGTGACGGTTGTGTATTTCCGCTGGGATGATTATGACAAACAGCCATCACCGTGGCATTGTTGAGTATTGCTTCGCGCATTATGATGCGTATGTCGACGGCCGTTTCGGTGATTCCTCCATGACTTATGCGCACTTGTTTGATGAGTCTGAAGCGTTGGTTCATCAGCAAGATATGGAATTCCTCCACATCAAGGTCTTGCATCTGAGGGTGCATGAGGTTATAGATAGCCGTAGGCGTAGCCAAGTCGGCGTGTTCCTCGGCTTTCTCTCGCGCCCTACGCTTGCTCAGTTCGCAAGCGGCTTGAATTGTGATGGCCTTGGCTGGCCCTATCCCTTTGAATGCTTGCAGTTCGCTTAGCGACATCTTTCCGAGCGTATTCAAATTGTTGCGACACGCTGCCAGCACGTTTTTCATTAGGTCAACAGCACTCTGTTGTACTGTTCCCGACCCTATGAGTATGGCCAATAGTTCGGCGTTGGAGAGTGCTTCGGCACCCAACCGTTCGAGGCGTTCGCGTGGACGATCCTCTTCAGCCCAGTCGGTTATGGACAGTTTAGACATGAGGCGATTGAAGGTGGAATGAAGGAGGGATGTACTTATTTATAAAAATTGTGCTTATAGGCTTCAAAATCGTCCTTACCCAGCACACAACGCAACCACCAAGCCTTTAGGAAACCGCATCCGTACCCCATGAGTTGGGTGAAGGCTGCACGTACGGAAAGCGCGGCGATGCGCAGACTATGTGTCTGACAGTTGGCATCGAGGAATATCACAAGGACATATACGAGTAGCAGCGCCAGCGACAAGAAACTGACAGTCAGGGGCAGAGCTTGCTCCATGCCGTAGCCCGCCCAGAACAGCGCAGCGGTGCCAACAAGACCTCCAAAGAAGCATAGGGTTAGCAGACCGACACCCACCGTAAAGACAGCTGGCAGGAGATGAACCACCTTTAGGGAGTCAGGGTATTTCTTGTAAAGGTTAATGCGGGCTATGCCACTGTTGAACACCTGACGCCAAAACTTGCGGAAGTCGGTGCGCCGCTTGTGGTAGACCCACGCACCGGGGAACAAGCGGGTCTTGAAACCGGCTTTGATGATGCGTATAGAGAAGTCGATGTCCTCGCCAAAACGCATTTTTGAGAATCCGCCCAGCTGATTGTACACTTCACGTCGAATGCCCATATTGAACGAACGCGGATAGAACTTGTCGAGTTTTTTCTTACCTCCGCGTATGCCTCCGGTGGTGAAGAATGAAGTCATGGAGTAAGAAATGGCTTTCTGTACTGGAGTGAACGACTCGGCCGCGCGATCCGGTCCGCCGAAAGCGTCGCACGGCTTGTTGCTAAGTTCATTGTCGATGGCTTGCAGATAGCCATCAGGCAGCACCACGTCGGAATCGAGAATAATCACATAGTCGCCCGTGGCGCGCTCTACGCCATAGTTGCGGCTCTGCCCCGGACCACTGTTTTCCTTCACAAAATAGCGCAACGACAAACGGTCGGCATAGCGTTGACAAACGTTGCCGCACGGATTGGGTGAGCCATCCTCGACAATGACAACCTCAAAATCTTTCAAGGTTTGGCTCAGAAGACTCTGCAAAAGCTCGTCCACCTCATCAGGACGATTGTAAACGGGAATAATCAGACTGTATTTCATCAGTTGGCCTTAAAACGCGGTAGGGGCAATAATCTGAAACAAAAAAGGCAAGAAAGTTGTGGCCACGGTTTGTCCATGACCATTATCAACCTTCTTACCCTTGAATATGATAGCTATTGATGCGATTACTTCTTTTCAGACACGCGGCTAACATAGCTGCCATCCTCAGTGTTGATGGTGATGACATCGCCCTCGTCAATAAAGAGAGGTACGCGCACCTCAGCACCTGTCTCGAGCGTAGCCGGCTTGGTGGCGTTGGTAGCGGTGTTACCCTTCACGCCAGGCTCGGAGTGCGTCACGAGGAGATTGGTCTTAGGAGGCATCTCGGCAGAGAGGATAGTGCCATCGTCGGCAGAAATCTGAACGTCTACGATGTCGCCTTCCTTCATGTACTCACCACCAGTGATCAAGCCACGGCTAATCGGGAATTGTTCGAAGGTTTCTTGATTCATGAAGATGCAACCTGTAGGGTCCTCGTAGAGATACTGATAAGAGCGATGTTCCACGCGCACATCGTCGAGCTTGAAGCTGACCTGGAATGTGCGGTCAAGCACACGGCCGTCGGCCACATTCTTCAGCTTGGTGTTCATTACGGTGTTGCCTTTTCCCGGCTTGCGGTGTTCAAACCAAATGCACTTCCAAATGGCTCCGTCCATGCGGATGCAAGTGCCTTTTTTGATTTCCGATGAATTAATCATTGTTCGTTGTCTATGATATAGTTATATATGTCGCTTAAACGAGTGCAAAGTTACTATATTTTTATAAAAAACGCATAAAACAAAGCCGAAAAAACGTTTATTTCTTTGCCGTTTAAAAAATAATGAGTAATTTTGCAGCCCAAAAGGAATGCTTTGACCATTCCACATACCATAAGCAATAACAAACAATTAAATACCAACAAAAATGAAAAGAACATTCCAGCCTCACAACCGTCGTCGTGTGAACAAGCATGGCTTCCGCGAGAGAATGGCCACAAAGAATGGCCGTCGCGTGCTGGCTTCACGTCGCGCCCATGGCCGCAAGAAGCTGACCGTCTCTGACGAGAATCACGGCAAGTAATCGTCTGGGCACAGTCCGACAGACGATAAAAAGCAGCATGAAAACAATCGTTTTCATGCTGCTTTTTTCGTTATGCACAACACAGAATCACAAGAAAGACACAAGGAAAACACTAGTAAAAAAGCGAACAACAGGACTCGCCAGAGCAGCCTATTTGCAAACTCGAAAGGCTGCAGATCGAAAAAGAGTTGTTTTTGAACGATTTTATATTCTATTGATAAACAACTACTTACAAACACGTTCGGTCTTTCGCAACATTTTTTCGGCATCATTGCAATCCTGATAAGCCATCTATCGCACTGCGAAAGGGCACCTATCGCAAGGCGAAACCTCGTCTACGGCAAGGAGAATCGTTACATTCGGCGTGACAATAGCACACTTATCGCAGAAAAAGGCAGCACGAAAAGCCATGCAAAACACATTCCGCCGGCTATCGCTGGTTAAAAAACACTGGTCGGCCGGCTAAAAGACAGACTTGAAAACCACCTGATTATTCCGAATAAATGCAACAAAACCAACGCCGCAATCCATAGGCAACGAATAGCCATCTGCCAGTTATTAGCATTGCGAACGCAAGCTTAGCATCGTTGTAACGCAGCGATTCAAACAAACCGCAGAACCAGAATATGCCCATAGCAAGCATGCCCACAGGTGGAACAAAGCGAATATTTTTATGAAAAAAGCGAGTGCCTGTTTGGGCATTCGGGCTAATTACATTATCTTTGTGGAAAAATACAACACCGATGACGGCATCAGAATTCTTCGGAAAGTTCAAAAGCAAATACCTATGGGGCAACTTGGCGGCTATGGCCATTGTGGTGGTCATATTGCTGATAGGTGCCAAGTACGCCATAGGCATTTATACCCATCACGGCGAATCGATAGCCATCCCAAACCTGGTACATAAGAAGTACGCAAACGCCGCACACGTCCTCGATCAGTTGGGGTTACGCATTGAGGTAAGCGACACCGGCTACGTGAAGACCCTGCCGCCCGACTGCATACTGGAACAAAATCCAGAACCGGGCGAGCGCGTAAAGTCGGGACATGTGGTGTATGTAACCATCAACGCCAGCCATACCCCCACGCTGACACTGCCCGACATCATCGACAACAGCTCGCTGCGCGAGGCTATGGCCAAACTGACCGCCATGGGATTCAAACTGACCACGCCGCAGTTTGTGGCAGGCGAGAAAGACTGGGTGTACGGCGTGCTCGTGGGCGGACGGCACGTAGTGTACGGCGACAAGATTCCTGTCGACGCAGCAGTAACCATACAGGCTGGCAACGGACAACGCGATGCCAGCGACTCGGTGAACTACATCGACATGGAGACGGATGACGCTTTCGACGAGGAGCCAACCGACGAGGAAGACCCCTTCGAGGAAGTAACCGAACAACCCGGCAGTCCCACAGAACCAGCCGCACCCAGCAAGAGTGCGCCCAGCAACACGACCGACTGAGAATGCTCGCTGAAAACACAAGCAACATAAAACAAGACCAACAGCCAATGGTAGACTACACGGACGACATAGACCTTCTGGAAGACGACACGCTGGAAACCGTAGAAACGCCGGACAGCGACCAGCAACTCTACGAGCACTGGAGAATGGAAGTGGACGCTGGACAAGCGCCCACACGCATCGACAAGTTTCTGGCCGAACACATGCAGCACTCCAGCCGCAACCGCATACAGACTGCAGCCGAAGCGGGCTGCATCTTTGTGGGCGACAAGCCTGTAAAATGCAACTACAAGGTTCGTCCAGGCGATATAATCACTCTGAGGCTCAACCGACCGAAACACGACACGACCATACACGCCGAAGATATACCGCTGGACATTGTCTACGAAGACAACGACCTCATGGTGATCAACAAGCCCGTGGGAATGGTGGTGCATCCGGGTGCCGGCAATTTCAGCGGCACGCTCATCAACGCCGTGGCTTGGCACATGCGCAACGTGCCGCAGTTTGACGCCAACGACCCTGAAGTAGGACTCGTACACCGCATCGACAAGGACACCAGCGGTCTGCTCGTTGTGGCCAAGACACCCGAGGCAAAGACTAAGCTCGGCAAACAGTTTTTCAACAAGACCACACACCGCAGCTACAACGCTCTGGTGTGGGGTAACCTCACCGACAACGAGGGGCGCATAGAGGGCAACATAGGACGTGACCCGAAAGACCGGCTGCGCATGAAAGTGTTCGCCCCCGACTCAGGCATCGGCAAACCGGCCGTGACCCACTGGCGCGTTATCGAACGGTTTGGCTACACCACCCTCGTGGAGTGTGTGCTCGAAACGGGACGCACCCACCAGATACGCGCACACATGAAACACATCGGCCATCCGCTCTTTGCCGACGAGCGCTACGGCGGCACGGAGATTCTGCGCGGCCAACGCAGCTCCAGCTACCGCGCCTTTATACGCAATTGCATCGCCCTGTGCCCGCGTCAGGCTCTGCACGCCAAGACGCTCGGCTTTGTGCATCCACGCACCGGCCAACAGATGGACTTCGACTCGCCATGGCCCGACGACCTTGCTGCGCTCATCGACCACTGGCGCACATTCATCGGAGGAACAAATCGTGAGACATAACGATTCAAAAACACAAGAACAAACAGAAAAACACAACAATACCAACAAGATGAAAGACTTAAAGAGAAACATTGCCATCGTCTGCGGTGGCGACTCCTCTGAGCACGACGTGTCCATGCGCTCAGCTCAGGGACTATATTCATTCTTCGACAAAGAACGTTACAATATCTACATCGTCGACGTGAAAGGCATCGACTGGCACGTGGAATACGAAGACGGCACCATCGCCAATATCGACCGTAACGACTTCTCGTTTATCGGGAAAGACGGAAAGGCCATCGTTTTCGACTATGCCTACATCACCATCCACGGCACACCGGGCGAGAACGGACTGCTGCAGGGCTATTTCGACCTTATACACCTGCCCTACTCCACCAGCGGCGTACTGGTTGAAGCATTGACATTCAACAAATATGTGCTCAACAACTATCTGCGCGCGTTCGGCATCAATGTGGCAAAAAGCATCCTGCTGCGACTGGGCGACAACTACAACGAGAACGACATTGAGCAGCAACTGGGCATGCCCGTGTTTGTGAAACCGTCGGCCGACGGCAGTAGTTTCGGAGTATCGAAGGTGAAAAACGCCGACCAGCTGGCACCGGCTCTGCGCATGGCCTTCATGGAAAGCAACGAGGTGATGATAGAAAGTTATATGAAGGGCACCGAAATTTCTATCGGATGCTACAAGACACGCAAGAAATCGGTAGTGCTGCCCGCAACCGAAGTGGTCACCAAGAATGAATTTTTCGACTATGATGCCAAATACAACGGACAGGTGCAGGAAATCACACCGGCACGTCTCGCCGACAGCACAGCAAAGAAGGTGGCCGAGGAAACCAGCAAAATCTATGATATTCTGCACTGCAACGGCATCATACGCATCGACTATATCATCACAAAAGACGCACAGGGCAACGATGTGGTCAACATGCTCGAAATAAACACCACACCGGGCATGACCGCAACAAGCTTCATACCGCAGCAAGTGAGCGCCGCCGGACTCGACATCAAGGATGTGCTGACCGATATCGTGGAAAACCAATTCTGATGCCTAAAGGCAAGTGTAACAATATCTTCAAGCCCTATGACTATACCCGAAAAATTCAAAGACATCAGGCCTTTCGAGCCCGAAGAACTGCCCGAGGTCTACGACCGGTTGTTAGCCAACCCGCAATTCAAAGCTGTGGTAGCACACATCTACCCTGATGTGCCTTACGACATGATTGCAGCCAAGATGCGGAAATGCACTACTTGCCTCGATTTCCAAGTGCAGTTCTGCTACAAGTTTATCGTAAACTTGATGAAAAAGGCCAGCCGCGGCTATGAGATGGACTGCCAGGAGATAGACAACACCAAGCGGTATACGTTCATGAGCAACCACCGCGACATTGTGCTCGATTCGGCTTTGCTCGACGTGCTCCTCGTAGATGCTGGCTTCACCACCACCTGCGAAATAGCCATCGGCGACAATCTGCTGTCACTGCCGTGGGTGAAAGATTTGGTAAGGGTGAACAAGAGTTTCATTGTGAAACGCGGATTACCCATGCGCGAGATGCTTGTGGCAAGCAAGACCCTGTCGGAATATATGCATTTCGCCATCAAGGAAAAGCACGAGAATATATGGATTGCACAACGGGCCGGACGAGCCAAGGACAGCAACGACCGCACATCCGATGGTGTTCTGAAGATGATGACCATGGACGGCACAGGCTCAGTAACCGACAAACTGAAAAGCCTGCACATTGTTCCACTCACCATATCCTATGAATACGACCCTTGCGACTATCTGAAAGCCAAGGAGTTTCAGCAAAAACGAGACAACCCGCAATGGAAGAAGGCACCAACAGACGACATCGTTTCCATGCAAACGGGCATCATGGGGTATAAGGGACACGTGCATTACCAATGCGCTCCGTGTATCGACACTTTTCTGGACAACATACCAGCCAACACACCAAAAGGCGACCTCTACCGCATTATCGCCGACCATATCGACCACGAAATCCACCGCAACTATTGGCTATATCCGTCGAACTACATAGCACTCGACGAGCTACACGCCACCGAGACACACAAGGATCATTACACGGACAACGACAAAGCCTTTTTCGACCGCTACATATCTCAGCAGATTGAGAAGATTGACCTCACCGACAAGGATGTGGACTATCTGCGCAAATGTATCCTGACAATGTATGCAAACCCAGCCATTAACCATTTGGCCGCAATCAAAGAATGAAACGATTGAGAAAAACCACTACGCTTGCGACAAAAATAGCCATAGCCTGCAGTCTGTTGCCATGGGCAGCGGGATGTTCAAGCGATGGCTACGACACGGGCGATGGCCATTACAGTTATCTACGAGCCGACTTCTGTATGGCACACGCCAATACAGGAAAAAACATCGATTATATCATAACCGATGAGGGGGACAGTGTGCGATTGGCCACACCTGTCACCGCCAGTTGGGTTCCGGCGCGTGACACGCTATGCCGTGCGCTTGTATATTACGACAAAAACACACGGCAAGTGTTTACTATGTCACAAGTGCTGGTAACACAACCGTTGGCCAAAACTTCTCTCGACAGCGTTCCGACTGACCCACTGACACTCGAAAACGCATGGATAGGCGGTGGATTCATCAACATCGGATTTACTGTAAAGACAGGCAAAGCCAATGAAATGGATGCACGGCAGTCTATCGGCATCATGGTCGACTCGGTCAGATCCGACAGCACTTCCACACTAGCTATCACACTCCGTATGCTGCACGCACAGAACAATGTCCCCCAATACTACTCTGCTACAGGATATCTCAGCATACCGATGCCCACAACATGGCTTGACTCGAAAATTACAGTTGTGGCCAATGGCTACAACTGCGAACAGCAGATCTCGACAAAATAAACACACAACACTAAAAAAGGCTGCATCCAAAACCCATTGGTTTCGAATGCAGCCTTTTATGTATTCTATTAACCTATAATGATCAGAGAGACTCCAACACACACTTAAGCACTACCTCTGCACTTATCTCGCGGTTGGCCGCTTCAGGAATTACAAGGCTATGGTCACTTTCTATGACATCGTCTGTAACAATAAGACCTCTACGCACAGGAAGACAATGCATAAAATAGCCGTCATTAGTCCAGCTCATATGCTCGCCGTCGATGGTCCACGACGAATCCTTGGAGAGTATCTTGCCGTAGTCTTCGGGATTGGTCACACCAGGGCAGCTCCAGTTTTTGGCATAGACAAAGTCGGCTCCCTCAAGCGCCTTGCGCTGATCGTACTCCACATGGGCTTCGCCCACAAATTTCGGATCAAGCTCATAGCCTTCGGGTTGGGTAACGACTAAGTCAACATCGGCTGCCATCATCCACTGCGCAAATGAGTTGGGGACTGCTTGCGGAAGGGCTCGGCAGTGGGGAGCCCACGTTAGCACGACCTTCGGACGTGCCGTTTTCTTGTGCTCCTCGATGGTGATGAGGTCGGCAAATGCCTGCAACGGGTGAACCGTAGCCGTCTCCATAGCCACCACCGGACGCCCCGAATACTTTACGAACTGGTTGACCACCGTCTCAGCATAGTCATAATCGCGATCAACCAACCCTGCAAACGAACGTACTGCTATAACATCGCAGTAACTGGCCATTACAGGTATGGCTTCCAACAGATGCTCACTCTTGTCGCCATCCATAATGACACCACGCTCGGTTTCAAGTTTCCATGCACCCGCATTGACATCAAGCACTATAACATTCATGCCCAAATTCATTGCTGCTTTTTGCGTGGAGAGTCGCGTGCGCAGTGAGTTGTTGAAGAAAATCATAAGCAAGGTTTTGTTCTTGCCCAACTGTTGATACTTGAAACGATTCTGCTTTACCTCCAAAGCCTCGGCCAAAGCCTGATCGAGCGGGCCGATATCTTGCACGTTAAAAAAGGTCTTCATAATCCTTATTGAAATTTATTGTTATTGGTTATTATATCCTTTGCCTATCGAAAGAGCGTTCAAGGGCGTATCTGGCCGTTTCCTTCAATAATCCATTTATATGTGCACATCTCTTCCAAGCCCATCGGACCGCGCGGCCCAAGCTTCTGTGTAGAGATACCTATCTCAGCACCCAAACCGAACTGAGCGCCATCTGTGAACGACGTAGGGGCGTTCCAATAGACGCACGCGGCGTCAACGCTGTGCTGAAACAAGTGCGCAGCAGTCTCGTCCTCAGTGATGATACACTCACTATGACCCGACCCGTAACGCTCTATGTGGGCTAGAGCTGCTAAAATATCAGGCACCACACGCACTGCCAGCTTATAATCCATATGCTCAGTACCGAAAGATTCAGATGTGGCAGCATATAAAAGTTCTGATGGATAGTGACCCCTCAGCTGACCAAAAGCTTGCTGATCGGCATAAAGCGCAACTTGCTGGTCGGCCAAAGGATGAACCAACTCCGGCAAATCCACCAGTCTTTGTTCATGTATCAACAAGCAATCAAGAGCATTACACACCGAAACGCGACGCGTCTTGGCATTGAGAACAATAGCGCATCCTTTCGACAGGTCGCCCGTCTGGTCAAAATACGTATTCACAACCCCCGCGCCAGTCTCTATAACAGGTATGCGTGCCGTGTTTCGGACGTAATCTATCAACCGCCGTCCGCCACGCGGAATACACACGTCTATATAGCCCACAGCAGACAACATCTCACCTGTGGCCTCGTGAGTAGCAGGCAACAACACCGCAGATTGTTCGTCAACGCCATGCCTACGAAGCGTTTCGTGTATGATACTTACCGCCACCTTATTGGTGTTAACAGCATCGTGGCCGCCTTTCAAGACACAAACATTACCACTCTTTAAGCAAAGCGAAAAAACGTCGAACGTGACATTGGGTCGCGCTTCGTAAACCACGCCAATGACACCAAAGGGCACACTGACGCGGTGAAGCTGCAAACCATTGGCGAGCACACGTTCATGACTGACGTGTCCCAAGGGCGAGGGCAAGGCAGCCACATGGCGCATGTCAGCCGCTATGCCTTCCAAGCGGTTACGATTAAGCATCAACCGATCGTAAAGAGGATTGCTACGTTCCATGGCCGACAGGTCTTTGGCATTGGCAACCAACAACTCTTCGGCATGCATTTCTATGCCACTGGCTACATCCAAAAGGATAGCATTGCGGTCAGCATCTGTCAACGCCGCCACTTGGCGACTAGCAACCTTAGCCTGCTGAAAAAGCGGAGTTAGTGACATGGCATAAATTCTGTATGTGGAACGTTATGTTTATTATTCACCAAATCTACCAAGACATTATCGCGTTCACCATTAGCTATAACAACTCTAATACCAGATTGCGACACTTTCTTGGCCGTGGTGTACTTCGAGTGCATACCTCCGCGTCCAAATGCGCTCTTTTCTGGGCGAATGTACTCACTGAGATCGCGCCCCGGTTCAACCTTATCTATTATCTTTGCAGCAGGATTATCGGGATGGGTTGTGTAGATACCATCTATATTAGAAAGTAACACCAATGTCTCAGCGTGCATCATTTGCGCAATAAGTCCAGACAATTCATCGTTGTCTGTGAACATAAGTTCGGTTACACTCACCGTATCGTTCTCATTAACGATGGGCAATACACCGTTCTGAAGCATCACTTCCATACACGCCCTTTGGTTATTGTATTGTTCTCCAGGCTCAAAATTTTCTTTCATTGTGAGCACTTGTCCAATAGGTATGTTGTATTCTCGGAACAAATCATAATAGAGTCCCACAAGTTTTACTTGTCCTACGGACGAAAATAGCTGCCTTTGCTCCACAGAATCGAGCAGGTGTTGTACATGCAGCTCTCCCCTTCCACTAGCCATGGCACCCGATGACACAAGGACAACCTCGTATTTCTGCTGTCTGAGCCACGCGATCTGGTCGACCAAGGTAGACATTCTCGTCACATCAAGTTTGCCGTCTTTACGCGTAAGCACATTGCTCCCCACCTTTACGACCAGTCGTTTATTCGTCCCGTCCATGACATTATGTATTAGAAAGCATCAATAATCAGCCTTTAATCCCGCTGTCCTTCTTTCGGATTTCCACACGTCGGATCTTGCCGCTGATGGTCTTCGGCAACTCGTCGACAAACTCGACGATGCGCGGATATTTGTAAGGCGCCGTCTCTTTCTTGACGTGTTGCTGCAGCTCTTTTACCAGTGCGTCGCCGGCTTTATCTTTCCACTCTTTTCCGAGCACCACCGTAGCCTTTACCACCATGCCTCGAATGTCATCGGGTACACCCGTGATGGCACACTCCACAACAGCGGGATGAGTCATCAAGGCTGACTCCACTTCAAACGGTCCGATGCGATAGCCACTTGACTTGATGACATCATCGATGCGTCCTTCAAACCAATAATATCCGTCTTCATCGCGCCAAGCCATATCGCCAGTATGATAAAGTCCATCGTGCCACGCTTCGCGCGTAAGTTCCGGGTCACGATAATACTCCTTGAAAAGGCCGATGGGCTTATGGTCGCCAATGCGAACCACAATTTCTCCCTTCTCTCCGTCCTCACAAGACGTACCGTCCGGCTTTACCAAGTCTATGTCATACTGCGCATTGGGTATGCCCATCGAG
This sequence comes from Eggerthellaceae bacterium, assembly GCA_963656105.1. Taxonomy (GTDB): domain Bacteria; phylum Bacteroidota; class Bacteroidia; order Bacteroidales; family Bacteroidaceae; genus Prevotella. The sequence goes on from CAVKHW010000001.1 coordinate 30,621, forward strand.
CCAGGCTTTGGCTTCATCCATGGCATTGTACCAAGCGTCATAGTGGTCTCCGTCTGTCCGAAGCCCTCCATCATCTGTATGCCGGTGAGTTCCTTGAACTTGTCGAACACGGAGGGATTCAACGCCTCGCCTGCCGTGGTGCAATACTCCAAGGAGGATAGATCGTATTTTGACAGATCCTCTCGAATCATGAACCGATAGATGGTAGGTGGTGCGCAGAACGACGTGACATGGTATTTTTCAATCTGCCGAAGCATGGTGTCGGCGTTGAATTTCTCGTGATTGAATACAAAAACAGTCGCCCCAGCGAACCATTGTCCGTAGAACTTTCCCCAAACAGCCTTTCCCCATCCGGTGTCAGCCACGGTAAGGTGGAGCGAATTTTCGTGCAGATTATGCCAAAACACGCCTGTTGTAAGATGTCCCATTGCGTAAAGATAATCGTGCGCAACCATCTTAGGCTCTCCGCTGGTGCCACTAGTGAAATACATCAGCATAGTATCTTCGTTGGTATTGACAAACGCCGGCTTTACAAACTTGGGAGCCTTGTTCCACTCTGCCTGCCAGTTACGGAATCCATCGGGAATGGGTTTTCCATGATCGGTTACCGCAACAAGCGTCTTTACCGTAGGACTTTCGGGCATAGCCAGCTTAATCTGTTCGGTAACATACGGGTCATCCACACAGATGATGGCCTTCACGCTGGCACGAGTGTTACGGTAAACGATATCGTGCTTGGTTAGCATGTGCGTAGCTGGAATAACAATAGCACCGATTTTGTGCAATGCCAGCATAATGACCCACCACTCGTATCTTCGCTTGAGGATAAGCATCACGGGATCGTTTTTGCCAATTCCCAACGTAAGGAGATAGGATGCAGCCTGATCGGTCTGCTCTTTGAGCTGACCATAGGTAGTGCGTATCTCGTCACCCTGGTCGTTGGTCCACAATATGGCGAGCTTATCGGGCGCCTCTTCAGCCCATACGTCCATGACGTCGTAGGCAAAATTGAAATTTTCCGGGATTATAAATTCCAGATGTTTGTTATAGTCTTCGACCGACTCGAAATGGGTCTGCTTTAAAAATCTCTCTATCATGGCATTTGCTTCGGTAGTTTATTTTACAATGGCAGCCAAGAATTTTACTGCCTTGTTGCCCACAGCCAACATACCATGGGGTTTTCCTGAATCGAAATAGATACTGTCTCCTGTGTTGAGCCGTATGGTTTTATCTTCAAAAAATATATCCATGGCTCCGTCGAGCACAAGGTTAAATTCCTGACCGGCATGCGTATTTTTATATATGGTATGCGCTCCGGGTTTTGGCTCCACGGTAACAATGAACACGTCGGCAAGGTGATTAACATATCCGCTGACCAGACTTTGGTACTTATAAGCCTTTGTACGCTCCACGCTCATTCCCTGTCCTTTGCGCACTACAAAATAAGACTTCATGTGTGGCGTTTCTGCAAACATCAGTTCTTCAGCCGATACGCCATACTTGTTGGCAATCTTCATCAGTTTGGAGATGGTGATATCAAGTTCTCCGTTTTCTATTTTCTCGTATTTTTCGACGTCGATGCCACAAGCATCTGCCACCTCTTGGGTAGTCAGTTCGAGCGCATCGCGCAGTCCCTTGAGCCTTTCGCCGATTTGTTTGAGTTGTTCATCCATAATGTGTTTCCGTTTAGTTTGATTGGACAAAGTTACAAAAATAATTCGAGAAATCAGTTTGCTCCAGCTTTCAAGCCCCGAATGACTGCGGAAGAAAATCCTGCGTGTTCCATTTCGTTTAGTCCCTTGATGGTTACACCGCCAGGAGTAGTCACGAGGTCAATGGCTTGTTCGGGGTGCATCCCCGTATCGCGCAACAGCGTTACGGCACCGAGCACGGTCTGCATGACGACCTCTTTGGCTACATCGGCCTTAAAGCCTAGTTCCACACCGCCCTCGGCAGCGGCACGGATGTAGCGCATGGCGTATGCTATTCCGCATGAGGCCAATGTGGTTCCAGCCGCCAAGTGCTGATAATCGGTCATCAACGCGGTTCCCATTGCATCGAACAAGTCCTTGACAGTGGTCGTCTGTTCGGGCGTAGCATCTACAGGCACGATGAACGTCATGGACTGGAGTTGCGCTATAGCGATATTTGGAATGACGAGGAAAAGTGGTGGCGTGGAGGGCACCCACGCTTTGATCTGTTCAGGACTGATACCGGCAGCAATGACGATGAGCAACTGGTTTTGGGGTCGCAGCACAGGGCTGATTTCTTCCAACACGGTTTCCACCAGCCAAGGTTTTACACACACACACACCACATCGGCTTGACTTGCAGCCCACTGGTTGTCGGTTGTTGCCACGACACCCATAGCTTCAAAGGCTTTCAGCTTCTGCATCGTGGGATTGGCAACAATGATATCAGCCGGCTTAAGCGCGGGCACCTGCAACCATCCCTTCACGGTGGCGCCACCCATGGCGCCTACCCCTATCATGGCCAACCTCATAAGGACTCGAAGACGCGGTTGAGTTTGTCGAGGAAAAGATCGGCATCAGCCTTGGTAACACACAATGGCGGAAGAAGACGCAGCACATTAGTGCCAGCACATCCCGTGAAACAGTGTTCCTGATGAATAAGCGGCAGCCGCACGTCCTTATGGGGAATATCGAGGTCTACGCCAATCATCAAGCCGCGTCCGCGCACTTCGAGGATGTGAGGTTGTGTTTGTTGCAGAAGCTTGAGCTTGGCAATGAGATACTCACCCACCTCGTGAGCATTTTCCACAAGTTTTTCGCTCTCAAACACACCGAGCACAGCCAGAGCGGCTGCACATGCCAAATGGCTACCGCCGAAGGTGGTTCCGAGTTGTCCCTTGACAGGAGCGAAGTCGGGCGAGATGAGCACGGCACCCATCGGAAATCCGTTGCCGATGCCTTTGGCCACGGTGATGAGGTCGGGTTTGATACCGAGCCACTGGTGGGCAAAGAACTTGCCGCTCCGTCCATAGCCGCACTGTATCTCGTCGCAGATGAGCACAGCCCCATACTTCTTGCACGCAGCTGCCAGTCCTTGTGCAAATTCGGGTGTGGCCAGACGTATGCCCCCCACTCCCTGAATGGCTTCAAGTATGACAGCGCACACATCGCCCTTGGCCAGTTCTTGTTCCCATGCGGGCAGGTCATTGACGGGCAGGAAGGTGGTATGTCCGTTGGCGTTGATGGGTGCCACTATCTTCGGATTGTCGGTAGCTTCCACTGCAAGCGACGTACGGCCGTGGAAGGCGTGTGAAGCGGCCAGCACCCGCTTGCGGCCAGTGTGGAAACTGGCCAGCTTGAGGGCATTCTCGTTGGCCTCAGCTCCACTGTTGATAAGAAAGAGCTGATAGTCGTCGTAGCCCGACAACCGTCCTAAGCGCTCGGCAAGCTGTTCTTGCAGACGGTTGATAACGCTATTGGAATAGAATCCAATCATGGTCAGCTGCTGAGTCAAAGCTGCCACATAATGCGGATGGCTATGCCCAATGCTGATAACGGCGTGTCCGCCATAGAGATCGAGGTACTCCTGATCCTTGTCGTCCCACACCCTTGTTCCTTTGCCCTTGACAATGTTCACATCGAACAAAGAATATACGTCGAATAATTTCATTTTTCTATAGTGCTTTCGAAGTCCTTTGCTTGAGGATCTTCAGTGATACGAAAGTCCCTCCACCAAATGGAGGGACGTATGAAAATGCGGTTGCTCCGGCCATCGGGCCGACAGTCAGAAAGCCGATGGCTTGAGTCCCAGTCCTGCCGTTTCGCTGATGCCGAACATGATGTTCATATTCTGCACGGCTTGTCCGACAGCCCCTTTGAGCAGGTTGTCGATGCAAGCTGTGACCAGCAATTTGCCGTCGATGACATCGCAGTGAACCAATGCCTTGTTGGTGTTGACCACCTGTTTCATATCGAGCGGTTTGTCCACATAGTGGGTAAACGGCTCGGCGGCATAAAACGCTTTGTAAGCCTCCACGATGGTCTGCGGCGATGCGTCGGTATGGAGCACTTCGGTGGCAAAGATGCCGCGCGCGAAATTGCCGCGGTACGGTATGAAGTCGATGGCCGCCGTGAGTTCTCCCTGCACCTGACGCAGGCTCTGCCGTATCTCGGGCACATGCTGGTGGCTGAACGCCTTGTATATGCTGAGGTTGTCGGTTCGCCACGAGTAGTGGGTGGTAGCACCGGGCTTGACACCCGCTCCGGTAGACCCGGTGATGGCATTGACCGCCACATCGCTCGTGATCAGTTTCAAGTGGGCAGCGGGCAGCAGTCCCAGTTGTATGCAGGTAGCAAAGCATCCCGGGTTAGCCACATGGTGGGCAGCGGCTATACGCTGGCGGTTAATTTCGGGCAATCCGTACACAAAGTCGTGGTTCTGCGGTGTGTAGGGCTCCGACGAATCGTAAGGCGTGGGAGTAGCTATACGGAAATCTTGTGCCAGATCGATGATACGGACATTGGCGGGTATGGGGTGCTGTCGCAGAAAGGCTTCACTCTTGCCGTGTCCGAAACAGAAGAACAGCACATCGACATCGTCGAAGGGCATCTCTGAGGTGAACCGCATGTCGGTGTCGCCATAGAGCCCTTCGTGCACATCGGTAAGGAGGTTGCCTGCGTTGCTCTCGCTGTTGACAAACACCAGCTGGGCTTCGGGATGATGAAGCAACAGACGGATAAGTTCACCGGCCGTGTAGCCGGCTCCGCCCAGTATTCCTATCTTTATCATGGTAGGTTGCGTGTTTAATGTTTTGGCATGATAAGCCAGAGAAGGATATAGATGAACGTTCCGGGAAAACCGGCGCTACACACGGAGAGCAGCACATAGGCCAGGCGAACGATGGCGGGATCCCAGCCGAAATACTCGGCAACACCAGCGCAGACGCCAGCAATCCAACGGTCGGAGGATGACCGTGCTAGTCGTTTGTTGGATGACATGGTTCAGTCGCTGAGCATGGTTTAACGTTTCTCATCGGGGTGCATTCCGTAGAACACACGCAGCGGCGTGGAGCTGATCTTGATAAAGCCCTTGGCATCGTCGGCCGTCCAGCCGTGGTTCATCTCGCCATACTCGCCGAGCTTCGACTTGGTGAGGTCGTCGGCTGAGTCGACACCAACTGTCTGGAAACCATAGGGGCGCAACTTCAGGATGGCCGTGCCGTTGACATGACGTTGCGAACTGGCCAGGAAAGCCTCCATATCGGGCATGACAGGCTCCAGATACTGGCTTTCGTGCAGGAACATGCCGTACCAGTTGGCCACTTGGTCTTTCCAATACTGCTGCCACTTCGACAGGGTGGATTTTTCCAAGAGGCGGTGTGCCTCGATGATGAGCATGGGTGCAGCGGCCTCGAATCCCACACGACCCTTAATGCCGATAATGGTGTCGCCCACATTGCAGTCGCGACCGATGGCATAGCTGGCTCCGATCTCCTCAATCTTCTGTATGGCCTTGACCTTGTCGTCGAACGGCTCGCCGTTGACTGCCACAATCTCGCCCTTGTCGAAGGTGATGCGCAACTCGGCCTCCTCGTCGCTGGCGGTTACGTGCTTGAGATAGGCCTCCTCGGGCAGTCCCTGTGTGGGGTCGAGCAGTTCGCCACCGCAGATGCTGGTACCCCAGATGCCCACATTGTAGCTATACTTCAGTTTGGTGAAGTCGGCAAAGAAGCCATGCTCGTTGAGATAGTCGACCTCCTCCTTGCGCGACAGTTCCTTGTCGCGGGTAAGGGTGATGATTTCGACACCAGGTGCCATGACAAGGAAAGTCATGTCGAAACGAATCTGGTCGTTACCCGCACCTGTAGAACCGTGGGCTATGGCGTCGGCTCCTATTTCCTTGGCATAGCGAGCTATTGCAATGGCTTGGAAGATGCGCTCCGACGAGACGGAGATGGGGTAGCAGTTGTTGCGCAGCACATTGCCGAAAATCATGTATTTCAGCGACTTGGCGTAATACTCCTGTGTCACGTCGAGGGTTACATACTGCACTGCGCCCAACTTGATGGCGTTCTCTTCGTTTTTCTTCAGCTGCTCATCGCTGAAACCGCCGGTGTTGGCGCAAGCTGCATAGACGTCCCACCCTTCCTGGGCAAGTTTCATCACGGTGTACGATGTGTCAAGACCGCCGCTGAATGCTACTACTACTTTCTTTTTCATAATCTGTGTCCTCCTCTATCCATCTGTTCGAAACAGGTTCGGTGCAAGGCGTTGCCTAAGGCATACGCATGCGCAAGGATGGGTATTTTTTTGTTATTGTTGTTTACTATATATAATAAGGTGTCGTTGGCTCGTCTGCATACAAGCTGACTTGCCATGCGGTTCACGACTCGCCGAAATCGCTGGAACTTGTTCCCGACATGGCTCCGCCGCCATCAATGCTGCGTATGCGGTTCATGACCTCAGGCGACAGCTTTGCCGGCAGGTGTTCCTCGGGGTCGAAGAGCATGGCGGTGCAGATGCAAAACTTGCGGCCAGTGCGCACCAGCACATCATGGTTGATGCAACCTTGACATCCGCGCCAGAAGGCCTCATCGTCGGTGAGGTCGTTGAAGGTCACGGGATGATAGCCCAGCTGGGTGTTCATCGTCATGACGGCCGATCCGGATGTAAGCGAGAATATCTTGGCATGGGGCCAGCGCACACGCGCCAGTGTGAAGGTGAGATTCTTGATGCGCTTGGCCAATCCGAGGCCGCGGTAATCGGGATGGACGATGAGCCCGGAGGTGGTCACATAGTGCTTGTTACCCCATGTCTCAATGTAGCTAAACCCTGCGAAACGCTCGCCGTCGAGGGCGATGACGGCCTTGGCCTCGCGCATCTTGGTAGCCACATACTCGGGCGATCGCTTGGCGATGCCTGTGCCGCGCACCTTGGCTGCGTCGGCAATGGTCTGAAGAATGGTGTCGACATATTTTATATGACTCTCGTCGGCAACCATCACTTGTACTTCTTTCATGACTGTTGTTATTGTTCTACGATGTAGTTGATGCCTTCTGTTATAGCGTTGTGGTCGACGCCTTCACGAAGCACGATGATAATGGTGTCATCGCCAGCTATGGTGCCCAAAATCTCGGGTATGGCACTGTTGTCTATGTTGTAGGCGATGGAACTGGCATAGCCGGGCCGGGTCTTGATGACCCCGATGTTTCCAGAAAAGTTGATGGACAAGAAACCTGGATTGGTGAGCATTTCGCCTGCCGACAGCGGCTTGCGCGAACGCCGGTACATGGTTTCGTTGGGCAACACATAGACGTACTTTCCGTTCATCGATGCGGCCTTAGCCACCTTCAGCTGTTTCATGTCGCGACTGAGCGTGGCTTGCGTGAGCTTAAAGCCCTCACGGTGCAGCTCGTTGAGCACTTCCTCCTGATTTCCCATTTCTTTGCTGGAAATAATCATCTTGATGGCTTCAAGCCGACGGTTTTTGGTCTTCATCGTTTGCATTTTTATTCTTTATTTGCATGCAAAATTACTATTTATCGCAGAATTCTGCAAACATTTTTGCATATTTCTTGCAGAAACGGGGCAATTATCGACATTCTTATTGTATATAAGGGAATAAATATGCGAACAAACCGCACATCTCATGCAGTATGGCAAGCAGAAAAGAATTATTGGTGTCCGGTAAAGACGTTACAACAGCAAGTCCCGTAGGGACGACAGATTATAGCGTAGGGGTTCACCCCTATGTATGTTCGTGTGCAACAAGATTATTGCCTCTGTAGGAGGCGCATAATTCATTGTGACGTTAAAATATACGCCCCCTACAGGGGCCAAAGAATGGTGGCGCTGATAAATAGGGGCAAGCCCCTATCCTATAATATGCGCCCCTTTCAGGGGCAAAGGACAACAAGCCACGCTATGTAAAGTAAGCCCCAGGTTATCCAAAACCTTATAAAGAGCATTCATTCAGCGTTTTACTATGTTAGACCAATATTTTACCGGACACCATTAGAAAAGAACAATAAAGAGGTTTACGAAAGGTGGCTTATCGCGGTGCGAAAGGTGCCAAACGGCGGCGCGGTTGGATAGCTATCGCAGGGCGGTTGGGCACTTATCGCACTGCGATAGGTATCGAACCGCAAAACGCCTGACGGCAGCATGCAGAGAGGGTTAGAACACCACGTAATGGCTCAGACGCTCGAGGTCGGCCGAGGTGAAATCGCTGAGCAGCCGCAGGTCGTCGAAACTTTTGAGTGGCCCGCGCAACCGGCGATAATCGGTGATGGCCTTAGCCTGATAATAATTGATATAGGGATGCCGCTTGAGCTGATTGAGCGTAAGTTTGTTGACAGGAAGCTTGACCGTAGCTTCGTCGACCGTAAAGTATGACAGGGCTTTCTCGGGGAAATCGGGTATCTCGGTCAGCTGGTCGACCATATAGAAACCGCCCAGCCGCTGACGATAGCTGGCTATCTCGCGCGCGAAATAAGTACCGATGCCAGGCACCCGCATCAGCTGGGTGGTGTCGGCAGTATTGAGGTCAATAGTTTCGGCAAACAGCAGCTTCTTGGGGTAATGGGCTTTCAGACTGTCGTGGTGCAAAGTGCGGTCGGTGCCATAGCGGTCGGCAGCTGGCTGGTAGTCGGCGCTAATACGGATATAGGGCTCCAGTTCACGATACTCCTTTTGCGTAAGCCCGTAAAGGTTGGCAAAGTCGGATGCACTGCGAAAGACATGACCGGTGGCCCGGTAACGGTAGATATTGCGCACCTGCCAAGGACGAAGGCCAAGGCGCAGCAACTGACTGCTGTCGGCCGTATTGGGATCGAAGGGGAAGCGTTCAAGGCGAACTACGGGTTCCTGACGGTAATATTCCGACGATTGGCGGCCGGCGGTACCATTGGCGGGAAGCGATGAAATGGGGCTTTTTGAGGTCAGAAGGCTGTCGGACGGCGCGGAAAGCGGCGAGTTGTCCAAATCGCCCAAATAAGCGAAGAGTGAACAACACACGACCACCAACAACAGAAGGAATATGACTACATTGCGGTCGGAACGATTAAAATAGAAGAAATCTTTTAGCTTCACGCCAAGGTTATATGGATACTATTGGACAGAGGTTCCACTTAGAGGATGCCCAGCTGATGGAGAAACACCAGCAAGATGCAAGCCGGCGATATGAAACGCACGATGAAAAGCCATAGGCCATATAACGTGGAACGAAGCGTCCCCCAGTTTGACACCTCGTCGCGCACCACCTGACGCGGAACCACCCATCCCACAAGAATGCAGGTAAAGAACGATCCTAACGGCAACAGAATGTTGGACGTGAGGTAATCGCAACAGTCGAGAAAGGATTTGCCGAACAAACTGATGTCGACAGCACCGCACGACAACGAGCAAAGCACGCCTATGATGCAGCAGACCACAGTGTCGATAAGCGCACCACGCTTGCGCGAGACATGTAGTTCTTCATAGAAAAGCGACGTACCTATCTCGTGCATGGAAATGGTGGAGGTGAGGGCTGCAAGCGACAAGAGGGCGTAAAAGAGAATGCTGATGACATAACCCAAGGTGGGGGTGAAAGCCTGTTGGAACACATTGGGCAAGGTGATGAAGATGAGCGAGGGACCACTGTCGGGATTGATGCCTACAGAAAAGGCTGCTGGAAATATCATCAGACCGGCAAGAATGGCTATGACCGTGTCGATGCAAGCTATCTGACCGGCGGTCTTGAGTAGGTTGGTATGGCGGCTGAAATAAGAGGCATAGGTACAAAGGCAAGCTGTGCCCAGCGAGAGAGAAAAGAAAGCCTGACCCAGCGAGTCGAGCAAAACACTGCGCGAGACCTTGGAAAAATCGGGCTTGAACAGAAACTCTATGCCCTTGCCAGCACCAGGAAGGGTGCAGGCGGCTACAACAATGACCAACAACAGCACGAAAAGGATAGGCATGAGCGTGTTGCTGAATTTCTCAATGCCCTTGCGCACGCCACGGATAACAACCAGATGGGTCAACACAACAAACACAATGGTCCACAACGTGGGCTTAAGCGGATCGGTAGAAAAGGTTCTGAAATATTCGGTCACGTAATCAGCATCGCCACTGAGGCTGCCCAAGAGCGAGGCTACAAGGTACTGCAAGCACCAGCCAGCAATAACGGCATAAAATCCGAGAATGATCATCGACGTGAACGTACCCATATAACCGATGGCCGACCACCAGCGGCCACCCATCTTATAATAGGCACGGGCGGCATTCGACGCACCATGCCGACCCACTATAAACTCGGCCACCATGCCCGGTATGCCCAGCAGAATGATGCACACTGCATAGATAAGGATGAAGGCCGCACCTCCGTCCTGACCTGTCATATAGGGAAATCGCCAAATGTTGCCAAGGCCGACTGCCGACCCTGCGGTGGCAAGCACCACACCAATCTTGGTTCCGAAATTACCGCGCTCTGTCATAAGTTGATTCGTTGAAAACTGCCCGTCTGTGGGAGATAACGCTGATTAGATGATATTGAACTGGTGAAGGAAAACGCAAAGGATGGCCAACGGACACACAAAGCGCACAAGAAAAAGAAAAATGCCTAAAAAACGGCCACTCACCGTGCCCCAATTGGTAAACTCTTCTTTCACTATCTTACGGGGTACAAACCAACCTAGAAACAGACAAGTGAGAAAGCCGCCAACAGGTAGGAATATCTGGCCAGTGACAAAGTCGAAAACATCGAAAAGACTCTTGCCGCACACCTGCAACCCATCGTAACCGCAGAGCGAAAGAGAACAGAATGCGCCGATTACGGCTGTTGTGGCCGTGACAATGCATGCACCTTTCTTGCGCGAGATATGGAGCTCTTCGTAGAAGAAGGCCGTGCTCACTTCGTGGAGCGACATGAGCGATGTGAGTGCGGCAAGCGACAACAGGGCATAGAACAGCAACGATATGATCCAACCTAAAATGGGCATGGACGAAAAAGCCTGGTTGAAGACATTGGGAAGGGTTATGAATATAAGCGAAGGGCCGCTATCGGGATTGACACCGACAGAGAACGCGGCAGGGAATATCATCAGTCCGGCAAGTATGGCTACGAGTGTATCAATAACCGATATCTGTACGGCAGAATGCAACAGATTGGTTTGACGGGAAAAATACGAAGCATAGGTGCAGATGCAGCCCATAGCAAGGCTCAGCGAAAAGAACGACTGCCCAAGCGCACCAAGAAAAACACTCTGGTCGAACTTACTAAAGTCGGGTTTGAACAGAAACTCAACGCCTGCCATGGCGTTGGGCAACATGCACGACGCAACGACAATGACAAGCAGCAATATAAATAAGGTGGGCATAAGCAGCTTGGAGGCTTTCTCTATGCCTCCGCGCACACCATGGATAATGACGAAATGGGTGATAAAGAGAATGGCCAACATCCAAATGACAGGACAACAAGGGTCGGACGAGAATGACTGGAAATAGCTCTTCACAAAAGCGGGGTCGCCATGCAAATGACCGACTGCCGACGCATAAATGTACTGCAGACACCAACCCGACACCACAGCATAATAGCCAGTAATCAGATAGCCCGTCAGAACGCCTAGCAGGCCAACCCATTTCCAGCCTTTGCCTTGTGCCATCTTGGAATAAGCACGATAGGTATTGGAGGCTCCGTGACGACCTATAATAAATTCGGATACCATGCACGGTATGCCCAACAACAACACGCAACCAATATATACAAGGATAAAGGCGGCACCACCATTCTGACCGGTCATATAAGGGAAACGCCAAACGTTGCCCAACCCCACAGCACCGCCAGCTGTGGCAAGGATCATTCCAATTTTGCTTCCAAAGTTGGCTCTTTCTTCTGACATGCTTATCTTTTCATTTCTTTACAGTTGCAAAATTATGAAAAATTATCTACTTTTGCATCAAAATGAAAGCGAAAATAAAACAAATGTATAATATTTTAAGACATTACCCTATTTCTTGGACATGTGTTGCCATCATTTGGGTGTTGTGCCTCATGCCCATACCCGAAACTCCACTGGGCGGCATCAGCATGATCGACAAGTGGACGCACCTGGTCATGTACGGAGGTCTGTGCATGGTAATATGGGGCGAACACGCTCTACAACATCCGTCGGCCAACAAGCGGTTTATATGGATTTGGGCGTTTACGATGCCCTTTGTGATGGGTGGTCTGGTGGAAATAGTGCAGGCCACCTGCACTGGAGGCCGACGGAGCGGCGATGTCGTCGACTGGATAGCCGACGGCATCGGCGTGATTATTGGTCAGTTGGCCGGTATACTTCTGGCACGAGTTGTTGCCAGTTGCAAAAAGGATCGGAAAGCAGACGTGAGTTGCGATAATGGGCATCGCCAGTCACCTCAAGACCGATGAAATCGGGCTTTTCGAAGCATTCGTCCTCGCTGCCAAGTTCCACCTCGGCTACCACAAGGCCAGCATTGGCTCCATGAAACTCGTCGACCTCAAACGTGTGGGAGCCGCTTTTCACCAGCCAGCGATGCTTGTCGACCACACCACCCTGGCACAGAAGCAACAGATGGTGCGCCTCATCAAGCGTAATCTCTTTTTCAAATTCATAACGGGTCAGACCACCATTGGCACTATGGCTTTTGATGGTCAAGAATCCTTGCTCGTCGCGCACACGGATGCGAACCGTGGCTCCCTTAGCGGGAATGTAGCCTTGTTGGATATGGCTACAAGAAAAGGCGGCGCGTTTATACGCGTCGCCCTTCTTGACGAGAAACTTGCGCTCTATCTCAAGTCCACTCATTATCTTACTACATACATTGACCAAATGACATAAAGGACGGCAAGCGCCATGAGTATGCCGAATATCCATTTGACGACAACATCGCCTTGATTCTTCTGCTTTTGCTCATGAATCTCACGCTTTTGGGTACGAACCACCTTGTTCACCTCATGCACCACAGGGTGCTTGTCTACTTTTTTCTTGCTCATGGTTTCAATATTTTAAGGTTCTAAAAGATTCAAACGTGCAAGTTGACTGGCACATACAGCCGCGGCTACTGAGCCTCATCCTCGGTAGGGAACTCCATAAGATAGGCTTTGATAAAACCATCTATCTTACCGTCCATCACACCGTCAACATCAGATGTCTGGTAACCCGTACGATGGTCTTTCACACGACGGTCGTCGAAGACGTAACTGCGGATTTGACTACCCCACTCTATCTTCTTCTTGCCTGCCTCGATCTTCGCCTGTTCTTCTTGCTTTTTCTTCAGCGCACGGTCGTAAAGTTGGCTCTTCAAGAGTTGCATCGCCTTGGCGCGGTTCTTGGGCTGGTCGCGCGTCTCGGTATTCTCAATGAGGATTTCTTCCTTCTCGCCCGTGTCTGGATCTTCGTACTGATAGCGCAAGCGCACACCCGACTCCACCTTGTTCACGTTCTGACCACCCGCACCCGAACTGCGGAATGTATCCCAGCTCACTTTTGCCGGGTCGACATAAACTTCGATTGTGTCATCAACCAGTGGTGTGACAAACACACTGGCAAAGCTGGTCATGCGCTTACCTTGTGCATTATAAGGCGAAACACGCACCAAACGGTGCACACCATTCTCGCTCTTGAGGAAGCCATAAGCATACTCGCCCCCCTCAATGGTCATGGTCATGCTCTTTACGCCAACTTCTTCGCCTGGCTGAAGATCCGAAATGGTCACCTTATAGCCTTGTGCTTCGCACCAACGCATATACATACGCATCAGCATCTGCGCCCAGTCTTGCGCCTCGGTTCCTCCGGCTCCGGAATTGATTTTCATAACTGCGTCCATCGAATCCTCCTCTTGACGAAGCATGTTCTTCAACTCAAGCTCTTCGATGGCATGAACTGCCTTGGCATAATCAGCATCCACTTCCTCCTCGGTCACCATATCTTCTTTATAGAAATCGAATGCCAGCTGCAGCTCATCGGTAAACAGCCGCACTTCCTCATAACCTTTCAGCCATTTCTCTATGCCCTTAACCTTCTTCATTTGGGTTTGAGCACGCTTGGGGTCATCCCAAAAATCGGGAGCTTGGGTACGAAGCTGTTCCTCTTCGAACTCTACTTTCTTTTGATCGATATTGAGATAATGATGGAGCTTTTCTGCACGATCCATCACATCCTTCAATTGGTCTGCTGTTATCATTGATTATTTGTGTTGCTTGTTTTTGAAGGAAACAGGTTTGCGCCTGTCCCTCGATTAATTAGTCCAAATACATCTTGTCGATGATTTCCTTGTAATTTTTGTTTATAACCGGGCGGCGCATCTTGAGCGTATTGGTCAATTCTCCCGATTCCATCGAGAAATGATGGGCCAACAAAGTGAAACGCTTAATCTGCTCGTAGTTCGCCAACGACTGCTGCAAGGTAACGATACGCTCCATCATCATCTCATGAACACGAGGATTGGAGCAGAGATCTTCACGGTTCTCATACTTGACACCATGGTCGCGAGCCCACTCTTCCAATAGACGGAATTCGGGTACAACGAGTGCTGACACGAATTTGCGTTGGTCGGCTATGACTGCCACCTGATCTACATACTTATCCACCAGCAACAACGACTCGACCATCTGCGGGGCTACATACTTGCCGTTGCTTGTCTTGAAAAGGTCTTTGATGCGCTCGCGCAAAAACAACTCGCCGTCCTTGAGATATCCAGCATCACCAGTATGGAAGAAACCGTCCTTGTCGAAAGACTGGGCATTGGCCTCGTCGCGATGGTAATAGCCCTTTGTGATCGTAGGGCCTTTCAAGAGAATCTCATCGTTGTCACCTATCTTTATTTCAATACCATCAATAGGTCTGCCTACCGAACCGATGGTGTATTTCTTGTTCTTGTGGTCACACGAAACGGTTGCCAAACTTTCTGTAAGGCCATAGCCCACAATCATCGATATGCCAATGGAATGTACGAATTGCTCTACTTCGGGCGAAACGTACGCTCCAGCAGTGGGAAAAATGTTTGGATTTTCCAGCCCCAACTGCTTGCGCACAAGACTAAGCACCGTCCGATTGACCACCTTATACTCGAGTGCCAAGGACAAGGGCGGACGTTTGCCATTGGCCAAATACTCGATATTATACTTTCGACCTATGGAAAGGGCGTGATTGAACAGCTTGCGTTGCACGCCGCTGGCAGCATCCATTTTTTCCTTTACTGCCTGATAGACCTTCTCCCAAAAACGAGGCACACTCGACATACTCGTAGGATGAGTCTCGCGCATGGATTCCTGAATTTCTTTCGGATAGGTATTGATAATCAGCTGCGCACCGGCCGACAATGACAAATATGCCCAACCGCGCTCGAAGATATGGGTGAAAGGCAAGAAATCTATAACGCGGTCTTTCTCCGTAATATCGACACACTTGCCATTAGCGACAAGAGCGGCATTGTACTGGCCATAAGTAAGGATTACACCCTTACTGTCACCAGTGGTGCCACTGGTGTATAAAATATTGCAAATATCTTCATCGTTGGCTTCGTTCCAGCACTTCACAACTTCTGTTTGACGGGGAAATCCTTCGCCTAATTTCAGAAAATCATCAAAATAAAGAGCATTAGGGTCATGCGTGCTGACGCGAACGCTATCGTCGAAGATTACTATTCGTTCAAGCGAAGGACACAAAGGAAATATGCGATGGGCTTTGTCGTACTGTTCTTGCTCGCCAACAAACAGGTACTTTACTTCTCCATCATTGATCATGTATTGTATCTGACGCTCAGAACTTGTGGCGTAAAACGGAATGGAAATTGCCCGAACACCATACGCTCCGAAATCAGTGTACAAATACTGAATGCAGTTTTGCGAGAACACGGCTATCTTCTCCTGCGGCTTTATACCAAGGTTCAACAAAGCATTGCTCACTTGCTTCACCCGCAAAGAAAACTGATTCCATGAAGCCGTCTTCCACTTTAGACTTCCAAAATTGCGAAATGTCAAGGCAGGGCGTGAGCCATACTTCTTGGCCTGCTCATGAATGAGCACAGAGAGATGACTTAAATTCTGCATGATACAAAGGCTTTTAATTTTTATGAAAGGGTATTCCGTATGCACCATCATGAGCCCCCGGCATCAAATTTGCATACACCCCTTATTCCTTGCAAAGTTAATTAATAATCCTTAAAGCAGGAAATTATTTGGCGTTTTTTCTTAATTTTGCCAGCGTTATGAAACACCAAGATTATGTAGACGAAGCAATTGATTTGCTACGCACCCTAATTAGCATTCCAAGCGTGAGCCGTTCGGAAAAAGATGCTGCAGACATCATGGAGCGGCGAATGAAAACCTATGGTTTTGCACCACATCGCGAGGGAAACAACCTATGGCTGATAACCGATAATTACGATGAAAGGAAACCTACGTTACTACTTAACGCACATATCGACACGGTGAAACCTGCCGTTTCATGGACTCGCGACCCCTTTACTCCGACACTCGAAGACGGAAAACTTTATGGCTTGGGAAGCAATGATTGCGGCGGAGGCTTAACGACACTTTTGCAAACCTTTCGCTATTTGGCAATGCGAACACAACCATATAACCTCATATATCTGGCATCAGCAGAGGAAGAAGTGTCGGGAAAAGATGGCATAAGCCGCGCTCTTCCGCTACTTCCCAAAATCGATGTCGCTCTCGTGGGTGAACCGACTGGAATGCAACCTGCCATTGCTGAGAAAGGATTGATGGTGCTTGACCTCATATCCCATGGCAAAAGCGGACATGCCGCACGCAACGAGGGTATAAATGCTATCTACGAAGCTTTGGATGACATACGTTGGATTCGCGACTACAAATTCTTCAAGGTCAGCCCTTTTCTCGGCCCCACAAAAATGTCTTTGACCGTTATCCATTCCGGAACGCAACATAATGTCGTTCCCGACACATGTCAAATGCTGGTAGACGTGAGAACAAACGAATACTACACGAATGAAGAAGTATATGACATTATCCGCAAAAATGTGAAGTGCGAAGTTCACGCCCACTCTTTCCGATTGCACTCTTCGCGTATAGACCCTAACCACCCTCTGATTAGCCAATGTGTAAAAATGGGCATGAAACCATATGGATCACCAACATTGAGCGACCAAGCACTTATGCCCTTCCCATCGTTCAAGCTGGGGCCCGGCGAGTCTTCGCGTAGCCACAGCGCCGACGAATTTATCAAAGTAAGCGAAATAAAGAACGCCTTCGACACTTACGTCTCCCTATTGGACGGAAGAAACATAGCCTACGACACAACAAACAAGTAAATTCAAAGCCATGGTTTGCATCCATGGCTTTGAATTTATGATAGCTTTTATACTTGGGGAAAAGTAAGTACCAATAGAAAAAAAACGTCCTATCTTCCAAGCCATACCTCGGGATTGAGTTTTGAACGTTCCTTACGCAGTTGGAACTGGAGTATGCGATCGGGACCGATGGTCCCGAGTGTTTGTCGAGTCGTTACTTTTTGTCCTCGGCTTACACTAACAGACTTCAAGTTGCAGTATACCGATATGTAAGCGCCATGACGCACCATAACAACCATGTTACCGCCATAACCGATAACAGCGCTCACCTCACCATCATAGATAGCTCGTGCCTGGCAACCTGAACTTCCCATAATATTGATACCCTTGTTGTCGAGTGTGACTCCTTTTAGTCCATCAACTTGGTATTGTCCAAAATGACTCACTATCTTATAGCTGCCCGTTATTGGCATTGGAAGACGCCCACGATTGGCCTCAAATCCGCTATTCATCATCCGGTCGACGGTAGAGAATTTCACCATTTCATCCGCATTTTCCTTCGCCTCATCAATTTCCTCCTTAGCACGGGCAGCATCCGCCTTCTGCTTTCTTTCAGCAGCCAAGCGTAAAGATTCAGCTTCACGCGCAGCCTGCTCTGCCCTTTCCTTGCGCTGAGCTGCCTCAGCAGCTGCACGCTGTGCAGCCGCTTGCTTGTCCGCCGCCATCTTTGCTGCCGCTTCAGCTTGTGCCGCTTTGCTAGCCAGCTCACGAGCCGTAGCCTTTTGGCGTGCTCTTTCTTCAGCGAGAGCTTGCTCACGGGCACGTGCTTTGGCTGCCTCTTCAGCCTCGGCACGCAATTTTCGAGTTTCAGCCTCGGCCGCAGCAGCCTTCCGTGCTTCCTCTTTCAGTTGTTGTTCTCGCGCTTTTGCCTCGGCTATGCGGCGCGCATTTTCTTGTGCAGCTTTCTCGGCCTCAGCTTTTTTTCGTGCTACTTCGGCTGCCCTTCGCTTGGCAGCCTCCACGGCCGCAGCCTTACGCTTGGCCTCTGCAGCCGCACGTTCGCGCACTTTTTGTACTTCTATTTCAACCAATCTGTCAATTTGCGCATTAAGTGCTGCATCCTTCTTGTGTTGTTCGGCTATAACCGTTTGTATCGTTTTCTGTTGTTTTTGCAGTCCCTGCACTATCTGTTGCTGTTCAGACTTATTGTCTTCAAGCTTCAATTTTTCCTGTTTTCCTTGATAGAGCAAGTTATTTTTCTGTCCGCGAACATTCTCGAGTTGCGTATTTTTAGCAGTTATCTGTCTTTGTTTTTCCTTTACCGCTTCGCCTTGCGCTCTTTGGTATTGTGCATATCCGCGCACGAATCGCAAGCGTCGGTACATTTGTGCAAAGTTCTTTGCAGAGAAAACAAACATCAATCGGTCTTGTACCGTCCGGTGCCGTGCCATGTAGCGCATGGACTTTACATATCTTTCCTGTCTTTCTTTCAACTGCATTTGCAGGGTAGCAAGCTGCGATTTCAAGATATCAATGTTGCCTTCTATCTGATGGATATCGGACTGTATATTGTCGATATTCTTCTGTCGCTGGTCAATTTCGCCATTGATAATCATGAGATTCTTCAATCGTTGTGCCACGTCCTCCTTGTTGGCTTTCAACGCTTTCTCCTGTTCCTTGATTTTTTTTTGTATGGCAGCCCTTTGATTTTGTAGTCCACGTATTGACGCGTTTGTATAACGCGTCTCTTGAGCTTGTTTCCCTGACGCTACGTTTTGCTTCGTTTGCTTGCGTTGTTTGGCCTGTATTGCTTGCTTGCGTTGTACGGTTGCCGTATTCTTTTGCTTACGGGCATTATTATTTTTCTTAGTCTGCGCCCCAGCATTTACGATTAGGGACAAGACTAATAAAAGGAACAGAATCTTTCTCATTATATTATCTTTCAAACGGCAAGAACTACCTTGTTGGATAAAATGTTATGATGGGCTACAAATTGAGCAGTTTTCCAAGGATATCGCTGGCTTCCACCTTTTTGTATTTGTTCGATACTGTAGTGTTAGTTTCCCAATCGTCAGAAGTCTTCAGCTCATCCAAAGCAAGTTTAACCGTAGCCTTACGTGCCTGCTTGGTAGCGTTGGTTACAAAAGAGAATGTCTGCGTCGCTGGAAATTTTTTACTTCCCAACGCCTTGAAATCGTCATATAGCCAAGTAAGTGTAGAACTGCCATGCGAAGCGTTGTTGTACGCTACTACGGCCTCAGATATCTGTCCATTGCTACGATTGGCTTTCCAGACGAACGACAAGTTACCGTTTTTCAATGAGATGGGTACGTTTTGAGCCATTTCATCGAGGTTTACTGTAAACTTTTCCAAATCACCTTCACTGACCCTATTTGTTCCCGGCAACATCAGTTGATTCCAAAATAACGCTTGCAAAGAATAGAAATTCAAACCATTATTTCTCAGAAAGTCGAGTTGATTATAGTCGCCCTTAACATACTGTTTATGGAGCCGGTCGACAACCAGCACATAATCGGGTGTAAATTCCAGTCGTCCGACTTCGGTTCCCAAGTAGGGCACGAACAATTGCAACCGTATAACCTCATCGCGTCTCATACGCAATGCACCTGGCACAGTTATGCTTTTATCATCCATCGAAGCCGTAAACGACAAGCTGCCGACGATATTCTTAGCATAGACTTTTTGATCATTAACCTTTTGCACGAAAGTCAATTGTTGTTTTGCAGTCGGCTTACCTACTTCTTTAGTTGCGGAAGATATGGAACTGTCCTTTATCAGCGTTTTCTTTGTACCGCACGAAGCAAGCACTATAGTAATGCCAAGAAGCAGCATCTTTACAGTAGATGAATTCATTTCTCTTTCTTATATAAATTTATTTTTCGCATCAACGTCTCTTTATCGCCGCCAGCTTCAATGGCCTGTTGCAAATAGCCGACAGCCTTTTCGCACTCGCCCACCTTGTGATAAATATCTGCAGCATGTTCCAGCACATCTACACTGACAGAGTCATTGGTCGTATTCTGTAATGTAGCATCCATATAAATCTTCGCCTCTGCATATCGTTCTTGTTTGTAGAGTATCCATGCATAAGTATCAAGATAGGTTGCGTTATTGGGCTCCGACTTAACAGCCTTTACGCTCATCTCGGCCGCTTTCTTCAAGTCGCCCCCGTCCACACAAAGGAAATAGGCGTAATTGTTGAGCGTCATGGCGTGTTCGGGCTTCCATTGCAAGCAGCTATCGTAAGCGGCGTAGGCCTTGTCATTCATGTGCAAGGAATGATAGATATCGCCCATGATGGCGTAGAAATCGCTAACAATATCGGCATTGCTCTTGTCGTTGATTTCCGCAGTACCTCTTTGGAAAGCGTCAAGTGCCCCTTTATCGTCGTGCTGGTAGTACCGTGCAAGCCCCGCGAAGTAATAAAACACCATTTCATCGGGATTATAGAGCATTCCCGGCTCGGCAAGACTGGCTATTTCTTTCCAGTCTTGCGAAGGCCATTTGTTCTGTATAAGTTTGAAACGAGCCGGTGCGTTGTCGGGCGCGATATTGAGCAACTGCACCAACGCCGTATCAACCTCTGACTGCGGTAATTTCTTGAGCTGGTAATAGCCGACCCTTATCTCGGCCAACGATACATCTTTTGGCACGACCTGAGACATGCGGTCGATAAGTCGGATAATCACCGTCGAGTCGCCTCCCTGTCTTTCATTTTCCTGAATAGCCTGCCGGAGAAACTGTGCTCGGCTATCAGTGGGTGTATTTTTTCCCATCAGGATACGTTCCATCATCTGCTTTGCGAGCGAATCGTTGCCCGATGATCGGTAGTAATCGTACATGGAGCTCAATGCATAAGTATTGTCGGGTTCCTCTTTCAGTGTCTGCGCAAACAGCTTGTAAGCCTCTTTGTATCCTTTGTTGTTCATGAGCCAGTTGCCCAACATGATACGGTAGTTCTTGTCGTTAGGATGGCTATCAGCCAAGCGCTTTAGAGTTTTGTAAGCATTCTTACTATCCCCCTTCAGTTCGTAGACATTCATCTTAGCCAGTTCGAACTGATCGTCGGTTCCTTCCAAGGCTTCCATTCTGCCGATGGCATCGAGCATCTTGTCGTAATATTTCTGCTGTTGGTATAATTGCACCAACACGTTGAGCACGTCACTCCGTTCGCGGTTGTTGGCCAGCAGACGTTCGAAGACCTCTGTTGCCTTGTCATAGTTGCCCATTCCGATGTAGAACCTTGCAACTTTTTCTTGATAAATGCCGTTTCCCGGTTGCAACTCAGCTGCTTTCTCCAAGTATTTTAGCGCAAGCGAGTCTTGCCGCATAGCCGTCAGAAAGTTTGCCTGCAGGAAATAAGCCTCTGCCGCTTGAGGATTGATATCAAGACAATGGCGCAACAAGTCGAACGCCTCCGCATAGCGGCCAGCTTCCTCTTGCCTCACAGCTTCGAGAAAGAAATAGCTGTACCGACGACTATCATTGTAGCTCAGCGTGTCGTGGCCTACTGCTACCGCTTGGCTTATTGCCTTTTGTTTATGGCGGGCGGTAGTCGCAGCCAAACACCCCGTCGTCACCATGGCAAGAGCCGCCAATACGATATATCTAAACCTTTTATACATCGGCAATACAAAATCTTGTTATTTCACGCCCGTGTGTCCATAGCCACCCGTTCCCCGTTGTGTCTCGTCGAGAGCATCGACCGTGTCAAACTGCACCTGCTCGTAGCGCGCCACTACCATCTGCGCGATACGTTCGCCGTCGTTAATCACAAAGTCTTGGTTGGAAAAATTGATCAGCAGCACCATGATTTCGCCGCGGTAGTCGGCATCGATCGTACCTGGCGAGTTGAGCACCGTTACGCCGTGCTTGAGCGCCAAGCCGCTACGAGGCCGAACCTGAGCTTCATAACCGTCGGGCAATGCGATGTGCAACCCGGTAGGAATCAGCTTGCGCTCCAAGGGATGCAACGTTACAGGCTCTGCAAGATTGGCGCGGAGGTCGAGACCTGCACTCTGTGGGGTAGCATAAGCCGGCAACGGCTGGTGCCCCTTATTGACAACTTTTATTTTTAACATAACACTTGCAAAATTAATAAATTCCATACACTTACAGACTTTTTAAATATTAAAAAGGCAAAAATGGAGAAATAAAGCGTAACTTTGCCGCACAGCCCACGCTATCAAAACCCCTTGTTGATGCGTGTCATGAAAACTAAAATCAGCATGAACTGGAACCAACTCATCTCCAACAAGCGTTTCGGTCAGGAGGATCGTCACCCTCTCCGTCACGACGACCGTTCGGAATTCAAACGCGACGGCGACCGTTTGATTTATTCGGCCCCGTTCCGTCGCTTACAGAACAAGACTCAGGTATTCCCTCTTCCGGGCAGCATATTCGTGCATAACCGGCTGACCCACTCGCTGGAAGTATCGTCGCTAGGCAAGTCGTTGGGCGACGATGTGGCACGCCGGCTGACCGAGAAACATCCCGAACTGCGCGGCACGTTGTTCGAAGAGATAGGAACCATCGTGCAGGCAGCAGGACTTGCCCACGATATGGGTAACCCGCCATTCGGGCATTCGGGCGAGAAGGCCATACAGACATATTTTACCGAAGGACCCGGATCATTGCTGCGCGACCGCGTAAGTGGTGCATACTGGGAAGATTTCACACATTTCGAAGGCAACGCGAATGCCTTCCGCCTACTGGCTCACCAGTTTGTAGGCCGGCGAGTGGGCGGTTATGTCATGACCTACTCCACATTGGCTTCCATCGTCAAGTATCCTTTCTCCAGTCAACTGGCAGGCAGCCACGGCAAGTTCGGTTTCTTCACGTCAGAGGCATCCAGTTTTGAGCGTATAGCCGATGAATTG
Source organism: Eggerthellaceae bacterium (assembly GCA_963656105.1). GTDB lineage: Bacteria > Bacteroidota > Bacteroidia > Bacteroidales > Bacteroidaceae > Prevotella. The sequence goes on from CAVKHW010000001.1 coordinate 53,761, forward strand.
GGCATGATTCGCCTTTCAGAGCCAGGGTCGCCCCTGCGCTACGCCCGCCATCCGCTGGTCTACCTGATGGAGGCGGCCGATGATATCTGCTACGAAATCATGGACATTGAAGACGCACACAAACTCAAGATACTCTCCTTCGAAGAGACACGCGACCTGCTGTTGGGTTTCTTGGCTGCCGAACAACAATCCGACATTATGCGCCGTCTCGAAGACGACGGTGTGAGCGACCGCAACGAACAGATTGTATACATGAGGGCATGCGTGGTGGGCGCACTTGAACGCGCATGCGTCGACACTTTCGTGGAGCACGAAGACGATATTCTGCACGGATCGTTCAAGGGAAGCCTCATCGAGAATATCGATGCGCACCTGCGCAATGCCTACAAACGGTGCGCGGAAGTGTCGCGACGGAAGATTTACCGCAGCAAGCCCGTGCTCGACGTAGAGCTGAGCGGATACAAGATCATGGAAACACTCATGGAAACGCTTGTCTCGGCAGCCGTCCACCCGGAGAAATTCCACTCCCAGCAGCTCATCAGCCGATTCAGCAGCCAGTACGACATAGAGAGTCCGGATCTGGAGACTCGCGTCATGGCCGTGCTCGACTATATCAGCGGCATGACAGACATCTACGCACTCGACATCTACCAGAAGATAGAAGGCATCGCATTGCCTATCGTCTAACCACAACAAACAGCGAAAAACACGATGAAACGGCGCATTTTCTTCAATCACAAGGAGGAGTTGTGGAACACCTGGAGCCATGCTGGCGGCATTGCGCTGGGCGTGATATTCGGCACTATTTTCCTCGTTTGGTGTTTCAAGGAAGGCAACGGTTGGGCAACGGCCGGCATCATTCTGTACCTCTTTGGCATGTTGTGCTCATATATAGCCTCAACTGTTTACCACGCCTTAAGCGGCTGGTCGGTATGGAAAGAACGACTGCGCAAGTGGGATCACGCCGCCATCTACTGGCACATAGCCGGTTCGTATTCGCCCATCACTCTTATCTGCCTGCGCGACCAAGGGTATTGGGGATGGACACTCTTCACGTTTATCTGGTCTGCCTCCATCGCTGGCACTGTGGTGAGTTTCCGTGGGCTAAAGCGCCACAGCAATCTCGAGACGATCTGTTTTGTCGTTATGGGGCTCAGTGTGCTCGTGGCTCTGAAGCCCCTCACCGACTCACTGCCCACCGGCTCTTTCCGTTGGATTATCGCCGAAGGCGTAAGCTACATCACTGGTGCCGTGTTCTACAGTCTGAAACGCCGTCGTTTCATGCACACGATATTCCATTTCTTCGTTCTTGTCGGTTCAGTCTGCCACATCATTGCCGTGTGGGACATACTCATGAGCTACCTTTAGACGCGCCGCACATTCCGATAACCGCCATAGAGCCATTGCAAACGCGGTGCAACAAGCGCACCAATTGCAATGGCTCTACGGCGGTTAGCAACAATCGGAAATACAGGATTTCTTTAAAGCCGTGATATAACTTTACAACATAACCGTGTTGGGTTGTGCAGGAAAAGACAAGGCTTCGGGATGTTCCTCTACAAAACTGTTAATGTGGCGCACGCGCTTCTCCTCGAAAATCTCGTCCACGGCAATCAATATGCCACTTTCCTCCACCTCGCCGAACTCATGGTTGATGGCCGTTCCGAAAAATTTCATGGTGGGCGACAAGTTCATGTAGGCATTGACCAAAGGCGGAATGTTGTATCCCAACTGACGCACGTTGCGGTTAAGAATGCGATAGTCGGCCTTGAAATCGTCTTCGCAGAAAATAGCTTCCAACTCGGCCTCGGGTGTTTCGAAAACCACCGGTTCCATCGGTGTTACCAATCCGTTCTTGTCGCCGAAATGTTTACGTAGGAAATAGAGTATCATATCACGCCCGCGACGGTTGAACGAAGGGTACATGGTCATCTTGCCGAGGAAATACTTACAACGCGGATTGATGACCGTCAGCGCACCCAGCCCGTCCCACAAGTTGTCGAGGGCAAAGATAGATTTGGTGTTCTTGCGCACATTCTGATACTCGACCGACACAAACGAACGTCCAAGCTCCACCGTGTAGGGAGCATAGTCGCGCATGAACTCGTTGGAGAAATGGAACATGTGCCCCATCGCCAACTGGGGTTGCCCATCGGCATTGAGTTTCCAGTCGTCGGAGAAGAGATAGCGGTAACCTCCTATTATCTCCTCGGCTTCGGGATTCCACACGATGAGCTGCCGACAACCATCGTCCATGTTGTCGAACTCGTCGATATCGATCGATTTTCCAGTGCCACCGCCGGCCGTTCGGAAAGCTATTTCCCTCAGCCTTCCGATCTCACGCATCACGTTGGGCGAGTCTTTGGCGGTAATCACATAAATTTCGTTGTGGCTCTTGTTCGTTGTCCTCAATTCGCGCTCAGGCGTCAGTTCCGCCTTGAGCAGTTCCTTGCTGACTGGTTGGCAAATCTCTTCTTCCATCATGTTGTATTCTATGGGCTCACTCACCTCTCTCTGAGGCTGGCCCAGCTTGTTCGTAAACCTTGTCTTCCACAAATTTCGCCCATTCCACCGGTGTTCTGCTCTTGTCGAAGGTCTGCCATGATATAGGCTTTCCGATGACCACACGATAGTTTTTGCCCACATTGCCATACATTTCGTCGACAAGCAACAACATGGCAAGATTCAGCTTCAGTCCCAATTTCTTTTGCCATTTGGCTATGCGATAAAAGGTGTTGGAATTGCGGCCGCTGAAATAGATGGGCACCACGTCGCGCTGATACTCCACGCTCTTGGTGACAAACGTTTTCTTCCACGGAAGATCGTGTATCTTTCCGTCTATCATGCGCGAATTGAGCCCTGCCGGGAACATGAGCATGTGGTTATTGCTTTGGAAACCAGCTTCGACCATACGCGGGAAGTCGCGGCTCTGCTTGCCCGTCTTGTTGATACCTATGCTCACAGGGCGCAGGCCAGGGAGCGAGAGCAGCAAATCGTTGACCAGATAACGGAATCGGCCGTCGTAGTGGTTGCCAATAATTGAACCGAGACACACACCGTCCTCGCCACCCAGCGGATGATTGGAAACGAAGGTGTAAAGTTTACCGTCGTTCTTGTCGGGCAGATTCTCCTCGCCTTCTATGGTGACGTGCATCTTCAGGTACTTCACACACTCAGTGAGCCACTCGGTACCGGTCTTGTCGCGACTCTCCCACAAAAAGCGGTTCACTTCGTCCTCATGCACAATATGTTTTAGCCAAGCAACAACAAAACGGGGCACCCATTTGGCCTTGTTGCCCATCTTGCTGCGCAGTATATGGTCTATATCGATGGTCTTTTCCATGTTTCGCTAAACTTCACTATGCTTCTAACAAGTTGCAAAAATAACACTTCTTTTTCTAAATTTCATTCTTTTCACTCAAAAATTCATTTTTTAATCACAATTTCACACTCTACGCAACACTATCGGGCCACTTTGACCGAGGCCTGCAAACCACATTCAGCACCGGCGGCGAACGCCGCCTGCCGACAAGCATACCACACATGTCACCACACGCTTGCGGAGAACAAAAACATCAACGGCCTTTTGTAAAGTTGGATGACAAAAAGAACGCACATCTGAAGCACTCCAATTAGATGGCGAAAACTATAGATTTCAGAAGATTTGCCACACTTTGCATGGACACATCAGCCCAACCTATTCGCGAGAAAGCGTCTATGGCACTGCGAAAGACCACACATCGCAACCCGGAAAACGATGAAAATAGCGATGAAATGGCACAAACCATAGGGTCAAACGACATAAATGGCATCCGTTTAAAGCCATTTCAAAGAAGAAAAGGCTCACCACAAAGCCTTGCAAAAACACCGAGACGGCTACAATACTGATACTCACTACCTTGCGCAACACGAGCCAAAACTGGCGTATTTCGCCCCATGCGGCGAACGGGACGGCTACACGCAAATCTCGCGACACTGATTGTCGCTTATTTTCCGCATGCTACCGCCACCGCCACTGCCACCGCCCAAATTGCGCAAAATCATAAAAACGCATCGAAATTTATTTTTTGTGGAGAGAAGTGGGGCAAAGTGGGGAATTTTGTGTAACTTTGAAGCCCAACTAAAAATAAATTAGAACATATGCGGTTTTTAGGCAACATCGAGGCACGGACAGACACGAAGGGACGGGCATTCCTCCCGTCGGTCTTTCGCAAGGTGCTACTGGCAGCAGGCGAGGACGCACTGGTGTTGCGCAAAGACATCTTCGAACAGTGTCTGGTGATATACCCCGAAACGGTATGGAACCGCGAGATGGACGAGATGCGCGCCCGTCTGTCGAGATGGAATCGCCGGCAGCAGATGGTCTATCGCAGCTTTGTGAGCGGTGTGACCAGCCTGAGCGTCGATGCCAATGGCCGCATACTTATCCCAAAGCCATTTCTCGAGGCGGCCGGCATCAAGCAGGACATACGCTTCGTGGGTATGGGCGACACCATTGAGGTGTGGTCGAACGAAACCGACTGCAGTCCATTCATGGATGCCGACGAGTTCGGTCAGACCCTGGAACAGATGATGGCCCAAGGCAACAACAACACGCCCAAGGCAACAACAACCAACGAATAGAAACATGCATGGTCAAGACTGCTGAAACATATCATGTGCCCGTATTGCTAAAAGCCAGCGTGGACGGACTCAACATCAAGCCCGACGGAACCTACGTGGACGTAACCTTCGGCGGCGGCGGACACTCGCGCGAGATACTCGCACGGCTGGGAGCTGGCGGACATCTTTACGGATTCGACCAGGATGCCGACGCCGAGAACAACATCGCTGCTATCGGCGCACACAACGACGAACACGACGACAGGACGAACACACCGACCTTCACTTTCGTGAGATCCAATTTCCGTTACCTGAAGAACTGGATGCAATACCATGGCGAGGATCACATAGACGGTCTGTTGGGCGACCTCGGGGTATCGAGCCACCACTTCGACGACGAGAGCCGCGGTTTCTCGTTTCGTTTCGACGCACCGCTTGACATGCGCATGAACAAACGCGCAGGCAAAACGGCTGCCGACATCGTGAACGAATACGAAGAGGCACGGCTGGCCGACGTGTTCTATCTCTACGGCGAACTGCGCACCGCACGCCGCATAGCCGCCGCCATAGCCAAGGCGCGGCAGCACGGCCCCATCGCTACCACCCACGACCTGCTGGAGGCCGTAGAGCCTCTGTTCAGGCGCGACCGCGAGAAGAAAGATATGGCGCGTCTCTTCCAAGCACTTCGCATCGAGGTAAACCACGAAATGGATGCCCTCAAAGAGATGCTGGCAGCGGCCACCGAACTGTTGGCACCAGGCGGACGGTTGAGCATCATCACCTATCACTCGTTGGAGGACCGCATCGTGAAAAACGTAATGAAAACCGGACGTGCCGACGGCAAGGTGGAGCAAGACTTCTTCGGTCGAGTGGAAAGTCCATTCCGCATGGTGACCTCGAAAGTGATCATTCCCACCGACGAAGAACAACAAAGCAATCCACGAAGCCGAAGCGCAAAACTCAGAATAGCCGAAAAGAAATGACAGAGACATCCAGCACCGAAAACTTAGAAGAGACAAAGCAAGCCAACCGCAAGCCAACGGAAGAGCTGACACTGAAGGATGTCATCGAAGAGACCGCCACTGAGGACGAGGCTCCGCTGTCGAGCAAATTCTCGCTGCGTAAGATACTCGGCGGCGACATACTGAGTGCGGCCATCATACGGAGACAGATATGGCTCATACTGCTGATAGTCTTCTTCATGATTATATACGTATCCAACCGATACAGTTGCCAACAAGATATCATAGAAATCGACAAGTTGCACAAACAGCTGATTGACGCCAAATACAAGGCGCTCAGCAGCCAAAGCGAACTGACCGAGATAAGCCGTGAGAGCAATGTGCTCGAGATACTGAAGAACAATCAAGACAGCACACTGAAAATAGCCAGCCAGCCTCCTTATTTTATAGAAATTCCCAACGATCAATAACCCGTCATGAGCAAGTTCAACGAAAAGAAAATCATGCCACGCTACAGCTTTATCGCCATACTGCTGTCGCTGGTAGCGGTGGGCGTACTCATCAAGGCCGGATACATCATGACTGTGCAACGGTCGTACTGGGAGCAGGTGGCCAAGCGAGAGACAAGAGACAGCGTGCCCGTGCTTTCGCAGCGCGGCAACATACTCAGCGACGACGGACAGCTGCTGGCCTCATCGCTGCCCGAATTCAAACTCTATATGGACTTCGGCCAGCTGCACGAGGCCAAGAACGACTCGCTATGGCTGGACAAACTTGACAGCATCTGCGACGGGCTGCACGGCATCTTCCCCGAAATGAGTGCCAAGGCCTTCAAAGCCCATCTGGAAAAAGGCCGAAAGGAAGGCAAACGCTACTATGCAATATGGCCCAAGCGCGTCAACTACAACACCTATTCGGAAGTGAAGCAACTGCCAGTGTTCCGTCTGAAACGCTACCAAAGCGGATTCGTACCACAGGAACTGCAGTCGCGCACCAGACCCTACGGCAACATGGCAGCACGCACCATCGGCATGATGTTCAACGAAAAGGACATGGGACGCACACCACGATGCGGACTGGAATTCTCGTACGACTCGCTGCTGCGCGGCACTGACGGACTGAAAAACCGACGCAAAGTGCTCAGCAAGTACATGGACATCATCGAACGCGAACCCGTGGAGGGTGCCGACATCATAACTACCATCAACGTAAGCATGCAGGACTTGGCCGAACGAGCCGTACTCAAGAAGCTGCAGGAAATCGATGCTGAGTTTGGTGTAGCCATCGTCATGGACGTGAAGACTGGCGACGTGAAAGCCATCGTCAATCTGGAACGGTGCGTTGACGGCAAGTACCGCGAGATACAAAACCACGCCGTCACCGACTTGGTGGAACCGGGATCGGTGTTCAAGGTTGCCTCGGTAATGACCGCCTTGGAGGATGGCGTGTGCGACACATCGTTCACCATACCCACCGGCAACGGAATATGGCACATCTACGGGCGCGACATGAAAGACAGCCACTGGCGTACTGGCGGATACGGCACCATCTCGCTGGGACAAGCCGTAGAGCTCAGCTCCAACATCGGCATAAGCTACATGGCCGACAAATTCTACCATAACAACCCCGAAAAGTTCGTGAAGGGCATCTGGCGCACCGGCATCAACGACCCAAACATCAGCATCCCAATAAAAGGACACGCCAAACCATGGATCAGAATGCCTCAAAAATATCCCAACGGGCAATGGAAAAACTGGAGCAAGACGGCATTGCTGTGGATGAGTATCGGTTATGAAACACTCATACCACCCATCTACACGCTTACCTTCTACAACGCCATTGCCAACAACGGACGCATGATGCAACCGCGGTTTGTGAAGGCTACCGTGAAAAACGGCGACACTCTGACCGCCTACCCACCCGAAGTGGTGAAAGGTCGCGAACACATCGCATCGGAAAAGACCATCAGAACCATACAGGATCTGTTGCACCGCGTAGTGATCAACGGAACAGGCAAGAAAGCCAACAGCCCGAATTTCTGGGTATGCGGAAAGACAGGAACGGCAATGATTGCCAAAAACGGTTCGTATAAGGGCGTGCCCAATCACTTGCTTTCGTTTGCCGGATGGTTTGGTGAAAAAGACAAGCCCTACTACAGTTGCATTGTCTGCATACAGAAGCAGGGCATGCCTGCCTACGGATGGATGAGCGGCGAGGTGTTTAGAGACATAGCCGAGGGCATCATGGCCAAATATGTGAGGTACGACATCAGCGATGCCCGCGACTCGGCTTCACACCCCATACCCGACGTGAAGCACGGCAACATCTTCTCGGCACAACGCGTACTCGACTTGCTGGGCATCAACACAACAACCAACTTCAATGCGCCAGCCAGCCCGGCAGCCATGGTATGGGGAGCAACGCAACGCAACAACAACGGCGTGGCACTCAGAAAAACAGGCACCACAGGCAGACGGTATATACCCAACGTGTGCGGCATGGGCGCACGCGATGCCGTATTCCTCATCGAGAGCCGTGGGGTGAAGTGCATTCTGCACGGACGAGGCAAAGTGGTGGAACAAAGTCTTGAGCCCGGACACTACATAAAGGGCAAAGAAATATGCACACTGAAATTAGAATAACCATAACTGACAAGATATGAAACTGCAAGAGTTGTTGAAGAACACCAAGCCGCTGTCAACAACAGGCGACCTGGACGTAGACATCACGGGAGTAGACATCGACTCACGGAAAGTAAAGGCCGGACATCTGTTCATAGCCATGAAAGGCACGCAGGTTGACGGACACCAGTTTATCCCAAAAGCCATTGCACTGGGTGCCAAAGCTGTGCTGTGCCAAGACCTGCCTGACGAAAAGACCGACGGGGTGACCTATATACAAGTGGCCGACACCGAAGAGGCTGCAGGAAAGGTGGCCACACTCTTCCACGGCAATCCGTCGCACCACCTCACATTAGTCGGTGTGACAGGAACAAACGGAAAGACAACCATCGCCACATTATTATATAATATGTTCCGGAAGATGGGACACAAATGCGGTTTGCTGTCGACCGTATGCAACTACATCGAAGACGAAGCCATTCCCGCTAGCCACACCACACCCGACCCCATCGAACTCAACGAACTGTTGGGGCGCATGGTGGAGGCAGGATGCGAGTATGCCTTTATGGAGTGCTCAAGCCACGCCATAGCACAAAAACGCATCAGCGGACTGAAATTTGCCGGTGGCATCTTCACGAACCTCACACGCGACCATCTCGACTATCACAAGACTTTCGAAAACTACCGCGACGCAAAGAAAGCATTCTTCGACGGACTGCCCAAAACGGCATTCGCCGTGACCAACGCCGACGACAAGAACGGCATGGTGATGGTGCAGAACACCAAGGCTACCGTGAAGACCTACTCCATCCGTCAGATGGCCGACTTCCGTGCACGCATCATCGAGATGCACTTTGCTGGTATGTATCTCGACATCGACAATCATGAGGTTGGCGTGCAATTCATCGGAAAGTTCAACGTCAGCAACCTGTTGGCCGTCTATGGCGCTGCGCGCATGTTGGGAAAACAACCTGAAGACATCCTGTTGGCTCTCTCAACCTTGCATAGTGTCAGTGGTCGTTTGGAACCAATACCGTCGCCAGATGGCTACACAGCCATTGTGGACTACGCTCACACACCCGACGCCTTGGCCAATGTATTGTCGTCAATACACGAGGTGCTGAGCGGAAAAGGACACGTCATCACTGTATGCGGAGCTGGCGGCAACCGCGACCACGGCAAGAGGCCGTTAATGGCACAAGAGGCCGTGAAACAGTCCGACAAGGTTATCATTACCAGCGACAACCCGCGTTTCGAGGAACCGCAGGCCATCATCGACGACATGGTGGCTGGCCTCAACAAGGAACAAATGAAAAAAGTGGTGACCATCGTAGACCGCAAAGAAGCCATAAAGACTGCTTGCATGATGGCGCAAAAAGACGACGTGATTCTTGTGGCAGGCAAGGGACACGAGGACTACCAAGAAATTAAGGGTGTGAAGCACCACTTCGACGACAAGGAAGTGTTGCATGAGATATTCGACAAGAACTAAAAACTATCGCCATGTTATACTATCTTTTCAGGTTTCTGGAACAGTTTGGCATCAGCGGATCGGGTATGTGGGGTTACATCTCCTTCCGCGCCCTGCTGGCACTCATACTCTCGCTGATTATCTCAACATGGTTTGGCGAACGCTTCATCAAGTACCTCAAAAGCAAACAAATCACCGAGACACAACGCGATGCCAACATCGACCCGTTCGGTGTGAAGAAGATTGGGGTGCCGTCTATGGGCGGAATCATCATTATTGTGGCTATACTCGTTCCCGTATTGCTGCTAGGGCGACTGAGAAACATATATCTCATACTGATGATTATCACTACACTATGGTTGGGATTTCTCGGTGGAATGGACGATTTCATCAAGATTTTCCGCCGCAACAAGGAGGGTCTGAAAGGGCGTTACAAGATTGTGGGCCAAGTCTCCATAGGTCTCATCGTGGGACTGGTGCTTTGGGCATCGCCCGATGTAAAGATGAATGAGAATCTAACCTCCGAACGACTGAACGGGCAGGAGGTGGTGGTGCACCATAGCACAGAGGCCGAGAAATCACTCAAAACAACCATTCCCTTCGTGAAAGGGCACAATCTCGACTACTCGCAAATCATGTCGTTCTGCGGTAAGTACAAGTCAGCGGCTGGATGGATACTCTTCGTCATCATGACCATATTCGTGGTAACGGCTGTCAGCAACGGCGCGAACCTCAACGACGGCATGGACGGCATGTGCGCTGGCAACTCGGCCATCATCGGCGTAGCACTCGGCATTCTGGCTTACGTCAGTTCGCACATCGAGTTTGCTGCCTATCTCAACATCATGTACATACCCGGATCGCAGGAATTAGTGGTGTTCATGTGTGCTTTCATTGGGGCGCTAATCGGCTTTCTATGGTACAACGCCTACCCTGCGCAAGTGTTCATGGGCGACACCGGGTCGCTTACCATAGGCGGCATAATAGGCGTGGGAGCCATCATCATACACAAGGAACTGATGCTGCCCATACTTTGCGGCATATTTTTTGTAGAGAGTCTGAGCGTCATCTGTCAGGTGTGGTACTATAAGTTGGGCAAACGCAAGGGTATAAAACAACGCATATTCAAACGCACGCCCATACACGACAACTACCGAGTGACCGACGACCAGCTGGATCCTGAGTGCAAATACCTCATCAAGTCGCCACATTCAGCAAAGCACGAAGCGAAAATCACCATCCGCTTCTGGATTGTAACCATCATATTGGCTGCATTGACCATCATCACTTTAAAGATAAGGTAAGAAAAAGCCAACAAGGTTACGAATAGCAAAAAACATCAACACGCAACAACAACCGATAAAACGAAAGCAATGAAAAGAATTGTTATTCTGGGAGCTGGAGAGAGTGGCGCAGGAGCCGCCGTACTGGCCAAGAAGGAAGGATTTGACGTATTCGTGTCGGACATGTCGAAAATCAACGACAAATACAAAAAAATCCTCAACGACCATCACATCGAATGGGAGGAGGGACAACATACCGAGGAACGTATCCTCAACGCTGACGAAATCATCAAAAGCCCGGGCATACCCAAAGAAGCACCCATGATACAGAAACTCATGGCACAGGGTACACATATCATCAGCGAAATAGAATTTGCCGGTAGATACACCAACTCGAAGATGATTTGCATCACAGGCTCTAACGGAAAGACTACTACCACGTCGCTTATCTACCACATCTTTAAAACAGCTGGCTACGACGCTGGATTGGCTGGCAACATAGGAAGAAGCCTCGCCCTGCAAGTGGCCGAAGATCCGCACGAGTACTACATCATCGAACTTAGTTCGTTCCAACTTGACAACATGTACGATTTTCGCGCCAACATTGCCATCTTGCTCAACATCACGCCCGACCATTTGGATCGTTACGACTTCAAATTCGAGAACTATGCTGCTGCCAAGATGCGCATCACGCAAAACCAAACGGCCGAGGACAGTTTTATCTACTGGAACGATGACCCTGTAATCAAGGAAGAACTAAAGAAATTTGACATTAAAGCCCTACCCTGCCCCTTCTCCGAGCTGAAGGAAGATGGTTCGATAGCTTACATTGAGGAAGGAAAATACAAGTTGGAAATTCCGACCCCATTCAACATGGAGCAAGAAGAACTGTCGCTAACGGGAAAGCATAACATATACAATTCTTTAGCAGCAGGACTGGCCTCAAACATCAGTGGCATTAAAAAGGAAGTCATACGCAAGAGCCTCAGCGACTTCCCCGGCGTGGAACACCGACTGGAAAAAGTGTGCGACGTAAGAGGGGTACACTACGTCAACGATTCGAAAGCTACCAACGTGGACGCTTGCTGGTATGCCCTTGAGAGCATGAAGACACCCGTAGTGCTTATCATTGGCGGAAAAGACAAAGGAAACGACTACACGGCCATCAAAGACTTGGTGAAGAAGAAATGTGTAGGACTCGTGTATTTGGGAGCCGACAACGCCAAACTACACAACAATTTCGATGAGTTGGGAATACCCGTACGCGACACTAACAGCATGGAATCGTGTGTAAAGGCATGTTATGAATTGGCAAATCCAGGCGACACTGTTTTACTATCGCCTTGTTGCGCTAGCTTCGACCTGTTCAAAAACATGGAGGATCGAGGCGAACAATTCAAGTCGCTCGTAAGAAATCTATAAGAAAAGGAAAGGCGAGACAGCATCAACCGCCCAATCTTAAAAATGAATAAGAAAGTTTCCAACATATTCAAGGGGGACAAAGTCATCTGGATGATCTTCTTCTTCCTTTGCATCATTAGCATCGTGGAGGTCTTCTCGGCCTCTTCGGAGCTGACGTACAAAGGAGGCAACTACATGACACCCATCATCAAGCACATACTTCTGATTCTTGGAGGTATCGGTCTGACTGTTGTCACACTCAACATCAGGTGCAAGTATTTTAAGATAGCTACACCTTTGTTGCTGATGGTTGCTGGCATATTGCTTGTTTGGGTGCTGACTGCCGGACAGACAACCAATGGAGCCAACCGTTGGATACCCATTTTGGGCATACAGTTTCAACCGTCGGAACTGGCCAAAGGAGCATTGGTTCTCATGACCGCACAAATACTCAGTGCGATGCAGACCGACAAGGGAGCAGACCGTAAGGCCATGAAATACATCCTTTGGATTGCCATTCCATTTCTGATACTGATAGGAGCCGAAAACCTTTCAACTGCAGCATTGTTGTGCGCAGTCATCTTCTTCATGATGATTATCGGGCAAGTACCAGGAAAACAGATCGGAAGATTGGTACTGGTAGTCGTTACTGCCATTACCATGGCGGTAGCTATGGTGATGATTTTTGGAGAAGACAATGGCAAAGAGAATGCTACCCAAAACATGACCGAACAGACGCTGGCAAACGGAGAGACTGTAAAAACAGAGAAGAAAGAAGGACACAAAGGCCTGTTACACCGTTTGGACACATGGAAATCGCGAATAGATAAGTTTGCAGATTCGAAAGATGTCCCACCTGAAAAAGTGGATCTTGACAAAGGTGCGCAGGAGGCACATGCCAAGATTGCCATAGCCACGAGCAACATCATAGGCAAAGGTCCGGGAAATTCCATACAACGCGACTTTTTGGCTCAAGCCTTCTCTGATTTCATATACGCCATCATTATCGAAGAAACGGGCATCGGAGGAGCGTTCTTTGTAGCAATGCTCTACATCATATTGCTGTTCAGAGCAGGTAGGATCGCAAACCGTTGCGAGAACAACTTCCCTGCATTTCTTGCCATGGGGCTGGCACTATTGCTTGTGGTGCAGGCGCTTTTCAACATGTGCGTGGCAGTAGGTTTGGTACCCGTCACCGGACAACCATTGCCTTTAATCAGCAAAGGCGGCACTTCGACACTAATCAACAGCGTCTACATTGGAATCATCCTAAGCGTGAGCCGCACGGCCAAAAAGACAAAGGACAGTAGGAACGCAAGTGAAAAAACGGCGACTATCGTTGCATAAGACCCTAAGACAAATAAACATCCGCACACTTCATACACAAGGAACGGGCGGAAAAAGCTCATCAACGGAAACGAAGAAAAAGGTTCTAAAAGGGTCAAAAATGGGAATTATTGATTACTTTTGCAAAAATAAGCGATTATGGACAAGGAGTTAAGAATTATCATCAGCGGAGGAGGAACAGGCGGACACATCTTCCCTGCCGTATCCATTGCCAACGCAATCAAGGCTAAGCAGCCTAATGCAAAAATACTGTTTGTAGGAGCACTTGGGCGGATGGAAATGCAACGTGTGCCAGCAGCAGGCTACGAGATTAAGGGACTGCCTATCTGCGGTTTTGACCGCAAGCATCTTCTGAAGAACATCGTTGTCCTGTTCAAGATTTGGAAGAGCCAGCATATTGCAAAAAAAATCGTCCGCCAATTCAAACCCATGGTTGCAGTGGGCGTTGGTGGTTATGCTAGCGGCCCTACCCTAAATGTTTGCGCAAAAAGAGGTGTACCTTGTCTCATACAGGAGCAAAACAGCTATGCTGGCGTCACAAACAAGATTTTAGCCAAGAAAGCCTCCAAGATTTGTGTGGCATACGATGGTATGGAACGTTTCTTTCCAGCCGACAAAATTGTCAAGACGGGAAATCCGGTGCGGCAAAATGTGCTCAACAACGAAATGACACCAGAGGAAGCACGTGAAAGTTTTGGTCTCGCACCCGACAAGAAGACTATATTATTAGTAGGCGGAAGCCTCGGAGCCAGAACCATCAACGAAAGCATGAAACAACATCTCAAGGAGATACAAGCATCGGATGTGCAGTTTATTTGGCAAACAGGTAAATACTACAACGAGGAGATGAACCAAGCAGTCAGTGCATTTGGCAACCTCCCAAACCTGAAAGTGCTTGATTTCATCAGCGATATGGGAGCGGCCTACAAAGCTGCCGACCTTGTTATCAGCAGGGCTGGCGCAAGTTCAATAAGCGAGTTTTGCCTGATTGGCAAGCCCGTCATACTTGTACCAAGTCCGAATGTAGCCGAAGACCACCAGACCAAGAATGCCATGGCACTGGTCAGCAAGGATGCAGCCATCTATGTGAAAGACGTAGAGGCACCAACAGAATTACTGCACACGGCACTGAATACAGTCGCCAACGACAATAAACTGGAATCGCTCAGCGAAAACATCCTGCAATTGGGTCTAAAAAACTCGGCCGATGTCATTGCTGATGAGGTAATAAAGCTGGCATGGGAAAACAACTGAAAAAGGTAAACAAGACGCACAATTTAAAGGAGGGGGATACAAGACTATGGAATTGAAAGACATCAAGGCGGTATACTTCATAGGGGCAGGCGGTATAGGAATGAGCGCCATAGCCCGATATTTCATACATAAAGGAGTGGTAGTAGCCGGTTATGACCGAACGCCGTCAGACTTGACACGCTGTTTGGAAAAAGAGGGCATGTTGCTACACTACGAAGAAAACATCGACGAAATACCGCACGCATGCCGCGACAAAAGCTCTTGTCTGGTGATTTACACGCCAGCCATACCTGCCGATCACAAGGAACTGCAATATTTTCGCACCGGAGGATTTGAAATAGAAAAACGTGCACAGGTGCTGGGAACACTGACACGCACACACAAGGGGCTTTGTGTGGCTGGCACGCACGGCAAAACCACTACATCGACCATGTGCGCCCACATCATGCACCAAAGTCATATGGACTGCAATGCCTTTCTTGGAGGCATCTCAAAGAACTACGGCACGAACTACATTTTGTCAAGCACAAGCGACTATGTGGTTATCGAAGCTGACGAATTTGACCGTTCGTTCCATTGGCTTATGCCATGGATGAGCGTAATAACATCTAGCGATCCCGACCACTTGGATATCTATGGAACGAAAGAAGCATACCTTGAGAGCTTTCGCCATTATACCGAACTGATACAGCCCGGCGGTGCACTCATCATCCATACCGACCTAGAGATGGAAGCCAACGTGCAGCAAGGAGTCAAAACTTACACATATAGTCGCGACAAAGGCGATTTCCATGCCGAAAACATAAAAATAGAAAACGGCGAGATAACATTCGATTTCGTATCGCCGGCAGGAAACGTAGAGAACGTGCGGTTAGGCCAGCCCGTGCCTATCAACATAGAGAATGGAATTGCAGCAATGGCCATGGCTCAACTCAACGGTTGCACACCGCAAGAGCTACGTTACGGAATGGAGACCTATCACGGTGTAGACCGCAGGTTCGACTTTAAGATTCGCAACAGCCGCCACGTGTTGCTTTCCGACTATGCGCACCATCCCAAAGAGATCCTGCAGAGCGCGAAAAGTCTCAAAGAGATTTATCCCGACCGTAAGATCACTGTTATTTTCCAGCCCCACCTTTACAGCAGGACTCGCGATTTCTACAAGGATTTTGCCGACGCGCTGAGCCATTTCGACGAAGTGATACTGACAGAGATCTATCCAGCAAGAGAAAAGCCCATATCTGGCGTAAGTTCAGACCTCATCTACGACAACCTCAAGCCGGGTGTTGAGAAAAGCAAAATTCGCAAGGACGACGTGCTGCAATATGTGAAAAGCCGCAACTTTGACGTACTGATCACATTGGGAGCGGGCGACTTAGACAATTATGTGCCACAAATAACCAAACTCATTGAAGCCAAAGACCATTCCAGCCAATAAACAACCATCATGCGCTTCAACTGGAAAAAGACACTCTTAATTGCCATCGATGTAGCATTGGGTGCATACATTGTCATGGCTTTTGCCACTTTCGACAAGACGAAAGAGGAGATGCCGGTATGCAAGAAGGTCAGCATCGACATACAAGACGAAACCGCCAACGGCTTCATCAATGCCAAGGAAATCAAGGCACGACTGGAAAAAAGCAACATCTACCCGCTCAACAAGCGAATGCGCGACATCAGTGCCCGAACAATCGAAGAGACATTGAAGCAAAGTCCATTTGTGAAAACATCGCAATGCTACAAGACACAAGACGGTACGGTGCACATAAGCCTCACCCAACGCATGCCGACACTGCGCATTAAGGCCTCAAATGGAGACGACTATTATCTTGACGACGACAACCGCATCATGCCCAACTCACACTACACAAGCGACCTTATCATCGCAACGGGGCACATCAACAAATGGTTTGCACGCAACTACGTGTCGTACTTAGGCAGTACGCTGATGGCAGACGATTTTTGGCGTAACCAAATAGAGCAAATCAACGTACTGCCGGACTACGGCATAGAGCTGGTGCCACGCGTAGGGGAACATATCATCTACATCGGGCAGTTGCCACAAACCTCGTACGTCAACGAACGCAAGAAGCTGGTAACCGAGTATGTAAGCACTAAACTTAGCAGGCTGCGGATTTTTTACAAGTACGGCCTTTCGCAGGCAGGATGGAACAAATACTCCTACATCAACGTAGAATTCGACAATCAGATTATTTGCAAGAAACGAAAATTGAATTGATTATCATCATAGAGCTATGGCAGAATTTATAGTAGCTATCGAACTGGGCTCATCAAAGATGACCGGTATCGCAGGCAAGAAAAACCTCGATGGCAGCATCAACGTGCTTGCCGTGGTCAAGGAAGATTCCACATCATGCATCAGAAAGGGCGTGGTATATAATATCGACAAGACAGTACAGACACTAACCAACATTGTCACAAAACTTGAGCGGACTCTCAAAACGAAGATAGCCCAGGTTTATGTGGGAGTTGGCGGTCAGTCGATCCGAAGCGTAAAAAACACCCACGTGAAGGATCTTCCCAGCGATACCATCGTAACGCAGGATATCATCAACGAGCTGATGGATGCCAACCGCAGCATGCAATATCCCGAACTGGAGATACTCGATGCCGCCACACAGGAATACAAGGTGGACAACCAGTACCAACTCGACCCCGTAGGCATACAGTGTTCGCGCATAGAAGGCAACTTCATCAATATACTATGGCGGAAGACATTCTACCGCAACATCAACAAATGTTTCGACAACGCAGGCATAGCCATTGCGGAGATGTACCTTTCACCGTTGGCCTTGGCCGACTGCGTACTCACCGATGCCGAGAAACGCGGCGGCTGCGTACTGGTGGATTTGGGAGCCGACACCACAACGGTGGCCGTCTTCCACAAAAAGACGCTGCGCAATCTCACGGTCATACCCCTCGGAGGCAACAACATAACCAAAGATATCGCATCGCTGCAAATGGAGGAGAAGGACGCTGAGTTGCTGAAACTGAAATATGCCTCAGCCTACACCGACACCAACGACATAGACCCCACAAGAACCTATGCCATCGACAACGAGCGCAGTGTAGACGAGCGCAAGTTTATCGACATCGTTGAGGCACGCGTGCAGGAGATTGTAGAGAATGTGTGGTGCCAGGTACCCGGCGAATACACCGACAAGCTGCTCGGAGGCATTATACTCACTGGTGGCGGTGCAAACATGAAAAACATAGAACGTGCATTCCGCAACCACACCCACATGGAGAAAATAAGGATTGCCAAATTCGTATTCCCCACCATCAACACAAACAACCCGTCAATCAACGCTAAGGACGGAACGATGTGCACCATTCTGGGTCTTCTGGCCAAGGGCGACATGAACTGCGCAGGCAATCCCATCAGCAACGATCTCTTTAGCGGAAACAACGAAACAAAAGGGCAGTCACTATCCGAAACGCGGAAGCCCAAAACTATGGACGGGACAGGCACAGGAAAGGTGCTGACCGAGGCCGAAAAAGCAGCCGAAGAAGCATCGCGCGAGGCTGCCCGCAAAGCAGCCGAAGAGAAAGAACGTGCCGAAGCTGAAGCAGCGGCTAAGGCCGAGGAGGAAGAACGACGCAAGCGACGCGAAAACTCACTATCCGGAAAACTATTGCGACGCTTCAAAACGTTCGTCGGAAACATGATCGAAGAGGAAGACGACAAATAGCCCAGCGGCCGCAAGAAAGCGTTAACAAGCAGCATCAAACAGACAACAAACAGACAGACCATTATGGCAGACAAAGATAACAACCAGTTGACAACCGACAACAACAGACCATCGATTCTCGATTTTGGTGATCCCGGCAAGGCAAACAGCATCATCAAAGTGATTGGTGTAGGCGGCGGAGGCGGCAATGCCGTCAACCACATGTACCGCGAAGGCATACACGACGTGACCTTTGTGTTATGCAACACGGATGCACAAGCGCTCAACGACAGTCCTGTGCCGGTGCATCTGCAACTCGGAAAAGAGGGGCTTGGAGCTGGCAATCGCCCGGAGCGCGCACGGCAGGCGGCTTCCGAAAGCACAGACGAGATACGCCACATGCTCAACGACGGCACCAAGATGGCGTTCATCACCGCCGGCATGGGTGGCGGCACAGGTACAGGCGCAGCACCCGTCGTGGCACAGATAAGTAAAGAGATGGGCATCCTTACGGTGGGTATCGTGACCATTCCGTTCCGCTTTGAAGGCCCGAGGAAAATCGACCAAGCGCTCGACGGTGTGGAACAGATGGCCAAGCACGTCGATGCCCTGCTGGTCATCAACAACGAACGTCTGCGCGAGATTTATCCTGAGCTGCAAATACTCGACGCCTTCGGAAAAGCCGATGACACCTTGAGCGTGGCAGCCAAGAGCATAGCCGAAATCATCACGACACACGGACTGATCAACCTCGATTTCAACGATGTGAAGACCGTGCTCAAGGATGGCGGCGTAGCCATCATGAGCACAGGATACGGCGAAGGTGAAGGGCGTGTAAAGAAAGCCATCGATGATGCGCTCAACTCACCGCTGCTCAACGACAACGACGTGTTCAACTCCAAGAAGATACTACTGTCAATTGCTTTCTCGAATGGCAAGAACAACGAGAATCAGGGCTTGATGATGGAGGAGATGAACGACGTGAACGACTTTATGGCCAAATTTGGCGAAAATTTCGAGATCAAATGGGGTATTGCACTTGATCCCGAGCTTGGCAAGAAGGTTAAAGTGACCATTCTGGCCACCGGCTTCGGTGTGGAAGACGTGGAGCCGAAGGAACGACGCGCACGGCGCAGCATCGAGGAAGCCAACCGTCTGGCCGAGGAACAGGAAAAGGAGGCCGAGCGCGAAGAACGGCGCCATCGCTACTATGGCAAGGACAACAATGGTCCGCAATACAAACGCAGGCCTCACATTTTCATTTTCACTCAGAACGATCTCGACAACGAGGATGTGATTCTGGCCGTAGAAAACACACCCGCCTACAAACGGACACGGCAGATGCTGGAAGAAATACGCAATCAGGCCAACGGCGGAAAGGAAGAGAAGGAGCCCGAAGAGCACAACAATACCACGCCAGGTATCATCAGTTTTGTATAGCTCTCAAGGATAAGCTCAATACCGACACCAAGCGGCAACAACCCAAAAGCCACCGCATGAAGTAGGATAGAACCCACTACTTCGTGCGGTGGCTTTTTCATGTATCGACAAGCGGGAAAAAGACGGCATCAAATAGCTATCGAATCGCACTGCGATAGCTATCGAATCGCATCGCGGTTTGGCATCTTTCGCAACGCCATAGATACCAAACCGCACTGCGATACGACACTTATGGCAAAAGGCTACTTTAGCACCTTCATCTTATCGCCAAACTCTTTCGACACATAATTGTATAAGCTCTTGCAACATTCGGCCGAAAAATCCATGGCGCATCCTATCACGTCGTCCCATTGACTGTCTGTAAGGCCATTGGTAAGCGTGCTGCGCGTGATGCCATATTTCAAGAGACCATAGATGAAACCGGCATTGAAATTATCGCCAGCGCCAATGGTACTCACCGTGCTCGACTGTGGCACGGGATAACTGCGCTTCACCCCATTGTCGGCCCTTACCTCCACATTGTTGCCTCCCTGAGTATAGATGAATTTCTTACAATAGAACGACACCTCAGCCGAATAGACCTTGTCGGGATCCTGCATGCGGTAAAGCACGTCGAAATCCTCGCGGCTACCACGCACGATGTCGGCATATTCGAGGTTTTCAAGGTAATTGGGCGTGATTTTCATCACCTCATCGCGGTGCGATGACCGATAGTTCACATCATAGTAAATAATGGCTCCGTGCGACCGCGCATAATCGAGAAGTCCTACGATTTGCGGGCGAATGACGGGATTGACCGCATAAAACGAACTGAAGACAACGATATCGTCGGGTTGTATGTCAGGGTAGATAAAGTCGAGCTGGTCGTGAGGATGATCCTTGTAAAACAGGTACTCAGCATCGTTGCGCTCGTTGAGAAACGCCAGCGAGATAGGCGACTTTGAATCAGGAAACACATTCACATGGTCGGCATTGACCCCATTCTCCCGAAGGAAACTGATGACATGTTGCCCTACGCGGTCGTGCCCGGCTTCGCCTATAAATGTGCTGTTTACACCGCAACGGCCGAGCGATATAAGTGCATTGAAAGCCGAGCCACCCGGATAAGCACCTATAGGTTGCTCGTTTTTAAATATGATGTCGAGAACCGTCTCTCCCACTCCTATAACTTTTCGCATAATCTTCTTTACCGTAATAATCGTTCATCACAGAGGCCGCACTCTCCGCGCGCGGCCTCTGTTGTATTGCAGATGCAAATTTCTGCATTTTCAAGCATATTTCAAAGCAAATTTGGGTATTTTTGCACACGAAATGAAATATAACACTTACACGCTCAGCAATGGCCTTCGGGTTATACACCTGCCGTCGGGCTCGCCTGTGGTTTACTGCGGCTATCAGTTGAAAGCTGGCACGCGCAACGAAAAAGCGGGCTACGAAGGGTTGGCTCACTTCTGCGAGCATGTCACCTTCAAGGGAACCGAACGCCGCAGTGCCTGGAACATACTCAACTGTCTGGAACAGGTGGGCGGAAGCCTCAACGCCTACACCAACAAGGAAGACACGTGCTACTATTCCGCCATTCTCAAAGAACACATAGCACGTGCCGTGGCACTGCTTACCGACATAGTGTTTCATTCCTGCTATCCGCAGAGCGAGATAGACAAAGAGGTCGAAGTAATCTGCGACGAGATTGAAAGTTACAACGACTCGCCGTCCGAACTGATCTACGACGAGTTTGAGAACCTGCTCTTCGCCAACCACCCTCTGGGGCACAACATTTTGGGGTCGGCCGGTAACGTGCGGTCGTTCACCACCGCCAACGCCCTGCAGTTCGCCCACAAACATTACCGTCCGGACAATGCGGTATTCTTCGCCTACGGAGATGTATCGTTCGCGTCGCTCATAAGACTTCTCAATCGAAATATGGGGACAGTTCCGACGGGTGCAGCAGAAGCTAAACTGCTACCAAAAACACAAATTCGTCCGATAACAAAAGATAGCGAAACCATGATTTCGGAAGCGAGGGCTATCGCTACGAAGACGAATCATTGGGGACGTATCATAATGGCTGACCACGACACCCATCAGGCCCACGTGGTACTGGGAAGCCGTTCGTACGATGCTCACGATCCGCGCCGCATGAGTCTGTACCTGCTCAACAACATGCTGGGCGGTCCCGGCATGAACGCCCGGCTGAACGTAGCCTTACGCGAACGACACGGGCTGGTCTACACGGTGGAGAGTTCGATGGTTACATACAGCGACACGGGACTTTGGTGTACCTATTTCGGATGCGACCATGAGGACACAAAACGTTGTCTGCACCTTGTAAGAAGACAGCTCGACCGCTTCATGCAAGTTCCGCTAACAGATGCTCAACTTCGTGCCGCCAAAAGACAATTGACGGGACAGATAGGTGTGGCTTGCGACAACCGGGAGAACTTTGCGCTCGACTTCGGGCGCGACTTTCTTCACTATGGATGGGAGAAAGACCCTGTGGCGCTATGCCAACGTGTGGTGGATGTAACGGCCGACAGCATCATCAGCGTGGCCCGCGAACTGTTCGCACCCGAAAACATGACCGTGCTCATTTTCAGTCACAACAACCGACTGTAGCCATAAAGACGGTACGACGCAGCTCGTCAAGCTGGGTTATCGCCATCAAAAAGCCCGACGCAATTCGTGCGCCGGGCTTTTTGATGGGGGTATATGTTTTGCCTCTTGTCTTACGGAAGCACAGGCGTTACTGTGCCACCTTCTTGCCGTTCACAATATATATGCCATGACCAAGACGCGTCAGGTCTTTGCTCTGACGGCTTACCAGACGGCCATCAAGCGTATAGATGCCTTCGCGGACATCGCTATGCGCCGTAGCCTGACGGTCGGCAATGGCTTCCACACGCAGGGCGGCAGCTGTCTTGGCACGCATCTGCGTCTCATCGAGTATCACCCAGCGCTGATTGGTGGCACTGTTGGCCAAGTTGAAGGTGGTGCGGGTCACCATGCCTGCAGTGGTTGCGGAAAGCGTCCAGGGGCTACGGGCCGCATGGCGCGTAATCCAGAAGCCGCGCGTACCGTCCTCATCGACGTTCACGCGTCCCTTCATGAGTTGGAAATCTTGGTTGTCAGCAGGTGTAACATCTTGCGCACTGAAGTTCACCGAATTGAACGTAAGGTAATGTCCGGTGGCCACATTGCGGAACTGATAGTATTGATTGTCGGGCGTGAAGGTTATGTACCACGCGCAACTGTCGTTGGCAGCCAGATCATCGGCATTTCCACCGGCAAGAGCCAGCGAACCATCAGTGCCTTGCTCGGCAAGGTAGGATAGGAAAAGGCCATTCTCACTCTTCTCGTTGGTGAGGTAATATTTCACGTTCTCTTGATGCTCGAAAGCCCAGTAAGGCTCGGCATAGTGTTGCGAGGTGTGCTCCAATCCGTCCTCGCCAAGTGCCTGACACACCAGTCCGTTGCCATAGTAGAGCACATCGCTGTGGTTGTCTTCGTTGGCACCGTTGATGCCGTAAGGCCACATGTGCTGATAGTCGCCGTGCAGGTACGATCCTGTAGTGTTGTCCCAGAAGTCGAGCACTGCCGACACGCGTTCGCCCAACCAGTTGCCCGATCCTCGTTGGGTGCCGCTGACGTTTTGGCTGCCTGCGCGCAGCACGCCAACCACGCTCCACTGGGTATTGGCCCAAGGTATCACGCCCACGCCGTGCAACCACTCATGAAGGATGGTTCCGGTGGCCTGATAGTCAGTTTTAGGGCCAACGCTCACATAGCCGCCGTAGGAGCACTCGGCTGTGTTGGTGCCCGAGTTGTAACCCACATTGGGCCGGTAGTCCTTCATCTCAGTCAGGTTGTTCCAAATGTCAGCGGCTGTATTCACAGCATTGGTGATGCGCTGGCGGATGGCCTCGTCGCTGATGCTGCGTATATAGGGCTGAATATCGCCTTTTGGAATGGTGTAGAATCGCACCACATTGCCATAGGCTACATTACCCTTATTGTTCTCCACATAGGCACGCATATAGTATTCGGTTGCGGGTTGCAGGTTCTTGAAGCAATAGATGGTGCCGTTGTTGGTGAGCGTGGTGGTGTATTTCGTATCGGCTGTCGTAGGATTGGGTTGCGTGCTGATGACAATTCCTTGTTCCTTGATATCGGTCGTGGCCGCTGTGGTGGTCATGCGACCGAAAGCCATGGTAGCACCGCGAGCATAGCGTGTATCGGTTGCCACTTCGACCGACGTGACCCACTTGTAGTTGGCGGTAGCGGCATTCAGGTCGCTGGTGGCCTGAAGCAAATCCGCACAGGTAGCATTGTCGTCGGCCAACAGTTGTTCGGCTTGCGCCACCAGTGCCTTCATATCTGCGGCTGCAGGTGTTGTGTCATCGCCAACGGTGGCTACGGCAATGGCTATAGCTGTCTGCAAGTCGGTGCGGCGCAACTGTTGGTCGGAGGCATCGAGCGGTGTAGTGCGCAGAATCTTGACCCAGTCCACAATGGGGACAGCGTGTTCCTCTGAGCGCGAGCTAAAACCGAGCCGGATGCGGCCAGCCACCTCTTGGGCGAGCGTGAACGATATGGTGTCGGTAGACCACGCGTGAGCGGGAAAGGTCTTGGTGGTAAAAGCCACCCTTTTACCTAAACGTGTGTTGTAAGGATGCCAAGCCGACGAATTGGCACTCACTGCTTCATAATCGGAAGCATTGTAGACTGCCATTACAACCTTATACTCGCCGGCTGGCAACTTCACGGAGTCTTGAAGGATATTGATGCCCGCCGTGGTGGAAAGTCCAAAAGCCAAACCGCCGCCCGTCTCGCCATTGAGTCCTGCTGCGGGCACTGCGCATCCCGACACCAAAGCCTCGGAACCCCATTGCCATACACCAAGAACGCCATATGTTGCTGCCGACACGTCCCAATGACTAACGGCATGGATATGGTCGGCTTCCACGTTGCCAGTATCGCCAACCGCATAGCTGAAGTCTTGGTCAAAACCGGCATTCAGCATATACGCGGACGTGATGTCGTAGTAGTCCTGCGCCTTGATGCCCGACCACCAGCCAGCAAGTGCCAGCGAAAGAATTAGAGTGTTTACTTTCATAAGTGATAAATTGACAGTAAGTTATTATGTGTTCAGATTATAGTTGCAAAGATACTATTTTTTTGCATCCGTTGGAGGCGAGAGAGTGAAAAAAGTGGTAATTTTGCAAGTCCGTTGGCTGCATTCGGATTGAATGTCCTACGGTTAGCACAACTGCGACACACAACATATTATCATAAGCATCATGAAATTGAAAAAAATCATTGCATTGGCAGCCATCGCGCTTTCGCTGCCAGCATCGGCCGACGAGGGCATGTGGACGCTCTACAACCTGCCCTCACAGGTCTACGACCAAATGTGCGGCTATGGATTCCAGTTGCCTTACGGAAGTATCTATCAAGGCGAACAAGCCGTAAAAAACGCCGTTGTCAACTTTTCGGGCTACTGCTCGGGAGTGGTGGTCAGTCCTGACGGACTGGTTTTCACCAACCACCACTGTGGCTTCGAGAGCATCCGGTCGCATTCGACCGTCGAACACGATTATATGCTCAACGGCTTCTACGCAAAGAACTATAGCGAGGAACTGCCCAACGAGAACATGTACGTGGCCTTCATGGTGAAACAGGAAGACGTGACACCTATTCTCGAAAAAGCCGGCTTCAGCAAACTCGACCGTGAGGGAAAAGCCGCAGCAGTCGACTCACTGGAAAACATACTTACCCAGCAGGCCAAAGCACAGGACTCCTCGTTCTACGTAAGTATCGACGCTTTCTACGAAGGCAACCAGTGGATTGCCACCACCTACCAGCAGTTCGACGACCTACGTCTGGTCTTCACTATCCCTAAGAGCATGGGCAAATTTGGTGGGGAGACCGACAACTGGATGTGGCCGCGCCAAACCTGCGATTTCAGCGTGTTCCGCATCTACGCTGACCCGAAGACCAACGGGCCAGCTCATTACTCTAAGGACAACGTGCCCTATCACCCTAAACACTGGGCACCCGTCTCGCTGCAGGGCTATAAGGACGGCGACTTCGCCATGACGATGGGTTATCCCGGATCAACAGAGCGGTATCTGTCGAGCTATGGCATTGAACAGATGCACATGCGCAACGCAGTACGCGCGCAGGCTCGTGGCGTAAAACAAGACGTCATGGTGCGCCACATGAGAGCCAACGAGGCCGTGCGCATCAAGTATGACTCAAAGTTTGCCAACAGCTCCAACTATTGGAAAAACTCCATCGGTATGAACAAATGTATCGATTCCATCGGACTTATACAACAAAAACGCGACTACGAATACCGCATCAAGGCTTACGTCGACTCTACAGGCTACTTGAAGGATAGCCTCAATTTCGACACGCTGAAAGCACTCTACACACAAACCAACACAGCCACACACGATCTGTTGTTGCTCAGCGAAAGTTTCAGACGCACCAACGAGCTTACTACACGCGCCATGCAAGGCACAAAAGGCAAAAACGTGGTAATAAACGAAAAGAAAGCCAACAAGAGCTACATGATCTTCGATGACAACCAGAACACATGGGACGAAAATCTCGACAAGGAAGTGCTGGCCGTAGCACTGAAAAACTATAAGGAACATGTGGCCGACAAACACAACTTGCCAGCATTCTACACCACCATCGCCAACGAGTACAACAACGACTACCAACGCTTTGTCGACGATGTGTGGAGCAAATCTGTACTGATGAAAAGCGGAGAACACATCTTTTTCAACAAGAAGGGATATGACAAAGACCCAGGCGTGATGATTGGAAAAGATCTGAACGAAGTTCAAAAGAATCTCTACAGACAAGTGGCCGCAACATCGGAACGTATCAGCAATATGGAGCGCATGCTCTGCGCCGCTAAACTGCGCATGGAGGAGGATATGCCGCACTACTCGGACGCCAACTTCACCATGCGTCTAAGCTACGGCCGCGTAGGCGGTTACAACATTGGCGGAAAGCCTTCAGGCTATTACACAACGGCCGAAAGCATCGTCGAAAAGATGAAACAGGGCGACAAGGGAATCATCGACTATCAAGCTGAACCTGTAATGCATCAGCTCATGAGCGCAGACAACTATGGTACCTACGCTGACAAAACAACAGGCAAGATGCAGCTTTGCCTCCTCACCAACAACGATATCACAGGCGGAAACAGCGGTTCTCCTCTCTTCGATGGTCAGGGACGGCTCATCGGGCTGGCCTTCGACGGCAACTGGGACAGTCTGGCATCAGACATCATGTTCGACAAGGTATTGGCACGTACCATATCGGTTGACATCCGATACGTGCTCTACCTGATGGATCATTGGGGACACGCCGACCGCCTACTGCAGGAAATCGGCGCAAAATAAGCATTCATTCATCCGTCGTAGGATACCAAAGACTCATCTCCACTCAGAGCATACGCTTCAGATCTGACAAGAGAAGAACGGATGATTTAAAGCTAAAAACGCGAACAACAGGGACTCATCTTCACATAGAAGTTGAGTCCTTGTTTGATTTTTCTACATGCCTGATTAATATTTTACATAGAAACCGCTTGGTTTTTATACATAGAAACTATTGGGATTTATGGCAACGACGCTATCGCAACTTTAATATCAGACAGAGAATGGACAACACGAATATAATCAGTCCAATGTCCACGAATGAACCCCTGCAGCTGAAGGCTATCAAGCAGAGCGATAAGCGGCGACCAAAAATCTTTCATATCATACAGCAGAACCATCTTGTGGTGATAGCCGATGGTATGACTGGCTGCTACGGTAAACACCTCATCAAGCGTACCTATACCTCCAGGCAAAGCCAACAGCACATCACTTTGCGCCAAAAGCAAGTCCTTGCGGTCTGAAAGATTGTCGCAAGCCACATTTACATCCAAGTAAGACGAGGCGCGGCCACCCTGTTCCACCACACGCGGAACAACACCTATCGTGGTGGCACCTGCATTGTGTGAAGCCCGCGCCACGCACTCCATCAACCCCATGTTGCATCCTCCGAACACCAACTGATGGCCTTCACTTCCTATCCAGACACCCAACTCCTCTGTCTTTTTGAAATAATCGGGGTCAATATGCTCGTTTGCCGAGCAGAATATTCCTATTTTCATAACCATTGATTTATATGTATCAAAGTTAAGAATTTTATGTGAACTTATCAAACTATTTCTGTATTTTTGCAGCAACAAGGCATCAAGCCTTCACCCTCTAACCGCCACACAATCATGAGCAGACGTACAACATTCCTCCCCATCTTTATTCTCGTGCTCACCGCAAACATCGCAATTGGAGTTCGGGCACAGGAACACTACCATGGTGTAAGGTTTTCTTGGTCGGTCGGCCATCGCAACGCCGACTCCACCCGTTACCATTCGGCATCGTTGGGTATTGCAGATGCCGCCGACACCCTGTGCGGATTTTCCGCGCAGGCCATAACATCGGGCTACCGCACGGTACATGGCGTACAACTGTCAGGCATCAATAATTTCGCTACTTCATTAAAAGGCATACAGATTGCACCATTCTATAACGTTACAGCCCGTCCCTTCCAGGGACTGCAACTGTCGTTGGGATCAAACATTGCGATGGGCATACGCAAGGGTACACAGATAGGATTGCTGGCCAATGTGGCATCGGGAAGCATGCGAGGGCTGCAAATGGGCGGATACAACTATGCCGACACGCTGACTGGTTCGCAAGTAGGACTAATCAATGTAGCCTTGGAGCATCCGCACGGTGTGCAAGTGGGATTGATCAACTACACACGCGACACACGAGCCAAGAAAATCGGTCTTGTGAACATAAACCCCGCCACGCTCATCGACGTAATGCTTTTCGGAGGCAACACTTCGGCTATCAACATGGCTCTACGCTTTCGTAACCGGTCTACATACAACATCATTGGCATCGGGACGCCCTATCTGGGCTACTACGGCCATTTCTCCGGTTCCCTGTATTACCGCTTGGGGCAGTATTTCAAAATCAGCAACCGCTGGTCGCTAAGCGGCGATATCGGATTTGCGCACATCGAATGTTTTGAAAGCGATGAGCCGAAACATCCCGAGCATTTGTACTCACTGCATGCACACATCAACGCTGATTACCGTTTAAACAAACATTTAGGTTTTTTCGCCTCGGTAGGATACGGAAACACCCGTTACTATCATCACAACCAATTTTATAAAAATGAGTGGATAGTGCAAGGTGGCCTCACTATCCGTTGGAACCATCGCCAAGACATCTTCACACCAAAGCCAACAGCCATAACCGACTCCACCGCCAACCAAAAGATAGGACTTTGGAACGATGGACGACGCAACTTTTGGAAAGCTGCGGCAGAAACGGCAGGCATCAATGTGCTTGTACATTGTTTCGATCGCTTTGTAATGAACGAGGAATTTGCCAAAGTGACATTCAAGACCATCGGTAATAACCTTCAAAATGGTTTCGTATGGGACAACGACCAGTTCTCTACCAACCTTTTTGCACACCCATATCACGGCAATCTTTACTTCAACTCGGCACGATCAAACGGTCTGTCGTTTTGGCAAAGTGCCCCCTATGCCTTCTGCGGTTCACTCATGTGGGAGATATGCGGGGAACGCGAGCCACCCGCCATCAATGACCTCATGGCTACCACCATGGGCGGTATTTGTATCGGAGAGGTGACGCATCGCATCTCCGAAATTTTGCTCAACGACAACAGTCGTGGGTTCCGTCGTTTCCTTCGCGAGGCTGCCGCCACTATCATCAATCCCATGGGCGGGTTCAACCGCATAATTACAGGTAGCGCATGGCGGGTCAGAAACAATCCCCAGAAATATTTCGACTCCTCCAAAACGCCACTCGACTTCTCGGTTTCGATAGGTTCACGCTATCTCAGCGACGACGGAGCATTGTTTCGCGGAGAATGGAATCCATACGTCAACTTATTCTTAGAATACGGCAATGCGTTCCACGCCGACAACTCCCGTCCGTATGATTTCTTCACATTGGAAGCCACTGTCGGAATGTCGAGCAACCAACCACTGGTAAACAGACTACATATCGTGGGTCGCATTTGGGGCAAAAGCATTGACAACAACAGCGACTTGAAGGCTGAAGTGGGAATTTTCCAACACTTCAACTACTACGATTCAAAGCCTGTAAAGGACGGCACGCAACTGACCCCTTACCGCATATCAGAGGCAGCAGCCCTGGGTCCTGGTCTATTATTAAGTTTTCCGCAGGTAGGCGCACTCACCCGCTTGGAGCAACGGCTCTACCTCAGCGGCATATTGTTGGGCGGCACGAAGAGCGATTATTACAATGTCATTGACCGCGACTACAACATGGGATCGGGATTTTCCATTAAGACCAAGACACAGATGGATTTTCGGAATTCCGGGCGTTTCATCGTTCACGCCAACTATTACCGTATCTTTACCTGGAAGGGATACGAGGGGAAAGATCTGGAGAATACCGACCCACTCTACCTTAACGCGCAAGGCGACAAAAGCAATGCAGAGCTTATCGAGTTGTCGCCTATGTGGGAATTCGACCTACGCGGACATCTAAGCATCAGCTGGAGCGCCAGCTATTTCATCCGCCAAACCCGATACGCATACCACGCCAACGTGAATGCACGCACCTTCGAAACCCGTCTGGGGCTCACTTGGCACATCTGAGCATGCAAATAACGCTTGCCGCCGCAACAATAGCGACAGCAAGCGTTTTGAAGTATGAATTAAAGCGTGATTACTTGTTGATGTAAGACTCTACGAAACGACGAAGCCCATGCCTGACTGACCGCAAACCGAATAATTCCGTATGAATTTCATTGATTGGAATCCATTGTAATGCAGCTGCGTCGTCGTGCGCTTGAAGCGTTGAAAAGTCATCAACCCTACAAATGAAAAAGCTATCAAGCGTCTTCACCTCAAAACCTGCATAGAGATAAACGTTATGAAAGCTGAAAACATATTTCGCTTCACAGACCACCAATCCTGTTTCCTCTTTCACTTCGCGCATCACACCTTCCTCTGCAGTCTCGCCAATATCGGCAAAGCCACCGGGCAAATCCAATGTTCCCTTGGCAGGTTCTTTCTTGCGTGTCACGACAAGCAGTTCGTCGTTTGCGTTGAGGATCAATGCCACGTTGGCAGCGCTGGGATTGAGATAATACTCAAAACTGCAGTTTTCGCACTTCTTACTCTTTCCGTCCTGGATTTCAAAATGCTTACTTCCGCACACAGGACAATAGCGGAATTTTTCTAAGGGATGCATGAGTATGAATTTTGTTTGGTCGTTGTTGACAAGCTGATGTCAGTTGGCAAGCAGACTTTTTATTTCGGCATCGATATCTTTAATTTGGGCGTCTCGTTTTTGCAGCACGTTGTTTCTGTCGATGGTGAAGAATGTTGGAAGCGTCTGCACATTGTACTGGGTTAGGTATTCAGAGCTGGTACTGTTGGCATCGCGCACGCAAATCCACGGCAATGCCGCAACACTCTCCTTCCAGAAATGCTCGTCGGGGTCGAGACTGACCTGAAAGATTTCAAGTCCCTGTGCATGATACTTGTTGTAAAGGTCGCGCAGACGCATGATACGCTCGGTGCTTCCTTTAGATGCGAAGACGTGGAAATCGAGCAATACCACCTTGCCTTTCAGGCTGGTGAGCTTCCGCGTCTTGCCGTTGCGGTCAGGCAAAGCCACCTCGATAACGCCGGCATCGTTGATTTTGCTTGCATCGATGGTTTGGTTTTGCTCCGCCTGTAGAATGCGCACATTCTTCATGCCCTCAATAGCGATGTTGTGAAGGTTGGTTCCACGTTCCGAGCCTGGATGATAAGTATCCCAACTGGTAGCCACGGCAGCATAGGCCTGCACGTCCTCTTTCTTGCTCTGAGGATCAAAGATGAGACCAACTTGTTGTCCGATCACTATCGTTTGGAAAAGCGCGAAATAGGCATAGGCACGCCACGGCTCCTTGTAGATATATTCGTTTTTAACCTTATTCTTATAAACGGCAAGGATAGTGCGCACGCTATCGGCTTCCTTCTCGTAGCTTACATTTGGATTTTGCACCACGTCATTCACCCGGGCCTGCAGATTGAGCTGCATCAGAGCCAGTTCGCGCATCTTCGAGCAATCGGCCGAACCTTCCACCTCATAGTTGGATGTCATGGTGGGGTACGAAGCCTTTACACTGATATGCTCGGTTGAATCGACCGCCACATTGATGATTTGACGGGCTATACGCAACCGATAGAACTCGGGGGCAGTGGGTGCTTCGCCTTCAAAACAGAACGATCCGTCGGCACCAAGACGAACAGAGTCGATTACGACAGCACCATTCAGGCTCATGTTCTCAAAGAGCAGTAGCGAGTCGGGGGCATCGGTGATGACTCCCGACACCTGAAACTTCTCACCCGAACAAGAGACGAGCGACAACGCTGCCATAAAAAGGGCAGCAACAGCAGACAACTTGAATATCTTCATTTCTGTGATGTTTTACTTATATAAGGTACGCCTAC
This sequence comes from Eggerthellaceae bacterium, assembly GCA_963656105.1. GTDB lineage: Bacteria > Bacteroidota > Bacteroidia > Bacteroidales > Bacteroidaceae > Prevotella. Next base: position 86,417 of record CAVKHW010000001.1, read on the forward strand.
CGTATGAAAAAAGACGCACAGGCGAGCATATTAACGCTGCAAAGGTAACATTTTTCATTGACAATGGGAGGCAAGCGGCTTTCTTTTTGCTTTCCAACATTATGATTGTACTGTCACGACAGTCGGATGCCGCATCAAGCAAGTGGTATTACCCACCTTTAAGACATTACCACACGATAAGCCTTTCGGCTAGAAAAGACATAGGTTGTACCCACAAGAACACCCGTAATGGTCCACGATATGGGATAGCACAGCATGAGATGATTGAATCCCGTCCAATGAGGCAGCACGAGAAATATCCAGCCCAACCGCACAAAACACGTTCCGAAAATGGTCAGCAAAGCAGGAGCCAAGGACTGCCCTAAGCCTCGCATACAGGCAGCCGGTATCTCATAGCAAGTGGCAAGCCACTGAAAAGCCAACGCCACGAAGATGCGCGATGTGCAATAGTGGATGACTTGTGGATCTGTAGTAAAAATGGACGTAACGGGATGGGCAAACACCACGAACACCATGTTGGCCGTAAAGATAGATGCTCCACCCAGCAGAAAGCAGATACGAAAGATGCGACGGCAACGGTCCACATGACCAGCACCATAATTCTGGCCGGTAAAAGTGATGGCTGTAGCACAGAACGCACTTAGCACATAATAGCAATAGGTATCGAAGGTGATGCTGAGCGATGCACCAGCGATGGCTGCATAGCCAAACTTATTGATAGACGACTGCACGAAGACATTGCTGAACGAGAACACCATGGCCTGTAGACCGGCAGGCAGACCAATGGCCAAAATATGGAACAGTTCGTTGCGGTAGAGCCGCAACCGGAGCAAACGCACTCGGAACTCGCCTTCCTCACGACGCAACAAGAATAGTATGACCACCGACGAGAACACATTAGACACCAGCGTGGCGCAGGCCACACCTGCCACACTCATTCGAAACACGATAACAGCGACCATGCTCACAATGATGTTGATGACTCCGGCCACAGCCAATATATAAAGAGGTGTGCGCGTATCGCCCTTGCTTCGGAAAATGGCGGCACCGAAATTGTAGACCATGAAGAACGGTGCACTAAGGAAATAGATGCGTAAATAGAGTGCCGAATCTTCGATTACATCAGCCGGCGTGCCCAACAGCCGCAGCAAGGGGGTGGCCACCGACAGTCCGACGACCATGAGCACCACTCCACCCACGAGCGACAAGGCCACCGTGGTGTCTACGGCCCGGCGCACACCCTGACGGTCTTGACGGCCGATATAGTTGGCTATGACAGCGTTGGCACCTATCGAGACTCCCATAAACAAATTGATGACGAGACTGACCAGAAACGTTGTGGCACCAACAGCTGCCAAGGCATGACTACTGGCAAAACGCCCTACCACAAAGACATTGATAGAGTTGAACAGTTGCTCAAGTATTCCGGTAGCAGCATAAGGAATGGCAAACTTCACAATTTTGCCCAGCAACGAGCCGTGAAGCATGTCGGTTTGAACTTTTGCCATGGTGTGAACAGATAATAGATGGTGGCGGCTACAAGCAAGCATTACCATTCGTCGTTGCCGCCGTGCAACGTTTGGCTAACGCTTTCAGCCCTTTATACGCCGACGCACAAGCCCCCTGAAGTCTCTCCACACCACAACAGCGAGATAGACACCCAGCAACAATGTGTTGACACCCAGCGACGGCCATGTGGCGAGCGAAGCGTTGCTCCACGTCATGACGGCAAAGAGTACTCCAGCCAGCACCACATAAAAAGCAATGTCGCATAGCGGATAGCGGATAGGATAATATTTCTGGCCAAAGATGTAGCTGGTGACCATGCAGAGGCCGTAGGCTGCAAAGCCGGCCCATGCGCAGGCCATGTAGCTGAAACGCGGAATGAATAGCACATCGATTGCAATAAGCACTACGCACCCCAGCAGCGAGAACCACGCACCCCATATTGTGCGGTCGGTGAGCTTGTACCAAAAACTGAGATTGAAATAAATGCCAAACATAATCTCGGCAGCCATCACAATGGGCACCACACGCAGCCCTTCCCAATAGGAACGAGCCACGATATGGCGTAAAATATCCATATAGCCTATTACGGCAAGGTAGGCAAAGAGGGTGAAGACGATGTAGAACTTCATCACCTTGGCATAAGTGTCCTTCTTGTCGGCATCCTTGTTGCCAAACACAAAAGGCTCGTATGCAAAACGAAACGCCTGTGTGATGATGACCATGATCATGGCTATCTTGATGGTTGCACCATATATGCCCAGCTGAGCATGCGCCTGGCCGATGTCACCGTCGAAGAAATAGGGGAAGAGGATGGTCGAGGCACTCTGGTTGAGCTGACCGGCAATGCCCAAAATCAGCATGGGCCAGGTATAGGAAAGCATGCGGCGGCACAACGCCTTGTCGAAACCATAGGCCACACCCCGCATCTCCTTGGACAGCAGCAGCACGGTAACCGCCGACACGAAGAGGTTGACATAAAACACGATACCCACATCGGGTGTGCCGTCGGCATCATAGAGGCCGGGAATCAGCAAACCGCATCGGGGCAGCACAAACAGGAATGTGCCCACAAGAGCCACATTGATGAATATATTGGCCAATTTGAGGGTCATAAACTTCCACGGCTTGTGACGGTAGCGCAGGTAGTCGAACATGATGGCTGTCCACGCATCTACGGCCACACACACAGCCATCGTGCCTATATACCACACATGGTCGGCATAGCCCATGGCTGTGGCCAAAGGCTTGAGACACACAAGCACAAGCAAAGCAAACACCAGCGCTACCGCTCCGACCATGCGCAAGGCGGTGCTGTACACCATGCGTGCATTCTCGCCTTCCTTGTTGGCAAAACGGAAGAAGGTGGTCTCCATGCCAAAGGTAAGCGCTATGATGAGTATGCCAATATAACTATATACATTGGTAATGATGCCAAACTGCCCGCCGCCTGCTACCCAAGCATAGGTCTCGATGGGCACAAGCAGATAGTTGACAAACCGTCCGGCAATAGAACTAATGCCGTAGATGGCGGTATCTTTCAAAAGAGATTTTAAGGTTGCCATAATGATGTCTGACTAAAAATGTTGTCTCCTCCTTATGCAAAGAATATATACGCCACGGCAATGGCAGCCACCACGCCGGCCAGATCAGCCAGCAGTCCGGCTCCGACAGCATGGCGCGTGTACTTGACATTGACAGAACCGAAATAGACAGCAAGCACATAGAACGTGGTGTCGGTGCTGCCCTGGAAAATGCAAGCCAACCGACCCACAAACGAATCAGCACCATAGTTCTGCATGGCTTCAAGCATCAGACCACGAGCGCCACTGCCCGAGAGGGGTTTCATGAAAGCGGTAGGCAACGCCCCCACAAAGTCGGTAGCCAACCCACATTGTTTCACTATCCAGGCTATTCCTTCGATAACACAGTCCATGGCTCCCGAGGCGCGAAATACGCCCACGGCCACGAGGATGGCCACGAGATAAGGAATAATCCGCACAGCTGTGTGGAATCCTTCTTTTGCCCCCTCTACAAAAGCGTCATAGACATTGATGCGGCGCACCAATCCGGCCACAATGAATGAAACGATGACGCCCAAGAGAATGAGCGGCCCCACAATGGATGTCACAGTGCCCATCATGTCGGCGCTCATTTGGCCAAACGCCCAAATGACCATTCCCACAAAGGCGCACATACCCAACAATGTGGCAAGCAACACGGGTTGCAGCAGATTGATGCGTTGCCATGCGGCAGTGATGATTATGCCGGCCAAAGTAGCTACCGTAGTGGCTAAAAGTATGGGAATAAACACGTCGGTGGGCTGAGCGGCACCATACGAGGCACGGAAAGCCAGAATGGTGGTGGGGATGACCGTCAGTCCCGATGTGTTGAGCACCAAGAACATAATCATCGGATTGGTGGCCGTATCCTTCTTGGCATTCAGCTCCTGCATCTGGGCCATAGCTTTCAAACCGGTGGGGGTGGCGGCATTGTCGAGCCCCAACATGTTGGAGGCTATATTCATAAATACCGACCCCATGACGGGATGGTTTTTCGGTATGTCAGGAAACAACTTTGTGAACACGGGACTTAACATGCGGGCCAGCACATTCACGGCACCAGCCTTTTCGCCTATTTTCATTATGCCAAGCCAAAGAGCCAGCACACCTGTGAGGCCAAGCGAGGTCTCGAAAGCTGTCTTGGAGGTGGCAAACGTCGAGTCGACCATCTTTTGGAAGATGGTGGCATCGCCCATCAGCAGTTGAACCACGCCAAAGACAAAGGCGACGAGAAAAAAAGCTATCCAAATATAATTGAGTACCATTCTGCGTGCAAAGTTACTGCTTTTTTGGCGAACGCCATGCGGTTTGCAAACGGAATTGAAGCGCAGCATTCAACCGACTGGCAAAAACGGGCAAATGAAAATGCTGCATAAAACGGCACGGGCGCATAGCGATGGCGCACGCTTCATGCACCTCAGATAGAGCCACGACTATCACATTGTAAATCAACACGTTACAACGCTTAGTAAATTTAAGCTATAATTTGCAAAATAATAGCTTAAATTTGATAAATAATAGCTTAAATTTTTCGCCCTTCAGCACATATCTATTTATCTCCGGCCACAAACTACAGCGCAGCAAGAGGCACAACATGAGTCCGCAGCATGGTAATGGTCTGAAAATTGTGGACTTGCATAAACGTCATGTCAGAAAAAAATTGTAACTTTGCATCCTGAAAGGGGACTCGAGCGAAACGGTAGGGTGTTTTGAAGTAGTCCCTACGGTAACCATTAAACATTTATTTTTTGAAGACATTTGAAGAACTTGGCGTCAGCGAAGAGATTCGCCGCGCCATCGACGAACTGGGGTTCGAACACCCCATGCCCGTACAGGAAGAAGTGATTCCCTACCTTTTGGGAAACGGTAACGACGTGATAGCATTGGCCCAGACGGGCACAGGAAAGACCGCAGCCTACGGCATACCCGTGCTGCAGAAGACCGACGCTGAAAACAAGGACACACAAGCACTCATACTGAGCCCCACACGCGAACTCTGTCTGCAGATTGCCGACGACCTCAACGCGTTTGCCAAATACATACCCGGCATGCACATTATACCCGTCTACGGCGGAGCGTCCATACAGGGACAGATGCGCGAACTGCGACACGGCGTGCAGATCATCGTTGCCACACCGGGACGCCTTATCGACCTCATGGAACGGGGAGTAGTAAAACTCGACAAGGTGAACAACGTGGTGCTCGACGAGGCTGACGAAATGCTCAACATGGGATTCTCGGAAAGTATCAACACCATCTTCGACAACGTTCCGGCCGATCGCAACACGCTGCTCTTCTCGGCCACCATGAGCAAGGAGGTGGAGAAGATAGCCACAAACTACTTGCACGACCACAAAGAAATCGTAGTGGGGTCGCGCAACGAAGGTGCCGAGAACGTGAACCACATCTGCTACCTTGTAAACGCGAAGGACAAATATCTGGCCTTGAAACGCATCGTGGATTTCTACCCACATATTTACGCCATCATCTTCTGCCGCACCAAACTGGAAACACAGGATGTGGCCGACAAACTCATACGCGACGGCTATAATGCAGAATCGCTACACGGTGACCTGTCGCAACAGCAACGCGACCTTACTATGCAGAAGTTTCGCCAGCACACCGTGCAGTTGCTCGTGGCCACCGATGTGGCAGCACGCGGTCTCGACGTTGACGACCTTACGCATGTCATCAACTATGGCCTGCCCGACGACGTAGAGAACTACACGCACCGTTCTGGCCGCACAGGACGCGCCGGCAAGAAAGGAACGAGTATCTGCATCATCCACACGCGCGAACAATTCAAAGTGCGCAACATTGAGAAAATCATCGGTAAAGACTTTGTGGACGGAACGCTGCCCACGCCCGAAGAGATATGCAAGAAGCAACTCTACAAGGTGATGGACGACATTATGAAGACCGACGTGGACGAGGAGCTCATAGCTCCCTACATGCCCGACATCATGCGCCAGTTCGATTATATCGACAAGGAGGACATCATGCAGAAGGTAGTAAGCATCACGTTCGGACGATTTCTCAACTACTACAAGAACGCACCGGAGATTACGCGCCCCTCGTCGAAACGTAACGAGAAGGGCGACCGCAGGACGCAACGCGACACCCGAAACAGCAGCCAGCGCCCGCGTGGGCCGCGCAAAGCTGAAGATGGTTACCGCCGCCTGTTCATCAATTTAGGCAAACAGGACGGGTTCTATCCCGGCGAAATCATGCAGTATGTGAACCGTCACGTCCATGGTCCCAAACAGGCCATCGGTCACATCGACCTCTTGCAGAAATTCTCGTATATTGAAGTGCCAAACAATGATGCCGAGAAGGTGATGCATGCACTCAACGGAACTATCTACAAAGGCCGTGAAGTGCGCTGCAACGATGCCGACGAGGGCGGTCATGGCCGTGATGCTGCAGAAGGCGATGCACGAAGAAAACGGTCGAGCAACCGGCGTGACGACCGTCACGACACGCGGCGCGCGCGCAAACCGCAAAGCCCATTCGGCAACGACGGCCAACGCCACACGCGCAACGACTGGCAGAGCCTCATGTCCGGTCAATCGTTCAAGCTGAAAGGCGACGAACCCGATTTCTCGGAAGAGGGATGGGCACGACGCCGACCAAAAAAATAATCCAAACAAATGATTCTATAGAAAGAGGGAGTGCCTTACGACACTCCCTCTTTTACGTTTCCGATTATAATGTAGGTAATTGATCCTGAGGAATACCCGTTATTTGGCTGACGTGTTCCAAACTCATACCGCACGCCAACATCTTACGGGCGATATTGTTTCTCTCCTCCGCACGACCTTCGGCAAGCCCCTCCGCACGACCTTCGGCACGGCCTTCGGCAAGACCCTCGGCACGACCCTCGGCACGACCCTCAGCACGACCCTCAGCATGACCTTCGAGCTTGGCGTTTCCAAGCACGTCGTTCTGAATCATAATGGCATTGATGTGCTCGTCGTAGGCATAGCGCTCGGCATTCGACATGGAGTGATACTGCAGCTTGGCTCTTGCCTCTTGTAGTCCGGGAGTTTTGGTATCGGGATTGATTATGCCATTTTTGAGATAATTGACCCATTCCTCAAGCGGAGACTTGGCCACTTTGTTAAACTCGTTTACACGAACCAACATGTATGTCGGAAAGATCTCTGACGGTGACTTTCTGACAAGGGTATCTTTCTCCTTTGTACTGATGATAAGCTTGTCCTGTGTATGCAAACCTACAAAATTGTTTTGCCCGACATAGATATAGTCGGTTCCCTTGCCTAAATCGAAATAAAGGATGCTGATGGAGTAGACTTTCTTGACTTCCTTATAGGTATTGCCAAGATTGATATGTTCAGTGATGGCCTTGGCTACACCATAAAGCACACGCTCAAGATAATAGAGCTCACTCGTGTTCTGAATCTCCACAATGATAATATCGCCTTTACTGTTTTTCGCCTTGACGTCCACACGGTTGAACTTATCATCATCTGCTTGTTGATTACCCTCACTTTCCAGTATCTCAACGATCTTGATAGGTTCGTTGAGAAAGACTGTCAAGAAGCCCTCCAACACGTCGAAATTGGCCTTTTGCCTTAGCAAACGCTTGATAGCCCAATCGAAACGAATGTATTTATCCCTAAGCTCTGTCATATCATTGCATAGTAAAGTGTGCGACAAAGATAACCTTTTATTGTGACAGACACAAGCCTGGCGGCAGGAAAATAGTTCTATAAATCATCCAAACTCGCGAGATTTCTCAAGGAATCCAACGTCGGGTAACTGAAACGACCTTACCGCTCTTTATCTGGACGCGAGTGTCAAATGCACCGAAACTTCGCTTGTACTCGGGAGCTTTCTGCAAATAAGATTCTTGGTTCACCTTGATGGTATCGTAAGGATCGGTGGGATTCTCGCCACAATCGAGCAGCACAAAATCTTTTGCCAACGGCAGAGTAACCTTGCCACGTTCGGTATAAACAGAGTGGTCATCGAGTTGGCTGCCACGGTATTTACCGCCTGCACAGCCTGTAAGATTAGCACCGTCTTCTTCGATACCTCCGTTTATGGTAACAAAGCTATCTTTCGCTACAATGTTTTGCACCACGATGGGACGTCCCTCGTAAACGATGGTGTCACCTGATTTGAGCCGACTCACCGCCACCGAATCGTAAAGGTCTTCCGAATACACGTTCATAGTGAGCTTTCGGTCGTTCCACGAGAAATCAGTGGACGTAAATGCAGCAGCGACAGTAGCGTCAGTCAAGTGGTCTAACTGAAAAGTGCAGGGTAAGGGACTGATTTTCTGTGGGCCTTTCATTTGAGAGCAACCACAAAGAGCCACAACAAAGCAACAAGCGAGTGAGAGTTTCTTCTGTTTGTTCATATTCCAATCGTTTACAGGCACTTCATTCGTACCTTATTATTTATTACCGATAACGCACAAGAATCCAATCTATTTTGTAGACAACAATAATTATTCGTACGCTTGTCAAAAACAGAGAGGCTGCACAAACAAACTCACAACGCGTATAAGAGGAAAGCTACTTGCGCATTTGCTTGAACATCTCCGAACCATGACATCACCTAAGACAAGAAAACAAACGCCGGAGGGAGACATATCCATCCGACGCTTGTTTTCCTTTTTATCTAATATAACGATAACCGTTAAATTATGGGCAGAGGGGTGACTTGTTGCTGAGTCGAAAACAATAATGGTTTTTGCTTAGGCAAAAGATTGATAGCGCTGCCATCTAGATAGACAGCAGTCTCCACAATATTGATAACGACTGAGTTGTCGTTTGTGCTATACGACCCCCAACTGAGGTTGGAACTGCTGGCAAATGTGACACGCAACTGATGGTCTGCGCCTCCGAAACGTACGGCGGTCACCAACTCTTGAGTGGCAACAGTGAAAACAATGGGCGAAACATGCACGACCTTAATCTCAGCCGTCAGGGTCTGAGTAGCCATGGCACGCGCAACCTCGGTCAGCTCGGGATTGTCCACGCCCACCAGCAACTTGACCAACGGCACATTGGCTATTGTGAGCTGGTTGCTTGTATTGATTGCCCACGAGGCATCGAGCGTGTCCATCACTACAGAGTCGGTACGCGTCTCGTTCTGACATATCAGTTTACCCGTAAACGAACGGTGGAGATAGGTGTATGCGTCATCAATAGAATCGTTGTCATCCTTATTACACGACGCAAAAGTGAAAGCCGTTAATGCAATGGCCATCAGTAACAGATTAAAGACTCTTTTCTTCATTGTTTCATCACTTTTTTACCGTCAACAATATACAAACCCTTTGCAAGACCGTCGATACTGATGCCAAGATAACGGCCGTCGATACTGTAAACGCCTTGGCGAGCCTGTGGTTTAGAAACCGCTACTCGACTTATGCCCGTAGCCCAAGAGTCATCACCGACAGGCGATACCGCATAGTCGCCGTTGGCTATCGTAATCATGTAACTATTGGTTACGCCTTCAGGCCGACGTACCAACTGCCAAGTCTTGTCCTTCGTAGATTTGGATGCGACATAGAGACGGTACGTGCCTTCCGGCAGAGACGATAATGATAGTTTGATCAAACCGCTTTTAGCTGAAATTCCGTGATTATAATCTATATCAGCGGTTGATATAGAATTGATGACCTTCACGCTATCGCCGAGATCCAAAACCAAAGCTATCTCACCCTGAAACGACTCACCGGTCAAGTTATACAGCGTTGCACCACTCAGGTTCATCAACGCTTTGTTGACACGGCTGACGGTTAGCGGATCATAGCTGGCGATGTGCGAGGCATAATCCATGACCTCAGTGGGAGCAACACCCACAAGTATGGCCTGAGAGTTTGAGAACGAGTAGCCGGCAGGATCGAGTAAAGCCACATCGAAATAGCCATTTCCGCCTTGTGGTCCCCATCCCCAATTGATGTGCACGTAGCCGTCGGCATCGTATCCGTCGCAAACGAAAGCGTGACCGCCATCAGTGGCGTCAACACCGGCGTAGTATATGGGGCGGTCGGCATTAAGCTCTGTATAGATCACGGTCATCCATTCGGCTGTGGAGTAAAAATCGCGATAAAGCAGGTTGATGCCGGGATTATAATTGAGATAATTTATCAGACCAAGACGCGCCTCGTGCGAATAGGCGCTGCTGCCATCACCCGCATACCTCATGCCAACGGCCACACCGCAATGCAACATCAGTGTTGAGACGGCCGCTGACTGAAGGTCGGTATACTTGTTCGATTCATAGTCGAGCAACATATTAGCCCAATCGTACGTCGCTGCGCCAAAGTCTACAGAGATGGAACTGCCCGAACCATCGGAGGTGACAGACACAGATGCCTGTCCTGTTCCATGCACTGGATATTGCCAGTGGCTCATAATCTGCGCAAGGGCGGTGGCTACACAACCCGTTGGGCAAGGTTCTCCGGTCGTAGCGAGCGGACACTGGTTATTGTACGGAGCAGATTGATTCCAAAGCGTTTTCACAATAGGTTCAACCGTTGGTTTGAAATCGCCAGTAGGAACAAAAGGATCATAATGCTTGCCGCTGCTCATGGTCTGTGTGGCCACGGAAAGAAACCACTGCAGACCATCGTTGAGCTCTGGATTGAAAGTCTCGGAAGAATAGCCGATAACTGCGGGCCATGCATCATCATTGCTCAATACGGCAAAGCCTATGGCATCGTTTCCCATTACGGTCAGTGAGGCATTCTGTTGCAGGACATTAAGACGTGTTGAGGAAACAGATTGTTTTTTGTCACCCGCTGCAGCGCGTTGCAACACTGAAAGAGCCGATTTCACCATTTCGGCCTGCGTACGTTCGCGAGCCTGAAGGGTAGGGAAAAGCGTCAGGAGAAAAGCGAAAATAATGACCTTTTTCATGTTTTACGATAATAAAAAACTTAGTTCGTTGAATGACAACTGACGAATATTTCCGCAAACAGAAAGCCAAACAACCGTGTAAAAGCTTTTGTGAACAGAAAAAGCCGGACAGGATGGTGTGTCCTATCCGGCATATTCGTTAGTTATTCTAAGAATATTGTATTACGCGTTGGGATCCTCGGCGAAAGTGAAATACTCTGTGTAAGTGCCGCCAAACGCATTAGAGATGTCAGGCAAAGCAAACTTAATGTCCTCCAAAGAGACAGTCAACGTCTCAGGATCATAATGACCATAGATTACGCCATCGGAACTTGTGGCATCAAACTTCAGTCGTCCATACGAAGAGCTGTACACGCAAATGAACTGCGGCTCAGCTGTCACAATGTTTGTAGTGAAGTTTACGTGGAACTTCACGTCATAACCGTCCTGATAAGCATCGGGAATCATGAAATCGCCTTCAGTCAAGTCATAGATAACACAGCTGACGGGGTTACGGAAGATATTAGAGGTAATCACACCGTCGTACGACTTATAGACGCTGACTGTGAAATTCACTTCCTTCACGCCATAAAGGAACGCATCGGAATCGGCAATGGCAATGCTGAGGTTCACTGACTGTCCTACGGGCAATGTACCGTTGATGGTAATAGTCTTGTTGGCCTCTCCGGCTGCGAAGCTTACAGGTGCTACCTCAAAATACTTGCTGTTGCTGGTCAAGTTGACAGTGCCAGCCTGCGTCGAGTCGATACGGTGCACGGTGAATGTGACGGATTGCGTCTCACCGGGCAGATACGTATAGGAAGACGTCGAAGCCTCGATGGTAGCGTTGCCGCCCTGATTAGTCTTGTCGGCAGGCGTGTAATCGTACTCATCGGTGCAAGAGACCAAGGCCAGCACAGCGAAGAGCGCGACGTACGCATATTTGAAAATTGTCTTCATATTGTTCTTTTTTTACTGTTGCTACAATGTTACTGGATGGGAGTGTACTGGTCAGACGGGTCGGGGTTGTTCCAGCCTTTCACGCCCGAGTTGTTGTTCTCCTCTGTCTGCACAATCACAATGTTCATCCAAGCAGGACGGCCATTGGTGTTGTAACGGCACTGCTCGAAGAAATTGGTGCCACTGTAGGCACGTGTTACAGAGTAGTTCAGACGCTTGATATCGAAGAAGCTCTGCCCCTCGCCCCAAAGTTCTACGCGCTTTTGGAACACGATTTCCTCAACCACATTGTCGGTGTTGGACACGCGGCACACATAGTTGGCATCGCGATAAGTCTTCATGAAACTCTCGAGCAACTCCTTACCTTTCGCTGCATTCTGATGGGCGGCAGCTTCAGCCTCGATGAAATACATCTCCTCGACACGCATGAGCGGATAGGAAGCAGCAGAGCCGATAGTGGCATCTTCATCGTTACCGCTTGCGGGACGGAACTTCACCGAAGCGTATGTAGGCAGATTCTTCTTGTAAGTGGAGCTGAGGAACGTCACCTTATTGGCCAGCGCGCTGTTGTCGGGAGCTTTCCACTCGAGCTTGCGCCAGTCGGTATCGCTTATGCGGTCGTAGACAGCCTTGCTAATCATGACATAAGGGCCGGCTCCGGCGTAACCGAACTGAGTCTCGTTGCTTACCCAAGAAGTCCAGTTAAGGATGCCGCTCTCCACCGTTTCGTTCTCAGCGGTGAGGGTCGAAGCCCACATCCAAGGATCGGCGGTGTTGAAACCGGTTGTGGTGCTGAGCGCCTGCGCCTGAGTCATAGGTGTCAGATTGGAAGCGTTGATGGCCTTGCGGGCATAAGCCTGAGCCTGTGCATAGTTCTCGAGCCACATGTAGAGTCGAGCCTTCAAGCCGTAAACACAAGCCAAGTCGGGCAACGTCTTGCTGCGGGTGCTTGTAAGATTAGGAATCAAACTCTCGGCTCTGTTGAGGTCGTCGAGGATGAAAGCAGCCATCTGTTCGCGTGTAGCGCGTGGGTTGACACGTGCGCTATCCTCCGACATACCTGCCTTCACGATAGGCACTGTGAGGTTGGTGACAACGTTACCGTCCTCGTTCTTGCCATCGGGGAATTTCTCGTTGGGCAGGAACTCGTACATACGCGCCATATCGAGGTACATCGAAGCACGCTCAGCGTAGCCCACGCCAAGATAACCGAGCTGGTCGGTCGTGGCTTTAGTAGAGTCGATACCGCTGATGAGGTTGTTGGTGGTGAGCACCATTTTGTAGTAGTAGTTCCAGATGAACTGGGTTGCCAGATAACCCTTGCCGATGTAGTAGACCTGCTCCCATTGATTGTAGTGGTCGTAGTTGCTCTCCACATGAGCGTAGTCGCCCGTCATGACATCGCGGATTTTCATCAGCGAACCATTGCCCCATGAAAAGTGGGCAGAGGAAGACCAAACTGCGTTGAGCGAAGCCGGTACGGCACTCAGCAGCGCCTCGGTGGCCGATGACGACTGAGCCATCTGGTCGGTGGTGGCATAAGAGGTTGGGTGCGTCTCCTCCTCGCACGAGGTGAACGCTGTCAGTCCGATGCAAGCGACACCCATGCCACAGATAAACTTATTTATATTTTTCATACAAATGAATTCTATTTGATTGTTAACAACTTAGAATGAAACCGTGATACCGCCTGAGATACTGCGGATGGGCGAGTAGTATTGGCTTGAAACCGAGCCGCTTGTGCTCTGGCGCGGGTCCATGCCCTGACGCTTAGACCACAGCCACACATTCTCTGCTGAGCAGTAAACGCGCAGGTTGGACAATCCGATTTTGCGCACAATGTTCTTGGGCAGGGTGTAGCCAAGTGTGATGTTCTGCAGGTTGAGGTACGAGGCACTGGTCAGGAAGCGGTCGCAGGTTTCAGCCGTGTAGTGGTCGTTGTACTGCAGACGGGGAATGTTAGAGCTGGTGTTGCTGGGTGTCCAGGCGTTGAGCATATCGGAGTGGATAGCGTAACCGCGTCTCATTTTCATAGAGCTTTGGTAGTCGTCGTCGTAAACGAGGCCACCGAGCTGGTAGGTGAAGTCAATGTTGAAGTCGAATCCTTTCCAAGCGAAGCTGGTACCAAAGCCACCGAAAGCATCGGGGTTGGCCGAACCGAAGAGATAGTGGTCGGCATCGGCTGTGGTGTTGGTTGTCTCGAGCACTGTCTTGGTGTGTGCGCCCTCAGCAGTAGCGTCGCAAACGTTACCCGACTTGTCGTAGTAGATTGCGTTGCCGTTGGCATCCTTCTCATAACCGTTCTTGTAATAGAGAGCCTCACCGGTCTCCTTGTCTACGCCTGCATACTTAAGCATGTACCAAGTGTAGATGGGCTTGCCCTCACCGTAGAACCAGTTGCTTGACGAGTATCCGTTCACGCCGTCAACACTCATCACCTTGTTGGCATCGGCGATGGTCAGGATCTTGTTGCTGTTGGTGGTGATGTTGGCATAAGCCGACCATGTGATGTCCTTGGTGCGAACGATGTCGCCGCGAAGCTCGAACTCAACACCCGTGTTGCGCATGTCACCGATGTTGTCGTAGTAGCCGGTGAAACCGAAGCTGGCTGGAAGCGAGAACCATGACAGCATGTCGCTGGTCTTGCGATAGTAGTATTCGACGCTACCGCTAAGACGGCTCTTGAGGAGGCTGAACTCAACACCGAGGTTGAACTCGCCGCTCTTCTCCCAAGAGATCTTGCTATTACCCAGCTGACGCGGGGTCAGAGCCAAGGCACCGTTCGAGTTCACGATGTTGTAAGTGGTGATGTAGTTGTAGTAGCCGATGTTGTCGTTACCCTGCTCACCGTAAGAAGCCTTGAGCTTCAGCTCGTCAACCCAGTCAACGTCGAACCAAGCCTCCTTGCTGATGAGCCAAGCGGCACCAAACGACCAGAAGTTACCCCAGCGGTGGTCGGGATCGAAGTAAGAGGAAGCATCACGACGGTAAGAAGCCGAAGCGAAATACTTGTTGTCGTAGTTGTACTGAACCTGTCCGAAGAAGCCCTCGGTGTTGTAGTCGCTTGTTGACGAAGAAGCCTTTGCCATAGTAGTAACGGCAGCCGACAGCTCCACGATGTCGTTGGAGAACATATTGTTGTTCTGTCCAGCAAGGCTATACATGCGGCGACGATAGTACTCATGACCCAACATGGCAGAAATGTCGTGCTTGCCATAGAGTTGGTGCCACTTGAGCAGTTGCTGATAGTTGTAAGACCAAGTGCGTCCGTGGCTCACCGACGCAATACCGTTTGAGGTGGCGTACTGTCCGAACCAGGGGTTGAAGCTGCTTTGTCCGCGCGACTCGTTAACATACACGCTGTTGGTAGAGCTGAAACGGAAACCGTAGGGCAGGTCAATGTCGACGGTACCGATGGCGTTCAAGCTGTTGCCGTTGCTGCGGTTGGTGTCCACATAGGTGTTGGCCAAGGGGTTGGCCTGCGAGAGGAACGGACGAGTGATACCGATATAGTCGCCGTCACCGAAGTCGTAGAGAGGACGGTGCGATGCTTCGTGCTGGATGATGTTGCCGTTGGCGTCGCGGATATAGAGAGGATAGATAGGAGCCATGGTCGTCATGGAGAACATGTTGTCTGAGCTACCCGGGTTGCCGTCGCCCGACACGTTGTCATTGTTGTAGTGTGCGTAGTTCACGTTCATGCCCACCTTAAGCCATGACTTGATTTGGTAGTCGGCCTTCAAACGTGTGGTGAAACGCTTGTACTGCGAACCGACGGTGATACCCTTCATATCGAGGTAGTTGGCCGAAGCGTAGAAATTGGACTTCTGCGTGCTGCCCATTGCGGTGACGGTGTACTCCTGACGGAGTGCGTTGCGGTAGGTGGCGTCAGTCCAGTCGTCGGGAGTGAGGTAATAGGTCGTACCCTCGTTGGTGACATAGCTGCCCAGCGTGGCGTTGGGGTTGAGCTTGCCGTTCAGACCGATGAGATTCTGCCCGTTGGGAACGCTGTAGACATTGTATCCCAAGCCGTACGACGAGTTGTCGGTGAGGTGCGAGTTGGCCCATGCGTTGGCTTGTGCCTGCGAGTAGCCCCAGGTGTTGACAGCATAGTTCTCCAAGCCCTTGTACCATGTCTCGTAGTAGCCGGCAGGGCTGCTGATGTAGTTGTAGTTGGGCAGCTGACGTGAGTTGGAACCCCACTTGGCATCCACAGTGATGGAAGAGTTGCCCTTGTTGGCGCCACTCTTGGTGGTGATGATCACCACACCGTTGGCACCGCGCGCACCGTAGAGGGCTGCGGCTGCAGCTTCTTTCAGCACGGTGAGGCTCTCGATATCATTTGGCGAGATGGTGTTGATGTCACCGTCGAAAGGCGATCCGTCGACCACATAGAGAGGCGAGCTGACTGCCCAGATAGAACCGATACCACGGATGCGGATGGTAGGCGTGGTGCCGGGCTGACCCGAAGCCTGTGTGAGCTGCACACCGCTGACCTTACCCTTGAGGGCTTCAACGGCGTTGGTGGTCTGCACCTTGCCGATATCCTCGGCCTTAACGACAGCGGCAGAACCGGTGAACGCCGATTTCTTGGCCGTACCGTATGCCACGACCATCACCTCGTCGAGTGTCTGGTCGTTGGGGATGAGCGAAATGTTCAAGTTGCGGCCAGCTTTCACGCGCTTAGGCTCCATACCGAGGAAAGTAATCTCGAGCGTGGAGTTGGCAGGTGCCGACAGACTGAAATGACCGTCGCTGTTGGTTGCCGTACCGGTATTGGTACCTACAACCTTCACGCCAGCGCCGGCGACAGGTTCGCCGTTCTCGTCAGTGACGGTTCCGGAGACCTGTGACTGTGCCAACGCTATTCCTATGGAAAGGAAGAGGCCGGCCAAAATCATTGAAAGTCTTTTAACCATAAAATCTCTCTTTTTTAATAAATGAATATATAATGCTTGTTATTCCTATCTCTATAAAATCCGTAATCCATGGTGCGCCGCAGGTGATTTCGCTTTACCTTTGCCTTTCCACCTCGCGCCGCGAGGTGGAAAACCGAAGTGGTTTCTAATACATATTATTATGGTGTACTTTAAGATTGAATTTGGTGTCGGACATAATCCATGTCCGACCGATGCGCAATGTGTTTCCGACAAGGCCAATGCGGAGGTCGACGGACTGTCCGCGGCCCTTCGCGAGGTGGAAAGGCTGAAAGCCGACGGACATTTCAAGACGGCCGCCAACTACCTTACGGCCCTGCGCTCGTGGGAGCGTTATGTGGGCCATGAAGAATGGCGTTTCTCGCTAATGACTCCCGATGAAATGGGGCGTTTTCAGCGGTGGCTCACCAGTCGGGGGTTGTGTCTGAACACGGTGTCGGCCTACATGCGCAGTCTTCGCGCCCTATACAACCGCATGGCGGGTGGGGCTTGCGATCGCGGCAGCTGTTCGCCCTTCGAAAAAGTGTTCACCGGGCGTGAACAGACGCGCAAACGCAGCGTCACCTCCGATGTGATGATGCGTCTCTACCATTTGTCATTACCCGTTGGGTCGGCACTGGCCATGGCGCGCGACTTCTTTATTTTCGGTTTTCAGGCCATGGGTATGCCGTTCGTAGACATGGCTTATCTGAAGAAATCGCAGGTGAGCGATGGCTTCATCCGCTACACCCGGCAGAAGACCGGACAGCTTATCATCCTTTCTGTCACACCGGTCATGACCGACATCATGCGCCGCTACGCTTGCGCGGAATCGGAATATGTCTTTCCCGTACTCACCGCCGCCACTCCTGCCGCGCTCCACAGGCAGTACCGTCATGCGCTCAGACACTACAACCACTCGCTCCATCGGCTGGCAGCGATGGTCGGCACGTCATGCCAACTGTCATCTTATGTGGCACGCCACTCCTGGGCAAGCATCGCCTATCAGCACCATGTGAGCATCGACCTGATCGGCAAGGCCTTAGGCCACACCAAAGTCTCCACTACATTGATTTACATCAAGAGCCTTTTCGACAAGGATTTGGCTACCGCCAACAACGGCCTCATGCAGCAGTTGGATATGTATTGACTTGTTGGATCCGTCATCCTCGTCAGACCAAATTGTCGGATTAATCGTAGATGTTTGTTCAAGCCTACAACAACATGACGGAACACCAAGCCCTGAAAGGGCGTAACTAAGACAGCCCAGAGTGAGCGGTGCGGCGATAGCCGCAACGCATAACTCTGGGTTTAATGACGGACGGACGTTGGCCTGTAAGGTCAGCACAAGACCAAACGCCTCCCTCAAAACCATTGTGCTGACCTTACAGGCCAGCTGCTCTCTGCTCGGCTTAAACCCAGGGTTACGGCCGTCGCTGCGCTCCGTTCTCACCCTGGGCTGTCTTTGTTGCGCCCCTGCAGGGCTTGGCGTGCATAGACTTGTGTTTTCTGGTTTGGGCAGATATAACCATATTCTTCTCTTTCTCAAGTTTGTGTTCCATGGTTGAATATACGTCCCCGAAGGGGGCTAACTCTGCATAACCGCTGGTGACCGAAGGAAACCTGCGGATAATAGCGTTAGATTTAAAAATCGTCCTCGAAGAGGGCGAACATTCCATGCAGAGATCTTTCCTGTGTGTATCCGCCCTCTTAGAGGACGGCTTGGAGAAACCCTTTCAAGTCCGCAGGTTCCGCTCGCTACGCTTGCTCCACCAGCGGTTATGCAAAGTTTGCCCCCTTTGGGGACAGTTGGCAATTGACACATCCGAAATCTATGCAAATGAATTGCCAAAATTGCCGATGAATTGACGGTTTGCGATAGCTGCTTTATCGCACCGCAATAGATGCCAAACCGCGTCGCGATAGGTATCAAACCGCACCGCCGTTGCTATCCTATCGCACCGCGATAAAGCACCTTTCGCAAAACTGCGGCAATTCGCACAGCATCAGAGGGGTAAGCGCACGTTTGTTAATGAACATTTAATGGGCTGTTCTACACCAATTTCTTTCAGAATGATTGTTCCTGACTTGACAATCGTAACCAAAAAGACGGAAAATTGGGGTATTCGTTATAAAATGATGTACGAACGTTGCTTTTTGCCAAAAAACATTTGGTCAAAAGCTAAATAATACTTAATTTTGCAACCAATTGAAAATATTATTAAAATTATGCTAAGGCTTAGCGCATTTCGACAATGCTCGCGCAGCATGTCCCTTTAATATAATAAGGTGTTAGTTTTCCACCTCGCGGCGCGAGGTGGAAAGGCAAAGGTAAAGCGAAATCACCTTCGGCGCACCATGAATTACGGATTTTATAGAGATAGGAATAACAAGCATTATATATTCATTTATTAAAAAGAGAGATTTTATGGAAAAAAGACTCATGACGTTTATCGCCTGCCTTTTCCTGAGCATTGGGATGGCCTTGGCGCAAAGTCAGATTTCCGGTACAGTCACCTCTGCCGAAGACGGAGCACCCGTAGTGGGCGCATCGGTCAAGGTGGTGGGCACCCACACGGGTACGGCTACCGATGCTGACGGTAAATTCACGCTGAACGCTCCTACCAACGCCAAGTTGCAGATTTCCTACATTGGCATGACCCCGCAGACCGTCAAGGCCGGCAAGAATTTGAAGGTCGTGCTTTCTGCCGACCCGCAGTCACTCGATGAGGTGGTGGTGGTGGCCTTCGGTACCGCCAAGAAGTCGGCTTTCACTGGTTCGGCCACAGTGGTGGGCTCCGAGGAACTCGCCAAGTCGCAGGTCACCAGTGTGACCAATGCCCTGGCTGGTGCCGTTCCCGGTGTGCAGCTCACTTCATCCAACGGTGCTCCCGGTTCCACATCTACCATCCGCATCCGTGGTTTCAGCTCGCTCAACGCCGGCAACGATGCTCTTATCATTCTTGACGGTGCCCCCTACAGCGGCGACCTGTCGAACATCAACCCCAACGACGTGGAGTCGATGACGGTGCTGAAGGATGCCGCTTCCAATGCGCTTTACGGTGCGCGCGGTGCCAACGGTGTCATCATGATTACCACCAAGAAGTCGAAGGCTGGCCGCGATGCCAAGGTTACCCTCGATGCCAAGTACGGCTGGAATAGCCGTGCACTGCAGCACTACGATGTGATCAATGATCCCGCCGAATACTACGAGATGCAGTACAAGGCTCTCTACAACAATTATGTCAGCAATGGTCAGTCGGCCAACAGCGCTTGGGCTTCAGCCAACAGCGCACTGATTGGCGACACGTCAATCGGCGGTCTTGGCTACAACATCTGGACTGTTCCCGATGGTCAGATGCTCATCGGCCAGAACGGTCGCATGAACCCCAACGCCACACTGGGCCGTTTGGTCAACTATAAGGGTCAGGACTACTGGATCACTCCCGACGACTGGGAGGACGAGGCTACACGTACCGGCATCCGTCAGGAGTACAACGTGTCGGTCAACGGAGCCAACGAAAAGTCTAACTTCTATGCTTCATTCGGCTACTTGAAGAACGAGGGTATCACCTACAAGAGTGACCTCTCACGTATCACGGGCCGTCTGCGCGCCGACTATCAGGCCAAGAAGTGGCTGAAGGTAGGTGCCAACCTCTCGTTTGCCCATTTCGACGGCAATTCGCTCAGCAACAACGGTAGCTCTTCTTCTACCGGTAACATCTGGGCTGTCACTTCGCAGATTGCTCCTATCTATCCGCTTTACATCCGCGACGGCAAGGGCAACGTCATGGTCGACGACAACAACATCACCGTGCTCGACTATGGTAACGGCACCAACGCCGGCCTGTCACGCCCCTTCCTCTCCGATGCCAACCCCATCCAAGACGTGAAGCTCAACACGCGCAACTACAACGGCAATGCTGCTTCGGCCAACGGCTTCGTTGACATTGACATTCTCACTGGTCTGAAGCTCACCATCAACGGCACCTACACGCTCGACGAAACCCGCACCAACTATGTTTACAACGGCTACTACGGCCAGTTCGACACCACCGGCGGTACGGTCAGCATGTACCACTCACGTTCATACGACTACAACCTCCAGCAGTTGCTCAACTACACCACGACGATTGCCAACAAGCACAACGTGACGGCTCTGCTCGGTCACGAGTACTACGACTCACGCTACTACATCTTGGGTGCCTCGAAGTCGAAGATGTTCTCGCCCGACAACAAGGAACTTAACGGTTCCGTGGTCGACGGACAGGATGCTTCTTCTTATCAGACACGCTACAACAACGAAGGTTTCTTCGGCCGTCTGCAGTACGACTACGAGGGTCGCTATTTCGGTTCAGCCTCTATCCGTACCGACGCCTCTTCACGCTTCGCCAAGGATCACCGTTGGGGTACCTTCTGGTCAATCGGCGGCGCATGGCTTATCAGCAAGGAAAAATGGTTCAAGGCTCCCTCGGTCGACGAGCTGAAGTTCAAGGCTTCTATCGGACAGCAGGGTAACGACAACATCGGTTCTTACCGCTACACCGACTTGTACAACATCCAGAACTCAAGCGGAAACATCGGTACTTCGTTCAACTCTAAGGGTACTGAGGACATCACTTGGGAGAAGAACACCAACTTCAACACCGGTTTCGAGTTCTCGTTCTGGCGCGGCAAGCTGAGCGGTTCGCTGGAGTACTACTACCGCAAGACCACCGACATGCTCTTCTCGTTCTCAGTGGCTCCGTCGCTGGGTTACTCAAGCTACTACGACAACGTGGGTAGTCTCTACAACACTGGTTTCGAGCTCAATCTGAACTACAATGCCATCCGCACCAAGGATGTGCAGTGGGATGTCCACTTCAACATCGCTTCGCTTCGCAACCGCCTCACCATGCTGCATCCGGACAAGAAGACTTCAACAGTCTACGATGCCAGCGGCAAGGCCTACTATGGCTATGCATCGGGCAGCTTCTTCATCACCGAGGGTGCTTCCATGTACACATGGCGTCTGAAAGAATATGCCGGTGTGTCTGAGGACGGCCAGTCGATGTGGTATAAGAATGTCTATGAGCAGGATGAAAACAACAACGACATCCTCTACGACGAGAGCGGCAAAGTGGTCGACTCTTCATATAAGGGTATCACCCACAAGAAGGTCACTGGCCGCGAGACCACCACGACCTACAGCGATGCTGACTACTATGTGACCAAGGAGACCACCATTCCTAAGTTCTACGGCGGTTTCGGCACCACGGTGCGTGCCTATGGCTTCGACCTCTCGGTCAACTTGTCATATCAGATTGGCGGTAAGGGTTACGACGGCACATACGCTACGTTCATGCAGTCGCCCACTTCAAGCACTGGCGGCTACAACATCCACAAGGATCTCTACAAGGCATGGACCTCAGCCAACACGACCAGCAACATCCCCCGCTTCCAGTTTGGCGACCTCTACAGCAGCGCTTCGTCTACACGCTTCCTGACAGATGCAAGCTACCTGAACATTGAGAACATCAACTTCGGTTACACATTGCCCGCCAGCGTGCTGCGCTCTATCCGTCTTGAGGCACTGCGCATCTATCTGGCTTGCGAGAACGTGGCTTACATCTCAAAGCGTAAGGGCTTCGACCCACGCCAGACATACACGGGCTCGACCAACGCTACAAATTACTCGCCGATGAGAACCATCTCTATCGGTGCAACTGTAACATTCTAATTATTCAGGAGGATAATAACAATGAAAAAATCATTCAAGATATATTCTGCGATTGCTTTGGCCGGCACCTTGGCTTTCTCCAGCTGTATAGAAGAAACACAACCACAGAACAGCACTGCTACGTCCGAACAGATCGCCCAGTCGTCGGCCGCTCTGGAGGCTGCAGCCAACGGCATCCCCTCGCAGATGAGCCAGGGATATCTGGTGTACGGCGATCAGGTTCACGAGACCGACATGGGCTACGCACAGTTCATGATAGCACAGACCGAGCTGCTCGGTGACATGTATTGTGGCGGCGGCAACTCGGGCTACGACTGGTATATCATGTACAACACATTGGAGCGCAGCATCGGTCCTAACTCGTACATGGCTTACCTGCCCTGGTTCACACTGTACACGTTCATCAAGTCAGACAACGACATCATCTCCATAGCCAAGGCCGGGGCTACGGCTGACCAGCGCAAGTATGCAGGCATTGCCTACACCTGCCGCGCATTCAACTACTACATGCTCATGTCTTTCTATGAGCCCGTGGAGAACGACTATACCGACGTCTCGGCTGTGAAGGATCTCACAGTGCCGTTCGTCTTCGAGACCACTACCAACGACGAAGCCAAGAACAACCCCCGTGTGTCGCACCGCGAGATGACCGACTCCATCCTCTCTGACCTTGACAAGGCCGAGAAGTTCTTTGCCACCGACAACAACACCACCAACCGCCAGCTGCCTTCGCTTGCTGTGGTCTATGGTGTGAAGGCCAAGGTCTACATGTGGGACGAGGACTATGAGAATGCTGCCAAGTATGCACGCATGGCCATCAACGAGTCGGGCGCTACGCCTATGACTGAAGACGAGTGGACCAATCCTACAACTGGTTTCACCACAGCCTGCAACGGCTGGATGTGGTACGCTTCCTACTCTGCCGAGAACATGGGTAACCTCTGTAATTTCGTTGGCTGGATGTCGAACGAGGCTGACTGGGGTTATGCATCGCTCACACAGCCTGTCATCGACCGTAGTCTCTATGACCGCATCGGTACGACCGACTTCCGTAAGCATGTCTTCCTCGATCCTGAGAAATCCAACTACTACAACTACCAGACTTGCCGCGACAAGGCCCACATCGACGAGACTCTGCCTGCCTACGCCGGTCTGAAATTCCGCTGCAAGGGCGGTGACTGGGAGAATTTCAAGGTCGGCGGCCTTATCGACCTGCCTATCATGCGCATCGAGGAGATGTATTTCATCGAGGCCATCGCTACTGCTTCCATCAACGGCGGTGCACGTCTTGAAGAAGGTAAGACGCTGCTCAACAACTTCATGAGAACCTACCGCGACCCCAATTTCTCTGCCAAGTCCACCAATATGGCCGACTTCCAGAAGGAGGCTCTCTATCAGATGCGTATCGAGTTCTGGGGTGAGGGCAACGCCTTCCCCATCGCCAAGCGTCTGAAAGTGGGATGCATGCAGAACTACGAAGGCACCAACGCCAAGTTTGATATCCTGAAGGTCAACTGCAAGGACATCAAGCCCAGCTGGAATTTCGTCATTCCTACAAGCGAGGTGCAGGCCAACTCGGCTCTCGAAGGCAAGAACAACCCCGACCCCACACAGACGGTCGTTTGTCCTTCACCACTCGGTCAGTATGGTGCCAAGAAAACAAAATAAGTGAAAGGAGTGAGCCTGCTGGACGGCAGCAAGCCGTCTTGCAGGACCACACCTGCCTTCAATAACTTTACAACATCATAACGATTATGAAACTCAACAAATTATCATTATATCTTCTCGCAATGCTGTCGCTCGTGCTGTCAGCATGCTCGAGCGATGATTACGACTGGGCCACCGTAACTGGCGACCAAGTGTATTTCAGCAACGAGACACAGGAGACGTTCGAGCTCTCAACGGAGGCAACAACGTTCGAGGTGCCCATCTACCGTGTCAAGACTGACGGGGCTATCACCGTGCCGGTGAAGGCTACCCTGCAGGACGGCACCATCTTCACCGTGCCCTCAAGTGTAACGTTCGCCGATGGTGCTAAGGAGGCTAAGATAGCCATTTCATACGATCCTTCGAATATTACCTACGGCAATTATGAGGATGTTACCCTGTCGATTGCCGACTCCACCTACACCACCGTGTATGGACAAGGCTCTGTAAGCTTCAAGGCTGGTGCCACGGAGTGGAGCGATTGGGCTCCTTACAATCAGGCAGGTACTTGTACCTACTCCTACTCGTTGTTCTGGAGTGGCGACGATGCAGGCCTTGTTTTCCAGGTGCGTCACAATGTCATCAAGACCAACCTCTACCAGTTCAAGATCAAGCAGTGCATGGCTGGCATAGACCTCGTTCTCGACTATGACGAGTCAACGGGTGTTGTGAGCTGCCCTGCTCAGTTCACGGGCTATACCCACTCTTCATATGGCGATGTATATGTGGCCGACTACAACTACTACATGGAGACCGTGCGCGGTAAGGATCCCAGCAGTTTCCAGCATGCATACGGCAGCTTCGACAAGGAGAACGGCTATATCGACATTCCTGTGTCCTACTATGTGTCTGCCGGTAGCTTCGGTTCTGGTTACGAGACCATTACCCTTGATGGCTATGACCGTAAGGACGTGTCTTGCGGCATCACTTACACCGGTAAGCTGATTGACGCCAAGGAGACTCCTTATATCGTTGCAAACGTGACGCTGGGTGCAGATGTCACTACAGCCAACGTAGCCATTGTTCCCGGCACGCTGACACAGGATGTGTTCAGTCAGATTAAGGACGGAACCTATGAGGGTGTCGTCGAGGTGACTGAAAGCGGCGACGTGAAGTTCGACGCTACCGATTTTGCTGATGGCAACTACACGCTTGTCGTAATATCTTATTACGAGGGTGAGGCTCAGAACTATGCAACCGCTACCGTGAAATATACCACAGCCGGCAAGGAAGCCTGGACAGAGATGGGACAGGGTGTTTATGCCTATGGCGTAGAATCGTTTGTTCAGGATGGTTCGGTGCTTTATTCCGGACAGGAGACGGCTACCCTTTATCAGAGCGAAAGCGAACCCACTAAGTTCAAGCTTACTCCCTGGGCAAGTTCTACTACAGGTTTGATTTTCACTGTTGCTTCTGACGGTACCATTACTGTTGACGGCGTCGAGACTGGTGAGGAGTACAATGACTATGGTGCCATCAGCGCCACTGACTTGGTAACCAAAGGTGTTGTCTCAGCCGGTCGTGGTTATGACAGCAACAAGGATGGCAATACCTATAGCTTCTATTTGGCATATCATGTAGAAGCAGGCAACCTGGCTTTCCAGCTCGACACATTCACACTTGATGCCGAGACAGCCGCCAAGATGCGCAAGGCAGCCAAGAAGCATTACAGCAACAAGAACAAGGTTAGCTTGATGCGCACGCTGAAGACTGTTGACCAGCCTATCTTCTCGCTGAAATAACCATCTCATGCAGTGATGACAAGCTCATCATAGCAGAAAGTAATAACGACTCCAGTTGATTGGCTCGGCTGGAGTCGTTTTTATTCATTGTAGATATATCTACTCCATTTCTTTTTAAGTGCTTATCCACATTCATTCAACCGATTTATGAAAAAGACATTATTCCTTTCATGGCTTATGGTTACAGCCCTGTCGGCCTCGGCTATACCGGTAAAGAAAGGTCTTAAGAAACCCATTCTGCTTGATAACGGAACGACCGTGCTGGCCGAGCTCCGTGGCGACGAGTTCCGCAGTTACTGGCAGACCGACGACGGTAAATGCTTCTCGAAGGATGCAGCCACAGGCGTGTTTCATGAGATTGATGCCGCGTCATTCAAACCTTCCAACAAGCAGCTACTATTGCAGACAGCTACACTGAAAGACAAGAGTCTGAAATTGCGCAACAACAGTGCCAAGAAACACCTTGGCATCAGTTCTGAGGGATACTTTGGCGAACGACGCGGCATTATCATTTTGGCGCAGTTTAAAGATCAGAAATTCAATAAGAGCCACACGTCTGCCTACTATCAAAATCTTGCCAACCAAGAAGGCTTTACCTCCAATTACGGTCATGTAGGCAGTGTCCGCGATTATTTCATAGACCAAAGCCATGGACAGTTTGTTCTTGACTTTGATGTGTTCGGACCGGTGACTCTGCCCAACAACTATGCCTATTATGGTGCCCACACGGGTAGCGGCAGTGAGGAAGAGAACGATGCGCATGCCGGAACCATGGTCGCTCAGGCCTGTAAACTGGCAGCCGAAGAGTTTGACATCGATTTCAAACAATACGACTGGGACGGTGACGGCACCGTTGACCAGGTGTTCGTAGTCTATGCCGGGCAAGGCGAGGCCGACGGCGGAGACGACAACACAATCTGGCCTCATCAGTATTATCTCAGCTATTCGGACTACGGTTCTTCGGTAAGCGTTGGCGGCGTTAATGTCGACAAGTACGCATGCGGCAACGAAATGGCTACTTCAATTATCTACAATGCAGCCACCGGCAAGTATCGCACTACGGTGGTGCCTAATGGAATCGGCACCATCTGTCATGAGTTCTCCCACTGTCTGGGTTTCCCCGACATGTACGACACCAATAACAAGAATTACGGCATGGGCAATTGGGACTTGCTCGACCACGGATGTTACAATGGCAAAGGCAACAAAGGGTATCAGCCAGCCTGTTATACCGGTTATGAGCGTGTGTGTGCCGGATGGATAGAACCTACGGTACTTTCGGAGCCCACCACGGTCAAAGGAATGAAACCCATAAGCCAATACGGTAGCGTGTTTGTCGTTTACAACGATGAGAACAAGGACGAGTATTATCTATTGGAGAACCGCCAACAGGACGGTGTATGGGATTCAGCACTGCCTGGCTGCGGTCTGATGATTACACATGTGGACTATGATGAATTGCTGTGGAGCCGCAATTGTGTAAACACCATAGTAAACTATAGTGATACTTATGGTGAGGCTTATGCAAAATACGACAACGACCACCAGCGTTGCACCATTTTCCACGCTGACAACACAACCTACGCCGAGGCAACAGACCTCTATCCAAGCAACGGTAACAATGCCCTGACGAGCACTTCCACACCAGCCGCCACGGTCTATACTACCAAGGGTTTCATGAACAAGGACATCACCAACATTGTTCAGAACGAAGATGGTACGATCGATTTCGACTTCATGGGTGGCAGTGACACCAACGTCATCACCAGCATCGGCCAGGCAGCCATCGAAAAAGCAGCTGCCTCACGCATCTATACCCTTGATGGCCGCTATGCCGGCAGCAATATCAATGCGCTGGGGCACGGCATCTACGTGCGTGGAGGCAAGAAGATTGTGAAGTGAGCATCGTTATTCTCTGCCTTGCCGGAACCGTATATTCTCGGGATCTGATGGCTTGGCAGACGACAAGCAAAAGGCGCCAGACAGTTGTGATACTGTCTGGCGCCTTACAATTCCGTATTTGAGTTGATTATAGCGGCCTATACGGCGGCCCATGAGTGTTTGGCAGATTATAAATAGGTCGCTACTTTTGCACCCGTTACACAACATTGGAAAGAGCTTTGCTATTTTCATTGCAATGAGAAGTAACAGGGGTCTTTGACTTATTTCCATTTATTACTCAAGTTTCGGATTTACCGTTTAGCATGTGTCCCCGAAGGGGGGCACATATCCAAGCATAAATACCTAAATCCGAAACTTTAGTTTATTATTATTGGTGTCCGATAAACTCAAAGGTAAAAGAGGGCTTCATTGCCCTCGTTGAACAACAAGTCGAGAATGGAGAGGTTGGGTTGGAAGCCATGCTTTTGCGCATAGACCTGATAATAAGGTGTTGGTGTGAACGAAGGGTCGGGCAATGGCTTTTTCGGACGTATGGCATCGCGGAAATCGGCAGCGTCAAGTGCGGCGGTATCTATATAACTGTCGGTAAGCTGCAGGTTGGGGTGTATGTCGAGCAGTTCACAAATCTTGTAAGTGATGGCCAAGTTAAAGTCAAAGAGATTGTCCCAACGCTGCACGAAGAATGGTTGCAGGTCATCGGCATAGAACTCAAAGAAGGGACTTTCGCCATAGGCCGACAACAAGGCATTCCAGTGCAAGTGACGCCAGTTGCCATGGTCGCTGACGCGCATATCGGCCATATCGCATTTCGTTCCTGTGGCATGGCCGGTAGGCACAGTGAGTGCTTGCGTTCCAGCGGTGGTGGCTATGATACAACGGTTACGGTAGGTCTGTTTCACGAAATGTTCGTGCCGTTCGAGCAGGCAAAGGTCATAACGATTGAGCTTTTGGAACCATTGCACCGGTCCGAAATAAGTGGACGACAGAATGGCTATGGGCGCATCCATAGCCGCGTGTTGCTGACTATTTACCATGGCAGATGATAGAGTCTTTTGGCTTTGCCTTCCACCTGATGCAGATGGACGAGGAGGCGTTGCTGACCAGTGTTGACGAGATAAAGTTTGCAGTCGTGACAAGCGCAACGCCTACAACAACGATAGGGAATGCGGTAACGGTTTCCACCAACATTGATGGTATCGCCGGGAATGGCGACCACGGCACCCACCAGCCGTGCAGACTGGTGGAAAACCATAAGGTCGCCTCGTTCAAACGTGGCGTGAGCCACCTTGTTCACCACCACACGGTCGCCTTTTCTCAATGTCGGCATGACATCGGTCGGGACAGTGTAGATGGCGAAAGCGAAGGCGCGCACGGCCAAGAAAAGAACCATGAATACGCCCAGTGCTACGATGAACTTGGCAAATTGCCTCATTTGATATTGTCAACCCATCTGAATATACGGTTCCAACGCACTCCTGCAAATCCCTTGCGGTCGGGATCGGAGCTCCACCAGATAAAGATGGGTTTACCTACGATATGGTCTTCGGGCACGAATCCCCAATAGCGCGAGTCGGCTGAGTTGTGGCGGTTGTCGCCCATCATCCAGTAGTAATCCATCTTGAAAGTATAGCTGTTGGCAAGCTTTCCGTTGATGTAGATGTGACCGTTCTTTACCTCGAGGTCGTTGCCTTCATAGATACGGATTGGACGCTCGTAAACGGCAATGTTGTCCATGGTGAGACGTATTGACTTTCCTTTTTGCGGAATCCATACCGGTCCGTAGTCGTCGCGCGTCCAACCGGTTACAGAATTGAGCGGATAAAGGTCACCAACATAGGCATCGGTATTCAAGCGCACGCTTTCCACCAAGTCCTTACGAGCCTTCAGAGCCTTTGCAGCTTGCCGCGTAAGGGGCATGTATCCGTTTTGGTTTAGGCTGGTGAGGTCTTCCATGCTGATGCCGAGGTCGTGCATAAGTTCGTCGGGCAGATTACCCTTGAGCTTCACATAGTAGCTGTACTGCACATTGTCTGGTTCTTTGTTAGGTTTGCCGTCAAGATAGACAATGTGTTTCTTAATTTGCAGTGTCTGGCCGGGCAGTCCCACGCATCGTTTCACGTAGTTCTCGGTGCGGTCGGTGGGTCGATACGCTATATCTCCATAGGTGTTAGGGTTATTGAGTATGTAGTTTCGCCCCAACTGGTAAATCATCTTGAAGAAGTCGAGCTGCTCCTGCCGGTTAAGATTGGCGGGGTCTACAGGGTTGGGATAATTTTCCTGATAGATTTGTTGGCCGATGCTATACACCATCCCGTAGTAGTCGTATGCCTGATAAGCCGGCTCGGTAACGATGGTATCGCCTGCCGGATAGTTGAACACTACAATGTCGTTGAGCTGCACTTTGCCCAAGCCTTTCATGCGGCGGTAGTCCCAATGAGGCCAGTCGAGATAGCTTTTGGTTTGGATAAGGGGCAGGGTGTGCTGGGTCAGAGGCATGGTCAGAGGCGTTTGCGGTATGCGTGGGCCATAGCTCACCTTCGAGACGAAGAGATAATCGCCGGTGAGCAGCGATTTCTCAAGCGAGCTCGACGGTATGACATAGTTTTGAAAGAGAAAGAGGTTGACGAAATATACAGCCACGAGCGAGAACACGATGGCATCGACCCAACTCATGATGAAACGTACGGGGCCTTCGGCAGTCTTCCACCACTGCCAGCGTATCTTTTTGGTGATATAAACATCGAAGAGCAACAAGGCACCGACAACGGTCAGCAACCATCCCGTGATGCTGCGAGGTTGCACCCAAACAATGCATAGTGCGTAGAGGAAGAGCACGACGGCCAGTTTGGCCCACTGCTTCTTCATGTTGAGATTTGCTTTTTCCTTATCTATCATAATGGTGTGTAGACTGGCCGTTGCACATCCGGGCGTTTGTAATTCGGCTTGATGCCGAGTTGATAGCCTTTCCGCACAGCATGACCAAACCTTACTGAAATTAATGGATTATTGAATGCTGCATCAAGGGATGAGTGTACTAAAAAGGTCGCTTGTTGTAAGCAAACCTGTATGTGTGGCCGTATATTCGGCTGCAAGCACTGCCCCGAGTGCAAATCCCTGACGCGAATGGGCATTATGGCTAATGGTAATTTGGTCTGCCTCACTATTATAAATTATGGTGTGTATGCCTGGTACCTCGTCATGGCGCACACTATTTACCAGCAACTCATCGGCGTTATGGTCGGCAGAGCCGTCCACACGACCATCGTCCCAGATGGTGATTCCCTTCTTCCAAGTGGTCTTTCGGTCGAGCAATGCGGTTATATCTTCGGCCAACGTAATGGCTGTTCCAGATGGAGCGTCAAGCTTGTGAATATGATGCACCTCTTCCATTTCCACATCATACTGCGCAAAACGGTTCATAATCTTTGCCAAATACTTGTTGATAGCAGCAAAGATGGCCACGCCAATTGAAAAGTTTGAAGCCCAGAAAAGCGTTTGTCGGCCGTTCTTGGTAAGCGCCTCAACGTCAGCCTTATGGTCGGTCATCCAACCAGTGGAACCGCTAACAACCTTCACATTGTGCTTGAAGGCGCGCAGATAGTTGCCATAGGCTGCAGTGGGGTTGGTAAACTCTATAGCCACATCGGCAGAGGCAAAAGCCGGACTGTCGAAATCATCTTGGTTGTCCACGTCTATCTTGCAGACAATCTCGTGACCACGGGCGATGGCTATTTGCTCTATCATGCGTCCCATCTTTCCGTAGCCAATCAGTGCAATCTTCATATTCGTATTACGCTTCGAATGGTTTGTTTGATGCAAAAGTAGTTAATTTTGCGCAAAGTTATTGATTCTCAACCTTAAATAATTCAAAAACCAGACTTTTTTAGTGCATAAAAAACACTTTTGAGCCATTCTCGTTTTGCAGGGAAATCGAAATGATGTACCTTTGCACATTGAATCGCCTCAATACTGATTCAATAGCCTTGTAAAAAATGTATATGAAAATAAAACCTCTGCTGCCATGCATGGCCGCTTGTGCGCTGCTCGCTTCCTGTTTCAAAGACGAGCCGCTCAATGCGGAATGCGACATTGAGGCCGTATATTTCCACCTCGACGAACCATTGGGAACCTTCTATCAGCTCAGCGACACGCTACAAACGGTGATGTCTGACAATACCGACATCGTGTTCAACGTGAGGCGCGAACCGGCAGACGACTTGTCTCTCGTAGAACCACAATTACTACTCACACCAGGTGCAAGTATTAAAAGCTCGACAAAAACGAAAGACGAAACAAGCGGATCGGTACACTGGAGCTACATTATAGAGTCGCAGGACGGGCATTGGACAAGAGCCTACAACATCAGTACGGTGCCCACAGCGCGTACCGTTCAAGACACGGTGACCTACGATTTCGAGAATTTCGAACTCGATGCACGCGAACATAAATACTACATTTGGCACGACGAGCTCAACAACGGCAATTGGGGCAACAACTGGGCAACGGGAAACGCCGGCTTCCGTCTTAGCATGGGCAACTCGCCCGCCGACCAATATCCGTCGGTGCCTTTAGCTGACGGATACGACGGATACGGCGTTCAGCTCACCACACGCAGCACAGGGGCTTTTGGCGCCATGACCAACATGCGCATCGCCGCTGGCAATCTCTTCCTTGGAAGGTTTGATGTGGCCAGTGCATTGACTGATGCCATGAAAGCCACTTGCATCGGCATTCCTTTCGACCGCAAACCACTGAGATTGAAAGGATATTACAAGTACACCCCCGGAGAAATCTATCAAGACCATAGTGGAAAACCCGTAACGGGAAAGACCGACGCTGCCGACATCTATGCCGTATTCTACCGCAACGAAGAAACCATAGCAACGGGCGATGGAACGACCGAGAAACGATCAGTGGTGCTGCATGGCGATGACACAAAAACCAATCGTAACATTGTGGCCATCGCGCAAGTAGCTTACGTGAAACCCACTAACGAATGGACTCTTTTCGATGTGACGTTCGACTACACGAGCAACGTCGACCCTGATATTCTCAGCAGCAGAGGCTATAATCTGGCCATTGTTTTTTCATCGTCGATCGACGGAAATGATTTCCAAGGTGCCATCGGAAGCCAGTTGTGCATCGACAAAGTGAGCATTGCCTGCGAAAAGGAAGAATAAACATAAGCTACAAACGCCACTACCCCACCATCAACCATTCCATCCAAGCATACCATACCATACATGATCAAAAAAACTTTCGCCATCATAGCACTTGCCTTAACACCCCTGCCGACACTCGCCGAAAACTTCTTCAACGGCGTGACCGTCATGACGCGACGCGGCTACAACATCGGCGGAACGGCTCCTCTACCTATGCCGGCCAGCATACGCCATCTCAACAGCTATTCGCTGAAAGCCAACTGGAGCTTGGGCGTTGATGCCACAAAAACCATATCCAAACACTGGGGCGTGGCCGTGGGGCTGCGTTTCGAGGGTAAAGGTATGAAAGAAGATGCCGAAGTGAAAAACTATCACGAGGTGATGGTGCAGGGCGACCAAACGCTGGACGGTATGTTTACAGGCTCTGTGACCACCGATGTCAGGCAATGGATGTTCACCATACCCGTGCAGGCATCATGGAAAGTGCGGCGAAACGTAGACCTGCGCTTTGGCCCTTATGTCTCAGTTCTCACCTCAAAAGGATTTTCGGGTTATGCCCATAACGGCTATCTTAGACAGGGAGACCCCACTGGTGTAAAGGTTGTGATAGGCGATACACCAGGCACCATGGGCTACTACAATTTCTCCGACGACATGCGTCGATTCCAATGGGGACTGGGCATAGGTGCCGATTGGATATTTTGGCACAACTGGGGACTATACGGCGAAATCAACTGGGGACTGAGCGGACTACATAAAAGTTCGTTTCATGTGCTCGACCAAACCCTCTATCCTATCTATGGACAGGTGGGATTGATATGGAAAGTAAGCAAGAAGGTTAAAAAAGATAAAAGGTAACTAAACAATTATGAAGAAAATTTTTACTTTGATAGCAATTGCCATGACAGCAATCAGCAGCTTGGCAACCAACTACACCGACAGCCTCACCGTCACGGTAAACGGTGTGGTCAGCGAACAGCACGCAACAGTGCAGGTCGACAAAGACGACAATGGTCTCATGACGTTCTCCCTAAAGAACTTTGTGCTGAAGAACGATGAAACCGAGATGCCTATCGGAAACATCGTCATCAGCGGTCTGCAGCCTATGACGGTGGGACAGGACACCTTGCTGGAATGTTCTCGCAACATCAACATCACAGACGGAGACGATGCCTCAGTCGGATGGATTGGCTCTTATCTTGGAGAAGTCCCCATCAACTTTGTGGCCAAACTGGCAAATGGCCGTGCCTACGCCAGCATAGGCATTCAGATGGAAACTCTAGGCCAGGTCATCGACGTAACTTTTGGTTCGGGCTACCAAATTCCCAACAGCGGTTTCGAGAGCTTCCACAAGTACAACAAGATCGACGAACCACTGCGTTGGCATTCCTTCGCTACTGCAGGCGGCAAATATGCTGGGGCTGTCAATGGCACTGCCCATACGTTTATTTCCGAAGACAAACGTCCAGGATCGGCAGGAAACTGTAGCTTGAGCGTGAAGGCAACAAGTATATTTGGTGTAATTGCCAACGGAACAGTCACTACCGGTCGCATGATTGCAGGCGCATTGAGTGCAACCAACGCAGCCAATCATGCCGAGCTCGACATGAGCAACACTGAGCTCGACGGCAACGGCAACCCTTATTACGTGGATATGGTAGGACACCCCGATTCGCTGGCTGTGTGGATAAAATTCTCACAGGGTAATGCAAATGCCTCACATCCCTATGCCACAGTGAGTGCTTATATCACGGACGGAACCTATTTTCAGGATCCTCAAGACAAAACGTACAATAACGTAATGGCTAAAGCCATAAACAACACCATCACCACAACTGGTGGCGAGTGGAAACGCATAGTCATTCCTTTCACCTATGTTGACGACAACGTTCAGGGAAAGGCTATTTTGGTTACCATTTCGACCAATGCAGATGCCGGACAGGGCAGCAACAACGATGAGATCATTATCGACGACCTTGAACTGATCTATGACGCCGAGCTTACAGACTACTCCATCAAAGACGGCATTGTTACTCCCCAGCTCAAAGGCAAAGGTGCTTTCAGCATCGTTTCCTACGGCAAGGACGACAAAGACAACGGTGTTGCAACGATAAAAGTCTATTCCGATGACTTGAAGACACAAAGCACCCATACAGTCATAGTAACTCCTTCGGGTATCAACGCTGTAGAAACCGACGGCACTTCCCGTCAGATTTACAATATAGGCGGTCAGCGTGTCAACGACATGAAGGCTGGACAGGTATACATTGTGAAGGAAAACGGCAAAACCTTCAAAGTGCTGAAATAAAACTTGCAAAGACATATCCTCAAAAGAGAAACATTATAAGGGGCTGAAAACCAAACCGCCTTCTCACAACTAATAAGATATCATTTTAAAAGGTTCCTATCATCCTTCGCGATGGTCGGAACCTTTTGCGTATAACATTGATACAATGACAGGACATCCTAAAGATTTTAAGGTCGCACATAACAACCGACTATAAAAAACATTCCGACAAAAAACACATATTGGCAGGAAGATCAACTGAAATGAAACCAATTTGTGCAACCCGGTTGCAAAGTTTGTGTCATGCCCCTGCAAAACTAACAGAATGAAAACCTTGCAACCGGGTTGCAAGGACAGGTTATTACCTTTGCAGAAAATAACAGAACAACTATCATGACGAAACGAATATTATTCATTGTGGCCGTCACGGCCATTGCCATTTTGGGTTTCTCATTGCTCCCCAAGGCAACTGCCGATGCCCATTCACACGACGATGAGGCTGAAGTGGATGCCAGCAACATCGGAGTGACGTTGCAACAGATGAAAGTTGCCGACATCAAGCTGGGTCAAGTTTCGCGCAAAACCTTGGGCACAGCGATTACCGTCAATGGTCAGTTGGTGCTACGTCCGCAGGACATAGCCGACATCAGTTCATTGATGGGCGGTGTGGTCAGACACTTGCTGGTGAAGGATGGGCAAGAGGTAAAGCAGGGACAAGTGGTAGCAACCATCGAAAACACAGAAATCGTATCCTTGCAGCGCGAATACTTTGCCGCATTGCGCCAGTCGCAATTTGCGCGTCTCGACATGGAACGGCAGCAGGCTCTCCGCAAGAACGGAGCTGGCGTGGAGCGCAACCTGCAACAAACCGAAAGGGACTACCATGTTTCCCAAGCCACATTGACAGGCATAGAACGACAACTTCAGCAGATGGGCATCGACCCGAAACAAGTAGCCCACGGACACTTCACATCCACTTTTTCAGTACATTCGCCCATAAACGGAACCGTAAGCCGCATCACTGCATCGCTAGGCAGCTACGTCGACATGCAAAGTCCACTTATGCAGATACGCAACAACCGAGCTATAGAGTGCGACGTTAATGTCTTCGAGAAAGATCTTGGCAAGATAAAGGCAGGCCAACATGTTGACTTGGCTGTCACCAATCAGCCTGGAACCCGCGTCAGCGGAACCGTGTACGGTATGAACCGCTACTTCAGCAATGGTGCAAAAACTGTGGCTGTACATGTACGCCTGAATGGCGAGAACCACCCGTCGCTCATTGAGGGTATGTATGTAGCTGGTTCGATATTGGTGGGAAGGAACGAAACCGAAACGTTGCCCAGCACTGCCATTGTGAAGGCCGACGGCAAAAACTACATTTTTGCGCTCAATGGCCGACGCTCCGACGGTTACAGTTTTTCGCGGCATGAGGTAACCACGGGAACCACAATGGACGGTGATACACAAGTGGAATTATGCGAACACATTAAGAAAGGACAAAAGATCGTCACGGGCAACGCCCATTACCTCGCTTCCATGACAGGCGAGCATGGCGAACATTGACAAACACCCACGCACTATGTTTCAAAAACTCATAGAATATTCCATCCGCCACAAACTGACAGTGGGTGCGGCCACCCTTGCTCTTATGGTATGGGGCGTATGGTCGCTGACGCATCTTCCTTTCGACGCTACACCCGACATTACCGACAATCAAGTACAGGTCATCACGCAAGCTCCATCACTCGGTGCCCAGGAGGTGGAACAGTACATCACCACCCCCATCGAGATGGCCCTGGCCAACGTGCCGCGTCTGAACGAACGCCGCAGCATCTCGCGCAGTGGTCTGAGCGTCATCACAATGGTGTTCGACGATGGTGCCGACATTTATTGGGCACGGTCACAAGTCAGTCAGGTATTGGCCGACGTAGCCAAGGAACTTCCGCAAAACACGTCGACCGAGCTGGGGCCGATAGCTACGGCCCTTGGCGAGATCTATCACTACACGGTTCGCGCCCAAAAAGGCTACGAACACAAATACGACCTCACGCAACTGCGCACCTACCAAGACTGGATTATCCGCAAGCAACTGTCGGGAACGCCTGGCGTAGCAGAAGTGAGCGGATGGGGCGGCTATGTGAAGCAGTATGAGGTGGCTGTCGATGCCGAGCGCATCAATGCGCACGGAATCACTTTGGGCGACATCTTTCAGGCTTTGCAAGACAACAATTCGAACACCGGTGGCGGTTATATTGAGCACAACGCCAACCAATACTACATTCGCGGGCTGGGAACAGTGCAGTCGATTAGCGACATTGCCAACATCGCCGTGAAAACCATCGACGGTCAACCCGTGCGCATCGGCGACGTGGCAGACGTGCAGACGGGTCACGCCACGCGCTTCGGTGCCGTGACACGCAACGGCGAAGGCGAGGTGGTTTGCGGCATAGCCATCATGCTGAAAGGCGAAAATTTCCAGGAAGTGAGCCAGCGCGTGAAACAGCGCATGGCCGACATACAGAAAACTTTGCCAAAAGGCGTGGTCGTGGAGCCGTTCATCGACCGCACCAACCTCGTTGAACGGGTGGAAGGAACCATCACGCGCAATCTTGTCGAAGGTGGCATCATCGTCATTCTGGTGCTCCTTCTCCTATTAGGATCATGGCGATCGGGGCTCGTCG
Organism: Eggerthellaceae bacterium; assembly: GCA_963656105.1. GTDB lineage: Bacteria > Bacteroidota > Bacteroidia > Bacteroidales > Bacteroidaceae > Prevotella. The sequence goes on from CAVKHW010000001.1 coordinate 124,441, forward strand.
TGACCAGCGTCATACCCTTGAGCATGCTCTTTGCCTTCGGCATGATGAAGACCTTTGGCATCGACGGCAATCTAATGAGTCTCGGAGCTATCGACTTCGGTATGATTGTCGACGGTGCGGTTATCATCGTCGAAGCCGTGGTGACACACATCAATGGCCCGTCAGCCCTATCGGGAAAGTATGCTGAGCAACAGATGCTGAGCCGGAAGCAGATGGACGACGAGGTATACGCCTCCGCCTCAATGATTCGCCGAAGCGCATCGTACGGCGAAATTATGATTATGATTGTCTACATTCCCTTGCTGACACTTACAGGCATCGAGGGCAAGATGTTCCGCCCGATGGCACTCACGGTATTCTTTGCCATTCTCGGAGCCTTCATCCTTTCGCTCACCTACGTGCCAATGGCCAGCAGTTTGCTGCTCGACCGCAAACTGAAAACCCGCGAAAATATCGCCGACCGCATCATCCGCAAGTTGCAACAATGGTACGCACCTTTGCTCAAACGTGCCTTACGGCAAAACAAAGACCTCATTACCGCCACCGTAGCACTGTTCTGCGTCAGCGTTGTAGCGTTCAAACATCTTGGCGGCGAGTTCATTCCCAACCTCGAAGAAGGCGACTTTGCTGTGGAGATGAGCATGGCGCAGGGCACCTCGCTCTCGCAGATGGTAGCCACCACCACACAGGCCGAGCAGCTGCTCCGCAACCAGTTTCCTGAAGTAAAACAAGTGGTGAGCCGCATCGGCAGCGCAGAAATTCCTACCGACCCTATGCCTGTGGAACGTGCCGACATCATGGTGGCACTGAAGCCTAAGGCCGAATGGACATCGGCACATACGGCATCCGAGCTGATGGAGAAGATGGACGAAGCGCTGAAAACCATTCCCGGCATTGATGCCGAGATTTCGCAGCCCATACAAATGCGCAACAACGAGCTGATGACTGGTATCAAGCAAGACGTGGCCATCAAGATTTTCGGTGACGACATGGCAACCCTCACGCAGCAGGCCGACAAGGTGCGCAAGCTCATCGAGCATATACCCGGTGTGGCCGATGTCTTCACGGAGCACATCGCCGGTCTGCCTCAGATTCAAGTGGCCTACAACCACGAGCGGATGGCTGCCTACGGACTGTCGGTGAGCGATGTCAACCAAGTGATCGAGACAGCCTTTGCCGGTTCCGTGGCGGGTAGCGTCTACGAAGGCGAACGGAAATTCGACCTCGTTTTAAGACTCGACCAGCGGCTGCGCAACAACGAGCATTCCATCGAAAACCTATACATCCCACTGAAAGAACCGAACGAGCCAGCCATCCCACTCAGCGAGGTGGCCGACGTGCGCTACGTTTCAGCACCTGCACAGATGAGTCATGAGAACGGAGCCCGTCGCATCTATGTGGGCTTCAACGTAAAAGGCCGCGATGTGCAAGGCACCGTTGCCGACATACAAAAAGAGCTCAACACCCGCCTGAAATTGCCCGAAGGCTACTACTACACCTATGGCGGCGAATTCCAAAACCTGCAGAGCGCCTCACGGCGGCTGGCCGTAGTGATACCAGTGGCCATGCTCTTGATATTCATGCTGCTTTACGCCACACTGAAAAACTGGCGCGAGTCGCTGTTCGTGTTCACCGCCATTCCCTTCGCAGCTATCGGGGGCGTGTGGGCCTTGTGGGCACGCGGCATGAACTTCAGCATATCGGCAGGAGTGGGGTTCATAGCCTTGTTCGGTGTGGCAGTGCTCAACGGCATCGTGCTCATCGGCCAGATGAACACAATGCAACACAACGGTGTTGCCGACATCACACAGCGCATCACCGACAGCTGCATGATACGCCTGCGCCCCGTGCTCATCACCGCGCTCGTGGCCTCCATGGGATTCCTGCCCATGGCCTTAAGTCAGGGCGACGGAGCCGAGGTGCAGCGGCCACTGGCTACCGTGGTCATAGGCGGACTGATCACCTCCACACTGCTCACTCTGTTTGTATTGCCTGCCATCTACAAGACTTTCACAAAACGATAAATCACCGTCTCATGAGAATATTTTTGCTTTCATTGTCGTTCACGCTGGCTGTTTGTCTTCGCACAACGGCTCAGCACATTGCGCAACCGTCATTGGCGGCCAATGAACTTACAACCTATCGGATCAGCTTACAACAATGTATCGACAAAGCAGCCCAAGCCAACCTGACGGTGCAAGCCGCACGCAAAGGGGCCGAACGTTCACAAGCGCTGGTGGGTACGGCGTGGGATATTGAGAAAACCGAACTCACGCTGGGACAAGACCCCACCTCGGGCGGAAGTCCCGACAATGCACTCAGCCTTTCGCAGACCATGGAGTTTCCTACGGTCTATGCGGCGCGCCGACGCCAGTTGAAAGCAGAAGCAAAAGCCGCACAAAGCGAAGCCAACGTAGTGCGCAACAAGGTGTGTAACCAAGCGGCATCTCTTTACTGCGAGTTGCTTTTCCAAGGCGAGCGACTACGCATATTGCAACGACAGGACTCATTGCTGCTGACATACGCTGACTTAGCCGAAAAGCGATACAAGGCAGGCGAAATTCGCCAACTGGAACCACTTTCTGCCCAACGCATGCTACACGAAAACCAAATGGAAGCCGAAAGGGCGCGTACCGACTTTGCCAACACGCAAGCGGCATTGGTGCATCTGATCAATGCCGAAGGGTCGGTTCTGCCCGCCGAAGACTCCTTGACAGTGCTGACTTTCGACATGCAGCCAACTTTCAATTTCGCCCTCACGCCCGACGGGCAGCTGGCCAACGACCAGCTGTCGGCAGCCAACCAGGCCGTAACCGCAGCCAAAAGCGCATACGCTCCCTCGCTCAGTCTGTCGCTGCGCACACAGATGGTCATCAAAGGCTGGAACCCCTACCACGTGGACCGCAGTTGGAACGACGGCAACTTTATGGGCTTTGAGATAGGCGTAGGGGTACCCATCTTCAATGGCAGCACACGAGCCAAAGTGAAAGCCGCCAAGAAAGAGCGCGACATGACACAACTGCTGATCGACAACCAAGCACGCGAACAGCAGACCAATTTCAACACCGCCACCAGAACAATGCTGGCAGCAAAAGAACGCATGACCTATTACACATCGACCGGCACGGCCAGTGCAACCGAGATGGCACGGCTGGCTTCGCTCGACTATGCGAGCGGCGACATCGGATATCTGGAATACATCGATGCGCTGAGACAGTGTGTAGATACCCAACTCAAGCGCGCTGAGGCTATCAACGACTACAACCAAGCCGCGCTATCGCTGAAAATGCTGCTCGGATGGTAAACGGACAATCAGAAAAACAGCTTACTTCTTGACCGCTATCAATATTTGTTTGTACCTTTGCAAACAAATATACAGAACGATTCCAACATGAAAAGACTTATATTGACAGTCGGATTGTGGCTTTGCGCCATGGCAGGCATGGCACAAAACCACGACCATAACTTTGACGTGGCTAAGAATCTGGGCATCCTCAACGCCATATACAAGAATCTCGACCTGATGTACGTCGACACACTCGACCCCAACGAAGTGATAACCAACGGCATCAACTCCATGCTGCGAAGCCTCGACCCCTACACCGTCTATTATCCCGAAGACAAGCAGAAAGACCTGAAGATGATGCTCACGGGAAAGTACGCAGGTATAGGCGCACTCATACGCTACAACTACAAGCTCGGACGTGTATGCATAGACGAGCCTTACGAAAACATGCCAGCCGCAGAGGTGGGGCTGCGCAAGGGCGACATCATCCTCAGCATAGACGGCGAGGACATGACCAAGAAGAACAACGACTATGTGTCGGAACACCTCCGGGGGGAGAGCGGCACAACCTTCGAGCTGAAAATACACAGGCCGTCGACCAACAAAGACATGAAATTCAAGGTGACGCGACGCGTCATACAAATGCCGGCAATACCCTATTACGGTGTGCAGGCCAACGGATTCGGTTACCTCAATCTCTACTCTTTCACTGAGGGATGCGGCAAAGAGGTACGCAACGCCATAATCGAAATGAAGAAAAACGGCATGAAGGGACTGGTGTTCGACCTGCGCAACAACACCGGCGGGTCGGAGATGGAAGCCGTCAACATCGTCAACTGCTTTGTGCCTAAAGGCAAACTCGTGGTAAGCAACCGAGGAAAGGTGAAACGCATGAACCACGACTACAAGACCACCGTGGAACCCGTCGACACCGTGATGCCCGTAGTGGTGCTGGTCAACGGTTCTTCGGCGTCAGCGTCCGAGATAACAAGCGGAGCACTGCAAGACCTCGACCGGGCCGTCATCATGGGCACCAAAACCTACGGCAAAGGTCTGGTGCAAACCATGATCGACCTGCCCTACAACACACAGATGAAGCTCACCACCAACAAATACTACATTCCCAGCGGACGGTGCATACAGAAGGTGACCTACCGACACGCTAATGGTGGCAGTGCCGTGGCCGTGGCCGACACACTTGCCGGTTCCTACCGCACGGCAGCCGGACGACTTGTGAAAGGTGGAGGCGGCATAGAGCCTGAGGTGGAGGTAAAACCCGACTCACTGCCCAACATCACTTACTACCTCGCCGCCATGCGCGACTCCGACGAGCTGGTGCACAACTTCGAAATCGACTACATTGCCAAGCACCCCAACATAGCACCGGCCAGCGAATTCGCGCTTACCGATGCCGACTACGACGAGTTTAAACAACGCGTGCTGGCCAGCCATTTCAAGTATGATGCCATGAGCGACAAAACACTCGACGACCTGGAAAAAACAGCTAAATTCGAGGGATATTACGAAAACGCCAAAGAGGAATTCGATGCGCTTAGAAACAAATTGAAACCCAATTTGGCTAAGGAGCTCGACTTCAACAAAGAGAGTATCTGCGAAATTCTCAACAACGACATCGTCACAGCCTACTACTATCAGCGCGGCGCAGTACAAAACGCACTCCGCACCGACAAACAGGCCAAGGCGGCATTCGACCTGTTGGCCGATCCCGACCGTTACAAGCAACTACTGACACCCAACGAAAACGACAAAGCAAAGCAATGACCCCGTAGCACACTACATAAGGCAGGAAACGCCACAAGCACACCAAACGCTACAATCCAACAAGCCCCGATGATACTCGCACAGTGTCTTCGGGGCTTGCGTTTGCACTTATAACGTAACCGAAAGATAAGAAACTGCGAAAAATAATAGCCTAAATTCGCAAAATAATAGCTTAAATTTTACGAATTTAAGCTATTATTTTTTTTGTATTTTTAAGCCGCTGATAATCAGTGACATACAAATCGCAGTCACTGAAGGTACATCTCTCCAAAACAACGCATGCTTGCTGCGAAAACAACCATTACTACAAGATATAACATAATTATTATTTGACAAAGTAACAAATCGTAAGTTAATGGAGGATAAATAAGCCTTCTACTTACAATATGTAAGCTAAAAGGATGTTTTAAATCCTTACTTTGTTATAAATTCTAAATAGAAGAAATTTAGGAAGATTAGCAAAACGGAAGAAATACATTAACTTTGTAACCGATTTGATAGGAAAAGTTATTGTTTTACTGATTAATTGTTAAGTTTATGGGGAAAGGATTGTATAATGCCACCTATGAGCACGACGCTTGTGGCGTAGGTATGGTCGTGAACATACACGGCAACAAGAGCCACAATCTCGTTGACAATGCGCTGAAAGTGCTCGAAAACCTGCGGCACAGAGGTGCAGAAGGTGCCGACGGAAAAACAGGCGATGGCGCAGGTATCCTATTGCAGATACCACACGAATTTATCTTGCTGCAAGGCATTCCGGTGCCCGAGAAAGGCAAGTATGGCACGGGTCTTGTGTTCCTTCCCAAGGATTCCGACTGCCAGCAGCAGATATTGTCTATCATGATAGAGGAGATAGAGCGCGAAGGATTAAGCCTCACGCATCTGCGGTCGGTACCCACCAATCCCAGTTGTCTTGGAGAAGCTGCGCTGACTACCGAGCCCGACATCAAGCAAGTGTTCATCACCGGTGTAACCGACGACAAAGTACCTTCGTTCGAACGCACATTATATATAATACGTAAGAAGATTGAAAACCGCGTGGCACAGCTGGGTGCGCAACACCCCGAAATGCCTATCAGCGATTTCTACGTATGTTCGCTTTCAAGCAAGAGCATCGTCTACAAGGGCATGCTTTCCAGCCTGCAGCTGCGTCTGTATTACCCCGACCTGACCAACAACTACTTCACAAGCGGTTTGGCCATCGTGCATAGCCGTTTCTCCACCAACACCTTCCCCACATGGAGCCTTGCGCAACCATTCCGCATGGTGGCTCACAACGGTGAAATCAACACCATTCGAGGCAACCGCGGATGGATGAAAGCACGCCAATCGGTTCTGTCAAGCGAAAGTTTGGGCGACATACGCGACATCACACCCATCGTACAGCCGGGCATGAGCGACTCTGCAAGTCTCGACAACGTGTTCGAGTTCTTTGTCATGAGTGGCCTGTCGCTGCCTCACGCCATGTCGATTATGGTTCCCGAGAGTTTCAACGACAAGAACCCTATATCCGAAGATCTTAAGGCATTCTATGAGTACCACTCCATCCTGATGGAACCATGGGACGGCCCCGCAGCCCTACTCTTCTCCGACGGACGTTTCGCCGGTGGTATGCTCGACCGTAACGGGCTGCGCCCCGCACGCTATACCATCACCAAAAACGACACGATGGTCGTGGCATCCGAGGTCGGTGTAATGGACTTCGACCCCACAGAGATTGCCGAGAAAGGACGTCTGCAACCAGGAAAAATACTGCTCATCGACACGCAGGATGGCAAGATCTACTACGACGGCGAAATCAAGGAGCGCCTGGCATCGGAACATCCCTATCGCCAATGGCTCAACACCAACCGCATACAGCTGGAAAAGATACGCAGCGGACGCAAGGTGAACAACGCCGTCGACGATCTGCGCAGCAAGTGCGTGGAGTTCGGCTTCGGACGCGAAGACATCGAAGACACCATCGTTCCTATGGCTGTGAAAGGTCAGGAACCCACAGCCTCAATGGGCAACGACACCCCATTGGCTGTGCTCAGCGACCGCCCGCAGATTTTCTTCAACTATTTCCGCCAGCAGTTCGCACAGGTAACCAACCCGGCCATCGACTCTATCCGCGAAAATCTCGTAATGAGCCTCACCGAATACATCGGCCGTGTAGGTACAGGCATCCTCAACCCCAATGAGTCGAACTGCAAGATGGTGCGTCTGCCCCACCCCATCTTGACCAACACGCAGCTCGACATTCTCTGCAACATACGCTACAAGGGCTTCAACACCATCAAGCTCCCCATTCTCTTTGATGCTGGAAAGGGCGACAGCGGATTGCGCGAGGCGCTCGACCGCTTGTGCCATGATGCCGAAAAGAGCGTCGACGAGGGCTACAATTACATTATCCTCACCGACCGCAACGTGGACGAAACACACGTCGCCATCCCGTCACTGCTGGCCGTGAGCGCAGTACACCACTACCTCATTTCGGTGGGTAAGCGCGTGCAGACGGCACTGATTGTCGAATCGGGCGAGATACGCGAAGTGATGCACGCTGCCCTGCTATTGGGCTACGGCGCATCGGCACTCTGTCCATACATGACCTATGCCATCCTCGACGACCTCGTCAAAGGCCGCAAAATACAAGAAGACTATCCCACCGCCGAAGCCAACTACATTAAAGCCGTGAAGAAAGGTTTGTTCAAAATCATGGCCAAGATGGGCATTTCCACCATCCGCAGCTATCGCGGAGCCAAGATTTTCGAGGCTATCGGCTTGTCGGAGAGCCTGTTGAAGACTTATTTCGGCACCGACCACAGCTCCATCGGCGGTGTCGGTTTGAAGACCATCGCACACGATGCCATCGCTCTTCATAACGAGGCCTTCCAACTAAAGAAAGCCAGCAAGTCAGCCTCCTATATAGAGAAACCCCTGCCTACGCTTGGACAATTCCATTGGCGACGCGACGGCATACGCCACGCCTGGAACCCTGACACCATCGCCATCCTGCAGTTGGCTACTCGTCAGGGCGACTATAAATTGTTCAAGAAATACACACAACTGGCCGACGAGAAGGACGAACCTATCTTCATCCGCGATTTCTTCGACTTCAAGCGCGCTGCGGGAGGCCCCATCGATTTAGCCGAAGTAGAACCCGTGGAGTCTATTGTCAAGCATTTCGTTACGGGAGCCATGTCGTTCGGCGCATTGAGCAAGGAAGCGCACGAAGCGATGGCACTGGCCATGAACAAGCTCGGAGCACGTTCCAACACCGGCGAGGGCGGTGAGGACGAGGCACGATTCCACTCGTCTTACGAAGGCATCTCTCTGTCAAGCAAAACCAAGCAAGTTGCTTCGGGCCGATTTGGCGTAACCACCGAATATCTGGTCAATGCCGAAGAGATACAAATTAAAGTAGCCCAGGGCGCCAAGCCGGGCGAGGGCGGTCAGTTGCCTGGCTTCAAGGTGAACGAGATTATCGCCAAGACCCGACATTCCATTCCTGGCATATCGCTCATCTCGCCACCACCTCACCACGACATATACTCTATCGAAGACCTGAAGCAACTCATCTTCGACCTGAAGAATGTCAATCCTCATGCAGCCATCTCCGTAAAACTTGTGGCGGAGAGTGGCGTGGGCACGATTGCCGCCGGCGTAGTGAAGGCCAAAGCAGACCTTATCGTCATCTCAGGAGCCGAGGGCGGAACGGGAGCCAGCCCAGCATCAAGCATGCGCTTTGCAGGCATCTCGCCCGAGATTGGTTTGGCCGAAACGCAGCAGACATTGGTAAAGAACGGACTGCGCTCGCTGGTTCGCTTGCAGGTGGACGGTCAGCTCAAGACGGGTCGCGACGTAATCATGACTGCGTTGCTTGGTGCCGAAGAGTTCGGTTTCGGTACAGCGGCACTCATCACTTTGGGATGCGTCATGATGCGCAAGTGCTCGCAAAACACTTGCCCGATGGGCGTAGCCACACAGGATCCGAAGTTACGCGCACATTTCATGGGCAGCTACAAGCATTTGGTCAACTTTTTCACTTTCCTCGCCGAAGAAGTACGCGAATACTTGGCACAGATGGGTTACCGCAAGCTCAACGACATCATCGGCCACACCGAACTGATTGAGCGCAAGTCTTTGACGGCGAAAGCCTCATCATCACTTGCCAAAGACCTTGAAGAAGCATCGGCTATCACCCGTAAATGGAACTCGCTCGATTTCACAAATCTACTGCATCAGGAGCAAGGCGACACATCGTTCTACTGCACAAAGACGCAGGATCACGAGCTCAACGGTGTGCTCGACGAGCAGATGATTAATGCTGCGGCCAACACGATCGATACTGGCGGCGAGATTGATCTCGATTATAGCATACGCAATACCAACCGTGCCGTCGGTGCCATGCTGTCGGGTTACATGGAGTTGGAGCGTGCCAAGAAGATTGAAAAGGAGATGCAGGCCAGTGGAGATGACGTAGAAACCGTTACCAAACGCCTGTCACAAGGCTCCTCTGCACAAATCAACGTGAAGTTTAAGGGGTCGGCAGGACAGAGTTTTGGATCGTTCCTCGTAAGCGGCGTGGACTTCAAGCTGGAGGGCGACACCAACGACTATTTCGCCAAAGGTCTCTCCGGAGGACGCGTATCGATATTGCCGCCCATCCGTTCGAACTTTGCAGCCGAAGACAACATCATCGCTGGCAACACCGGACTCTATGGTGCCACAAGCGGAGAGCTATATGTCAATGGTAAAGTCGGCGAGCGGTTTGGCGTAAGAAACTCGGGCGCGATAGCCGTCATTGAAGGTGCAGGCGATCACTGCTGCGAATATATGACCGGCGGCCGCGTAGTGGTGCTCGGCGAGACAGGACGCAATTTCGCAGCCGGAATGAGCGGCGGTGTGGCCTATGTGTGGGACAAGAACCACAATTTCGATTATTTCTGCAACATGGACATGGTGGAAATCAACCTCGTGGAAGAAAGCAGCTACCGCAAAGAACTGCACGAGCTCATACGCCAGCACTACCTTTACACAGGTTCGAAACTGGCTCGCACCATGCTCGACGACTGGAACCGCTACGTTGAGGACTTCATTCAGGTGGTACCCATCGAGTACAAGCGTGTACTGCAAGAGGAGCAAGTGCGCAAGCTGCAGCAGAAGATTGCCGACATGCAGAGAGACTATTAAACAACGTGTAACAGCAACAAGCATCATCATATATCATGGGAAATCCAAGAGCTTTTCTTACAATAGACCGTAAAGAGGCCGGCTACAGGCCCATACACGATAGAATACACGACTACGGCGAAGTGGAGCAGACACTCAATTCGCACGACCGGCAGTTGCAGGCAAGCCGCTGCATGGACTGCGGTGTGCCGTTCTGCCACAGCGCCTGCCCACTGGGCAACAAGCCACCCGAGTGGAACGATGCCCTCTACAAGGGCGACTGGCGGCTGGCCTACGAGCTGCTCAACGCCACAAACGACTTTCCTGAGTTCACGGGGCGTATCTGCCCGGCCCTCTGCGAGAAGGCATGTGTGCTCAACCTCATAGAACACCAGCCCACCACCAACCGCGAAGACGAGGCTGCCATCACCGAGCATGCATGGGAGGAAGACTACATCCGACCGGTGGTGCCAGAGCGCAACGGCAAAAAGGTGGCCGTGGTAGGCGCAGGCCCAGCTGGCTTGGTGGCTGCCAACAGGCTCAACCACATGGGGTATAAGGTTACTGTGTACGATGCACGCGAGGATGCCGGCGGACTGCTGCGCTACGGAATACCCAATTTCAAGCTGAACAAAGAGGTGATCGACCGCCGCGTGTCACTGTTGCGGCAGGAAGGCATCGAGTTCACATTCGGTGTGCACGTAGTGGCCGACAAGAAGCAAACCGGCGACATACAGAACGACCCCACACTGGCAAAGGACAAAGTGATGACATTCGACGAGTTGTCCAGTGCCTTCGATGCCGTAGTGGTAAGCACAGGTACGCCGCAGGCACGCGACCTCAAAATACCAGGCCGCGATCTTAAAGGCGTGTATTTTGCTCTGGAAATGCTGGCACAACAAAACCGCGTGCTGGCCGGACAGGAGTTCAAGAAAGACGAACTGGTCAACGCCAAAGACAAGGATGTGCTGGTGATTGGCGGTGGCGACACAGGCTCCGACTGCATCGGCACAGCTCACCGCCAAGGCGCACGCAGCGTGACACAAATAGAAATCATGCCCAAGCCGCCCGTGGGGCCGAACGACCCGAAGAACCCTTGGCCCAACTGGCCACGCACACTGAAGACCACCTCGTCGCACGAGGAAGGATGCGAAAGGCGTTGGAACATCAACTCGCTGGAGTTCATCGGCAAGGATGGCAAGCTGACAGGCGTGCGCGTGCAGCCCATCGACTGGAAGCCCAACCCCGAAGGCGGCCGCCCCATCATGGTGGAGGCTGGAAAGCCCGAGGTGATCAAGGCGCAGATTGTACTGCTGGCCATGGGCTTTCTCCGTCCCGAACAACCGCAGTTTGCCAACAACGTGTTCCTTGCCGGCGACGCAGCCAACGGCGCGAGCCTGGTGGTGAGAGCCATGGCAAGCGGCCGCGATGCTGCCAAGCAGGTCGATGAATTCTTGAAAAGATGATATAGTTTACCAAAAAGTGATAACAAAAGAAAGACGGTAACGGTTTTCCTATCATTACTCGTTTAGGGCATTCTCCCAAGGTCAGTTGTGACACAGGAGAATGCCCATTTTTATTGTCGGAAGCAATCATCGTGGTGCGAAAGATGACCAATGAGGCAATATTACGCCCCACAACAGCGTTAACATAGCATGCAGTGGACTGACAGAATACGCCAAATGAAGATAGTGCTTGTCGTAGCGGCCATAATCATAGCCATGGGCTCGCTCATTGTGTCGCATTGGCTTACACGCGACCTCGAACAACAAGAACGATCGCGAATGGAGGTGTGGGCCGAGGCTATGCGCACGCTCAACAACGCCGACAGCAATACGGATCTTGGACTGGTGCTGACTGTGCTCAACGAGAACAACACCATACCCGTGATTGTCATGGACTCGCACGGCAACGTATCTGACTTCCGCAATGTGAACATCAAGGCCGACAACTACAACGACAGTCTGGCTCAAGCCAGAAAAGAGGGGCTACGACTGCTGGCCGCCCACCGCAACATTCGCATTGCCCTCGACCGACAAGCCAACGACTATATCGACGTGTGTTACGACGATTCGCTGGTGCTGAAACGACTGGCGCTCTATCCATACGTGCAGCTTGGTGTGGTGCTGCTCTTCGTCGTAGTGGCCATCATCGCCCTGCTCACCTCCAAGCGCGCCGAACAAAACAAAGTATGGGTAGGACTTTCGAAAGAGACCGCCCACCAGCTGGGAACGCCCATCAGCAGCCTCATGGCATGGGTAGAGATTCTCAAGGAACAATACCCCGACGACAATCTCATACCCGAGCTCGACAAGGACGTGAAACGTCTGCAACTCATTGCCGACCGGTTCTCCAAAATCGGTTCACTGCCCGAACCTGTTCCATCGAGCTTGAACGACGTGATGAATCACGTCATCGACTATATGGATCGGCGCACCAGCAAGCGCGTGAAAATGGTGAAGCAATTCCCCGACCACGACATTATCGTGAACCTCAATGCCTCGCTGTTCGAGTGGGTCATCGAGAACCTGTCAAAAAACGCGGTCGACGCAATGGGAGGCGAGGCCGGCACCATCACCCTACACGTGGAAGACACACCGGCGAAGGCCATCATTGAAGTGTCCGACACGGGAAAAGGCATCAGGAAAAAAGACCTGCACAACGTGTTCAAACCAGGATTTACCACCAAGAAACGCGGCTGGGGACTGGGACTGAGTCTGGCCAAGCGCATCGTGGAAGAGTACCACAAGGGACGCATCTGGGTGAAAAGCTCGGAAGTGGGACGAGGCACCACCTTCCGCATCGAACTGAAGAAATGACGCATAAACACGCTTTGCCTCCGAGATATTGGCCTACCCGATTGCTCCATAGTGCCCAGCGCAAAATGCTTTTAGGCTAACCATCACTGTGGTTATGCATCCAAGAGAGCGCCACACAATAACGTCCGCGCTGGGGCGGCTACTGAACGGCATAAAATAATAGCTTAAATTTTAAAAATAATAGCTTAAATTTGCGAAATTTAAGCTATTATTTTAAAACCGTTATAGTATATTGATTTACAGGAAGTTATGAGAGGATATATAAAACAGTACATTCAAAACTGACTGCGGTGTGAAAACGAGGCTGAAAAATCGAAGAGTCGAACCACTATTCTGTCTTCGCACCTTCAACTTTTGCCATGTCCGCTTTGTCCGTATTGATTTTCTTGTTAATTTTGCGTAGCTAAAAGACATAGGCTACACGCTCACAAACACTTTAGGTACGGCCTATAATCCGTGTGTTCCTACACTTGGACAGACCACTTTGGCATCCGAAACAAACCATTTTCACTATATATCAGAATGAAGAAAACGCTACTTTCAGCAGCACTCTCACTTACTGCACTGGTCATGATGGCCATTCCCGCAAAGCGCGGCCAATGGCAAACCATAACGCTAAGCGACGGAACAACCGTGCGCGTGGAACTGCGCGGCGACGAATTTAGCCACTATTGGCAAGCCGACGACGGCACACGCTACGTGCAAAACGGAACCGTGTGGGCCGAAGCCAACGCCCAGCAACTACTGGCCATGAAACAGGCCGCAATGCGCCAGACGGCCGCCAATAGCAAGCGAATGGCCAAAAAGCGCAGCAACAAGTCGTATATCGGCGAAAAAAAAGGACTGATTATCCTCGTGGATTTTAACGACAAGTCGTTCCAAGACGGCCACAACCAACCGCTCTACCTGCGGATTGCCAACGAGAAAGGCTATTCGGACGATGGTTTTCAGGGCTCGGTGAGCGACTATTTCAGTACGCAAAGCAACGGCCAGTTCAACCTCACGTTCGACGTGGTGGGACCCGTGCGCGTATCGAAAGCGTCGACCTATTATGGCGGTAGCCGAAGCGACGGCAACGATGAGCCGGTGGACGAACTGGTCAAGGAAGCCTGCCAACTGATAAACGATACCGTGAATTTCGCCGACTACGACTGGGACGGCAACGGCGAGGTGGAACAAGTGTTTATACTCTACGCCGGACAAGGACAGGCCGACGGCGGCGGCAACAACACCATTTGGCCTCACGAGTGGCAGCTGTCGTCGTACACCAACGGTTCGGCGCTGACGCTCGACGGCGTCAAGATAGACACCTACGCATGTTCGTGCGAGCTGAACGGCAGCCGCAGCCTCGACGGAATAGGCACCATCTGCCACGAGTTCTCACACTGTCTCGGGCTACCCGACCTCTACGACACGATGAACAACAGCAATTTCGGAATGGGCGATTTCAGTATTCTCAGCTCAGGCAACTACCTGGGCGACGGCAAAACACCGCCTAACTTTACGGCCTGGGAACGATGGTTCTGCGGATGGAACGAGCCTGTGGAACTGGCCGACAACGACACCACCGTCACCAACATGCCGTCGTTGAGCCAATACGGCAACACATACATCATCTACAATCCCGCCAACCGAAATGAATACTACCTCTTGGAGAACCGGCAATGCACAGGATGGGATGTCAACCTGCCCAGTCACGGCTTGATGGTGACACACGTAGACTACGATCCCGACATCTGGGAGTATAACATCGTGAACGGCTACACGCAAAGCGGCGACGACTACGAAAAGGCCGGCATCAAGAACAAGCACCAAAGGCTCACCATCATCCATGCCGACAACGAAGCTGGCTCGGCCTACTACAACTACGCTGGGAAATATATCACCACGTCGGAGACGCACGATCTCTACCCCTACGGCGCCCTCGACTCGCTGACCAGCCTATCGACACCTGCCGCAACACTCTACAACGCCAACACCGACGGATCCTACTACATGGACTGCGGACTGTACAACATCACCGAGAACAGCAACGGAACCATTGATTTCGACTACAGAAAGAAAAACGAAACAAGTGAAGACACAACCATAGTAGGCGACTATCTGCTGCACGAAACGTTCGACCAATGCAGCGGAACAGGTGGAAATTCAGGCGGTTTCAACGGGCTCGTTGCCTCCGCACAGTTCCTACCCGACCTCGACGGCTGGTCGGCCAATAAGGCATACGGTGCCGACAAGTGTGCGCGCTTTGGCAGTAGCTCCGAAGTAGGAACCGTCACTTCACCATCGTTCACGGCCGCAGCCGACACCATGACCCTCTCCTTCCGTGTAGCCGGATGGGACGCCACCAAGGACAACACCTCGCTTCTCATCTCCATCAACGGAAACGGAACATTCGTGGACAACCAAACCAACGAAACCAGCCTCACCATGACGAAAGGGGCGTGGACTACCCATGCAGTGCGCTTTACAGGATCGGGGGTGCTGAGCATAAGTTTCCAGCCCGGCAAACGCTTCTTCCTCGACGATGTAAACATCACAAAGCCCGTAGACACCGGCATCAACACTGTCAAAACCAACCGGAAAAACAAGTCGAACGCCGTCTACAGTCTCTCAGGGCAGTACCTCGGCACCGACACAAAAGCACTGCCCCACGGCATCTATATTGTGGGAGGAAAGAAAGTAGTGAAATAAACGCATTTCACCTTTTCACATTTTGCCAAAATGCGAAAAGGTCGTAACTTTGCAAAAAGATTGAAAAACCATAAAAAACATTACAGCTATGGCAAAGAAAGCATTACTGATGATCCTCGACGGATGGGGCATCGGCAACCACGACAAAGGCGACGCTATCTACAATACGCCAACCCCTTATCTCGACTATCTTAACGCAACCTGCGCTCACTCGCAGCTGCACGCTTGCGGCGAAGACGTGGGACTGCCCGACGGACAGATGGGCAACTCAGAAGTGGGACACCTCAACATCGGAGCCGGACGCGTGGTCTATCAAGACCTTGTGAAGATCAACAAGGCTTGTCAGAGCGGCGACATACTGAAAAACAAGGAGATTGTGAGCGCCTACAGCTACGCACAGAAAACTGGCAAACGGTTGCACATCATGGGACTGGCCTCGACAGGCGGCGTACATTCAAGCCTCAACCACCTCTTCAAATTGCTGGAGATTTCAAAAGAATACGGCTTGAAAAACACATTCGTACACTGCTTCATGGACGGACGCGACTGCGACCCGAAGAGCGGAAAGGGATTCATAGACGAAATCCAACAGTGCTGCGAGAAAAACGACGCATATATCGCCAGCATTGTAGGCCGTTTCTATGCCATGGACCGCGACAACCGCTGGAACCGTGTCAAAGAAGCCTACGACCTGCTCGTGGAAGGAAAAGGCAAGCAAGCCGACGATTTACTCAAGGCTATGGACGACAGCTACGCTGAAGGCGTGACCGACGAGTTCATCAAGCCTATCCACAATGCTAAAGTGGAAGGCACCATTCAGGAAGGCGATGTCATCATCTTTATCAATTTCCGCAACGACCGCGCACGCGAACTGACCTATGTGCTCACACAAAAAGACATGACCGAGGAAGGTATGCACACCATCAAAGATCTGCAATACTACTGCATGACTCCCTACGATGCCAACTTCAAAGGGGTGCATATTCTTTATCCTAAAGAAGACGTGCGCGACACGTTGGCCGAATATCTCTCTAACAACGGCAAACGGCAGCTGCACACGGCTGAAACGGAGAAGTATGCACATGTCACATTCTTCCTCAACGGTGGACGCGAGCAACCCTTCCCCGGCGAAGACCGCATTCTGGTACACTCGCCTAAAGTGGCCACCTACGACCTCCAGCCAGAGATGAGCGCATACGAAGTAAAAGACAAGCTCGTGGGAGCCATCAATACACAACAATACGATTTCATCGTGGTGAACTTCGCCAACGGCGACATGGTAGGACACACTGGTGTCTACAACGCCGTGGCAAAGGCCGTGTGGGCGGTTGACCACTGCGTGAAAGAAGTGATCGAAGCCGCTAAAGCCAACGACTACGAAGCCGTTATCATCGCCGACCACGGCAACGCCGACTACACGATGAATGAGGACGGAACACCCAACACACAGCACTCTCTCAACCCTGTGCCGTTCATCTACGTCACCAACAACAACTCGGCTACCGTCAAAGACGGCCGACTGGCTGACGTGGCACCGTCCATCCTGCACATCATGGGATTGGAACAACCCGCCGACATGACCGGCGAATGTCTCATAAGCGACAATAAGTAAACACGGCAACTAAACACTCGTAACAAGAAGACAACAACATTTTGTCACAATACACAGGGAATTAGGGATGGGGACGAACCATACGGAAACGCCCTTTCGCTAATTCCCTGTTTCCATACACTACCCACCCAACCATGAACGTGAAGATTGAAGAAAGCTGGAAGCAACATCTGGAAGCGGAATTCGAAAAGGATTATTTCGCCAATCTTACCCAGCAAGTGCGTCAAGAATATCACAACGGCACCTGCTTCCCACCAGGAAACCTCATCTTCAATGCCTTCAACCTATGCCCTTTCGACCAGGTGAAGGTCGTCATCATCGGTCAAGACCCCTACCACGAACCCGAACAAGCCATGGGACTGAGCTTCTCCGTGCCCGAAGGCATCACAATACCACCATCGCTCATCAACATTTTTAAGGAAATCGAAGCCGACCTCGGCACTCCATTGCCCACAAACGGCGACCTTACACGATGGGCAAGACAAGGCGTACTGCTGCTCAACGCTACCCTAACCGTACGCGCCCATCTGGCCAACAGCCACCAACGACTTGGCTGGAGCATATTTACCGATGCTGCCATCAAAGCCCTATCAGCAAATCGCGAAGGGCTTGTCTATATGTTATGGGGCGGCAATGCAAGGTCGAAACGAGCACTTATCGACAGTCAGCGCAATCTGGTGCTGGAGTCGGTACACCCGTCACCACTCTCGGCAAATCGTGGAGGATGGTTCGGCCAGCATCAGTTCTCACGCTGCAATGCCTACCTACAGAGCATGGGAAAAGACCCTATTGCCTGGTAATGGACAATAAAAAAACAACAGAAAATCCATGCACAACAACAAACGAGGTGCCAACCTCCATATCATACAAGTGGGCAACGTGCTCGTTTCGCCTGATATTTTCACAGAAGAGTTCTGCTGCGACCTCGACAAATGCAAGGGCGTGTGCTGTGTAGAAGGTGATGCCGGCGCACCGGTGACTCTTGAGGAAATCGGCAATCTGGAAGAATCGCTTGATGCTGTTTGGCACAACTTGACGGCTTCTGCCCAAAGTGTTGTTGACCGTCAAGGTGTGGCGTATACCGATACAGAAGGCGAATTGGTGACAAGTATCGTCGGCGGCAAGGACTGCGTGTTTACATGCCATCAAGATCTCACCGACCGCGAGGATGGACACATCATCAAAGATTGCTGCCTTTGCGCCTTGGAATGCGCCTGCAACGCAGGAAAAACACATTGGGCAAAGCCAATATCGTGCGCCCTTTACCCAATTCGCGAGAAACAATTCAATGGTGGGCTGGTTGGACTCAACTACCATCGGTGGGACATCTGCAAGGATGCAGTTAGAAAAGGACAAGAACTGCAACTGCCTCTTTATATCTTTTTGAAGGAGCCATTGGTCAGACGATTCGGTGATTCATGGTATAAAGAACTATGCGATATAGCAGAAGAACTCAAGCAACAGGGCTTATTATAAGCTTTGATGTAACACCCTTTACACCGACCACTATCAATACATCCTATCCGTTCTTACCGGATAATACAGCTTTCAATATCGGACGTATTGTCATTACTACCCAATATTGTTAACTCCACTGTCAAAAGGATAGTTCATAGCTATCAAAAGGACTTGCCATAGCTACCAAAGTTTATAGTCCTAAACATCATGCTTTAATACCAATACTACGAAGATTGAGTGTTTAGACTACCCACCATCAATGTGTGGACTACCAAAGCGCAGCGTCAAAACAAGGCAAATAGGCCATTTGCAAAGCTTCTACAGTCGTTATTTGGTCTCTTCTGAAGTATTTACCTCCCGTTACCCGTACACGTCTGTAATACCCCATTCTGAAGACTGGGTATGCCTGCTCGTCCAATTCTCCATTACAAACATACTGCAATCCATCATAAAAGATACGCTCACCGCGCCTTGACTCACGCAAGGTTAGCCGCAACATGCCATAAAAACCGGTATCAAACTCATAGGAAACAGCGGCACTGTCGCGGTCAAAATAGCGGTAACCATTGGTGTGAATATGGCGCAGGACAGGTGCGGATGGTGTCAAAACTTGGACTTGTCGTCCCTTACTATCTTTGCGTTGTTCAACAGGTAACCACAAAGCTATATCAAACTGCGCCGCCTTCCATGAACTGTTGTGAAACCGTCCATCAACAATCTCGTTACCATCGGCCGTCCAGCGTGAGTTGGCCTTACGGCAAAGCCAATTGCCATCGCTGACCCTACAAAAGGACTTTCCTGCTGAATCTACCCCATGGAACAGAACACTGACTTGACAACTGTCAACATTTGGAAAACTGGGAGCATAGCAAAGGGCCACAACATTGGTATCGGGCCGCAGATAAGGGGTAACATCAAAGGTCATCTCCACTGGAGTATCGGAATTGGGTTGACGCGGCGGATAATAGGGAGCTATGCCTACATTACACTCGTTGACATAAAGTTTGTAATAGCCGGTCGACGCAATTGTGAGATACGCCGTATGTGGCGCACCTTGCTCAAGATAAGTTTGTCTGAACCAAATGTGTGACAAACTGTCTGGGTTGGGTGCACTTATCCAATGGCAGCCAAACTCCTGCGCACAAAGATTGGCCAGCCCACATAATGTAAGCAGTATTGTCAGAACGCTTCTCATAAAAGAAAAAGGCATGTCACACATCTCTTAGCGTGGCATGCCTTGTCTGTTTCATTCGTTTGTCGACAATAGACACACACTGGTGCGAACACCCATTTCAGTCCTTGTCGGATACATTTTACGCATCGATATTGGCGTAAGCAGCATTCTCTTCGATAAACTCACGGCGCGGTTCCACGTCGTCGCCCATGAGCATAGAAAATATCTCGTCGGCATCGGCGGCATTTTCGATAGTCACGCGCTTCAGCAATCGCGACTTTGGATCCATAGTTGTTTCCCACAATTGTTCGGGATTCATTTCTCCAAGACCTTTATAACGCTGTGTATGGATACGTTTTCCGTCTTCTACGCCATCGCCATACTTGTCGAGGAACACTTGTCGCTGCTGTTCGTTGTAGCAGTATTCGCTGACACGTTTGTTGCCATTATGATACTCGCACTTGTAAAGTGGAGGTGTTGCAATGTAGAGATGACCTTCTTCGATGACCTTGGGCATGAAGCGATAGAACAGTGTCATGATGAGCGTGTCGATGTGCGAGCCATCGACATCGGCGTCGGTCATGATGATAATCTTGTCGTATCGCAACTTGTCGATGTTGGCCTCACGATCGGCTTCGCCTTCAACGCCAAAGCGCACTCCAATGGACTGAATGATGTTCATTACCGATTCGGCTTCGAACACGCGGTGCCATTGCACTTTCTCGACGTTGAGAATTTTTCCCCTGAGGGGCAAGATGGCCTGAGTATAGCGGTCGCGTCCTTGCTTGGCCGAGCCGCCAGCTGAGTCACCCTCTACGAGGAATATCTCACATTGCTTAGGATCCTTGTTGGAGCAGTCGGCCAGTTTACCGGGCAAGCCGCCTCCGCTCATCACGTTCTTGCGCTGCACACTTTCGCGTGCCTTACGGGCGGCTATACGTGCGGTAGCGGCAAGAATGACTTTCTCGCAGATTTTTTTGGCTTCGTCGGGATGTTCCTCCAGATAATCGGACAGTGCTTCGCCCACGGCCTGCTGCACAGCACCCGACACCTCGCTATTGCCGAGCTTTGTTTTGGTCTGACCTTCAAACTGGGGTTCGGCCACTTTGACGGATATAACGGCTGTAAGCCCCTCACGGAAATCCTCACTGGCTATCTCGATTTTGGCTTTTTCAATCTGCTTGGATATCTGTGGGTCGTTGTCGGCATAGTTTTTCAGAGTGCGCGTCAGTGCCGTGCGGAATCCCGTGACATGCGTACCTCCCTCTCTGGTATTGATGTTGTTGACGTAGGAATGTAGGTTTTCCGAGTAATCGGTGTTGTACATGATGGCCACTTCGATAGGCACGCCCTGTTTTTCGGTCTTGAGATAGATGGCATCGTCGAAGAGATGCGTGCGGTGGCGGTCTATATAGCGGACAAATTCTTTTATTCCGTCCTTGGCATGGAAAACCTGAGTGCGGGTCTTTCCGTCGTCATCGGTGTGCATATCGGTGAGCGTAATGCGTATGCCAGCGTTGAGATAGGCCAGCTCGCGCATGCGCCTTGCCACCACGTCCCATTGGAAGGTGGTGGTGGTGAAGATGGTGGGGTCGGGCCAGAACTGCTGGCGTGTGCCTCGTTTGGTAGTTTCTCCGACCACCTTCACGGGGTAAAGAGGTTTTCCTTTTTCGTATTCCTGCTGATAGATTTGTCCATCGCGATAGACCTGCGACAGCATGTGGGTAGACAGCGCGTTGACACAACTCACGCCCACACCATGCAGACCACCGGACACCTTGTACGAGTTTTTGTCGAATTTTCCGCCTGCATGCAGTACGGTCATTACGACCTCGAGTGCGCTTTTATGCAGTTTCTTGTGTTCGTCGACGGGTATGCCTCGTCCGTTGTCCTCCACGGTACAACTACCATCGGTGTTGAGCGTCACTTCAACATCAGTGCAGTAGCCCGCCATGGCTTCGTCGATACAGTTATCCACGGTCTCGTTGATGAGGTGATGGAGTCCTGTTTCGGAGACGTCGCCAATGTACATGGCCGGCCGTTTGCGCACGGCCTCAAGGCCCTCAAGCACTTGTATGTTTGAGGCCGAATAATTATCTTCGGGATTGTGAATGTCTGCCATTTTGTTCCAAATAGTTTATTGTTGCAAAGATAGTAAAAATATGGCAAACAATGAAACATTTCGGAACGAATAAATGGCCTGTGAGAGCATAGATTTCGACAAAAAGAAAGAAGGCCGTATTCCCTTTCAGAAATACGACCTCTTATGTCTTAAAAGCTATGGCTTGACTTTTATCCGAGCTTGTTGATATGAAGTGCAAGGCTTGATTTCAAGTTGGCAGCCTTGTTCTTATGAATGATGTTGGTCTTAGCCAACTTATCAAGCATCTTCTGCACAGCTGGGTACAACTTCACTGCCTCCTCTTTGTCGGTTGTGGCGCGGAGCTTACGCACAGCGTTGCGCATGGTCTTTGCGTAATATTTGTTGTGAAGCGTACGGACCTTAGTCTGACGGATTCTCTTGATTGATGATTTGTGATTTGCCATCTTTATCTTTTTCTTTTCTTATTTTATCTTTAGGAAGTAGTCCCTAGCAGAATCGAACTGCTCTTTAGAGAATGAAAATCTCTCGTCCTAACCGATAGACGAAGGGACCGTCAGCTTGTTTAAGCGGGTGCAAAGTTACTACTTTTTATATTAGCTTCCAAATTTTTCGGGGAATTTTTTCGATAAATATCTGATTTTTCGTATTTTTGCCATGATATGGATACAAAAACATCGGCTATAGTGTTGCGTGCCGTGAAATACGGAGAGTCGCAAATGATTGTTGACTTGCTTACGCGCAGATGGGGACGCGTGTCGTTTATCTGTCATCTGCCCAAGACCAGCAGGGGCAAAGTCAAGAAGCAATTGTTTCAGCCGCTGACCATTCTCGATCTGGCTTTCGACTATCGTCCCCATGCTACGCTGCAGCGTTTCCGCGACGTGGCCTTAGCCAAGCCGTTCACTTCTGTGCCGTTCGACCCGGCAAAACTATCCATATCCTTGTTTTTGGCAGAGTTTTTATGCTACGCTACACGCGACGAGCAGCAGAACGAACCACTCTACGATTATGTGGAAGACAGTCTGCTGTGGCTCGACAACACCACGGGCGGATACGCCAATTTCCACTTGGCATTCATGATGCGCCTGTCGCGTTTTGTGGGATTCTTCCCCAATCTGGCCGAGAGTGGCCAACAACTGTGGTTCGATCTGCGCAATAGCATATTCACAACCACCCGTCCTCTGCATCCCGACTTTTTGGAACCTGTCGAAGCGTCGCGCATCGCCTTGCTCATGAGAATGAACTACAAGAATATGCACTTGTTCCGCATGAGCCGCGAGGAGCGCAACCGCTGTGTCGACATCATTATCTGTTATTACCGTTTGCATGTGCCGGGATTTCCCGAAATGAAATCGTTGCCTATACTTCAAACGCTCTTCAGGTAGCAGACGACCGGCAAAGCGAGTAGGCGCAAAAGCTTTGCGCAACTGCGATTGAGCGCAAGGCGCAGCCGAAAGCATAACTGCCTGCGGTTCAGACAGATACGTTGCGCAAAAAATTTAAGCTTAAATTATTCAAATAATAGCTTAAATTTTTCGAATTTAAGCTATTATTTTTAGCGACTAATACCCTTTCGCAGATCGAAGGTCGTGAGATGCCGTCACGAAGACTATTCGAACGGTTTCCATTTCGACATTTTTTCGTTGAGGAATTCCTTCAGACCGTCGCCTTCAAGCACCTGCACATGGTCGAAAAGACCGAGGATGAACCGGCTGATACCGACATATCCGACGAGCTCCGTTTCGAAAAGCCAATGCGCATCGTCCTCAACAACAATCATCGACGACGAGTGCGGATACTCCTCGAGCATAAGGTTGCGGGCCAACAGGTCGAGCCGGAGCCGCACACGGTGCTTCTCTTCGCCAGCAAACATAAACATATCGGTGAACACTTCTTTGTGACGGCTCTCATTAAACCACGGTGTATCGACTATTTCCACGCGCTCGATGCGCGACACTTTAAAGGTTTTGTTGACACCCGACTTCAGTTCGAAGGCACGCACATCGCTCTTGTCGCCCAAAAAGGCAAACGGTTCGACCAGACGGTCGGTTACGCTCTGGCTGTGGGGTGAGGAATAGCCGTGGAGTATGGCCACCTGTTTGCGGCGCATGGCACGTTCGAGTTGCGTTACATTATTATATATATGGCGCTGTATGCGCACATCGGTGTACTGCGTGAGTCCGTAGTATCGTTCCAACTTGCGTTTCAGCATAGAGGCCATCGCATTGTCCTTCTCCACGGCGGTCAGCAGCCCGTGGAGATAAACAGCCTCGTTCTCGGTAAAATCGACGGCAGAGGCGATGGACTGAAAGAAGGGCGAACGGGGATGAATGTAGTAGAAACGACCTTCGTGCATAACGGCAAACCCCGCCTCGCGCAACAGTTCGATCGTGTAGTAAAAGTTGCGGGCAGAGGTGCCGAGCACAGCAGCAAGGTCGTTGGCGGTATGGTTTTGGCCGTCGGTCATGGCCTGAATAAGATCAATCCATTTGGCAAGCGTGGAGGGAGCAGACATAGTGATCGGAGCTTTTGACAGTTGGTGGGTTATGGTAAGCTTTATTCTTGCGGCAACGCATCCCAGTCGATGGCCGTCTGGCGGTTGCCTGCCAAGTTGAATGTGCGGCGATGATAAGGACTGGTGCCATGAGCCTCAAGACCGGCATAATGACGCGCAGTGGGGTAGCCTTTGTTGTGTTCCCAATCGTAAAAAGGATATTCAAGTGCCAGACGATCCATGTAGTCGTCGCGATAGGTCTTGGCCAGAATACTGGCCGCTGCTATCGACTGATACTTGCCGTCGCCTTTCACTATGCACGTATGCGGCAAACCGGGATAGGGATCGAATCGGTTGCCGTCGATAATGAGTGCTTGGGGAGCCACCTGCAATTGTGCTATAGCTCTGTGCATGGCCAAGAACGAGGCATGAAGAATATTTATCTTATCTATCTCCTCGGGCGTAACTTCGCCCACAGCCCATGCCACGGCGTCGCGCTCTATCTGTTGGCGCAGGGTGTATCGTTTCTTTGCCGTCAGCTTTTTCGAGTCGTTGAGCGCAGCATTCACATAACCGCGCGGCAGGATGACTGCGGCAGCGAACACACTGCCCGCCAAGCATCCACGTCCGGCCTCGTCGCAGCCTGCTTCGATTAAATCTTGATAATAATATGGTTTCAACATATAGTTTTAACGTTTTTAACGATCAGATATTGCATTGTGAAACTACATTTCTTTTCACCAATGTAATTTTGCAGCAGAAATCAAAACAAAACCCCAAGCCTTATGGAAAAGAACGTCACATTATCAGCATCAAACCAAACGGAGGTGAACTTCCAAAACATCGTCAGCAGTTTGCACGTCTTCGCATCGAAGGTTGCATTTGGAGCCACTGTCCCTGTGGAATGGCTACGCAAATATTACTCGAAAGTTTGCGAGAAAGAGCTGACTGTGCGACAAACCATCGAACTGGTCAGCGTGCAGTTGGCATTCATTGCCACCGTTTTTCCAGCCGATGCCACATGGACAGCACGCGTGGGATGCGGCGTATGGTTAGCTGTCGCACTGTTGCGATGCAAGAAATTTCTTGCCTAACCATTATTGCAACGCCCCAAGGAGAAATCAGCCGAAACAAGGCTAAAAACGAATAACGCCATTCTCGCCCAAGGATTAGCAGCCCTTAGGCGAGAATGGCGTTATTAATTTTATAGTATACGAGCGTGCGAAAGGGTCAGAACATCCGACTGACACGGCGAATGCCAGCCACAAGAGCATCTACCTCCTCACGGGTGTTGTAGAGGGCGAACGAAGCGCGCACCGTTCCCAACACGCCGAGACGATCCATAAGGGGCTGGGCACAATGGTGCCCCGTGCGCACGGCAATACCCAACTGGTCGAGCAGTGTTCCCATATCCATGTGGTGTATGTTGCCCACATTGAAGCTAATCACGGCGTCGCCCACGGCGTCAGTCAGCTGTCCGGCTACGTCTTGGGATGCTGCATGACCGTAGATATGGATATCGGGAATGTCGCGAAGCTGGTTCAAAGCATAACAAGTAAGCTCACGCTCATGGCGTTCGATATTATTCAGACCGAGCTGCTCCATGTACTCGATGGCTACAGCCAATCCATGTGTGGCCACATAGTCGGGCGTGCCTGCCTCGAACTTCAGGGGCGGACGTTCAAAGGTAGTCTTTTCGAAGCTCACGTGCTCTATCATCTCGCCGCCCCCCTGATATGGAGGCAACTTTTCGAGCCACGTTTCCTTGCCATAGAGCACACCGATGCCGGTAGGCCCGTACATCTTATGGCCGCTGAACACAAAGAAATCGCAGTCGAGGGCTTGCACGTCGATGGGGAAATGTGGAGCACTCTGTGCACCGTCCACCATCACAGGCACACCATGTTCATGGGCTATGGCCACCATCTCTTTCACTGGATTGACTGTGCCGAGCACATTGCTCACCTGCGCCACGCTCACCATCTTGGTTCTGTCGGTGAACAGGTTGCGGTAGGCTTCCATATCGAGCACACCGTCATCGGTCATAGGTATGACGCGCAATCTGATGCCGCGTTTCTGCGCCTGCAACTGCCAGGGCACAATGTTGCTATGGTGTTCCATGACGGAAACGATTACTTCGTCGCCGGGTTGCATGAATCCGTCGCCAAAAGTGCTGGCCACAAGGTTGAGCCCTTCGGTGGTGCCGCGGGTAAAGACTATCTCGCTCACACTATGGGCATTGACAAATCGGCGCACCGTTTCGCGTGCCTGTTCGTGCAGCTCGGTGGCCTGCACACTGAGGTAATGCACGCCGCGGTGTACGTTGGCATTCACATTGAGATATTCGTCGCGCATGGCATCGAGCACACACATCGGTTTCTGCGTTGTGGCCGCATTGTCGAGATAGACGAGCGGCTTGCCATGCACCTCGCGGTTCAAGATGGGAAAGTGGGCTCGTACATCGTGAAGATTATATCCTGTATCCATAGTCATCGGTTGTTGAAGGTTGTCAACATTTGCAAGAATGATTAGCCGAGGATTGGGACAACCGACATCCTTGGCAACGTCCCAGTTCGCCACGGAAACGTTTTTCGACCAACTGATGCAGCCGGTCACGCAAAGGCTCCAGTTTAATCTGGTCTACAACCTCACCGATAAAGGCCAGCTCGAGCAACATCTTGGCCTCATGCTGATCGATGCCACGCTGTTGCATATAGAAAAGAGCCGCATCGTTGAGCTGGCCCACGGTAGACCCGTGCGAGCACTTCACATCATCAGCATAAATCTCAAGCATGGGTTGGGTGTACATACGCGCCGCCTTGGTCATGCAAAGGTTCTGGTTGGACTCCTGCGAGGTGGTTTTTTGGGCATCATGGCGCACCAGCACCCTTCCGGCAAAAGCACCTACGGCATGGCCGTCGAGCACATATTTGTAGAGCTCGTGCGAGTTGCAGTGACCAACTTGATGGTCGATAAGCGTATTGTTGTCCACATGTTGCACTTTGTCGGCGATGACACAACCATTGCACCAGCACTCGGCTCCTTCACCCTTAAAGGTAAGGTTGAGCATGTTGCGAGTGATGCCATTGTGGAGCGTGATAACATCATGGTTGACACGACTGCCGGCTTGCTGATCGATGTAGACGTTGCTCACACGCACATTCTTGTCGTGGGTCTCTTCCAGACAGTAGAGGTCAAGACTGGCATTCTGCCCCACATAAGCCTCGATGACCTGTGTAGTGAGGAAACGGCGGTCGTCGGCAGAGTCGTCGCAGAATAAAAGTTTGGCCTCAGCTCCCTCCTCCATCACAACGAGCACACGCCGGTTGACCATCATATCGACATCCGACCGCAAGAGGTTGACCACCTGTATGGCGCGGTCTACGCATACGCCCTTTCCCACATGGATAAACAGGCCGTCTTGGGCAAGCATGGTATTGAGCGCAGTTACGGCATCATCGGCTGTCGAAGCGATACGTGCGTAGTGACGGCCGACCAAATCGGGACAAGCCTGAGCAGCATCGCGCAAGCTCATCACCTCGACCCCCTCAGGAAGAGTGGCCTTGGGCAGAGCCTTCGTGTAGAACATATCGTTCACCACAAAGTAAAGCGACGTGGAGAGATTGGGCACATCACAATTGAAAACAGAATAGGGGTCGACAGGGATCTCGAGCCGATTTAGGTTCAGACCATAGTCGGGAGCGAACAGCTCGGCTATGTCCGTGTACTTATAGCGTTCCACCTTGCGCGTGGGGAACCCCAAACGCTGAAAATCGCTGAAAGCCTGATTGCGCACAGCATTGAGCACAGGGGCTGAATGGGCGCATATCAACTCGCGTGCCTCCGTGAATAAGTCTATATATTGTTTTTCGCTACTCATTGTGTAAAAAGAGTTTCATTTTTCGTCATGAAACACATGTCGGTCATTTTCCGAAAACCTTATCGGCTTCTTCTTTGATCCAGTCGTAACCGCGACTTTCTATCTCTTTGGCCAGTCCGGGGCCTTCGGTACGCACGATGCGACCATTATAGAGCACATGAACGACCTGCGGTTTTATCATATCGAGCAAGCGTTCGTAGTGAGTTATGACAATAATGGACTTGGCTGGGGTGAAAAGTTTATTGACGCCCTCGGCCACAATGCGCATGGCGTCGACATCAAGGCCGGAGTCGGTCTCATCGAGAATGCTAAGCTTCGGGTCGAGCATTGCCATTTGGAAGATTTCATTGCGCTTCTTCTCTCCGCCCGAGAATCCTTCGTTCACCGACCGATGAGCCAGCTTGCTGTCAAGTTCCACAAGCGAACGTTTCTCGCGCATAAGTTTCATAAAGTCGCCTGCCTTAAGCGGTTCGAGACCTTCGTATTTACGTTTGGCATTGACAGCAGCCTTCATAAAGTTGACCATCGACACGCCCGGAATTTCTACCGGATATTGAAATGACAGGAACAGACCTTCGCGAGCGCGATCCTCAGGTTTCATGGCCAGCAAATCCTTGCCATTGAATGTAACACTTCCTTCGGTCACAGTATATAAAGGATTGCCCGTAAGCACAGCCGAGAGAGTGGATTTTCCAGAGCCATTGGGACCCATGATGGCGTGTATCTCACCGTCATTGACTGTGAGGTTAATGCCCTTCAAGATTTCCTTGCCAGCAATCGTGGCATGCAGGTTTCTAACCTCTAACATAATCTATCTATAAAATGCCTAATATCTATTTACAAACTATTTAATATTCCTTCCAACAAGCCACGTCCATCGCTGTGCGTCCAACGGAAGGGGAACGTGAACTTGAGGCCTACAGAAAGCACATGACGATGCAGCTGCCCATGCCAATAAGACGTGTTGCCGCTGCCTTCCTCAGTATAAGTGGCATAATAGGGAGCGTCAAGCCCGAAACGATAACCATATTCCAGTTGTAAGGCAATGCTCGAAAACAGGTAAATGTCTGCTCCTATCATAGGCCCTATACTGAAACGGGGAGCCTTGGCCACACCTTCGGCAGTATACGAATAGGTGGTTTCGGTCAGGTTGTTCTCACGCCACGACATGTGAGAAGTCATCGTGAAGGAGCCGCGGTCAGCACAAGGAGCGTACAATATGTCAACTCCCGCATAAGGTGCTACCTTCCAAGTGGCTGGAGCGGGATACCACCGACCTCCCAGCATCAGCTGGTCGAGGTCTCTACTACGGTCGCCTTTGAGGAAATTCAGCTCCTCATGTTCGTATCCTGCCTTTAAGCTGAATTTGCTTTTTGGCAAATAATACTCAACGTGCAACTTGGATATCATTCCCGAGTTGGGTGATGATGCCGTGCGATAGCGCGGCACTGCGGTCTGCGACGCAGAGGATGGCTGCGAGATATTGCCGCCTATCTGAGCATCGATTGACAACCGTCTGGTGTCGTTGCCAGTGCCGTGCGCCAATGCGCACAGGCTGCCGACCAACATAAATGCCACAAATGCAATTGCAACTCGTCTCATACAAATACTTTTATCCTACTGTTCCTTCAAGCGATACGCTCAATAGTTTTTGAGCTTCTACGGCAAACTCCATGGGCAACTTGTTGAGCACGTCTTTGGCGTAGCCGTTGACAATGAGCCCGACTGCCTCTTCCGTAGGAATGCCACGCTGGTTGCAATAGAACAACTGGTCTTCGGAGATCTTCGAAGTCGTGGCTTCATGTTCCACGATAGCCGTGTCGTTGTGAATATCCATGTACGGGAACGTGTGGGCACCACAGTCGGATCCCAGCAACAAAGAGTCGCACGAGCTGTAATTGCGTGCGTTATCAGCATTCGAGGTGGCACGAACCAATCCCCGGTAGCTATTCTGCGAATGGCCGGCCGATATGCCTTTTGAGATAATGGTCGATTTGGTGTTCTTGCCCATGTGAATCATCTTGGTTCCCGTATCGGCCTCTTGATAGTGGTTGGTGACAGCAACCGAGTAGAATTCGGCCTGCGAATTATCGCCGCGCAACACGCAAGAAGGGTATTTCCACGTAATGGCCGACCCCGTCTCCACCTGTGTCCATGAAAGCTTCGAGTTGACACCGCGGCAGTCGCCGCGCTTGGTTACAAGGTTCAGCACACCACCTTTACCATGCTCGTCGCCCGGATACCAGTTCTGTACGGTGGAATATTTCACTTCGGCATTGTTCATTACCACAATCTCCACTACTGCGGCGTGAAGCTGATTCTCGTCGCGCATGGGGGCGGTGCATCCCTCCAAATAGGACACATAGCTGTCATCGTCAGCTACAATGAGCGTACGCTCGAACTGACCGGTATTGCGGGCGTTGATGCGAAAATAGCTGCTAAGTTCCATGGGGCAACGTACACCTTTGGGAATATACACGAAACTACCGTCGCTGAATACCGCAGAATTGAGCGCTGCGGAATAATTGTCGCGGTAAGGAACGACCGATCCGAGATACTGACGAACCAAATCGGGGTGTTCTTTCACTGCCTCGCCGATGCTGGAGAATATGACTCCCTTTTCGGCCAGTTGCTTCTTGAACGTGGTTTTCACCGACACCGAGTCCATGATGGCGTCGACCGCGGTGCCGCTCAATGCCAAACGCTCCTCAAGAGGAATGCCCAGCTTGTCAAAAGTCTTCTCAAGTTCAGGATCGATTTCCTTGTTTTGGGGTTTCTTGGCCAAAGGATCGGCATAATAAGATATATCCTGAAAATCAATGTGAGGCACGTGTACGTGCGCCCATTTGGGTTCGGAGAGCGTCTTCCAGTAGCGGTAAGCCTTCAACCGGAAGTCGAGGAGCCAGTCGGGCTCGCCCTTTTTCTTGGAGATAAGCTTTACGATATCCTCATTCAGACCTTTCGGAATGACCTCGGTCTCCACATCCGTGGTGAATCCGAACTCATACTTTTGGTTGGCCACCTCCTTGACAAACTCATTGTTCGGTTCTGTCTTCATATCATGATGAATGGCCTCTCCAAGATTTTCCAGATTTAAATTGATGTCCTTAGTGGCGTTTCGCATGACGCAACAACGACGCAATGTTATCGTCGCGGCATACAAACCACATTGCCACAGCTATACAGCCATCAATCAACCGGGGAAAGACTTGGAGAGGCCCTATACTATTTTATCCTACAGTTTCTGCTCCACCTCTATCTCGGTGAAGGTCTCTAGCACATCGCCTGCCTGTATGTCGTTATAGTTGACAAGCGATATTCCGCACTCAAGTCCAGTCACTACTTCCTTAACATCATCCTTATAACGTTTCAGGGCGGCAATGGGTGCGGTGCGTACTACGATACCGTCGCGGACGACACGTGCCTTATCCTTGCTATGTACCTTACCTTCGGTAACAAGACCACCGGCCACAACGCCGACCTTGGATATCTTATAGACTTGTTTCACCTCAACTTGGGCAGTGATAATTTCCTTCTTTACCTTGTCGAGCATACCGACCATGGCGGCCTTGATGTCGTCGATGGCATCGTAGATGACCGAATATGTATTGATTTCCACGCCTTCGCGGTCAGCTAGTTTGCGTGCATCGGAAGACGGGCGCACCTGGAACCCCACGATAACAGCGTCGGATGCACTGGCAAGCATCACATCGTTCTCAGAGATTTGGCCTACGGCTTTGCTGATGACATTGACCTGCACCTTCTCGGTAGAAAGTTTGATGAATGAGTCGGACAAGGCCTCTACCGATCCGTCCACATCACCCTTTACGATGATATTGAGTTCATGGAACTCGCCTCGGGCAATGCGGTGTGAAATGTCGCCCAAGGTAAGGCGTTTCTGTGTACGCAGCCCTTGCTCGCGCTGCAGCTGTTCGCGCTTGTTGGCTATTTCGCGGGCTTCCTGTTCTGTCTCAATGACGTGGAAGGTGTCGCCTGCGGTAGGCGCGCCGTTCAAACCGAGCACGATGGCGGGTTCGGCAGGTTTCACATTGTCTATGCGCTGATTGCGCTCGTTGAACATGGCCTTGACACGTCCCCAACTGGTACCGGCAAGCACAATATCGCCAATCTTCAGCGTTCCGTTGCTTACGAGCACGGTCGACACATAGCCGCGTCCTTTGTCGAGCGACGATTCGATTACTGTTCCTGTGGCCTTACGGTTGGGGTTGGCTTTGAGGTCAAGCATATCGGCTTCGAGCAGCACTTTCTCCATGAGGTCGTCAACACCGACACCCTTTTTGGCACTGATCTCCTGACACTGGTACTTTCCGCCCCATTCCTCGACCAGCAAGTTCATGTTGGCCAAGTCTTCACGGATGCGGTCGGCATTGGCTCCAGGCTTGTCGATCTTATTGATAGCAAAGACCATGGGAACGCCTGCGGCCTGACAGTGTGCAATGGCCTCCTTGGTGGTAGGCATCACCGAGTCGTCGGCAGCAATGATGATGATGGCTATATCGGTGACCTGTGCACCGCGTGCACGCATGGCCGTGAAAGCCTCGTGACCCGGAGTGTCGAGGAATGTCACCTTGCGTCCGCTCTTCAACGTAACGCTATATGCGCCGATATGCTGGGTGATACCACCGGCCTCACCGGCGATAACGTTGGTGTTGCGTATATGGTCAAGCAATGATGTTTTACCATGGTCGACATGTCCCATGACCGTCACGATCGGGGCACGTGGCACGAGGTCGCTCTCGTCGTCCTCTTCCTCGCTGACAGCCTCCTGCACTTCTGCGCTGACATATTCGGTTTGGAATCCGAATTCGTCGGCCACCAAGTTGATGGTTTCGGCATCCAACCGCTGGTTTATGGACGCCATGACGCCAATACTCATCAGAGTGCCGATCACTTGGTTGACACCTACGTTCATCATGGTGGCAAGTTCGGACACTGTCACAAACTCGGTGAGCTTGAGCACCTTGCTTTCCTTGCGTTCCTGACGTGCTTCGGCATTGAGCTTTTCCTGCACAGCCTCGCGCTTTTCCTTGCGGTATTTAGCGCCGCGCTTGGTGTTGTTCTGCTTGCTGGTGAGGCGTGCCAAAGTTTCCTTTACCTGACGTGCCACATCCTCCTCGCTCACTTCAAGCGGCTTTTGGCTACGGTTGTTTTTCTTCTTGCTCTTCTTGTTGTTGTTATTGTTGCCGTTGTTGTTGGCGTTGTTGTTATTGGCGTTCCGGTTGTTTTGCTGGCTTACTGCATTGATGTCGACGCGCTCTTTATTGATGCGCTGGCGTTTTTTGCGGTCGGTTGTAGCAGTTCCGGCCTGCCCTTTGGCTTCGCGTTCCTTCTTGCGTTCCTCCTTTGATTTCTTGCGCGGCCTTGTGCTTTGGTTGATGGCAGACAGGTCGATTTTTCCCAACACGTTGACCTTGGGTGCGTTGAGTATTTTCTTTTCGCTGCTCAGTTGGAACACGCCGGCTTTCTCGTCGGCAGAGGCTGTTTGTGGAGCGTTGTCGGCCGGCTTGTCCTGCACGTCGTTCTTGGCAGAAAGCTTTTCGGTGGGGCCTTGTGTTGCCGCGGCTGATGTCTGGACGGGCTTGTCGGCGTTGCCGGCTTTTTCAGGTTCGGCTTTTTCAGCGGGCTGCGACTGCACGGTCACCTTGGCAGGTTCGGCTGGCACTGCGGGCTTGGTTTTCGGTTCCTCAGCTTTTACCGACGGTTTCTCCGATACGTTGGGAACATTATTTTCGGCCACATTCTTGGCGGGCTCCTGACTGACGGCAGCAGTCTTGGCCTCTTCCTTTTTGGCAGTCACAGGAGCAGCAGAACTGACCGCAACAGGTTTCTTGCCCAGGTTGTCGAGGTCTATCTTGCCCAATGGCTTGTACTGCTGGTGGCTTGTGCCTTCCAGTACGCTCTTGGTGCGTGTTTCTGTGCGTTTGTTGTCGGCTTCGCGCTTTTTCTCCTTGTTCTTGGGGAAAAGCTGTTTGGCTGCCGACAGCACAGCGGCATCTTGCTTGAAAGCGTCGACAAGCGCATTGTACTGCGCGTCGTTGAGCTTGAAGCTCACGTCGGCTTTCACTTCGCCAAGATTGCTTCTCTTTTCCAGGAATTCAACTGCCGTTTGAAGTCCTATGTTCAATTCACGTAATGCTTTGTTTAATCTGATGCTCATATAACCTTTCTTAAAGGCGAAATAGGCAGAGGGCACTAAGTAATGTTGCCCGTTGCTCTGTCACCTTAGTATATTGTTTGAATGTATTTTCTTATATGTTATCGTTTGCCGGCAGGGGCGAGCGTACGGCTTGACCCGCGCCTTGGTGTGTATGTTGTCGTTTTGGAAAACGTCGGGGTTATTCAAATTCTTTCTTCAGTACCTCAAGCACGTGGTCGACTGTTTCTTCTTCGAGGTCGGCTTTTTCCACGAGCATTTCGCGAGGCGCGTTGAGCACGGCCTTTGCCGTAGTGAGTCCGAGAGCCTGGATGGCATCGATAATCCACTGGTCGATTTCGTCGTTAAACTGGTTGAGGTACACGTCGTCGACTTCAGCGTCTTGCTTGCCGTCGACTACGCGGTACACATCGATGGTGTAGCCAGTCAGCATCGAGGCCAGCTTGATGTTCTGTCCGCCACGTCCGATGGCGAGGCTCACCTCGTTGGGATCGAGGTAGACTTCGGCTTTCTTCTCCTCTTCGTTGAGTTCGATGCTCGACACCTTGGCCGGGTTCAGGGCGCGCTGTATGAAGAGTTTGGTATTGGCAGTCCAGTTGATGACATCGATATTCTCGTTGCAGAGTTCGCGCACGATGCCGTGCACGCGGCTTCCGCGCACACCGACGCACGCTCCCACGGGGTCGATGCGGTCGTCGTAGCTCTCCACGGCCACCTTGGCACGCTCGCCGGGGATACGAGCCACGGCTTTGATGGCAATAAGGCCATCGGCAATCTCGGGCACTTCCTGATCGAGCAGATGTTCAAGGAACTTGCCGCTGGTGCGCGAGAGGATGATTTTGGGATTGTTGTTCTCGTTGTCCACGCGCTCGATGACGGCTCTCACGGTCTCGCCCTTACGGTACTGGTCGGCGGGTATCTGCTCGCTCTTGGGCAAGATGAGCTCGTTGTTCTCATCGTCGACAAGCAGCACTTCGCGCTTCCACACCTGATAGACTTCGGCCGAGATGACTTGTCCGACACGATCTTTGTACTTATTGTAGAGGGCATCGTGCTCAAGCTCCAGAATTTTGCTGGCCAATGTCTGGCGGAGAGTAAGGATGGCGCGGCGTCCGAACTTCTCGAAGTCCACTTTTTCCGAAACTTCTTCGCCCACCTCATAGTCGGGTTCTATCTTCCGTGCATCGCTCAGGCAGATTTGTTTGTTTTCATCCTCCACCTCGCCGTTCTCCACAACGATGCGGTTGCGGTAGATTTCGAAGTCGCCCTTGTCGGGATTGACAATCACGTCGATATTCTCATCGCTGCCATATATTTTCGCAAGCACGTTGCGGAAGCTTTCTTCCAATACACTCACGAGCGTGGTACGGTCGATGTTCTTGGTATCCTTGAACTCGCGGAAACTATCGATCATCGTCAACTGCTCGTCGTCTTTCTTTCTTACAGCCATAGCTTTATTTGAAACTGATTAAGTATTTGGTATATTTCACGTTATCCATGTTGTAGGTGTGATCCACATCCATCTTTACGGGACGTTTCTTGCCTTCCACCTGCACTTTTTCGTTGACGGACACCACAAAGTCGCGGCCGTCCACGCTTTTCAGCGTTCCGACCACTTTCTTGCCGTCGGCATCCATCACCTCCACCTCTTCGCCGATGCAGTTCACATACTGCTGCTCCACCTTGAAGGGCTGGCCCAATCCGGCCGACCCCACTTCGAGCTCGTAGTCCTCTTCGTCGCGGCTGAGCCGGTCTTCGATGTATTGGCTGAGCTTGGCGCAGTCGTCGATCCATACGCCGTCGGCATGGTCTATCTCCACGGTGATTTTGTCATCGGGGCTGACGGTAACGTCAACCAGGAAGTAGTCTTTGTCTGCCAACCACTCCTCTACTAAGTTTTTAACGACATTCTTATCTATCATAGAAATGCTTTGTATAAAACAAAATGAGGAACTCTCTTAGGAGCCCCTCATTCCTCTGAACGTTGCAAAATTACAAAATGTTTTTCATCCGCACAAGTGTTTTTATTCATTTTTTATTTTGTAGCGGAAAACATTTCGCTTATTGCTGTGTCCATACGCCATCTTTGGCCGCAGGCTGCGTCTTAGAGGACGAACTTGTAACCGACGGCTATCTGGAAAACGCTGTTCTTGGAGTCAGGCTTCTGCCCAATTGTTTCCTTGAAACACTTGGTCAAACCGAAATTGTAGCGGCCATCGATAACGACACCGTTACTGAACTCATACGAGACACCGACGGGGATGGAGAAATCCACCTTGTTGCAGTATTTGTTCATGTCGGCAGAGCCGTGTTCCGAATCCTCGGCGGCATACCCCTTGCCTGTAATGTCGGCCTTGCTTTTGGCCGACAACAGGAAACCGGGCTGAATGCCCGCCTTTAGAGCCAAGCCCTTGGCGACGTAGAAATTCACGAGAATAGGCACGTTCAGATAGCTAAGATTCAGCTTTGATTTATCTTCAATGGAGAAAAGACCTTCGCTG
This sequence comes from Eggerthellaceae bacterium, assembly GCA_963656105.1. Classification (GTDB taxonomy): domain Bacteria; phylum Bacteroidota; class Bacteroidia; order Bacteroidales; family Bacteroidaceae; genus Prevotella. The sequence goes on from CAVKHW010000001.1 coordinate 161,577, forward strand.
TTCGACATTTCTGCGTTTCTCGCAGCGCCCTGAAGCGAATAGAGCAACGCGGCAGTAAAGCCCACACGGCTGGTCAATTGGTAGCCTGCCTCAACGCCGGCCGTAAAACCGAACTTGTAATCAGCCTTGGCCTCCATCTCGTCGTCGCCGAAGAAATAGGTCACGTTGGCATCGTTACCGGTAAGGCCTGCGACCGTAAAACCGACCATAGGCATCAAGGAAAACCTACCCACTTCTGTCTGCGCAGAGGCATTAGCCACGAAGGCCATTGCCGCAACGAGGAGCGCGGCTCTTCTAAAAAATCTCTTCATAACCATAATTATTATTTACACCGCCGTGAAGGCGGAATGTGAAACATCTTTTCAAGAACACATACAAAATAAGCAGATTCTAACGAAACCGCCAAACTTTTTCACACATTTCTGCCGACAAGCGCGCTTAGCTTTAACGTTCATGTAAACGGCATTGCAGACACGTCGCACGGTAACGCCTTTCTGGCAAACGCATCCTGCCCGAAGGGGTATAACCGACTACCGCTACGCCGCGCCGCATTTAGACCATATAGAACAAGGACACGACAATGCCCAGCCTCGCAGTTGTAAGAACAATTCTTGGAAACGGCGTACCTTTTTAGCAAGGCTTTTAGAGCGGCGCACGCATCCGTTTGCGCTTTGTAACCACGCAAAACGACTGGTCGGCCATCCATAAAGGCGGCTGCGGATCACGAAAGATGGCTTGCGACGCAGCGATACAGGCCATTTCGATCGGCCATATTTATCTGAACGCAACGCCATGGAGCACCTATCGCAGCGGGAAAAGGCATCTATCGCAATCACAGAAGTCGGCTTTTTGTCGACAACCAGTAAGCCCGCGAATATAAAGCATTGATTACCAGCAGATTGAGAAACAACGCATTTTGGGGCGTTTTTTGCATACGCAAAAGTTCTACTCGCAAAAAACGCGAGTTTTCGAGCATGATTTGTAAAGACTATTCGTCACCCTGCAGCGTGAACGCGCTATGAAACGCTGGCCGCAACAACGCGCTGCGCTCTGCAGCCGCCTGCTTGGACACGGAAACGGGCACTGCTTTTTCCAGCGCCACCACACGACTACAAAGCCGCTGGCACATAAAGCGGAGTTTATTAAAAAAATAAAATTTATCTCTATAATATAAGGTGCAAGCAAAAGTTTTGCTTACTTTTGCCAACCGAAAAAACAAACCTGTTAGTATGCAAGATAATTTAGTGATTGTCGAGAGCCCTGCAAAGGCCAAGACCATCGAAAAATTTCTAGGTAAAGATTTTAAGGTGATGTCGTCCTACGGACACATCCGCGACCTGAAGAAGAAAGAACTCAGCATAGACGAGAAGACACTTCAGCCCACCTACGAAATACCGGAGGAGAAAACGAAAGTTGTGGCCGAACTGAAGAAAAACGCCAAGGAGGCCAAGACCGTGTGGCTGGCTTCCGATGAGGACCGCGAGGGAGAAGCCATCAGCTGGCACCTGTGCGAAGTGCTGGGACTCGACGAGAAGAAAACCTCGCGCATCGTATTCCACGAAATTACCAAGCCGGCCATCATGGAGGCCATAGCCAACCCACGCCATCTGGACATGAATCTGGTGAACGCCCAGCAAGCACGCCGCGTGCTCGACCGTCTGGTGGGTTTCAAGGTCTCGCCCGTATTGTGGCGCAAAGTAAAGCCTGCCCTCTCGGCAGGGCGCGTGCAGAGCGTGGCCGTGCGACTCATCGTTGACCGCGAACGCGAAATACAAGCCTTCAAAAGCGAGCCTTACTACCGCGTGAACGCCATATTCTCGCTGACCAACGACGACGGCACGCACGGCGAAGTGAAAGCCGAGCTCGACCGCCGATTCAGCACCCACGACGAGGCCGTAGCTTTCCTCAAACGTTGCAAGGAAGCCATCTTCACCGTAGACAACATCAGCAAGAAACCCCTGAAACGCTCACCTGCACCACCTTTCACCACTTCCACTCTACAGCAGGAGGCAGCCCGTAAGCTCGGTTTCACCGTATCGCAGACCATGATGGTGGCGCAACGCCTCTACGAAAGCGGACGCATCACCTACATGCGTACCGACAGCGTGAACTTGTCCACGCTTGCCATCAACGCCTCACTGGAGGAAATCACCAAACTTTACGGCGAACAATACAGCAAACCGCGCAACTACCACACCCATTCGAAAGGTGCCCAGGAAGCGCACGAGGCCATACGACCCACCTCGATGGCCGACACCACCATCACAGGCACGGCACAGGAACGCCGTCTCTACGAACTCATCTGGAAACGCACGGCCGCCTCGCAAATGGCCGATGCACAAGTGGAGAAGACCACCATTACCATCAATATCAGCGGTGCCGAAGAGCAGTTCATGGCCAACGGCGAAGTGGTGCGCTTCGATGGTTTCATGAAAGTGTACCACGAGTCGACCGACGACGAGACACTTGCGCCGACCAACGAAGAAGGCAACACGCTACCCTCCTTGAAAATTGGACAACGGCTGCAGCGCAACGAAGTTGTATCCACCGAGCGTTTCTCGCTTGGACCCGTGCGCTACACCGAAGCCAGCCTCGTGCACAAGCTCGAAGAGCTCGGCATAGGACGCCCGTCGACCTACGCACCCACCATCTCCACCATACAACAGCGCGAGTATGTGCAGAAAGGCGATAAGAAAGGCGTAGAACGAACCTACGCCATCGACATACTGAAAGGCAACGGCGTAACCGCCAAGTCGAAACGCGAAATGGCTGGATCGGAAAAAGGAAAACTGCTTCCCACCGACATCGGATTCGTGGTAAACGATTTCCTGATAGCCAATTTCCCCGACATCATGGACTATAACTTCACAGCCAAAGTGGAAGAAAAGTTCGACCGCATAGCAGAAGGCAAAGAAGAATGGACCAAAATGATGGTCAACTTCGATAAAAAATTCGAGCCCAACGTAGAGAAAGTCATGAACGCCCGCTCCGAACACAAAGCCGGCGAACGACAACTTGGCATCGATCCCAAAACAAACAAACCGGTCTTTGTGAAAATTGGACGCTTCGGGCCAGTGGCACAGATAGGCTCGGCCGAAGACAAGGAAAAGCCTAGCTTTGCCCAACTGCCAAAAGACAAGAGCATCGAAACCATCACACTCGACGAAGCTCTGGAACTATTCAAACTGCCACGCGAGGTAGGCATGTACGAAGGAACACCCGTGGTCATCGGTGCCGGACGGTTCGGGCCTTACATCAAGCACAACAAAAAATACGTGTCACTGCCACGCACCGAAGATCCCCTGACCGTCAACCTGGAAACAGCTATCGAACTCATCGAGCAGAAACGGCAAGATGACAAGGAAAAGCACATCAAGCAGTTTGACGAAGACCCCAAACTGGAACTCATGAAAGGACGATACGGCCCCTACATAGCCTACGACGGGAAAAACTACCACATCGACAAAAAACTGCAGGAACAAGCTCTCGCAGGAGCCATGACCTACGACGAATGTATGGACATCATTAAAAACGCGCCCGAACCCAAACCCAGGAGGACCAGACGATGATACCCACACGCATCATTCTCTTGGGATACATGGGGTCAGGAAAGACCACCGTCGGCAAAGCACTTGCACAAGAACTCGACAGACCATTCTACGATCTCGACTGGTATATCGAAAGCCGCATGCGGAAATCCGTGAAACAGATATTCGACGAACGAGGCGAAGATGGTTTCCGCATCATCGAACGCAATATGCTCCACGAAGTGGCCGAATTCGAAAACGTGGTCATCAGCTGCGGAGGAGGAACGCCCTGCTTCTTCGACAACATGGAATATCTGAACCGACAGGGCGAAACCGTCTACCTAAAATGCAAGCCCGACGTGCTTCATAAACACCTCAGCATGGGGAAAACCATACGGCCACTGCTCTTGGGGAAAACGCCAGAGGAAGTAAAAGCATTCATCAGCGAACAACTGGAGAAACGGGAACCATACTATAGTCAAGCCAAACACTTGGTCGACGTGACACTGATGGACAACTATGAGAAAATAAAAATATCTGTAGCAAAACTTAAAGAAATACTGGGCATCACTTAAATGAAGAAATGGACTATTGAGGACTCCAAGGAGCTTTACAACATCAACGGATGGGGCACATCCTATTTCGGCATCAACGAAAAGGGACACGCTTATGTCACACCCTGCAAAGACGACACACAAATAGACCTGCGCGACGTCATTGACGAACTGGCTCTGCGCGACGTCACTCCCCCCGTGCTGCTGCGCTTCCCCGACATCCTCGACAATCGCATCGAAAAAATGGCATCGTGCTACGACAAAGCACGCAAAGAATACGATTTCAAAGGCGAAGACTACATCATCTACCCCATCAAGGTTAACCAGATGCAGCCCGTCGTAGACGAAATCATATCACACGGACGAAAGTTCAACCTCGGTCTGGAAGCAGGCTCAAAACCCGAGCTGCACGCAGTCATCGCCGTACAATGCAAAAGCGACTCGCTCATCATCTGCAACGGATACAAGGACGAAAGCTACATCGAACTGGCCATGTTGGCTCAGAAACTTGGCAAACGCATCTTCATCGTCGTGGAAAAACTCAACGAGATCGACATCATCGCCAAGACTGCAAAACGACTCAAAGTGCAACCTAACATCGGCATCCGCATCAAGTTAGCCAGCTCAGGATCGGGGAAATGGGCCGAAAGCGGCGGCGACGCTTCCAAGTTCGGACTGACTCCCTCCGAGCTGCTCGAAGCCCTTGGCAAACTCGACAACATGGGGTTGCACGACTGCGTGCGCCTCATACATTTCCACATAGGATCGCAAATCACCAAAATCCGACGCATACAGAACGCACTCACCGAGGCAGGACAATACTACGCCAACCTCAGAAAAATGGGCTACAACATAGAGTTCGTGGACTGCGGAGGCGGCTTGGGCGTCGACTACGACGGCACACGGTCAAGCAATTCGGAAAGTTCCGTCAACTATTCCATCCAGGAATACATCAACGACTGCGTGTATGCTTTTGTCGACATAGCCAACCGCAACAACATACCACACCCCAACATCATCACCGAAAGTGGCCGATCGCTATCCGCCCACCACTCCGTGCTGGTGCTCGACGTGCTGGGAGCGGCATCGTTACCCGAAATGCCGGAGGAGTTTGAGGCAAAATCGACCGACAACCAGCTGGTAAAAGACCTGTACGATATATGGTGTAACATCAACCCAAAGTCGATGCTCGAGGACTGGCACGATGCCGACCAGATACGCGAAGACTGTCTCGACATGTTCGCTCACGGCATGGTTGACCTAAAGACTCGAGCCGAAGTGGAGGCCATGTACTGGAGCGTCTGCCACGAAATCGACTCAATGGCCAAGAGCATGAAGCACATACCCGACGAGCTCAAAGGACTCGACAAGTTGCTTGCCGACAAATATTTCTGCAATTTCTCACTCTTTCAGAGCCTGCCCGACTGCTGGGGCATCGACCAGCTCTTCCCTATCATGCCCATAGAACGGCTCAACGAGCGTCCCACACGCAACTGCACCATACAGGATATCACCTGCGACAGCGATGGGAAAATAGCAAATTTCGCCATCAACGGTTCACAATCGAACGTGCTGCCCGTACATGCGCTGCGCAAAGGCGAGCCTTATTATATCGGCGTATTTCTGGTGGGAGCCTACCAGGAGATACTGGGCGACATGCACAACCTGTTCGGCGACACCACGGCAGCACACATCAGCGTGAAGAACGGCACATACAACATCGACCAAATCATCGACGGAGAAACTGTCGAGGAAGTGCTCGAATATGTGCAGTACAACCCCAAGAAGCTTGTAAGGCAACTGGAACAGTGGGTCACAAAAAGTGTGAAGCAAGGCAAACTGTCGCTCGACGAGGGAAAAGAGTTCCTCAGCAACTACCGTTCAGGGCTCTACGGCTACACCTATTTGGAGTAAAAACGATTGCGGAAAGGCATCTGCGCCACCCCGCCAGCGACAAAACCATGACATACAAACAATAATATCAAGATATCGCATGAAACCAATAACCATCATCAAGGTAGGCGGAGCCATCGTTGAAGACGAGGATAGCCTCAACCAACTACTCGACCGGTTTGCACGGGTCGACGGACAGAAGATTCTTGTTCACGGTGGCGGACGGCGCGCTACGAAGGTTGCGGCGGCACTGGGCATTGAGAGCAAGATGGTCGAAGGCCGTCGCATTACCGATGCCGGTATGCTCGAAGTGGTAACCATGGTCTATGGCGGTTTGGTCAATAAAGGCATCGTGGCACAGCTTCAAGCACGCGGCATCAACGCGCTTGGGCTGACAGGAGCCGATGCCGACGCGATACGCAGTCACCGACGGCCATTGAAAAACGGCATCGACTATGGTTTTGTGGGCGATGTGGATCACGTGCGGGGCGACCTTCTGCAATCACTGCTCGCACAAGACATTGTGCCTGTAATTGCGCCACTTACCCACGACGGACAAGGACACATGCTGAACACCAACGCCGACACGATGGCATCAGAAACCGCAAAGGCTTTGGCGCCCTACGCCGACGTAACTTTGGTGTACTGTTTCGAGAAGCCCGGGGTACTCAGCGACCCCGACGACGACAGCAGCGTCATCCCCGTCATCACGCACGACGACTTTAACCGTCTTACGGCAGACGGCATTATCTCGGGAGGAATGAAGCCCAAGGTAGAGAACGCATTGGCTGCCGTCAGCGCAGGTGTGCGCCGCGTCATCATCACCCAAGCCTCGGCCATCGGTCAGGAGGGCGGCACCGTCATCAAGTGAACCCATGCCAAAGATCAGTTTCCAAAACGATATCCTACCGCTAAAGAACCAGCTTTACCGTCTGGCACTGCGCATCACACTGCGCAATGCCGAGGCGGAGGACATTGTGCAGGAAACACTCATCAAGGCTTGGAATCTGCGCGACAAGTGGGACACTATTGACAATATCGAGTCTTTCTGTTTCACCATCTGCCGCAACCTCGCTCTCGACAGCATCAAACGCCACGACAACCGCAACGAAACGCTTGAGAACGTACGCGCCAACACTGCCGACTCGCAGGACACGCCTCTCGACCGCACCACCACCAACGACCAGCTGGTGATTGTGAGACGGCTGGTGAATAGCCTGCCCGAGAAGCAACGCACCTGCATCCAGTTGCGCGATTTCGAGGGCAAGAGCTACAAGGAGATAGCCGCCATCATGTCTATACCCGAAGAACAGGTCAAAGTCAACATCTTCAGGGGGCGACAGGCTATCAAAAACCAATTTCAGAAACTCGACAATTTTGGCATGCGGAAGGACTGAGTAGCATCCATTTTGCATACTACGTGCAAGAACGGAAGCTACCCAAACCATTCCCCATCGCCAATGCTCAACGCTTACAACTATCCTATGAATACCGAACAACTCTCTGCTACTAAAAAAACGATCGTCGGGGTACAGTTTCTTTTCGTTGCATTCGGTGCGACGGTGCTTGTGCCACTACTTATCGGCATCGATCCTGCAACGGCTCTCTTCACGGCAGGATTGGGCACTTTCATTTTTCATTTTGTCACCAAGGGCAAAGTTCCTATATTTCTCGGAAGTTCGTTTGCCTTTATTGCTCCCATCATAGCTGCCACAAAGGTGTGGGGGCTGCCAGGCACACTGGCAGGTCTTACGGCCGTTTCGCTGGTCTATTTTATAGTAAGTGCTTTGGTGAAATGGCAAGGCAAGCATCTGCTTGACCGTTTGTTTCCGCCTGTTGTTATCGGACCGGCAATCATTCTCATCGGACTCTCGCTCTCGGGCAGCGCTGTGAATATGGCCAAAGAGAGCTGGCCGCTGGCACTTGTGTCGCTCGCCACTGCAATAGCCGTACTGACTTTCGGGCGCGGCATGCTGAAACTTGTGCCCATCATAAGTGGGGTAGCAGTGGGATACGCAGTGGCTATATGCATGGGGAAGGTCGACTTTACAGGCGTTGCCACCGCTCCCTGGCTGGCATGTCCGGTGCATTTTGACACGATAAGCCATTTCCAACTCAAGCCATTCCTCTATATGATACCGGTTGCCATAGCTCCGGTGCTCGAACACATTGGCGACGTGTATGTCGTGGGAGCAGTGGCCGGGAAGGATTTTGTAAGACATCCTGGTCTGCACCGCACGTTGCTGGGCGACGGTTTGGCCTGTTTGGCATCGGCATTGCTCGGCGGACCGCCCGAAACGACCTACTCGGAAGTGACTGGAGCAATGTCGATAACCAAAATCACCAGTGCGGCAGTGATACGCATTTCGGCCGCCACAGCAATCTGTTTCTCGGTAGTGGGCAAGCTCAGCGCACTGCTGCAGTCGATACCGCAAGCCGTGCTCGGCGGCATCATGCTGTTGCTCTTTGGCACGATTGCCAGCGTAGGCATACAGAATCTTGTGCAAAACAAGGTCGACATGAACGACACGCGTAACATCATCATCATTTCGGTAATGCTCACCATGGGGCTGGGCGGTGCCGTATTGTCGTCGGGATCGTTTGCCATTTCTGGCATCGGCCTTTCGGCCGTGATCGGAGTGGTACTCAATTTGGTGCTGCCCAAACCTAAAAAAACATCAGCACAAGACAAACAAAAGTCGTAAGCCGCAAGAAAATCGGCGGCCGGCGGGTTGCTGAACCTTTACGCTTGCTGTCAAGCGGGATTACAGCATACTACGAGGAAAGACACTGCCCACAGGACACGGCAGAATGAAAGAAAAAAATAAAGGGACTGCATGACTCTCATTCGAGCTACAGTCCCTTTCAACGTTAGTATGTTATGAAAAATTTGAGAGAATTGAAACTTCACAGTTTCATTGTGTTTTACTAAACATGATTTTATAGAGAAAGCATAGAAATTATCTTATTTAACGATAGGTGTGCTTACCGACGCGGTCGGCTCAGCCAAACTGCGCTTCAAGGTATCGAGCACCGCACTGTCGCCCATTGCCACCGACGTGCCCGTGTTCAGTTCAGGTTTGCTATAACCGTCGAAACTGCTAATGGGGTCGCCATTCTGGCGCGCAAACGGCACTTGCATGGCATTGCCCAGCGTAAGCACTATGGTTACGATGGCTGCGGCCTTGAACAGGGGTTTCAGGCGCTGTGCCATTGTTATGACTTTGGCCTTTACGGGTGCTGTTTCCTCGACCATGGCCAATATCTTCGCATCGAAATCCTTGCCCAAGACATCGTCGGCAGGCTCCTTTACCTCGTAGGCAAAGAGCGGCTGATACCGTTTCAGCTCGGCGGGAATGTTGTCCTGACTAAAGAAAGCCCGCAAGATACCTTCCTCTTCCAAGGTGGTCTCGCACTTCCAATAGCGCTCTAACAACTGGTTGATGTACTTGTAATCCATGTTCGTTAATTACCGTTTTCAAAAGTACGACGACCCAAAGGTAGAAAAGTTACAGGATTGTCCGATTTTAACATTCGTTAAATCTCAACCGAATTTCTATCCAAACATAATCGCAGCACTGTCATGCGGTACCAAGCGATGCACAAAGGCGCAGGGCATAAGGCCAATGCGCCCTAAGTCCTGCGCCTGTAACAGCAGAATGCGGCAGTGCTACTGCTTGAAAAGTTCCTTGATTCCGCCCAAGCTACCCATGAGGTTTGATGCCTCATAGGGTAGGAACACTGTTTTCGACTTGTCGCCTGCGGCCAGTTCCTGCATCATCTTGATGTAGTTTTGCGCCAACAGATAGTTGGCCGGATTGCTGCTCTTTCCCACCGCCTCGGTAATGCGGTCGATAGCCTGCGCCTCAGCCTCAGCCTTTCGGATGCGTGCCTGCGCCTCGCCTTCGGCCAACAATATGGCTTGCTGCTTCTCTGCCTCGGCCCGGTTGATCTTGGCTTGCTTTTCACCTTCCGACTGCAGTATCTGCGCCTGTTTGGTTCCCTCGGAGTTGAGTATGGTGGCCCGCTTGTCGCGCTCAGCCTGCATTTGTTTTTCCATAGCCTGCAACACGCTCGACGGCGGAATAATATCCTGCAGTTCGACGCGGTTCACTTTGATGCCCCACTTGTTGGTGGCGTCGTCGAGCACGCCCCGCAGCTTGCTGTTGATGATATCGCGCGAGGTGAGGGTTTGGTCGAGTTCCATGTCGCCGATGATGTTGCGGAGAGTAGTCTGTGTCAGCTTCTCGATGGCGTTGGGCAGGTTGTTGATTTCGTACACGGCCTTGAACGGATCCACAATCTGGAAATAAAGCAGCGCATTGATTTCCATTTGGATATTGTCCTTGGTAATAACGTTCTGTCGCGCGAAATCGAACACCTGCTCGCGCAAGTCGATGCGGCTGGTGTAGAGATAGCGGCCGTTTGACATGGTGACAATCTCCTTGGCACGGTCTATAAATGGAATGATAAGGTTGACACCAGGTTTCAATGTGGCATAGTAGCGTCCAAGACGCTCTATAATCTTGGTTTCTGACTGTGGTATGATAACCAGCGCCATCTTGGCAAAGATCAACACGCACGCCACAAGCGCGATAAGTACGTAAAACATGGTTGTTGTGTGTTATAGGTTTGTAAATGAATGATATGCAACGACTACACGGTGACTGCGTTTTCGGTTGTCACTGGTTCCACATCGACGATGATACTCTCACGTCCCGTCACCCGCACCTGCTCGCCCACAGGTATGTCGCGCCGCACGGTAGGGGCTTGAGCCTTCCAGTCGTCGCCATCGATGGCTACACGACCGAAATTGCCGGCCACAATGGTTTCGCTTACACGGCCCGTACGACCAATAATGGCATCGGCATTGCTAACGGGAGCAGGCTTGTCGTCGTGAAGATACTTTAGTGCGAAGGGGCGTACCAAGAAGATGCTCATAGCGGAAAACACCGCAAAGGCAAGCACCTGCCAGCCAAAACCACCGACAAGCGAGATTACGGCTGACAACAGCGCACCTACCGAGAAACAGACTATGTAGAACCCGCCAGTAACGAGTTCCATGATGAGGCAACCAACGGCAATGACCGTCCAAAACTGCCAAAGGTTGGAAGAAATGTAATCTAACATGGTCGTAGCGATTTGTATTTTTCTAAGAGTATAACAAGCAGGCGGTTGCCGTCAGGCACAACCCATGGGGAACGTCAGCACGGTTTTATCGTGTTGGCTGGCCAATCTTTGCGTCTCACGCTACACATGGGCATCGCCAACAGTGCGAACCGCACCGACCTGCACAGAGGGCGCAAACAATGCGTGGCGAGAGACGAGCGGCACGAAAAGCATCCGTCTGACTGCGTGCGCGGCTAATCGTCGCTTGGGTTTACTATTGGCAAAGATAGCTTAATTATGACAACAAAGCAAGAAAACTGGCGCACAATTATATGCAAGGCATCATTTTAACTTACGAAAAATCATAACCAAAGGTTATTTGAACCGCAAACATTTGCGGGAAGGCAATGATAACGGTAGGGCGTAGATGCCACGCCGCACGAGGAAGAATCCCTTTACGCAGTGCGGCAAATAAGCTATGGCGAAAAATAATAGCTTAAATTTTGAAAATAATAGCTTAAATTTTGAAAATTTAAGCTATTATTTTTCAGTCTCTATAACCCACTGATTTACAAACACTTATCTTTTAACCCCAAAAAGCACTCCATTTGGCACGCATCAACAATCGAACGGGATGATGCGTGGTTAGTCACTACTCCACAATAGCGCACCCGCAAACATCAGCCTAACGGTCGTACACCATGTTTCTCACACCAGCGTATGGTTGGTAATTCTACGGAAAGCATTACCTTTGCACACATTATGGAAAGACATAAGATGGAAGGCCACTCAGCAGCGCTGTTGGCCAACGTTATTTTCGGTTTGGGGGTACCCGTAACCAAGTTGCTTCTCGACCAATGGATGTCGCCTATGGCTTATATGGCCACACGGTGCATGGGCGCTGCCGCAATCTTTTGGATCATATCGCTCTTCATGCCACGCGAGCGCGTGGAGGGGCGCGACCTGGCGGTTATCGTGGGCGGCGGACTGCTGGGCTTTGTGGTGTCGCAAACGCTCACGGCCTGGGCGCTTCATTTCACCACCCCCGTCTATTTCAGCATCATTGCCACACTGACACCGGTTGCTACCATGCTATGTGCGGCGCTGCTCATCGGCGAGCGCATCACGCTACGGAGCTCCATCGGCGTGGCTATCGGTGTGGCCGGAGCATTGATTATGGCGATTGCGGGTTGGCAAGGCGGCACGGGAACCAACGACCTGTTGGGCATCGGACTGACGGTGCTCTCGCTCCTCACATGGGCCGTCTACCTCATCATTACGCGTAGCGTGTCGACAAAATACACGGCAGTGACACAGATGAAATGGGTGTTTTTGGCCTCGACGGTGGTCATACTGCCATTCTCGTGGAGCGACCTACAGACGGCACGGCTCTACTCTTCCGAATGGGCGTGGGATGGCGTAAGCGAGATGGCTTTCATCGTGGTATTTGCCACTGTGGCAGGCTTTTTCGCCATACCATTTGCCTTGCGATACCTGAAGACCACCACCGTGTCGGTGTATACCAACCTGCAGCCCATCATCGCATCGTTCGTGGCCATTGTTATCGGACAAGATGTCCTGACCTTCTACAAACCCGTAGCCTTGGCCCTGGTGTTGCTCAGCGTGTGGGTAGTGACAGGCAGTCAGCACAAGGAATAGACCGAACCAGATACATAAAAACGCATTAGGGGGAGGCACTGCATGTAAAGCAGTGCCTCCCCCTTGTGATTTGTAGCGGTCTACTGACAGCAACTACATGCCCAGCTCATCGCTTATAGCATAGCGTCTCGCTGCCATCGTAGCTCACTGCGTTGATGTAAGCCACATTGTTGCCCAGCGTAGCACTGGTGTACGACGGGCGGTAGTTGTTGCTGCTGCCCTGGTAGCCATAACCGTAGCTGTAGATTTCGACCAGCTCATTGCTGGAGTTGTACGCCTTGAAGCCGATGGCGTTGGGCCAAGATGCATGACGAATGGTAATCTTTCCGCCCGCCACGGTGCAGCCTGTGCCCACGGCGATGCCTTCGGGAACAGTGGCCTTGTTGCGGAATGCGTCGGTATTGTAGATATTGATGAGATACAAGCCGGCAGGAGCCTTCACATAGTTCTTGGCGTCGATATACGACTGCAACTCGTCCACCATGTCTTGCGTGATGAGCAGACGACGGTTCGAGTAGTCGCCGACAATGCTGTTGTAGGGCATCATCATGCCGCAGAGACGGAAATAGTCGGTGAAGTCGATTTGCGTCATGTCACAAACCTGCTTCACGAAGTTGAGCTGCTGCTCGCCGTCGGCAGTGTAGTCGGCGTTCTGACCGATACCGTTGTTCTTCTGCGGGAGATCCATGGTACGCATCTTTTCGAACACTTTCGGATAGGCCAACGAGTCGATGCCTGCCTCGTAGGTATAGCAGTGGATGCCCCAGAAGGCTATCATCGACGACCACACATTGTGGCTCTGATGGAAAGTGCTGTTCGGATTGAGCAGATTGGGCTTGATAATCTCGTTGACGAAGCTATAGCTCTTATCGCCGTTCGACTCGTTCTCCATGCGGTGAAAGCCGCTGGGCTCCACGCGGTCTTGCGCAAAGGCGGCCAGAAGGTTGTTGGTCACCTCGGTAAGACCTATCCACAGCACACCGTCGGTCTGGTTGTTGTGGCCAAGCTCGTGGCCTGCGCCCCAGTAGTCAAAGTAAGAAGGGTCGGACGAAGAAGGCTGGCTGAGTGCATTCACAGGCACGCACATGCCGTCGTTGCTGGCGTGGTAAAGGCCAGCCGACGTAGCTACGCAGATCACGGTCATGTGGTTACCGTAGTCGCGGTGATATTTATAGAGACCCATCATCGTAAACTCGGACGACACAATGCTATCGTAGGTGTTGACAAGCCAAACGGCATCCTTGCAGTTTTGCTTCAAGGTCTGTGTCGGGAAGTTCACTTGGCAGTGATAGCCCAGCAAGTCCATGCAGTCGCTCTTGGCATTGGCAATAATCTCGTTCCAGTCATCATTGGTCATGCCCTTGGTGAGATCAAAATATCCATTCTCAGTACACATGGCGAAATGCATCTTCACCTTGGGAGCCTTAGCATAGTCGTTGGTGTAATAGTTCACATAGATGTTACCCTTGTTGTTGACTGTTATGATGTTAACACCATTGGACAGGGTGTAGTTGCTTTCCTCAAAATCGGTGGGGCCGAAACAGCGCACCTTCATGCCGACCGAGTAGTCGGTGATGCCTTCCACAACAACGGCAATGCGTTCACCCTTTTCCACAGAGATACCCGTGGGGTTTTCGTGGTTGCAATAGGTGTTCGACACCTTCAGCTCCTGCTGCAAGGTCGAATAAGGCTTGTAGGCACGGAACTCGCCCACACGGAACTTGGTGGAATAGTTTCCGTCAAGCAACGAGTAGACCAAACGTTTCACGAACTGGTCTTTTATCTTTATGGCGTTGTCTTTGGTAATGCCAGGCTGCAGCTTCGTGCAGAGATCGTCGGCAAAATACTGGCGGAGGTACTGGATCGTAGTGGTGTCGCGCTCATAGAAAGACATCTCTGCGCAACTGGCAAAACCAGCATAGCCGTCATGGATGGTGTAGCGTACGGCACACACATTATCCATTCCGTCTTCTCCAAACTTAATTTGCGTGTCGGTGCTCACCTGCCCGAAATCGGAGCTGCGCAGCGTCACCCATGTGCTGTCGGCCAACTGATACTCCACATCCACGTTGCCCCAGTTACCATTGGAGTTGCCATCCTGTCGCGGAGTGTAGACTGCATAATTCAAATGATTGGGAGTGGACAGGCGATAGGTCAGCACCACGGGGAACGTGGTTGACGTGCCGCCCCAAGGCGAGTGGTAAAATGTTCCCGTGTTGTTGTCGTATGAGTTTTCTATTCCGTATCCACTCATATTCTGATTGGCCGTTGCGCCGACAACCGAAATCTTCTTGTCGACACTTCTCGATGCCGCACCATCCATTGTGTTGGGCAACTGGTTGACAACGATCGACTTGACATAAGCCCCGTCGGCACTGGTCAGCGTGACGGTAGCGGAACGGTTCACGCCACCGACATTGAACTCTGAAAACATGGCAAGGTTGCCGTTGCCATCCTTTTGCACCTTCACCCAAGTTTCGGGGGTGCTGGGAGTATATTCGCATGTGGCATTGATGGGTACCACGGCAAAGTCGCAATTATAGCCCAATGTGATGGTGTCGCCCGGCGTAATAATCCTGGGCGTAGTCGTAGTATTGTCGAGCCTTGTTTGCGCAGTAGCTGCCAGTGACAGGAATACTGCCGCAATACTGATAAAAATCTTATGATTGTTCATGATGGTTCTGTTTATCGGATAATGACTTTCTTACCGTTAGCGATATAGATGCCGTGGGCGGGCTTGTCCACACGCTGACCGTTGAGGTTGTAATACACACTGGCCTTTTCTCCGTCGTTGTCGCCTTCGGTGCCCTTTATACCCATAGTTGTGGTCACATAGAACGGCGTGGTTTCCAAAGTAACGTCGGGATAATAGTTGGAAGTGACGCTGATGGTAACTGTTTTCCCTACTGACGATTTCCAAAACGTTATGCGGCGCACATAATTGCGATAGTCACTCGTGGTAGAATCGTTGCCGGCTGTCAGCACATTGCCCTCGTTATCGGTAATGGTTATGATAGGCGAGGATGCGGCACCCCAACCGTTGGTTGACATCGGTTGGAGCTTTTCCGAACTCCAGTTGTTCTCAACGTTGGCATAAACATATCCTTCTTTAACCAATGGATAGGGGGCTTGCGGCGAAAGAATGGCCGTAGCGAGGACAGAGTTGTTGCGCACTGTAGGGAAGGAGTTGAAGAATAGGCTATTGTTGCTGACGTCAATATACGATAAGGTCTTCTTGCAAGCCTCGTTCCAAAGTATGGTCTCGAGCTGGCAACCGGGCGCAACGACGCATTCCAAAGATGCCAACCCCGTGAGGTCAAGTTCTCCGAGCGGGTTACCTCCAGCCCACAGTTCTTTCAATTCGGCAATACCTGAGATATCAAAGGTGCTCAACTGGTTGTCGGCGAGCGATGCGAGCTTAAGCGATGCGCACTTATTGAGCCTGAGGGTTTTCATGTCGTTGCGCTGCGCAAACAAGTATTCGAGCGATGTCATTTGACTGGAGCTCATGCCTTTCAGCTGATTGTCGGCAAGATAGAGGTTTTTAAGACGCGAGGACTGCGTTGCCGAGAATGCCGCAAGCTGGTTATCGGTACCATTAACGCTTTCCGGCCCGAATACTTTCAGCGTGGTGAGCTTGTTGCCTTGAGCATCGAGTTCTAAGAGATTTTTGAAATTCGACAGATTCAATGTGGTGAGTTGGTTTTCTCCGCAATAGAGTTTCTTCAGCGAACTGCTCACATTGGCAAGATCGATAGCTGTGAGTTTATTGCCAGCCACATAAAGCGAAGTAACCTCAGAGTCGGTACTGATAGTAAACTTAGACGACTGAAGTGTCAGCGTCTGTATCATTCCGTCGCTTACAAAGGTTTCGGATGTACCGTCGGCCCACGTGACGGTTGCCGTCACTCCTGGATTCATGGCGATGGAAAAGGATTCCCCAACCGCCTTGCTGGTTGTAAAACTCATTGTTGCCGCCTGCGTTACCGTGGCCGAACAAAGGAGCAATCCAATCAGAAGATGCTTGTAAAATTTTCTCATAAGCATGTTTAAGTTAGATAGTATAGTCAGTGAGCAAAAATAAGAAAAACTTCAGACGACTGCAAGTATTTTCCACAATAAATAATATAAAAATCCAAAAATCAGGTTAGCGCATAGATTTTCAGAATGTTTTCTTCGTCAGTTTCGTTTTAAATAGGTATCTTTGCCCACAGATATATATAGATGTTAGTCAAAACAATAAGATTTTTAAATTTTTAGATGAACGTAATTACAAAGACCGTTCAATTGCCAGATGGAAGAACCATCTCGATTGAGACCGGAAAGGTTGCCAAGCAAGCCGACGGCTCTGTTGTTCTGCGAATGAACAACACCGTATTGCTCGCCACCGTTACGGCAGCCAAAGAAGCAGTTCCCGGTACGGATTTCATGCCGGTGACAGTAGACTACAGGGAGAAGTATTATGCCACAGGCCGTTTCCCTGGCGGCTTCACCAAGCGCGAGAGCAAGGCCAGCGACGACGAGATTCTCGTGTCGCGTCTCGTAGACCGTGCATTGCGCCCGTTGTTCCCCTCTGATTTCCACTGCGAAGTATTCGTGCAGGTTTGGTTGCTTTCCAGCGACGGCAAGGACCAGCCCGACGCTCTCGCTGGCTTTGCGGCTTCAGCTGCAATGGCCTGCTCCACCATACCTTTCGAGCATACCATCTCCGAGTGCCGTGTAGCACGCATCAATGGCGAGTATGTCATTGACCCGACATTCGACCAGATGAAGGATGCCGACCTTGACATCATGGTTGCCTGCACCAAGGACAACCTCATGATGGTAGAGGGCGAGATGAGCGAGGTGTCCGAGCAAGACTTGATTGAAGCGTTGAAGGCTGCCCACACAGCCATCAAGCCGATGTGCGAGATTCAGGACGAGCTTGCCAAGGAGCTGGGCACCAACGTGAAACGCGACTACAACGACGAAATCAACGACGAAGACCTGCGTCAGCAAATTCACGCTGAGCTCTACCAGCCCGCCTACGACATCATCCACCAGACACTTCCGAAACAAGAGCGCAATGATGCTTTCGACAAGACCATCGCCGATTTCCTCGAGAAATACGATGCTGCCCATGCCGACCTCTCGGAAGAGGAGCTCGAAGAGAAGCACGCTGAAGCCGGCCGCTACTGGGGCGACACGATGCGCGATGCCATGCGCCGTTGCATCCTCGACGAAGGCTTGCGTATGGATGGCCGCAAGACCGATGAGGTGCGCCCCATCTGGTGCGAAGTATCACCGCTGCCCATGCCTCACGGTTCAGCCATCTTCCAGCGTGGCGAAACTATGTCGCTGGCCACTGTCACCTTGGGTACGAAGCTCGACGAAAAGCTTGTCGACGGTGCCATCACACGCGCTTACCAGCGGTTCCTGCTCCACTACAATTTCCCCCCGTTCTCCACGGGCGAGGCCAAGAGCCAGCGCGGCCCAGGCCGCCGCGAGATTGGCCACGGCCACTTGGCATGGCGTGCTCTAAAGGGTCAAATACCCGAGGGATACCCCTACACCATCCGTGTGGTGAGCGACATTCTCGAGTCGAACGGTTCTTCGTCGATGGCCAGCGTCTGCGGCGGTACACTCGCCTTGATGGACGCCGGTGTGCCCATCAAGAATCCAGTGGCCGGTATTGCCATGGGTCTCATCCACAACCCCGGTGAGGACAAGTTCGCCATACTTTCCGACATTCTTGGCGACGAGGATCACCTCGGCGACATGGACTTCAAGACCACAGGAACGAAAAACGGCCTGACTGCCACCCAAATGGACATCAAGTGCGACGGATTGTCGTTCGAGGTCATTGAGCGTGCATTGATGCAAGCCAAGGCTGGCCGCGAGCACATCATGAACGAGATGATGAAGACCATCTCCGAGCCTCGTGCCGAGATGAAGCCGCAGGTGCCACGCATTGAGGCATTCGACATTCCCAAAGAATTCATCGGTGCCGTGATTGGCCCGGGCGGAAAGATCATCCAGCAGATGCAGGAAGACACTGGTTCGACCATCACCATCGACGAAGCCGACGGTGTGGGTCATGTGCAGGTGAGCGCTCCCAACAAGGAGTCGATTGATGCTGCCATCCAGAAGATTCGTTCGATTGTGGCCATCCCAGAGGTTGGCGAGGTTTACGATGGAGTGGTGAAAAGCATCATGCCTTACGGTTGCTTCGTAGAAATCATGCCCGGCAAGGAAGGCTTGCTCCACATCTCCGAAATAGCCTGGAAGCGTTTGGAAACCGTCGAAGAGGCTGGTATCAAGGAGGGCGACCACATTCAGGTGAAACTCCTCGAAATCGACCCGAAGACCGGTAAGTACAAGCTCTCTCATCGTGTGCTTGTGGAGAAGCCCGAGGGATACGTGGAACGCGAGCGCCGTCCCCGTGGCGAGCGCCGTCCCCGCCGCGACGAACGAGGCGGCCGCGAGCGTCAGCCGCGCCACAACAACCACCAAGAGAACACGGAGACTGCTGAATAAGATGTCTTGAACAGGTGTGAAGGGAAATAGCCCTTCGGTTGCACCACGTCATAAAATCCCGTTACGCAAGTTGCGCAACGGGATTTTTATGATTATACCTGCAACGCCATACTGCTTTCTTGAATGATTTTACGGAATAGCTATATTCAGATATCTATACAACAGGAAAGACGAGTGATTTGCCGGAGATTGTCTGACATAGATTTCACAAAGTCATAATGTCTCGAGAATCGTTAAAAAAGTTCTTAATAAAACACGCTCTCCGAGACTCACCTTTTAGAAGGCAGAAACTGTAGATTGCACCATTTTCCAACAAGTGCAGAGGGTTGACGCATGCAGTTTTCAGGCATTCTCGTTCAGGATTTATGCCTTATCGCACCCCGACAAATGGTCGTTGGAGATGCGTTAAGCGCCTGCCTGCAGTGCGGTTGGACACCAATCGCGAGGCGATTCGATACCTTTTTCAACTGACGAAAAGAAAAAACGTTCGGCAAAACGCACGCATTTGTTACAACATCCTATTGTTCAACCATTTACATATAACGCAAAAAACAAGCGCGTTTTGCCTTCCATCACATTCACAGCGGCAAATATCGTCTGGATTTTCGCACCTCTTGTCGGATATTTTTTATGCTTATGAGCAACAGTAAGCAACACGCCGCCATCTTGACTATTGTCCTGTCATCAGGCTATAATTCGTGTTTTTACACCTTTTATATATTATTTCCACATTATTTTATTACTTTTGCGTTATCCTAACGACCATTATGAAATGAACGCAAAGAAACTAACTAACGAGCAATCCACCGAGACTCACGATGGTTCGAACCACAACGCTGCCAAAGCGCGGCAACATGTAGAAGCAGCACCAAGCAACACGCCAAAGCTCAAGCCGGCGCACTTTGCCGGGGTCACAGCATTCATCATTCCGTTGTTGGCTCTCATAGCCATTGCCGTAACCTTTTTGGCCTACGACTCCGATTATCTTTTCCGCGTGCAGGAGCTGAACCTTTTCCTCGACACACCTTTGTTTTTCAAAGAACAAATGGTTGTGCCCGGCGGATTCCTTACTTGGGCCGGCACCTACTTCACACAGTATTTCTATCATCCTTGGATAGGCGTAGTGCTATTGTGCCTATGGTGGCTGCTGATGATGTGGATGGTAAAGCGCACTTTCCGCATACCCGCTTATGCCTCTGCCCTACTCCTTTTTCCTGTAGCAATGTTGCTCATCACCGATGTTGACTTGGGCTACTGGATATTTTACCTTAAGCTCCGCGGCCATTTCTTTGCTGCAACGATTGGCACCACAGCAGCCGTTGCCTTGGTTTGGCTCTACCGCACCATTCCCTCACGCTGGCAGCTGCGCAACATCTACATACTGCTCAGCACCGCCATCGCCTATCCTCTGATTGGTTTTTACGGTCTGATGGCAACAGGTCTGATGGCTGTGGTGACCTGGCGGCTGCACAGAGGCCATCGGGGACAAACCATTTGCAATACCGTAACCACGATTGTGGCCATACTCGCCATGGTCTTCATACCGCTCATCTGTTATCGTTACGTCTACTGCCAAACACCCGAGAGCGGCATCTACACCACAGCCCTGCCCATCTACTGCATGATTTCCGAGCACCGCGTCTATTACTGGCCGTTTGCGTTGCTCGCCGTCTCTCTTGCACTGATGGCCGTCTTCTACGGCTGTTGGCCCGCATCTGTTCGCCGGCGCTATGCCGTCGCTGCCAACATAGTGACCGTTGCCATTCTGGCAGCTGGCACATGGGTAGGCTGGTACAAAGACAAGAATTTCCGCCGCGAGCTCATCATGACCCACGAAGTGGAGAACCTCAACTGGGATGCTGTGCTGCAAACCTACCAGACGCTCGACGAAGACGAGGAGCCTACCCGCATGATGTGGATGCTGAAGAATCTGGCGCTTTTCCGGCTCGGCACCGCCGGCGACAACATGTACCATTACAAGAACGGAGGAGCCGAGTGCAACGCTCCGTTTCAAGTGCGCATAACCCAAACGGGCGGCAAACTCATCTACTACCATTACGGCAAGCTGAATTTCTGTTACCGGTGGTGTCTGGAGGACGGCGTGGAGTATGGGTGGCGTGTCGACTACCTGAAATATATGCTCAAATGTGCCATTCTCAACGGTGAGATGCAGGTAGCCAAGAAATACATCGACATCCTCAAGCACACCAAATATTACAAACAATTTGCCGAGCATTACGAACCCTACCTCACGCATCGCAGCCTCATCAAGAACGATCCTGAGATGAAACCCATACTACATTTCCTGCACGGCAACGACGAACTGACCTCCGACAACACGCTTATTGAACTGTATCTGCTCAACAGTTTCTCGCACGAAATGTCGAACGACCCCGTTTACCAAGAAGCCTGCCTGCAAGCCGCCCTGCAGTCGAAACAGATTGCTATTTTCTGGGACCAGTTTGCGCAATACGCCCGCCTGCACCCCGGACAGCGCATGCCCATACACTATCAGGAGGCTGCATACCTTTACGGACATTTGGAGAACAATGTGGATATCAGCCACATGCCCTTCGACGACGAGGTGAAACAAAACTACAACGACTTCATGGCAGCCGCACAACAATTGGGAGGCATGACCGAGGAACAAATGAAACCCTTGCTCTACCCACGTTTCGGCGGAACATTCTACTATGAATACTTCCTCATCCGCGGTCTGAAGAGCTATTGATTCACAAAAAAAGCAAACCGATACAACGGAATTACGAAAAACAATGCTAAAAAGATGAAAAACAGAAAAACATCATACGCCATCAACTTCAGCCTGCTGCAGCAGACCGTTGCCGGAGTCTTACTCGTTTTGTCGCTTGGCCTTGCCGCGTGCAGCCGCGTGGAGGTTCCATCGCAATACAGCGAAACGCAGAAACTGCCCGTCATCTACCCCGACTACACCAATGTTACCGTGCCGATCAATATCGCCCCACTGTCGATGGAACTCACCACACCGGCCGAAGATGTGGTAACGCGCTATCATTGCGGCAATCAGGAAATACTTTGCGGCGGACCGAAGGCGCAGCCTAACATCGACGAATGGAAAGCGCTGACTGCCGCTGCCAAAGGAAAGGATATACAGGTAGACATCTATGCGCAAAGCCAAGGCCAATGGACGCACTACAAAACATTCGCCATCCACGTCAGCGCCGACAGCATCGACCCCTACATATCGTACCGCCTCATCGCTCCTTCGTATGTGACCTACGAGGAACTGACCATCAACCAGCGATGCTTAGAGAACTACGACGAATCGGTGATCTATAACAACATGCTTGCGGCAAACGACAGCGACGGCCAGTGCATCAACTGCCACAACGTGCAAAACTACAATCCCGACCGATACCAGTTCCACGCACGCCAACACCACGGCGGCACATTCATAGAGTACGACGGCAAAATGCAGAAGGTAAACATGAACTGCGACAGTATCCTTTCGGCCGGTGTCTATCCCGCATGGCACCCCACGCTGAAGCTTCTGGCCTACTCCACCGACATGACCATGCAGAGTTTTCACACACGCGACATAAACAAGATAGAGGTTCTCGACTCACAAAGCGACCTTATCCTGTTCGACCCCGACAAGAACGAAGTGTCTACCATCCTCAGCGACTCCACCGAGTTCGAGGTGTTCCCAAGCTGGTCGCCCGACGGCAAGTATCTCTACTATGCCAGCGCGCACTTCGAATACCGCGACACCGTGCCCCACGGCACCGAAGCCATCGCACGAGCCAAAGAGATAAAGTACAGCATCTACCGCTTGCCATTCAACGAAACAACACGCACATTCGGCTCACGCGAAATGGTTTTCGACGCAGCAGGCATGGGCAAAAGTGCCACCTTCCCGCGCGTTTCGCCCGACGGCCGTTTCCTGCTCTATAGTTTAGGCAGCTGGGGCTACTTCCATGTGTGGCATCGCGACGCCGATCTTTGGATGACCGACCTGAAAACCATGAACAGCTATCCACTTACGGCAGCCAACTCCGACTATGCCGAGAGCTACCACGAGTGGTCGTCCAACGGCAGATGGATTATCTTCTCCAGCCGTCGCGACGATGGCGTATACACCCGGCCATTCATCGCCCACATCGACAACAACGGCAAACCCTCCAAAGCTTTCGAACTGCCACAAGCCGACCCCGACTTCCATCGCCAGTTCATGAAGAGCTACAACGCCACCATATTCATGCGAGGGCCAGTAAAAACCAAGCCACAAGACATCTACGATGTGCTGAAAAACGACAACGTCACCCCCGTAACCTACCGCTCATCTGCGGCACATTAGACAACTATTCATTTCTAACAGCATAGAGGGGAAGTAAGCCTGCGACCCACATACATCGTCAGCTCACTTCCCCTCTGGCATTTCATATCCCTGGCCACGGTGCATCACACCATAGCCCGCACCGTCCAGTCCACAGACATTGGTTCACGCCTTGCCGTCGTCAACTATCTTTCCGTCAAAGAGACGCACCACACGGTGAGCCATCTGCGCATCGTGCTCGTTGTGGGTTACCATGATAATGGTGGTTCCTTCTTGATTGAGCTCACACAACAAGCGCATCACCTCAGCGCCATTCTTGGAGTCGAGGTTTCCCGTAGGCTCGTCGGCGAGGATAAGCTTTGGACCGAACACCACCGCGCGAGCTATGGCCACGCGCTGCTGCTGACCACCCGACAGCTGATGGGGGAAGTGCTTGGCGCGGTGCGCAATGTTCATGCGGCGCATCACCTCGTCCACTTTCGCCTTGCGCTCGGCCTTCGGAAGTCCCATGTAAGCCAGCGGCAGGGCGATGTTTTCCTCCACATTAAGCTCGTCGATAAGGTTGAAACTCTGGAACACGAAGCCCACCTGCCCCTTGCGGATGGCCGTGCGCTCATTCTCATTCAGGCCGGCCACATCCTTGTCGCCAAGCCAATACTGTCCGCTTGTGGGGTTGTCGAGCAATCCAAGAATATTGAGCAGCGTGGACTTACCACACCCCGAAGGGCCCATAATGGCCACAAACTCACCGTCCTTGACTTCAAAACTCACTTTATCCAGTGCAATAGTTTCCACCTCGTCGGTACGGAACACTTTGCTTAATTCGCATACTTTTATCATCTTATCTTGTTTGTTTTTTGTTTCCTAATGATTATTTTTTGTAAAAAATGCGCTCTGGCGTTGTCCGACAAGCGCCTTTTCTGATTCCCGTTACTCGTCCTTCAGGTATTTCACAGGATTCGACACTGCCACCTTGCGGCAGTTCACGACAATCGAGAGACCAATTATCAAAAGCACTACTATGGTCACCGCCAAGAAAATCCATACCGTAAGACGGATGCGCACCGTAAAGTTTTGCAGCCATTGGGCGGCAATCAGCCACGCGCCCACACAACCGCCGAGCACACTGGGCACCGCCACGCGCATGATGTCCCTGACAAACAGGCGGAGGATGTCGTTCACCTTTGCACCATTGACCTTACGGATGGCTATTTCCTTGCTGCGGCGCGCCACTTCGTCGGACGAGTAACCGACCAGCCCGAGAAGAGCGATGACGAACACCACGACGCCTCCAACAAGGATGCCGTTGCGGAAATTGCGCTGCGATACGTACTGGCTCTCAAACTCAGAGGCGTAGTTCAAAAGCCTGACCTCCTTGCCCGGGAACAACTTTTCCATGCTTTGTCGCACATCGTTCATTGTCTGAGGCGTCAGTTCGTCAAACTTAAGCAACACCTGGTCGGTAGCATTGGCAGGACTGTAGAATACCATCGATGGCACACCCAATTTCTGGTTGGTCTGCTCCACGCTACCCAGCTGTATGTTGTTGTATACGCCCACTATTTTAAGTGTGGGATAAGCTTCTGAGCAGTGTTCCGACACCGAAATGCGTTTGCCCACCACCCCGTCTTTCCATCCGGCCGCCTTCTGTAGCCGTTGCGCAAAATTCTCGTCGACCATGACCTGTCTGCAGGTATCGCTGCGGTCGGTAAAGAACGAGCCTTGAGTTATCTTGATGTCGAGAATCTTAAAGAAATCATCGCTAACAAAGTACAAATCTTTGGCGTTGAATAGTTCCTCGTCACTTCCTGGCAACGACACGTTGTTGCCCGATCCGAACCATCCCTCCAAGGGAAGAGACGTGGCGGTTGCCAAGAGTGTAACGTGTGGGTTGCGCTTAAGCTCGTCGAGACAGCGGTGCGAGTCGGCCTGCAGCATTCCCTGCACAGAAAGGATGGCCACATTGTCATACTTGTAGCCAGGGTTAAGGTTGGTCATCTTGCTGTATTGGCCACTGATAATCCAAAGCAAGCTCATCATCAGGCTCACGATGCAAAACTCGCCGGCCAGCAACGCCAGTTTCCAGCGGCGGCGGTTCTCCGACCATCCGCGGAACGCACTTGTTACCGGGGTGCGCTGGAAGAGCCAACCGGGCACCACGCCACCGATGAATACGACTGCCACCACTATGGCCACGAGTATCCACGCTCCACGATTGAAGACCAACGCTACTACGGGAGCCGACAGAAAACTCTCGACGGTGCCTTTGGAAACGAACACCAACAGAGCGGCCAATATCACCGACAGCGCCACATGGACGACTGCCTCGGAGAGCGTCTGGGCAAAGATGTTGCCTTTGCCGGCACCAAAACACTTGCGCACAGCCATCTCGCGCGAACGGGAAACGGTGTTGCTGACAATGATGAGCAGGTAGTTCATGACCGAGGTAAAAAGCAACACGAAGGCCACGATGCCTAAAATCCACTTCATCATCTGCACATACGAGTTGCTGGTGTAATAGCTGTTGAGCGTCTGGAAGTCGACATCCATCTGCACGCCGTGTTTCTTCAGCATGGCCTGATCGATGTTGTCGGCCAGCATTTTCTTCATATACGGACGCAGTTCGCTGATGTCATGCCCCTTGGCCAGACGCACGAACGACTGGTAGCGGTCGTTTCCCACCCAGTTTTCGCTGCCGTCGAAGATAAACTGTCCTATCGATTTCAGCGACAGGAAGGCATCACTGCCATGGAACGACGATCCCCACGGGAAAGCCTCAAAGACGCCGCCTATGGTGAATGTGATGCCTGGGCAGTCGTCGATGGTGAAACGGCGTCCCACCACGTTACCTCCAATGGTTTTGGCCAGGTCAGAGCTGACCATGACACAGTTCTTGGTGGAGAGCACCTTCCGTGCATCGCCGGCGAGGATGCGCTGCGGGAAGACATCAAAGAAGCAACTGTCGGCCAGCTGGATCGACGACTTCACAGCATTGCCGTCGCCCTCCATGTCCTTCGCGCGCGCCTGCAGATGCAGTTGCGTGTCGCCGCCCCAACAACCTGTGATGCGTGTGGCTGCCTCGACCATGGGAACATACCGTTTCACTGCGGGAGCCCATGCGCCAGGCGTCTGCGCAACGCTTTTCATATCGTCCATGTCGCCCATCTTGTACTTTTCTACCACATAATAGGTGCGGTTGGCTTCGGGAAAATAGGTGTCGAACGTCTGTTCGTAGAAAATCTCGGCTATAATGACCGAGCTGATGGCCAGTCCCAAGCCAAGACACAGTATCTTGGCGATGTTGTGCTGGCCACGGTGAGCCAAACTAGCAAAGGCTTTTGTGATATAATTCATATCTGAAGTTATGTTATATAATATCGTATTCGATGTTGGTATCTATTGTTCAAGCCGCCGATCGGTGTGCTATTGTTTGAGCACGAGCGTCTGGTTGTCCTTGAAAGCCTCGTATCCGCTGGTGATGACGCGCTCGCCCGGCTCCAATCCTTCGGTGACCTCGTAGTATTGTGGGTTTTGTCGGCCGATGGTGATGTTGCGGCGGTAAGCCTTCTTTCCGTTCTTGTCGAGCACGAAAATCCATTGTCCGCCCGTCACGCTGTAGAACGTTCCCTTGGGTATAAGCACAGCCCGCTTCGACTCGCCGAGCTGCAGGTCTACATAGTAGGTCTGTCCCGTGCGTATGTTTTGCGGCCGTTCGCCGCGGAATATGAAGTCGATCTTGAAGCGTCCATTGGTCACTTCGGGATACACCTTGCGCACTTCGAGGGTGTAGCGCTTGCCATTCTGCTCGAAGGTACCTGTGAGACCGGGGTGCACACGATCCACATAGTGTTCGTCTACCTGCGCCTGCACCTTGTAGTCGGACAGGTCGTTGACGACGCCAATCTTCTGTCCGGGCTGTATATTCTGTCCCAGTTCGATGTCGAGTTGACCCACTTCGCCGTCGATCGACGAGCGTACCTCAAGCTTGGCCTTGCGCTCCCTGACAAGCTGCACGTTGCGCTGCATCGACTCGAGGTTGTCGGCCATCTGCGCCATCTGCGCCTTGCGCAACTGCGTGCTCTTCTTCAGGCGCTGCTTGATGAGTGTATTCTTCTCCTGTGCAAGCTTGTATTCCTCCTGTGCCTTGAGGTATTCCTCACGCGAGTTGAGCTGTTCCTTCTGCAAGGCTTTTTGATGTTCATAGGCGCGTTTCTTCGAAGTCACGTCCATGTCGTACTGGGCAGCCTCTGTCTTGTTGTTGAGCATGTCTTGTTCGAGCGACAGTTCGGTGTTGCGGAGCATGTCCTGCTTTTCGGCCAGTTCGCTCTCGGCGTTGAGTATCTGCAGGTCGAGGTTCGAGTTGCTGAGCCTTACGATAACATCGCCCTTGCGCACATGCGTACCTTCCTCCACCACTTTCTCGAGCACCTGGCCGCCCTCCTCGGGCGAAATCTGTACCACCTGGATGGGTGCCACACTGCCGTCGACCGATACATAGTCGTCGAACTGTCCGTTGGTCACCTCACCAATGTTCAGGTTCTTGGCATCCACGTTGAGCGAGGAGCTGAAATTGCCCAGCGCGAGCGTTCCCAATCCGGCCACAAAAACTATTGCGATTCCTATCCAGGGCCAATACTTACGGGGAATGGCATATTTCTTTTTCTCAATCTTTATATCCATTGTTGTATGTTGTTTTTATAGTTAATGAGTTTGGTTATGATATATAACGTATGTTGGTATGGCCTACCGCCCGAGGTATTCCACAAGTCTTCGTTTCACGATGAGCAGCAAGCGCGACTGCAGCAGCTTGATGCGCGACTGCAGGAGGGTCTGCGCTGC
This sequence comes from Eggerthellaceae bacterium, assembly GCA_963656105.1. Taxonomy (GTDB): domain Bacteria; phylum Bacteroidota; class Bacteroidia; order Bacteroidales; family Bacteroidaceae; genus Prevotella. The sequence goes on from CAVKHW010000001.1 coordinate 189,989, forward strand.
CGTATGCAGGTCGAACGTGGAGAGCAAGCCTTCTTCGTACTTGCGGCTCGATAGGTGATAGGCCAGCGAGTCGGCTTCCACCTTACGCTCCATCTGCGTTACCTCGCGGCTATACCCCTGCAGGTCGGCCATGGCCTGCGCACGGTCGTCGGCAAGCTTGCGGCGTGCATCGTCGAGGTCGAGCTGCGCCTTTTGCCACTCGCTCTTGGCTCGTCGTGCCGACCGCCAGCGGCTTGGGGCGAAAAGCGGAATGGATAGTGACAGGTAGACGTATTCGCCGCGATTGTTCTTCATCTGTGTCGCGAATGCGTCCGCAGTGCCACTTCCTTGAGAGAGATTACGGTAATAGTTGGTCTGCACGCCGCCGCCAAGCGTGAGGCTTGGCAGCGTGTAGCCTTTAGCTTCGAGCCACGCATATCTTAGGTCTTTCACTTTCTGTTCCTCCAGTGTAACACTGAGCTGGCCGCGACCAGCAGCCTCCCAATCGCCGGCAGGCGCCTCGTCGGAGAGACAAAGCGTGTCGGCCACCGGATAGTTCATTTCGCTCTTGAGAGCCAAAAGCGTCAGACGGGCCTGATTTTGCTGGTGCAACAAGTTGTAATCATCTTCGGCCACCTGGCTCTCCATCTGCGCCACGTCGGGGCGCGACTTCTCGCCCAGCTCGAAGAGTCGTTGCGTCTTGAGTAGAAGGGCGCGGCTGTCGGCGAGCTTGCGCTCAGCGAGAGCCACACTCTTCTGGTTGTATATGGCATCTACAAACTTCGTCATCACGGTCAGCGCCTTGTCATCGGCCGCTTTCTGCAGCGACGTAGCGGCATAGGCACGCGCATTCTTTGCGCGGCGGAAGGCGTTGAGCGTCTGACCACCGTCGAAGAGACTGAGCGATGCGCCGACCGAGTAGTAGTTGTTGAAGGTGGTGATCGTATTATATGTATTGGTTTCGGGGTCCACGTTGCGTCCCCAAGAGTATTGTCCGGTCACCTGTCCGGTCACGGTGGGCAGGAAGTCGAGGGCGGCCGTGCGGGCATCATAACTACTTTGAGAAAGTTCTATGCGGCTGCGTTGCACCGTGTTGGCATGGCTCACGGCATAGCTGATGCAACTGTCGAGCGTCCAAGACGTTTGGGCAGAAGCCGATGCGCAGGCCAGCAACAAAACAAATGTGTTAATCGTTCTTTTCATACACCTATACTCTATGCCAATGCCGTGCCAAAAACACAAATCGTTGATAATAAGACGTTTGAAATAAAAACAGTATTCTGCAACTGTCCAATTATTGGACAATGGCGTGTAAAAATTGGACAAAGAGACCTGATTCCTGTCTTGAAAGCGACGTGGGGCGAATGCTCCACAACCATTGCGCACATGAGCATGGCATAGCAAAGCGCGGCAGATACGACATTTCCCACAGGACGAAACATACGGAATGGCGAAAAATAATAGCTTAAATTTTGAAAATAATAGCTTAAATTTGAAAAATAATAGCTTAAATTTTTATCAATCTCTATATCGTTGATTTACAACAGCTTACAAAACAGCAAAACACAAGCGACTTGTGGGGGCGCGTTGGGGGCGGAAAGAGACTACAGGACAGACGGACGGGAGAATGCAGACAACAGAAAAACGAAAAAGTGGGCTTGCCTCACGGCAAGCCCACCCTGTAAACTTAAACAACCAATAAAAGAAATAGATTGCCTATTTAGAAATACACAATTCTCTATTTTGTCGTGGCCGCTTATCGGATAAAAAGCAGTTCGCGATACTTGGGCAGCATCCACAGCTCGTCGGCCACAACCAACTCGAGCTTGTCGATCTGGTAACGGATGGGGTCGAAGAATGTCTCGACCGTGTCGTGATAGGCGATGGCCTTCTCACGCTCATCCTGTATCTTGTTGGCCACCTTACGTGCGTTCACCATTTCCTCCACGTTCTTCTCGATGGTAGCAGTGCGCTCGGAAATCTGCTCGATGATATTCATGATGCGCTCAGAGAGTTTCTTGCCCTTCTCGGCACCATAGATAGCCATGAGGTTCTGCACATCCTTGGCAATCATCGACTGGTAGTGGGTAGCCACAGGTATGATATGGTTGAGCGAGAGGTCGCCCAGCACACGCGCTTCGATTTGAATCTTCTTGGTGTAGGTCTCCCATTTCACCTCGTTACGTGCCTCAAGCTCGTTCTTCTTCATGACACCCGTCGTCTCAAACATCTTGATGGTTTCGGCATCGAGGTAACGGTCGAAGATAACTGGAGCCGATTTCTCAGTGTCGAGTCCGCGCTTGGCAGCCTCTACAACCCACTCGTCGGAGTAGCCGTTGCCGTCGAAATGGATGGGGGCGCAAACCTTGATATCGTCGCGCACCACGCTCAGAATAGCACTGAACTTGTCTTCGCCCTTAGCGATAAGACTGTCCACACGAGCCTTGAAGTCGACAAGAGCCTCAGCCACAGCGGTGTTGAGCACGATTTGCGCGCTGGCACAGTTGGCGCTCGAACCTACGGCACGGAACTCGAAGCGGTTGCCGGTGAAGGCGAAAGGACTGGTGCGGTTGCGGTCGGTATTGTCGCGCATGATATCGGGAATCTCAGGAATGTCGATTTCCACACCTTCTTTGCCCGTGATGAACAGCGCATCCTTGTCCGACTTGATGATGTGCTCGAGCAAGTCGCTCACGCTGCGACCCAAGAACGAGGAGATGATGGCGGGAGGAGCCTCATTGGCACCCAAACGGTGGGCATTGCCTGCGTCCATAATCGAAGCCTTGAGCAGGCCGTTGTGACGGTAAACGCCCATCAATGTCTCAACGATGAACACCACGAAGCGCAGATTGTCTTCCTGCGTCTTACCTGTGCCGTGCAGCAGAATGCCAGTGTCGGTAGAGAGCGACCAGTTGTTGTGCTTGCCCGAACCGTTGATGCCGTCGAAAGGCTTTTCGTGAAGCAGCACCTCAAAGCCGTGCTTGTGAGCCACACGCTTCATCAAACTCATGAGCAACATGTTGTGGTCTACAGCCAGATTGGTCTCTTCGAATATCGGAGCGCACTCAAACTGGTTGGGCGCAACCTCATTGTGGCGAGTCTTCACGGGGATGCCCAACTCAAGAGCCTGTATCTCCAGGTCTTTCATGAAAGCAGCCACACGCTCAGGTATAGTACCAAAATAGTGGTCGTCCATCTGCTGGTTCTTGGCGCTCTCGTGACCCATCAGTGTGCGGCCGGTGAGGATAAGGTCTGGACGGGCGGCGTACAGATCCTCGTCGACGAGGAAATACTCCTGCTCCCAACCCAGATTGCTGACAACCTTCTTCACGTCAGGATAGAAATAGTGGCACACATCAGTGGCGGCAACGTTAACGGCATGCAGGGCACGCAGCAATGGTGCTTTATAGTCGAGCGCCTCACCGGTGTATGATATGAAAATCGTAGGAATGCAAAGTGTGTCGTCGATGATGAACACTGGCGACGTGGGATCCCAAGCGGAATAACCGCGAGCCTCGAAAGTAGAGCGGATGCCGCCTGACGGGAAGCTCGAAGCATCGGGCTCCTGCTGCACAAGCAGCTTGCCGGAGAACTCCTCAATCATGCCGCCCTTGCCATCGTGCTCGATGAACGAGTCGTGCTTCTCGGCGGTACCTTCGGTCAAAGGCTGGAACCAGTGCGTGTAATGGGTCACGCCATTCTCGTCGGCCCACTGCTTCATGCCCTTAGCCACCTCGTCAGCAATGCTGCGATCGAGTTGCGCGCCATTGTCGATCACGTCGATGAGCTTGTTGTACACATCGGCAGGAAGATATTTGTACATCTTCTGACGGTTAAACACTTTCTTGGCGAAATACTCCGACGGTCTCTCAACAGGAGTCATCACCGATACGGGCTGCTTCTTGGAAGCGTCTGCTACTGCTTGAAATCTTAGGTTTTCCATACTTGTTAAATATTTCTTTTGCTTGTTTGTTTATCTTGATTATTTGTTCACCCACTGGCGGATACGCTCCATGGCCTCAATGCAGTCGGCACGGTCGCCGAAGCTGGTAAGCCGCACAAAGCCTTCGCCCGACGGTCCGAAGCCCACGCCTGGCGTGCAGACTATCTGTGCCCCGTAGAGCAATTCTTCGAAGAACTGCCATGAGGGAGTGCCGCCTGGAGTCTTCACCCAAAGGTAAGGGGCGTCGGTACCGCCATAGACCGTGAAGCCCAAATCGGACAATGCCTCGTGCATGATGCGGGCATTCTCCATGTAATAGTTGATAGTTTCTTGTGTCTGGCGCTTGCCTTCGGGCGTATAGATTGCCTCGGCCGCACGTTGCGAGATATAGCTTGTGCCGTTGAACTTGGTCGACTGGCGGCGCAACCAGAACGGATTGAGCGACAGCCGCTGGCCGTCGATGGTGGCAGCGGTGAGCTCCTTGGGAACAACCGTATAGCCGCAGCGCACACCTGTGAAGCCGGCAGTCTTCGAATAACTGTGGAACTCGATGGCCACCTTGCGGGCACCGCGTATCTCGTAAATGGTGTGGGGTATGTTTTCGTCGCGGATGTAAGCCTCGTAGGCCGCATCGTAATAAATCACCGAATCGTTGTGAATGGCGTAATTCACCCACTTGCGCAGTTCCTCGCGCGTAATGACCATGCCCGTAGGATTATTCGGATAGCACAGGTAAATCATATCGACACGATGATCGGGTATAAGGGGCACAAAACCGTTGGACTCGGTACATGGCATATAAGTGACATTACTCCAATGTCCGTTCTCAAAATAACCCGACCGACCGTTCATCACATTGGAGTCGACATAGACCGGGTAAATAGGATCGGTCACTGCCATGGAGTTATCCCAACGCACCAGCTCGCCTATATTGCCCGTATCGCTCTTGGCTCCGTCGTTCACAAAAATCTCATCGGGGTCGAGGTGTACGCCACGCGGAAGGAAATCATTCTTCACAATGGCTTCGCGAAGCCACAAATAGCCTTGTTCGGGTCCATAGCCATGAAACGTTTCTTTGTTGGCCATATCGTCGACAGCCTTGTGCATGGCTTCGATTACGGCGGGACAAAGCGGCTGCGTAACATCACCTATGCCAAGACTGATAACCTTAGCCTTCGGGTGGGTGGCTTTGAAAGCGTTCACCTTCTTGGCTATGTCGGCAAAGAGATAGTTCTTCTGCAGCTTCAGAAAATGTTCGTTGATTAATGCCATTCTGTTGTATTCTTTTATGTTGTTGTAAGTCTATTGCTTTGTTGTCCTGTATTTCCCAAATGTTTTCCGAAGTTGTTGCGTCACAAGGACGACTAACTTTCCGGCAAGGCAATCTCTCCTTCGAATACGAAGGCCGCCGGGCCGGTCATGTAGATATGGCCATCGTCGACCGCCCATCGTATATCAAGCGTTCCTCCATCCATAATGATTGAGGAATGGCGCGATGCCAAACCGAGGTGCGCGGCGGCGGCGGCCGTGGCGCAGGCACCTGTGCCGCATGCCATGGTGACCCCGCTTCCTCGCTCCCATACACGGGTACGAATTTGGTCTTCTCCCACAAGCTGCGCAAACTCTATGTTGCATCGCTCGGGGAACGCCTTGTCTCTCTCAAGCGTTTTTCCCACTTCTACAATATCAAGTCCTTCCATTCTGTCCACAAATATCACATAGTGGGGATTGCCCATCGAAACAAATGCAGATTTGTTCACATTGTTCACCAGCGACGAAGGCAACGTCACAGGCTCACCCGTGTATTGCCCAGCCATCTCAAAATGAGGTTCCAGCATATCCACGGTAACACTCTCTACCTTATTGTTAGGGGTCAACCGCAATTCCAAAGTCTTCACTCCAGAAAGAGTTTGCAGTCTAATGACTGACTGATCAAACAGTCCTTTCTCATAGAGATACTTACCTATGCATCGGCTGGCATTGCCGCACATCATCGCCTCCGAACCGTCGGCGTTGAAGATACGCATCGAAAAATCTGCTTGTGTGTTGTTGTGAGGTCGGCCGATTAAAACCAATCCATCACTACCAATACCCGTATGAGGACGGCTCCAAGCGATGGATGCCGCTGCAGGATCGGGTATATCATATAAAGAGGTGTCAACATAAATATAGTCGTTACCCGCTCCATGCATCTTGGTGAAATGGACTAACTGTGTCATTTTGCGTCAATTTTTAACGTTTCAATCAACCTTTTGTCTTAAATCCGCTGCAAAGGTAAAACAAAAAGTTATGATAATCATCACGCGAACACTATTTTCTATCTTATTTTTTAAATAAAACATCAATTTGAAAGCTATACCTTTCGTTTTACAAGCAAACTGTAATGATTACACCATTCCAGTATTACAATTTGTCCATAATATAAAAAACATGCTTTCAAATAGGCTTATTATTATACTGCTTTTTGACAGATTGTATTAATTTTGCATCCAAGACTTAACAAAAAGAAAGAAATATCGGACATTAACTCACAACTTATACAACCATGTGTGGAATAGTAGGAATATTCAATATCCAAGAGCAAACAGCTCAACTGAGACAGAAAGCATTGCGCATGAGCCAGAAAATCAGACACCGCGGTCCTGACTGGAGTGGTATTTATACTGGCGGTTCGGCTATCCTTTGCCACGAACGCCTCAGCATTGTAGACCCTGAGTCGGGACGACAACCATTGTTTTCGCCCGACAAAAAGCAGGTATTGGCTGTAAACGGCGAAATTTACAACCACCAAGATTTGCGAACCGAGTTTGCCGACTATCCCTTTCAGACTGGTTCCGATTGTGAAGTTATCCTGCCATTGATGCGCCAAGGCAACATCGCAGATGGTCTGAACCGTTTGTCGGGCATATTTGCCTTTGCTCTTTACAATCGTGAGGACGACTCGTTCCTTATCGCACGCGATCCGATTGGTGTCATACCACTTTATATAGGCTATGACGATGACGGCACGGTCTATGTGGCATCTGAACTGAAAGCACTCGAAGGACAATGCGACCGCTATAAACCATTCTTGCCTGGCCACTACTACTGGAGCAAAGATCCGGGCATGAAGCCCTATTATAGTCTTACGGGCGAGGATGGCGCACAGAGCTTCAAGGACGTAAGTTTTGAAGGAAAACGCGTGTCGGAGTTAAGCTATGAAGACAGCGTGAAAGCCGTATGCGAGAGTCTGAAAGACGCTGTGAAACGACAACTCATGAGCGATGTGCCCTACGGCGTGCTACTCTCTGGTGGCCTCGACTCAAGCGTTATCTCTGCCATAGCGGAAAAATATTCGGGCAAACGCATCGAAAACGGTTGCGAGACCGAAGCCTACTGGCCGCGTCTACATTCGTTTGCCGTAGGTCTCAAGGGTGCTCCTGATTTGGCCAAGGCTCGACTGGTGGCCGAACACATAGGAACCGTACACCACGAGATAAACTATACCATCCAAGAAGGACTCGATGCCATCCGCGATGTGATATATTTCATCGAGACCTACGACGTGACCACGGTGCGCGCCTCTACGCCGATGTATCTGCTGGCCCGCGTTATCAAGTCGATGGGAATCAAGATGGTGCTGTCGGGCGAAGGTGCCGACGAGATTTTCGGCGGCTATCTCTATTTCCACCGCGCGCCGAATGCCGATGAGTTTCACAAGGAGACTTTGCGCAAGCTCTCTAAACTTTATCTCTACGACTGTCTTCGCGCCAACAAGAGTCTTTCGGCATGGGGCGTAGAGGGACGTGTGCCGTTCCTCGACCGCGAGTTCCTCGATGTGGCAATGAGCCTCAATCCAGCCTACAAGCTCTGTCCTGGCAACACCATCGAAAAGAAGATTGTACGCGACGCTTTTGCCGACCTGCTGCCCGAGGAGGTGGCATGGCGACAAAAAGAGCAATTCTCCGACGGTGTGGGCTACTCGTGGATTGACACGCTGAAGCAGATTGCCGCCAGCAGTGTAAGCGACGAACAGATGGCGCACGCAGCGGAACGGTTCCCTATCAACCCACCCCAAAACAAGGAGGAATACTGCTACCGGTCTATCTTTGCCGAGCATTTCCCCAGCGATTCGGCAGCCCGTTCGGTTCCGAGCGTCCCCAGCGTGGCCTGCTCAACGGCCGAGGCACTGGCATGGGATGCCTCGTTCAAAAACATGAACGACCCCAGCGGACGTGCCGTGAAGGGCGTACACGAACAGGCTTACTGATTAAAGGCTACGACCAGCAATATACTTTTTAACCTTCACTTTGGCATCCTTGTCGGCTAATACGCATCGACAGGGATGCCTTTTCATGTGAACGAAGAAAGCGGTGGAAGCAAAACGAGCTATTATCCGACAATGGCGGCGGTACCGTTTGATGGTTGTAGAAACGCCCTTTAGCGCGGACAAGGCGGCCGACGGGCGTTTCTCCATAAATCTTTTCCAAGATATTGTAACAGCGCAAAGCGTTTCGATCCGTAACTTTGCAGCTGTAAACAAGAATAAAAGACGGTGAATGTACCAACAAAAGCCACGCCACCGCCTCAACAAAGAAACGACATGACACACAACCGACAAAAGCTACGCGGTGCGCTGCTTGTTATACTGTTCCCCGCTTGCGCACAGGCGCAAACGTCATCTGGCAGCGATACCACCGCTACCGACACGCTGGAACACACGCAACAGCTGCAGGAGGTGATAGTGAACAAAGGCAAACTGAGCTCGCGCAGACTTGCTGGAGCCCAAAACACGCTTCTCATCGGTCGCGACGAACTGTTCAAGGCCGCCTGCTGCAACCTGGGAGAGAGCTTCGTGACCAACCCCAGCGTGGACGTGAACTACAGCGATGCTACAACGGGCGCTCAGCAAATCAAACTGCTGGGACTAAGCGGCACATACGTGCAGCTCCTTACCGAGGCGCAGCCAGCCTACCGGGGAGCCGCCCTTCCCTATCAGCTCAGCTTCATACCGGGCAACTGGATGAAGAGCATACAGGTGTCAAAAGGCAACTCATCGGTAAAAAACGGTTATGAAGCCATGACCGGACAAATCAACGTGGAGTATCTGAAGCCCGAGGACGAGACCGGGGCAGACATCGGGCTTTACGGCAACACGATGACCCGTTTGGTAGCCGACGTGGATGCCAACTTTCACATCCGCGGCAACAAGAACGCAAGCACCGAACTGCTCGGCCACTTCGAGAACAACTGGAGTCACCACGACGGCAACGGCGACGGTTTTCAGGACGATCCCAACGTGCGTCAGTACAATGTGCAAAACCGCTGGTATGCCAAGGCGGGCCGTTACCTGTTCCACGGCGGATTGGAAATGATTCGCGAAAAGCGGGCAAGCGGGCAAGCAGCGGAACACGTCCACGCCACGGCCAGCAATGGGCTGTATCACATCGGGGTAGAAAACAACCATTATGGAGCCTACATGAAGCACGCGCTCGTCACCGACGCAGCCCACGGCGGAAATCTAGCCCTCATGAGCCGCATATCGATGCACCGGCAGGATGCTGCCTATGGTCTGCGTGCTTACAACGTGAACGAGAAGAACGCCAACGCGCAACTGATGTACGAAACCGGCATAGGTGCCGACCACAACCTGTCGGCTGGCTTGAGCGTGAATTACGACTATCTGCACCAAGACTACAACCTTGGCGACGCGCCCAGCCAGGCTATTGTCAGCGAGACCACCCCCGGCGGCTACGCGCAGTACACGTTCAACCACAACAACCACATCATTGCCATGGCCGGCCTGCGTGTGGACCACAGCAACCTGTACGGTACATTCGTCACGCCGCGCTTCCACCTGAAGTGGCAGCCCAACGATGTCTTCACCCTCCGGCTGAGTGCAGGCAAGGGTTACCGATCGCCACACCCACTAGCCGAAAACAACTACCTGCTGGCAAGCGGCCGACGAATCGTTGTGGACAAGCCGCAACAGGAAGCCGCATGGAACTACGGAGCCAACATCGCGATCTATCTGCCAGTGGCTGGCAACACATTGAAAATAAATGCGGAGTATTACTATACTAATTTCACCCGCCAACTCGTTATCGACTATGACAGTGACCCGCGCGTGTTGCATCTGTCCAATCTCGACGGCCGCAGCTATTCGCACACCATGCAGGTGGATGCCGCTTATCCGCTGGCACGAGGCCTGGAACTGACAGCCGCCTACCGCTACAACCTCGTGAAGTCGACCTATGGCGGCAAACGGTTGTGGAAACCGCTACAGAGCCGCTACAAAGCCCTGCTGAGTGCCACCTACCGCGACCCGCTGGAACTTTGGCAGATAGACGCCACCTTCGCGCTGAACGGCGGCGGACGTCTGCCCCGCCCCTACACCACCGAAGAGGGTACGCCCTCGTGGAGCAACAATTTCCATGCCTACGAGAACCTCACGGCACAGGTGACGCGGCATTTCCGCCACATCTCGGTGTTCGCTGGGGGAGAGAACTTGACCAACCGCAAACAAAAGAATCCCGTCATAGGGGCAGCCAACCCCTGGGCCGACACCTTCGAACCCACGTTGGTGTACGCCCCCATCACGGGTGCAACGGGATATATAGGCATAAGAATCAACTTAGGACACAGATTATGAGAAAAACCATCATGACGCTGACCATCGCCCTCATGGCCGTGGCAGCACAAGCAAAAGACATCAAAACCGTAATCTTCACCACCCAGCCACAGATGCATTGCGCTGGCTGCGAAAAGAAAATCAAGGGAAACCTGCGCTACGAAAAGGGCGTGAAGGGCATCGACACCAACGTGGAGCAACAGAAGGTCACCGTGAAATACGATGCAGACAAGACCTCTACCGACAAACTGCAGAAGGCCTTCGAGAAAATCGGCTACAAGGTGCAACAAGTGGATGCAGACGGGAAAACGAAATGCGGCAAAGCGAATGGCTGCGGCAGCAAGTCGAAAAGTTGCTGTGGCGAGTCGAAAACCAGCTGCAGCAAGTCGAAGAGCGGATGCAACATGTAAGCCTTAAGGCTGTACACCTAACCGTATACTACATTTAAGGGTGGAGCTTTTCTTCAAAAAGGAAGCTCCACCTTTTTTTTATTTTTTTGAAAATATCCGTATTCCTAATGCTAATAGGGAGATATACAAAATCGATATTAATATTATTTCCACAAAGTTTAGTTCATACAACACACGCAAGACTTTACCCAAAAGGAGGAATATTGCCACGCTCAATATAGGAAGAATTTCATTTTTCCTTTTGTACTCGTTGACATAAGACATCACTATCAACAATGACAACACTATAATACCAATAAAATAAACCAGCATTTACAATACACTAAAAAATGCCCAGATTAAAATAATAAGGGCTTAAAATAATCCTCCGCTTATCAAATTCACCGCACTACTGACAATAGCGCCTCTTACTGCATCACGAGCAAAACTAGTTACAACTCCACCTGGGCCAAACACCAAACCGCTGAAAGCCGCTCTGACAAAAGCTGCTCGTCCAATAACGCCCGCTATTGCACCTGAGACATCAGCTCTGCATACAGAGCCCACGGATGCGGCTCGAGTTTTATTTGCTATAGTACTAGCGTTGTATATATTTGTTGCTCTTCCGATAGAACTTATTGCTAGTAAGATGTGTCTTAATGTATCATCGATGCTGGCATTGTAAGATATGGATTTGTCCAAATCATCAAAAATCTTATTAATTTGTATAGAATCATTCAATTCTTTATCACAGACATCATACATCCTTACTATATATTTTTGTCCTTCTACTGGGAAAACCATAATAAGACTATCTGTTAAATCTTCAACATTAGATCTTGTTCTTGCAAGTTTTGTTTTCATACCAACATCAAACCCAATTTCAATGGAGTTAAAAGAACTATCTTCCTTTACATTTTCTGATTTTATAGTTCCTTCAAACTCATCTCCTTGCAAGTAACGCCTATTTGTAAACTCTTTTGTAAAATCTTTAATATCCTCAATGTTTATTTTTTGCGCTTTTACAGAATCCATAGCTTCATTATGAAGTTGTCCTATAAACATGTAAGGGTTTTCAAATACAGTTTCAGAAGACTTAATCACCATGTGGGAGGAGTCTTCTTGATAAGAGCAAGCCACAAGTAATGTAGCTTCAACAATGGCTAAAAAGAATATGATTTTTTTTCATTATCTAATTAGGTTAATATTAACAAGTTTTATATTTGCAAAAATAAAACTTATTAATATTAAATCAAAACAAAAAACAATCTTTTTTTTGCAAAGATGCATTATTTTGAAAATCACCATTCGATCGTTACCATTCAGCAATCAAATAAACACAGTCAACCGGCACCTATCTGTCAGTCAGGAAATCGAGAAAAAAACACCTTATTTATCTATTTTAACCCAAGTTTGACCCTTTAACCTCGTTTTTGTTGTAGTATCAGTGGTTTAGCAATTATCGGTTGCGTTACTGTGTACTACAGATTTTGTCGATCTTGAT
>CAVKHW010000002.1:0-149047 GCA_963656105.1 Eggerthellaceae bacterium
AATCCCAGCCCAGGGTGAGCAGCGTGGCGCCAGCCGCGATGCGTAACCCTGGGTTATCGTCGCATCGTCAGCATCTGGCCTGTAAGGTCAGCACATCACCCCCTCCCTTGTGCTGATCTTACAGGCCAGCGTCACTCTCGCCCCACTAAAACCCAGGGTTACGCATCGCGGCTGGCGCCGCGCCGCTCACCCCGGGCTGGTTTGTGTCGCCCCTTCAGGGCTTTTTGTCCGTTTTCCTAATGCGCTGATACCCAATGCGTTACCACGTCCGTTCCTGTCTCTTCAAAATTATAGCTTAAATTTGAAAAATAATAGCTTAAATTTGAAAAATTTAAGCTATTATTTTCTCTCATTTGCCATCTTCCTCCCCGTCCCTCCATCCTTTTCCTCCTTCCGTTTCTCTCCTCTCGTCCCGTCCCTCCATCCTTTTCATCCTCCCCTTTGCCCTCTTTCGCCCCATCTCTCTATCTTTTCATTCTCTCTGTTTGCCCCTTTTCGTCTTATCTTCTTCTCCTATTTTCCCTCCTTTTCCCCCTTCGCCGCTCTTTCTTTCCGTCTCCATCCATGCAAAACGACCCGCCCTCCTTGCGGAGAACGGGTCGTATGCGGTGCGTCGCCAGTCGGGTATCCACCCGACGGTGCGTCTGTTACTTAGAGCTGGGGACCAGCAGCCACGAGTGCCTTACCGGCCTCGTTGGTCTCGTACTTCTTGAAGTTCTTGATGAAGCGGGCAGCCAGATCCTTGGCTTTCTCTTCCCACTGAGCGGCATCAGCGTAGGTGTCGCGGGGATCGAGGATAGCGGGATCCACGCCTTCGAGCTGTGTGGGAACCACGAAATTGAAGAAGGGAATCTCCTTTGTGGGAGCAGCGTCGATGCTGTGGTCGAGGATAGCGTCGATGATACCGCGGGTGTCGCGGATAGAGATGCGCTTGCCAGTGCCGTTCCAACCGGTGTTCACCAGGTAAGCCTTGGCTCCGCTCTTCTCCATCTTCTTCACCAGCTCCTCAGCATACTTGGTGGGGTGCAGCTCCAGGAAGGCCTGGCCGAAGCAAGCCGAGAAGGTTGGAGTAGGCTCGGTGATGCCGCGCTCTGTGCCGGCCAGCTTGGCGGTGAAACCAGAGAGGAAGTAGTACTTCGTCTGCTCAGCGTTCAGGATGCTCACAGGAGGCAGCACGCCGAAGGCGTCGGCCGACAGGAAGATCACCTGCTTGGCAGCGGGACCCTGCGAGGCAGGACGCTGGATGTTCTTGATGTGGTAGATAGGATAGCTCACACGGGTGTTCTCAGTCACGGTCTTGTCGGCGAAATCGATCTTGCCGTCCTTGTCCACGGTCACGTTCTCAAGCAGAGCGTCGCGGCGGATAGCGTTGTAGATATCGGGCTCCGACTCCTTGTCGAGGTTGATAACCTTGGCGTAGCAGCCACCCTCGAAGTTGAACACACCCTCGTCGTCCCATCCGTGCTCGTCGTCGCCGATGAGCTTACGCTTCGGGTCGGTAGACAGGGTGGTCTTGCCAGTGCCAGAGAGACCGAAGAAGATAGCGGTGTTCTCACCGTTCATGTCGGTGTTGGCAGAGCAGTGCATCGAAGCCATGCCCTTCAGCGGCAGGAAGTAGTTCATCATCGAGAACATACCCTTCTTCATCTCGCCACCGTACCAAGTGTTGATGATCACCTGCTCCTTGCTCGTCACGTTGAACACAACGGCGGTCTCTGAGTTCAGACCCAGCTCCTTGTAGTTCTCCACCTTGGCCTTTGAGGCGTTGTACACGATGAAGTCGGGCTCCTGGTCAAACTCGGCCTCGTTCTGAGGACGGATGAACATGTTTGTAACGAAATGAGCCTGCCAAGCCACCTCCACGATGAAGCGAACCTTCATGCGGGTGTCCTTGTGAGTACCGCAGAAACCGTCCACAACGAACAGCTTCTTGTTGCTCAGCTCCTTCTTGGCTATCTCCTTCACTGCGGCCCAAGCTTCCTTGCTGGCGCGGTGGTTGTCGTTCTTGTATTCGTCGGAAGTCCACCACACGGTATCGTGCGAGTTCTCGTCGTCAACGATAAACTTGTCCTTAGGCGAACGGCCGGTGTAGATACCCGTCATCACGTTCACGGCACCAAGCTCAGTCTCCTGGCCTACCTCGTAGCCCTCAAGACCTTCCTTGGTCTCCTCGTTGAACAACACCTCGTACGAAGGATTGTACAGTACCTCAGTAGTGCCGGTGATGCCGTACTGCTCTAAAACTTTCTTCTCAAACTTTGCCATTTTACTTAATGATTTAAGTTTAAATATGTTGGATATTCTTATCTTTGGGGCAAAGGTAGCAATTTCCGCACAAGCCGCAAAACGTGTGCAATGGTTTTTCCGAACGGATAAATCATTTTTAGGTTAAAGAATTTAAAAACGCCGCGCCCACCTTCCGTTTTGTCATATTGACTTGGAAAAAACGACCCTCTTCGCACCCTCCTTGCCCGCCTCCGTATGCAGTTCACCGCATCTCGCCCACGCATTTCCGCTCTCACGCGCCACCGCCGCACCATCCTTTCACCTTATTAATATATTAGACACAGCCTACAGGGGCAATATCATTTCTACAATCCCCCCATTACGTAGGGGTGAACCCTACGCTATATTATTTGCTCAAGTTTCTGATTTGTAGATTATGGTTGAAAAAATGTCCCCGAAGGGGGCAAACTTTGCATAACCGCTGGTGACCGAAGGGAACCTGCGGATTTTGTATCGGATTATAGTATCGTCCTCGAAGAGGGCGAACATTCCACGCAAAGATTTTCTATGAGAGTGTTCGCCCTCTTCGAGGACGCCACCATAATTACCATTTCAAGTCCGCAGGTTCCGCTCGCTTTGCTCGCTCCACCAGCGGTTATGCAAAGTTTGCCCCCTTCGGGGACACCTGCTAAATGCCAAATCCGAAACTTGAGTTATTTGCCCCCTTCAGGGGCATACGCTGCGATGTGCCATTGCCCTACGTGTACGACAAAATGTTGCCCCCTGCCGCCTTCCAGCCCCGAAGGGGCGACACAATACAGGATAGGGGGTTCACCCCTATCTCCACGTGCGTCGCAATGATTGATTGCCCCTGTAGGGGGCGCATAATTCTACGCCGCATGGATGCTCACTGCCCGTCGGGTCCGAGGTAATACCCCAGCTCCGGTGGCTGGTTGTATGCCACGTTCTCTGCCGCCACACTCTCGCGGTAGGGTGGGTCGGCCATCAGGCACGTCACGCGGTGGCGCGTGGGGATGGTGGTCACGTAGATGCGCAGCTCGGTGCTGGCCTCGTTGCGCACCACCACCTCCTCGCGCCAGTCGCCCAGAATGTCGGCCGACAGGCACGGGTTCGACTTCGTGCCGTTGTTGAACACCCCGTCGAACCGCTGCACCACCTCCACTGTCCCCGTTGCCGCATTGTAGCGCGTCACCGTCTCGTGGTCGAGCAACTGCCGTGTCAGACCGCCGTCCCACCACACCGCGAAGTTGCACGACAACCGGCCCGCGCCGCGCCGCGTGTCGCTGTAGTCCACATCGGTGGCCGCCGTGTCGGCCATCGCCGTGCTGTCGAAGGGCGAGGTCAGTGGCACGTTAGCACTCCACACCTCCGGCCCGTAGTGTGTCGAGTCGATGTCGGCCGCCATGCCGCGCCCCACATCGTAGTCGGCCTTGCGCTGCATCACCACACGCCCTGTGGCTGCATCGCGCAGCTCCGACCCGTCGCACCGGTTCTCGTGCACGTCCCATACATAGAGGCGGTTGGTTTTCGGCTCCGCCACGAGGTGCAGGGCGTCGCCGTGGCCGAAGCCCGTGTTGTAGAGCGTCGAGCCGTCGTGGTCCACACATAGCGACCCGTACACGATCTCGTCCCGTCCGTCGCCGTCCACGTCGGCCACGCGCAGGTTGTGGTTGCCCTGCCCCGCATCCTCCGCACGGGCGCGGTTCACCAGTCCCAGACGGTCGACCATCGCCACCTGCCGCGGCTGCGGATGCGTGTCGAAGTACCATTGCAGCCGCAGGTCCTTGCCGTCCCAGCGCCAGGCGGCCAGCGTGGTGCGCGTGTAGTAGCCGCGGCAGAACACCGCCGAGGGGTGCTGCCCGTCGAGGAAGGCCAGCGCAGCCAGGTAACGCTCCGACCGGTTGGCGTGGTCGTCGCCCCAGCAGTCGCGTGGCCCGCGGTCGGGCACGTAGTCGACGGTCTTCAGTGCCGCACCCGTCAGACCGTCGAACACCGTCAGATACTCCGGCCCCTCCATCACGCGGCCATAGCGCTGTGAGCCCACCTCGGTGTTGCGCCAGTCGGCAGAGGCATCGCCAATCACGCGCCCCGTGCCGTCCACGGTGCCGTCGGCCGTCTTCATCATCAGCTCCCCGCGGCCGTCGCCGTCGAAGTCGTAGGCCAGCAGCTGCGTGTAGTGCGCCCCCGCCCGTATGTTACGGCCCAGACAGATGCGCCACAGGCGTGTGCCGTCCAGACGGTAGCCGTCCACGTAGACGGGTGCGGTCGGCCCGGCCTGCGAGTTGTCGCGGGCGTTGGTCGGCTCCCATTTCAGTATGATCTCATACTCACCGTCGCCGTCCACGTCGGCCACCGTGGCATCGTTGGCCGTGTAGCCCACGGCCACCTTCTGCAATGGCTGCCCGGCCGTGCCGTTCTCGCCGCCCACGGGGCGCCGCTGCACCTTGCGCCGTGGCCTCACCACCATGCTGTCGGTGCTCACGGGTGGGTCGATTGGCAGGCGCAGGTAGCCGTCGGGGGCGTCGGCTGCCAGGGCGAACGACCCGTCCGTGCCGCCGCCGCGCACCGTGTAGGTGCCGCCGCCAGCCAGCGGTGCCCGGTCCACATACATCGTGCCGCCCGTGGTCAGCGGTTCGGCGTTGATGCGCCGCCCGTTGCGGTACACGTCAAACGGCTCGCCCGCCTTGTCGGTGGGCAGCGTGCGCCACGCCACCACCACCGTCGCACCGCTCCGCACGGCCACCACGCCGCGTCCCAGCCGTTCGGTCTGCATCTGTGCGGTGTCGTAGCGCGTCTGCGCCGTGCCCGTGGCCACCGCCGCCACTACCGCCGCCGTCAGCATCGCCCGTTTTATTGTCGGCAATAGCAACCTTTGTTTCATCTCACTTGTCGTTTTCATCATACCCCGTGCAGCCCGTTTCATTGTCAGCAATAGCAACCTTTGTTTCATCTCACTTGCGTGTTTTGTTGTTGTAAGAAATCTTGTTGCGAGGCTCCGTACCGAACCTCCACACAAAGATAGTGATTTATGCCAAACCGCATCCGCCTCCTCCGCATTTTTTATTGTTGCCCGGTCAAAATAAGGCAGACAAAGCCCCGTAGGTCATGATGCGCCCCTGCATGCCAAGTCCCGTGGGTAATAATATTGCCCTACTGCCTGCCAGCCCTGAAGGGGCGTAACAAATCAGCCCAGGGTGAGCAGCGCGGCGTCAGCCGCGATGCGTAACCCTGGGTTATTGTCGCATCGTGAGCATCTGGCCTGTAAGGTCAGCACAACACCCTCACCCTTGTGCTGACCTTACAGGCCAGCGTCCCTCACGCCCCACTTAAACCCAGGGTTACGTCCGTCGCTCCGCTCCGTCCTCACCCTGGGCTGGTTTGTTAAGCCCCTTCAGGGCTTTTTGTCTGCCGTCCCCATTCCCGTAGGGGTGAACCCCTACGCTAAATTATTTGCCCCCTTTAGGGGCATGTGTCGCGATGTGCCATAGCCCTACGTGGACGGCATAATGTAGCCCCTCCGTCTGCCAAGCCCCGTAGGGGCGACATAATATAGGATAGGGGTTCACCCCTATCTCCACGTTCTCCCGCATTGATTGATTGCCCCTGAAGGGGGCGCATAATTCAACGCCGCCTGCCCATTCCCGTGCGTAATGATGTTGCCCCCTCTGCTCCATCCCCGTGGGTCATGGTGCCCATCCCTCTCCTCTCCTCCGCGCAAATGGGCACGCCTGCGGCCGTTTGAACCCCAAAATGTCGCTTGTCCGATAAAATCCGACCCTTTTTGCTTGTCCCGTCCGCAAAATCTTCGTAACTTTGCACCCGTCGGGGGGGGTAATCCTCGATATGCGCATCGGTTGAAGCGTTTTGCACCACTTTTCGCTCACGGGTTTTTATGACACCCGCACGCAGGGTAACGGCAAGCAAATCGACTCACGCCTCGCCCTTGTGGCATTTCGTTTTCAGAGACTATCGCTATTTCCTCACCTTCTGAGTCGATGGGTGATGACGAACCGGCGCACCGATTCGCATTATAATAAGGTGCGCGCTAAATGAAACAAAACAAGAATGAAAGCAGTTTTTCTTCGACCTCGTTTCGCGCTTACGGCTCTCGCCCTCCTCGCATCGGCTGCGCTCGTACCGCAGCGAACCAACGCGCAGGCCACCGGTAAAACCGGAACGACCATCGTGTTCGACAAAGCAAACTCCACTGGACTCTACGCTAGCGACGCATCCAAATCAAACAAGGAAGATCAGTGGTTCGCTTACCTGCGCCACAACATCGCGCACATCCAAATCCAGTCGTCCAATGAATGGACATTAGGAACGAACGGTGCCGGCACCTTTGCCGAAAACCACAACGACATGTTGTTCGAAAAAACGTCTGATGGCAATTATGATTTCCAGGTAGCAAACTTCTATGGTAGTAATGGTTCATATAAAAAGGTTGTACTTGCCGTCATAGCCCCTAAGGGTTACCGCTTCACACGCTATCAGTGGGAGGTGGACGATGTACTCAAAGATGATGAGTCTGTAGAGACGGCCAGCATGTGCCAATACACCTATGGCGATAACAACTCGATAGTTCCATTGGCTGACAGTGTGATGCTTAAGAAAGGTTTCAAATGGGATGTTACACTCAGCAACGGATCCAATGTCCTTTATTTCCGCATCTCCGCCGGTCAAGACGCTCAGCTCAAAACCAATTTCAAGTCGCTGAAGCTGACCTATGTCATCGACCAACCTTTCGACAGCCAGCTGCCTGCCACCGACCTTTCGAACAACATCCACACCGGTCTGCTCGACCTCGGAACATTCTCGTATAAGGATGCTGTCGGTTATCCAGTGTTCGAAAAGACCTATGTGGCCACCGACCAGCAGTCGAGCAATTTCTACTATAAGAGAGAAGGCGAGAGCAGTAGCACTTCCTCAGTGACTCCTTCGGTGGTCGCTATTGACGGCAACCAGTATTATGTGGCAGCCAGCAACGGCGACTACTACATCGAGGCTCCCGAGAAGTTCCGCGTCATCGGTGCTACCCTCAACTTCAAGAAGGTTAGCAGTGCCACCAGTTACACCTACACCGATGTTACGTCCATCTCTTCCGGCAGCAGCTACCTCATCTCCGACGGCAACGGCCACTACCTCATCCTGAACAACGGCAGCATCGCCCTTAGCACTGACGCAGCCACGGCCACGCTATGGACAATTAGTAGTAGTGGAAATAGTTACACCATTAAGAGTGGAAGTTATTATCTCAGACATAATAATAATAGCTTGAGCGCTTCTTCTTCTTCTTCTTCTTCTTCTTGGAACTACAGCAACGGGTTCTATTACACAACAACAGATCGAAGCGGCAATACCATTTATTATTATTTGAATTTCAACGGTACTGCTTGGACTATCGGTAACAAAAGCACCGTAGACAAGCTGCAGACCCGCACTACAGGAACATCCATCACTGGCGGCGATTTCACCGCCAAAACCTATAGCCGCGAAGGCACGGAGCAGACTGGTGATGACAAAACAGCCACCATCAGCGACGAGAACACAACCAAGACCATCACGCTGACCGACTACAACAACGACGCCATCCACTTCAACATCAGCGGACTGAACGAAGGCCAGTCGGCCTTCTACAACGTCAGCCTGCAGCTGCTGCCGCTCAACCCCGAGCTGCAAAACCTCTCGGTGGCTGCCAAGACCAAGAGCTCTGACGATGCTACCACGGAGACCTTTGCCAACACCACCAGCTTCTCATCTGAGAACTTCGTGTTCAACAACGGCAACACCGTCACCCTCATCGTGCCGTCCACCACAACGGGCGAGGTCGACGTGCAGTTCCAGAACGCTTACAACGAGGACCGCACCAAGTGGTACACCGAAGGAACGCTCGACAACGACGCCTCGCAGGGCAACTACTCCAACTATTTCCTCGTGAAAAGCACCGCCGATAACGGCGGCGACACCGAAGTGAGCCTGAATGTCAACTCAACCACTTATCCCAGCGACCGCACATCGGCCACAAAGGCAGGTAGCACGAAGCTCAATGCTACCAACATCGACAAGATCGATGGCAAAGACGTCACCCAGCTCAAGGACAAAGTCTTCTCGAAGGACGAAGCTAACTACCAAGACGCTAAGCTGACCGCTGACGCCACCACCGCCACCACTTTCTATATCTACACCGCCGACGTGCCCACATGGACCACACTGCCCAGCGGTGTCGGCAACAAGCACATCGACTACCGCTACTACACGCTCAACGCACAGTGCAAGACGCTGAAGGAAGAGCCGGTGGTGACCCTCGTGCCCATCTACACCTCTACGCTGAAGAGTGCCAACCACAAGAGTGAAAGCATCAAGGGCGACGGCGACAAGCTCAGCAACCTGACCTTCTACGGCGCCAAGGTGACCAGCAAGGTGAGCGATGAGAACAGCAACGAAGTCGCTCTTGGCTACCTCACCTCTGAGCAGGTGGTCAGCGCCGTGAAGGCTGCCGTGAAGACGAAAGCCGCAGAAACTGGCGACGAAAAGTACACCGTGACCGAGAACGACGAGCTGCGCGGCCTGCTCTACCTCGACCTGAGCGCACTGACCAGCGTCGACAACACCAACTTCACCGACGATTTCCACAAGTCGACGGCCGACAACTGCCTCTACATCATGTATCCCGGCTTCCACCGCGATGGTGTCATCAATACCATCGCCAAGAAAGCCGACGACTCCTACGAGGCCGTGAGCAACATCACGCTCTACGACCAGCAGCCGTTCTTCACTCCCGTAGCCTTCAAGACCGGTGCTTACACCGTGACCTACGACCGCGAGGGAACATCCGACAACAGCGGCGCAGCCAAAGCCAAGGTGCGCAACATGGCCGTGGTGCTGCCTTTCAGCGTAAGCCTCGATGACAAGGGCCACATAAAGACCGCCTCCGACCAGACCGACGAGGCCATCACCTACCACAATATCACCAACTCGGGCGATGCCACTTCGCACTCCTATGGCGACGCTACGCACGACCTCACCTACGCCGTGGTAGCCTCTGCAGTAACCGATGGCAAGGCCGAGGCCAACAAGCCCTACTATGTGACCAAGGCCGACGACGCTGAGGTCGGCTTCACCTACACCATCGCAGCTGCCGAGTTTGCTCAAAGCGGCACCGTCGACTACGACCAGACTTCTGTCTCCCTTGACAAACTGACCAACGAGCCTACCGATGCTTGGAAAGCCATCGGATCGTACAGCGGCGCGCAGCCGAAGAAAGCCGAGAACCTCTGGTACTTCGCCAAGGACTATTTCTGGAAGTCGAGCCAGCTGAAGACCACCGACCATGTGAACATCCGTCCGTTCCGTGCCTACTTCGAGACCACTGCCAAGACCAACGCCAACAGCGCCAAGGTGGTGTTCGATGAGAGCGAGATACAGCCCACGGGCATCAGCGACGTGACTGCCGACGGCACCCTGCAGATTGCAGCCGGCAACGGTACCCTGCAGATCGCAGCCGGTGCCGACACCCACTACACCGTGGTCACCGTGGCCGGACAGCTCGTGGCCAACGGCCTGCTCACAGCCGGCGAGACCCGCACCATCAGCGTGGCTCAGGGCGTGTATATCGTGAACAACAAGAAAATCATCATCAAGTAAATATAACCCAAAACATCATGAGCAAGAAAAAGTATTGCACTCCCACGACCGACATGGTCACCGTAGAGAATGATGTTCTTCTGGCAGCGACCTCCAACTGGGAGGACAACAACGCTGACGCCAAGAACAACAACTTCATCGAAGGTTCGACGTGGGACGACGATGAATCGTCGCAAAATGAGACGAACGCATGGAATGTTTGGGGCGACGACTAAATATTCACGAGACCGCATGACATGTTCTGTTTTATAATAAGCAAGACATCATAAAATATGACAAGTCCCTTGCTCGCCAAGACGGTGAGCAGGGGACTTTTGTGTTTTATTTCAGCCCGTCGGTCGCGTCAATACGTCGTTTCCCCAGCCGCTCCACGCCGCGAAAACAGTAACCAACCATCAACCAAACACACACCGCATGACATAGAACAACAACACACCACACACCACTTGCGCCGCCTGCCCCGCAGGCCACAGGCGCACCACATCAACACGGACACCACGACACCTTGAACATCGCATAGCACCATGGGGGGATTTGCTACTGATTGCTTCAATGCCCACCGCGGCATCTGGTTTCCTCAGAATAAACAAATCATCAACCATAATCAATTACAACACATGAACAAAACAACCAAACGGGTCTTCCTCACCCTCCTGATCCTGCTCTCCGCAGGGGCGCAGCGAGCGTGGGCCGACTCCAAGCAGACGTTGTTCAGCACCTCGTCGAGCAGCGTCTACCGCATCCCGGCCATCGTGCGCCTGCCCAACAGCGGCAACCTGTGGGCGTTCTGCGATCTCCGTCACGGCAATAACGGCAACGACCTCGGCGACGGTCACGTCATCGACGTGGTGGGCAAGCTCTCCTCCAACAACGGATCATCGTGGGGCAGCCAGGAATACGTCGCCCAAGGCACTGGCAGCGATAGTAATTCAAATCACTACGACTATGCGCACGGCGACCCAGCAGCTGTGGTCGACCGCGAGAGCGGCAGCATCATGGTGCTTTCGGCCTCGGGAACAGTAGGATTTTCTTCTGGTTCAGGAGCTCCTTTGATTGCCAGGTCAGTAAGCACCAACCAAGGCAATAGCTGGAGTAAATCAGAGATTACCAAACAACTCTATGTAGACGGTTTTGCGAATACGGCCATATTCTTCTCGAGCGGCCGCATGATACAGAGCACGCTCGTGAAGAAAGACAAGTACTACCGTGTCTATGCCGCCGTAAATAGCAAAAACAACGGCAGCTGCGTGGTCTACTCCGACGACTTTGGAGAGACATGGTCTTACCTTGGCGGTACATCGGCTTGCCCGTATTCAGACGGCGACGAGTGCAAGGTGGAGGAGTTGCCCAATGGCAACATCCTCCTCAGTTGCCGCATACGCAACACTACAGGCCGCTTCTTCAACATCTTTACCTTTACCGACAAGGAGAATGCCACCGGCTCTTGGGGCACTGCCGTGAGTGCCAAAATCACTGCCGCCAGCTGCAATGGCGAAGTCATGCTGGTGCCCGCCAAGCGCGCCAGCGACAATAAGCAGGTCTATGTGCTCCTGCAGTCGGCAGCAATGAGTAGCAACCGCGAGAAAGTAGGCATCTACTACAAGGTTTTGGAAAGCGAAAGCGACTACGACACACCGAATGATTTCCAGAGCGACTGGACAAGCTATGCCATCAGCTCCACCACCTCGTGCTACTCCACCATGACGCTCGACAAGGACGGCAATATCGCCTTCCTGTTTGAGGAGGATCAGATAAGTCTTGAAAAGGGCACGGCTTACAACATCAAGTTCTTGCCGCTGACGCTCGCCACCATCACCAGCAACCAATACACCTACTCGGCCAACACCAACGGCTACCGCACCACAGCGGAGCTGGCCACCACCACGTCGACTGGCGACGACACGCAGGAGACGGTGGCCAAGCCCACCGTCAGCATCTCGGCCGGCACCTACAGCGAGGCGCAGAGCGTGGAGCTGACGGCTGCCGAGGGATCCACCATCTACTACACCACCGACGGCAGCGAGCCCACCACCAGCAGCACGAAGTACACCTCGGCCATCACCATCAGCCAGACCACCGTGCTGAAGGCCATCGCCGTGGACGCCGACGGCAACCAGAGCGCGGTGATGACGGCCTCCTACAGCATCGTTAACGCCGACAAGACCACGAAGATCGGTACCACCATCTCGCTCGACAACAGATCGAGCCACCCCCTGTTTGCCAGCAATGCTGGCGGCAACACCTATTTCGGTTTCCTCCGCCACGACATCGCCCACGTGCAGGTCATCACGTCGAACGACTCGACGCTCTCTACCAATGGCGATAGCCTGCTGGCCGGCATCGACAACGACTTGGCTTTCACTGAGGTCGGCGGCACCAAATATCTGTCGGTCAATACCCCGAGTTTCAAAAGCTCTGTCTATGTCCAGCTTGTTGCGCCCAAGGGCTACCGCTTTGCACGCTACCAGATGGAGTTCCTTACTGACAAGTGTACCAGCGGCTCATCGGTGATACAGTATTCCTATGATGCCGACGGCAATGTAGTGACCGGCGATGTCAAGGCCACCGCCGACGGCTCGTGGGACAAGACGCTGGCCAACGGCACCAATGTGCTCTACTTTCGCTTCGACATGGGCACCTCGTCGACCGTCGTGCTCAAGTCGTTCCACGTGACCTACGTCATCGACCAGCCCATCACTGGTCAGATACCCGACACCGACGGCACGCTCACCATGCACTCCGGTCTGCTCGACCTCGGCACGTTCAGCAATAACAGCAGCTCTATATGGTCGTTCAACCGCACGAGCATCAGCGACCTGCAGTCGGTAAGCCTCGTGAACAGCGCTGGCGAGGCACAGACCCAGACCTACCAGACCGACGACGGCCAGTACTTCGTGCTGACGGCCAACGGCGACTACTACCTCGAGGCACCGCAGAAGTTCCGCATCGTGGGTGCCACGCTCAATTTCCTGCGCCATTCGGCCACCGGCACCTCCACCGGCACCACCTATACCTATACTGATGTGTCATCGGTGAGCAGCGGCAGCAGCTACATCATCACCGACGACAACGGCAACTACCTTAACCTCAGCAACGGCAGCCTCGTGAACGGCACCAACGGCGCTGAGGCCACGCTGTGGACAGTGACAAGAAATTCTTCAGGTGGCGGCCATGGTGGCGGCTATGGCGGTGGTCCTGGTGGTGGCGGTAGCCAAAATAGCACCTACACCATCAGTAGCGGTAGCTATTACATCGTTTGGAGCAACGGCAGTTTGAGCGCGGCTACCTCATCAAACAGCGGCAACTGGTATTATAGCAACGGCCAGTTCTATGGCTCATCCAACAGCCAGAGCAGCAGCTACATTGGCTACAGCAACGGATGGACGGTAGGTTCGTCTACGAGCAAGCTGCAGACACGCACGTCCTCGTCGGGCAGCACCACCACCACGCTTGCTGCCAGCGACTTCACCGCTACGGTCAACAACCGCGAGAACACCGCTGCGGCCACCGAAGGCACCTTGCAGCTGACCGAGAACAACAGCTCGGCCACCGTCACCGTGGACGACTACAACAACGATGCCATCCATTTCAACATCAGCGGACTGGCCTCCGGCTCGTGCGCCCTCTACAACGTCAACCTGCATGTGCTGCCGCTCAACCCCGAGGTGCAGACGCTGCAGGTGGCCGCCAAGAACGGCGACGACACGGTGGTGGGCACCAACGAGGTGACACCCACCAACTACGTCTTCCACAACGGCGAGGCCGTAAAGGTGCTCGTGCCGAAGAACCTTGCGTCGCCCTACACCATCGTGTTCCGCAACGCCGAGAACGAGGAGAAGACGCTGTGGTACACCCAGGGCGTGAACAACAACAATCTGGCCAGCACCGGCGGCTATTCCAACTACAGCTTGGTGGGCAGCACGGCGTTCGATGCTGACAATGGTCTCAAGACCGATGCCACGCCCTATCCCGGTGCACGTGTCAACGCCGATGTGGCCGGCACCAACAAGCTCCTGGCCACCAACATCGACAGCGTGGCCAACAAGACCGCCACTACGCTGCACGACCTCGACTACACCAAAGGCGCCGGCAACCTGCAGACCGTCAGCCTCGCGGCCGACGCGGAGAAGGAGGTATATGTCTACGCCGCCGACATGCCCACATGGAACATCATGCCTACAGGCATCGGTTCGGGCAAGCGCCACATCGACTTCCGCTTCTACACCATCACCGTGAAACCCGTGGTGGAGAACGAGACACCAGTGGTGACGGTGAAGGAAATCTACAAGCAGACCATGAAGGGCACGCCCCACAAGACGGGCAGCACGCTGACAAGCAACGCCGACGCCCTCGATGCGGCGCACACCTATGTGGGTCTGACCGTCAGCTCGACAACGACCGACAACAGTACGCCCTACGGTGTGCTGACCAACACTGAGATCATCAGCGCCATCAAGGCGAAGCTGAAGGAGAACAACAACTACGGCTTCAGCGAGAGCGACGCGCTGCGCGGCGTGCTCTATGTGGACATGAGCGGTCTGACCACCGTGACGGCCGAGACCACCGACGGCACCAACAACTGGGATGCCTTCAACGCCGGCACCGCCGACAACTGCCTCTACTTCATGCCGGCGGGCTTCACGCGCAACGTGGAGAACACCATCAAGAAGACTGCCACGGGCAGCTATGAGGCCACGGGCGACATCCGCGTGTACGACCAGCAACCGTTCTTCACACCCTACGCCTTCACCACTGGCACGCGCAAGGCCATCTACGAGCGCGAGGGCACCGTCGACAAGGACGGATCGGCCAAGGCCACGGTGAAGAACATGACGGCAGTGCTGCCGTTCGACGTGCCGCTCAGCAACGGATACCTGAAGACGGCCAGCGACGCTGTAGACCAGTCGGTGACGTTCTACAACATCACGGGTTATGGCAAGGTGACACATACCGTGGGCAACCATGACTACACCTACGCCATGGTAGCCACAGCGGTGAGCGACGCCAAGGCTGCGGCCAACCAGCCCTACTATGTGACGAGCACCACGCCCGGCTTCACGTTCAACATCCTCGGCGCGCAGTTTGCGCAGACACCCGAGGCTACCACCAGCACCGAGCCTCTCTCGCGCACCTATGGCAGCTGGACTGCCATAGGCACCTACAGCGGTGTGCAGCCGAAGACGGCTGCGGATATGTGGTACTTCGCCAAGGACTACTTCTGGAAGTCGAGCCAACTGCAGTACACCGACCACGTGAACATCCGTCCGTTCCGCGCCTTCTACCGCACCACCGATACCGCCGCAACGACGGATGAGACAGCCGCCAAGGCCGGTGTGGTGTTCGACATGGACGACGTGACGCCCACGGGCATCAGCGACGTGAATGCCGCCGACGGTGACCTGACGGTTAGCGTGGGCGATGGCAGCATCGCTATCACCGCCGGCGCCGCCGTGCGCTACGCCGCCTACACCGTGGGTGGCCAGCTGGTGGCCACGGGAATGCTCGCCGCTGGCGAGAGCCACACGCTGGCTGTGCCTGCCGGTGTGTATGTGGTGAACACGCACAAGGTGGTGGTGAGATAAGCCCCGCCGCCGCTATGACGATATGGCCCCATGCCGCGAAGGCATGGGGCTTTTTTTTATGGGGGAGGATGGGGGCTATGGGCATAATGGGCATAATAGGCATAGTAGGCATAATGGGCATAATGGGCATAGTAGGCATAGTAGGCATAGTAGGCATAATGGGCATAATGGGCATAGTAGGCATAGTAGGCATAGTAGGCATAATGGGCATAATGGGCATAGTAGGCATAGTAGGCATAGTAGGCATAATGGGCATAATGGGCATAGTAGGCATAGTAGGCATAGTAGGCATAATGGGCATAATGGGCATAGTAGGCATAGTAGGCATAGTAGGCATAATGGGCATAATGAGCCTACTATGCATAATAGGCTTACTATGCATAATAGGCATAATAGGCTTATGCTCACTCCGCCGCTACCCCCCCCCCAAAAAAAAAGCCGCCCACGATGTGGGCGGCTTTTTTTTTGGGGGGGGGTAGCGGCGGAGCTCGTTTAGAGGGTCACCACCTGGAAAGTCTGGGCGGGTACGGTGAGGGTGAGGCCGTTGCCCGTGGCGTCGACCTCGGTCTCGCTGGGCACCACGTTGTTGGGTTGCTCCAGTGTGTTGGTGGCGTGCTTGTCGTCGGCGTGGAGCGAGATGACGTGCGCCTTGGCAAGCCCCTTGGCACCCTTGAGGGTGAGGCTCACCTGCTGCGCCTTGTCGCTGGCGTTGGCAATCTTCACGATGATCTTCTTGGTGTTCTTGTCGTAGACTGCACTGGCGTAGAGGCCGTCGTCGCCGGCCACGGCCTTGCCGTTCTCGGTGAGCTGCAGCACGTTGGTACCCTTATAGGTGCCGTAGAGCATCTGCACATACCAGTTGGCCGACCGCACACTCTTGAGGTTGTCGAACCAAATGAGGTCGGGACGCCACTGCCAGCCGTCGACATGTGCGAAGAGCGGTGCGTAGGTGCACTGCCACACCACATCGGCGTTGCGCTCCAGACCGGTCATGAAGGCGGCCTCGGAGAGCGCGGCCTCCCAGTTGTTCTTGGCCACAGTGGGCTGGTTATCGACGCCGCGCACGTGCGAGGCATACTCGCCGGCGAACACCTTCGGGCCCTTGCGGTCATAGTTGTCGTAGCGGTTGGCATTCTTCAGGAACCACTCGGGCGGGCAGTAGTAGTGCTCGTCGACGAGGTCGACGTTGAGCTTGCGCATCTCCTGCCACAGGTAGTCGAAGCCCTCGCCGCCAGCCACAGGACCAGCCGATCCGCAGATCTTGATGTTGGGATACTTGGCGCGTATCTGTTCAACAAATTTCTTGAGACGCTCGGGGTAGAGCGGTCCCCACTGCTCGTTGCCGATGCCCACCTGCTTCAGGCCGAAGGGCTTGGGATGGCCCATGTCGGCGCGCAGCTTGCCCCACTTGGTCGACGTGTCGCCATTGGCAAACTCTATGAGGTCGAGGGCGTCGTCGACATAAGGCTGCAGGTCGTCGAGTGCCACGTGAGCGTTCTGGTCGTTGTCGCCGTTCTGATACTGGCAGGCCAGTCCGCAACTCAGCACGGGCAGCGGCTCGGCGCCGATCTTCTCAGAGAGCAGGAAGAACTCGTAGAAGCCCAGTCCGTAGGTCTGGTAGTAGTTGGGGTAGAGGCGGTGCGGGAAGGTGTAGTTCCAGCGGTTCTCGTTGAGCGGCCGGTTCTCTGCCGGTCCGACAGAGTTTTTCCACTGGTAGCGCGTCTCCAGGTCGGTGCCCTCCACGATGCAACCACCGGGGAATCGGAAGATGCCCGGGTGCAAGTCCTCGAGGTCTTTCACGAGGTCGGCACGCAGTCCGTTCCAGTTGTCACCGGGGAAGAGGCTCACATGGTCGAGGTCTACGGCCTCGTCGCTCTCGAGGAAGATGCGCATGAGCCCTTTGGCCACGGTCTTGGTGGACTTGAGCTGCACGGAGTATTTCTGCCACTTGTTGCTGCTGATGGTGATGCTCTTCTTGTCGATGGGCACGTCCTCGTCGTCAACGATCTCCACGCGAATCTTAGTCTGCTTGCCCTGCAGGTCGTGCAGGCGTGCGTAGATGGAGAAGTCGTAGGTCATGTCGGCCTTCAGTCCCATGCCGAAGAATCCTCGGTTCTCCAGTCCGGTGAATTTCTGGTTGTGTCCGGCGTTTTCGAGCACCACATAGTGAGGGTTGCGGTCGAAGGCGGGCTTCACGTCGCTGAGGGTGACGTTTCCGAAGGTGCCCCATCCCATGAGCCGGTCGGGGAACTCGAAGCTGCGGTTCTCCACCATCTCGGCGTAGAGTCCACCGTCGGCGCCGAAGTTGATGTCTTCGAAGAAGATGCCGTACATGGTCGACTGTACGGGTGCGCCTGGCTTGGTGTTGACCGTGAGCTGGTGGTTTTGGGCTTGTGCGCCCATCGACATCATCAGCATGGCGGCCAGGCTCGTCAGTAATTGTCGTTGTTTCATGATAGTTATGGGTTATGATGATTGTTGGCGGGGGTGGTGGGGTTGGCGGTGTGCAAGCGGCGTAGCGGTATGGCCAGCGTAGCGTCGACCGTAGCGGCATATAAGCGTAGCGGTGTGCAAGCGCAGCGGCCAATCCATGTTTTTGCAAAGATACAAAAAAAACACCCCATACGTAGTTTTTGTTGTTGTTTTTTCCGGAATTTTATCGGGGGCGTAAGGGAGGTGCGCGGTGGTTGGCGGCGGTAGTGGGATGGTTAGCCCTGCGGGGCGACACAAATCAGCCCAGCGTGAGGACGGAGCGTAGCGATGGACGTAACCCTGGGTTTAAGTGGGGCATGAGCTACGCTGGCCAGTAAGGTCAGCACAAGGGAAGGGTGTTGTGCTGACCTTACAGGCCAGATGCTCCCAACACGGCGAAAACCCAGGGTTACGCATCGCGGCTGGCGCCACGCTGCTCACCCTGGGCTGGGATTGTTACGCCCCTTCAGGGCTTGGCATGCGGCTTTGAAATCTGCGCCCCTTTCAGGGGCAATAACCCTGGATGATCTTCAATCGTAGGGGGGGCTACGCTATGATATTTGCCCCCTTTAGGGGCGCATGGCGGATGGGTAGCCCTGAAGGGGGCGTATGGCAGATGGGTAGCCCTGAAGGGGCGGCAGAGTATAGGGTAGGGGTTCACCCCTATCAATGAGCAATGCCGTAATGATGGTTCGCCCCTATAGGGGGCGCATAATTCAACGCCGCATGCGCAGCCCTGCGGGGGCGTACGCACACCTTTTGCGCCTTGCGTGATAACTTATTGTGGTTCAATGGGTTACTTGGGGAGAAAAATAATAGCTTAAATTTGAAAAATTTAAGCTATTATTTGAAAAATTTAAGCTATTATTTTCTGCGGTATGTGACTCATGGCCGCACGACGGCTGCGCTGCTGTGGTGTGTGGAGCGGTGACTGGTGTGCGGAGGCGTGACAAAAGGCGACGGCTCCCACCACAAGCGCTGTCATGGCGCAGTGTGGTGAGAGCCGTCGCAGTGCGGTAGGCCGCTTGCGGGCCGACCGTTGTGTGCCGTTGAGGCACGATGGGTTTAAAGCGCCTTGAAGGCGGAGAAGATCTTGTTGGCAGTGGCCTGCATCTCCTCGTCGGTCAGTTTGACGTGGTGCTTGAAGTCGACATCGGCCTCGCTGTTGATAGGGAAGAGGTGGATGTGTGCGTGGTTGACCTCGAGTCCGAGCACCACCTGCGCCACCTTCTTGCATGGGAAAGCCGTGCGTATGGCTTTGGCCACGCGCTTGGCGAAGAGCTGGAAGGCGGCCAGTTCGTCATCGTCCATGTCGAAGATGTAGTCGGTTTCCTTGCGCGGTACGACCAGCGTGTGGCCCTGCACCACGGGGTTGATGTCGAGGAAGGCGTAGAAGCGGTCGTCCTCGGCGCACTTGTAGCTGGGGATCTCGCCAGCTGCGATTTTGCTGAACAGTGTAGCCATAGTGTTGATGTGTAGAGGTTGGTGGTGGGTCAGGCGTCGATGCTGATGCTGTCGATGCGCAGTTTGATTACTCCGCTGGGGATTTTTATCTCGGCCACGTCGCCCACTTTCTTGTTGAGCAGTCCCTGGGCGATGGGTGTCTTGATAGAGATCTTTCCAGCTTTGAGGTCGGCCTCGTTCTCGCTGACGATGGTGTAGGTCATCTTCTTGTTGAGTGCGAGGTTGGTCATCTCCACTTTCGACATGATCTGCACGGCGTCGGTGGATAGCCGGCTCATGTCCACGATTTTGGCCTGTGCCAGTGTCATCTTGAGGTTGTTGATGCGTTCCTCGAGGTGTGCCTGCGCTTCCTTGGCTGCATCGTACTCGGAGTTTTCACTGAGGTCGCCCTTGTCGGCTGCTTCGGCAATGGCGGCTGAAGCCTTGGGGCGCTCGATGGCCTCCAGCTGGTGGAGGTCGGCCACGAGCTTGTCGTAGCCTTCTTGCGACATATATGCCATGATGTTTGTTTTTTTTGGTTATTGTTTGTTATTCAGCTCAGGTAAAACGAAAAGGAATTCCGACATCCTTCTCATGTCGGAATTCCGTATCCTTGTAGCTTTTTCTATATCGATTGTTGCAAAGTTAGGCATTAATTTTGATAATGCAAAACATTTCGTTGAAAATATTTTTTATTATTTGTGAGCGGCAAAAATATCGCAGACGGCGTGTTTCGCGGCGTTGCGAAGTTGCGGCGCAGGGTGGGAGGGGCGATAAAACAGTATGGTCTTCAATCGTAGGGGTGCCCCCCCTACGCTATAATATTAGCCCCCTTCAGGGGCGGACGGCGTGTGGAAAGCCCTGAAGGGGTGTCAGAGTATAGGATAGGGGTTCACCCCTATCAAGAGGAATGTCGTAAAAATGGTTTGCCCCTGCAGGGGGCGCATAATTCAAAAGCGTGCGGCTTTGAAATCTGCGCCCCTTTCAGGGGCTATAAAACGGATGTTTATTAAACGTAGGGGTGAACCCCTACGCTATATTATTTGCCCCCTTCAGGGGCGTATGGTGGATGGGTCGCATCATGTGGGCGACATTCCGTGCTTTATTATTAGCCCCTTTCAGGGGCGATGGTTCTGTTTTCCGTATTCCGGTGGTGGTATTTATTCCACCTCGCCGGTGGTGAAGTTGATGCGGAACGAGTCGCGGTACTCGAAGACGCACTTGCCGTCTTTGAACGAGACGGGGAAGATGATGGTCTTGGTGTTGGGCAGGTCGGGATCCATCCAGCGGTCGCCCACATAGAGATAGGTGGTCTGCCGTGTGCCCTCCACCTTGAGGATGGCAGCGGCCTGTGTGCCGAAGGCCCGGTTGTCGCCGATGTTGGCAAGTGGTGTCCATCCCTTGCGCAGGTTCTTTGTTACGCTCAGCTTGCACTGGTTGGGTGCCCATCCGGTGCAGGCCGACGAGAGCATGTAGTACAGTCCGTCCACGCGCACGATGGCGGGTGCCTCGCGGCGCTCCCCCTGCATGAGTGGCGTGTGCTTCTTTACACTCAGATAGTCGGACGAGAGGCGGAATAGTCCGAGGTCGGTGTTCTCGTTGGTGGTGGAGATGAAATAGGCGGCACCGTTGTCGTCGACAAACACGTTGCAGTCGCGGCTCTTCACGCCCAGCGGCCGTCCGCTCCATTGCAGTCGGTAGGGACCCGTGATGCGGTCGGCCACGAAGCACGCAGCCTCGGAGGCACCGTAGTCCTTGCCCTCCCAGTGGCACCATACGACATACTTTCCGGTCTTCTTGTTGTGCAGGATCTTGGCCCGCTCGATGAAGCGCGATGTGCCCAGTTCGGGTGTGGTCTTGCCGTTTTCGATGATCTTGCCCATAAACCGCCAGTGCTGCAAATCTTCGCTGGCATAGAGGTTGACGTCGGGGTTCCACGAGTTGGAGCGGTCTTCGCCCACCATGTACCACGTGTTGCCCTCGCGCAGGAAACCCGGGGCATGGGCTTGCACCACGTTTCCGTTGGTGTCGCGCCACAGTTGTCCGTTGGTGATGGTGGTCCATCCGTCGGCCATGAGGTTGATGGCCGAGAGAAGGGCGGCCATGAGGAGTGTGAGTCGGTGTGTCATAATCGGTTGATGTGTGAGTGATGTTGTAGTGTGTGCGGTTAGTGCATGAAGCCCAGCCAGCGCAGGATGTCGTTGAGGTTGGCCACCACCATGAGCAGAATGAGGATGGCGATGCCCACATATTCGGCCCAGACCATGAACTTCTCCGACGGTTTGCGGCGCGTGATGATCTCGTAGAGCAGGAAGAGCACGTGTCCGCCGTCGAGGGCCGGTATGGGCAGGATGTTCATGAAGGCCAGGATGATGCTCAGGAAAGCTGTCATCTTCCAGAAGAGGTACCAGTCCCAGGTGCTGGGGAAGAGGTTGCCGATGGATCCGAAACCGCCCAGCGACTTGGCGCCGTCGGCCGTGAAGACATACTGCATGTCGCTGACGTAGCCGGCCAGCACATCCCATCCGTATTTCACACCAGCCGGGAAACTCTGGAAGAAGCTATAGTCCACGTGTGTGGTGTTGTCCTTGTAGAGCCCCATGACGCTCGGAATGGTGAAGCCCAGCATCAGGTCGGGCGTGAGCGTGGCGGTCAGGGTGTCGTGGCGGCCTGTGGCGGCCTTGCCCACTACGAGGCTGACGGTGCGCAGACGGAGGCTGTCGCGGTGGTTGTTGGCCGCTGTCAGTTCGTCGCCGATGCGCCCTATCTCGTCGGTAAACTCGTTGTAGGAGTCGATGGTCTTGCCGTTCACGGCCAGCAGCGTGTCGCCCTTGGCGAGACCGGCCTTCCATGCGGGCGAGAGCACCATTTGCTTGTTGTTGTCGGCCACGGGCAGTTCGCGGCACACGGAGTCGATGACGGCAGGTATGAAAGGCCGCAGGAACTGAGGCGTCTCCTTCAGCATGGTGAGCAGATTGAGGTTGCCGGGCAGGGCGATGCGCACCTGCTTGCCATCGCGTATGACATCGCAGTAGCGTGCCTCGGACAGGTCGCGGTAGATGTCGACGTTGAAATCCTTGAACGTACCACGGTCGGTGCCCACGAGAATGTCGTGGTCGCGGAAACCGTACTGCTTGGCCTCGGTGTTGAACTTCATGCCTTGCGACATGTCGGATGTCTTGACATAGCTCTCGCCCCAGTGGAACATGATCATCGAATAGATGAAGAGCGCCAGCAGGAAATTGACCGTCACGCCGCCAATC
The DNA here is from genome assembly GCA_963656105.1 of Eggerthellaceae bacterium. Taxonomy (GTDB): domain Bacteria; phylum Bacteroidota; class Bacteroidia; order Bacteroidales; family Bacteroidaceae; genus Prevotella. The sequence continues at coordinate 22,652 of CAVKHW010000002.1, forward strand.
ATGATGATGAGGCGTTGCCAGGCGGGCTTGCTGCGGAACTCCCACGGCTGCGCGGGTTGTTTCATCTGCTCGATGTCGAGACTCTCGTCGACCATGCCGGCTATCTTGCAGTAGCCGCCCAGCGGCAGCCACCCCATGCCGTACTCGGTGGCACTGTTCTTGGGCTTGAAACTGAAGAGCTTGCCCCGCCATTTGCCTACGGAGACATCGAAGAAGATGAAGAATTTCTCTACCCTGACACCGAAGAGCTTCGATGCCAACATGTGGCCGCCCTCGTGGAGGAAGACGAGCAGCGAGATGGAGAGGATGAGCTGAAGGAGTTTTATGAAGAATACTTCCATTATAAATGATGTGCTATGCGGTTAAACAATGATTGGTTGGTGTGTGTGGCCGGTTGGCGGTCAGAGGAGTGACGTTGCCACTTGGCGTGCCTCGCGGTCGGTATTGAGATACATGTCGAGGTCGGGGGTAGCGTCGAACGGAACCTGACGCATGGTGCGGCCGATGATGTCGGCCATGCCGAGGAACGAGCACTGCCCGTTGCGGAAAGCGGCATTGGCCACCTCGTTGGCGGCATTGAGCACGCAGGGCATGTTGCCTCCCTGACGGATGGCATCGTAGGCCAGTTGCAGACAAGGGAACTTCGCAACATCGGGCTCGAAGAACTCCAGTTTCTGCGTTTGGAAAAGATTCAGGCGATCGCCCTGCAACGGCAGTCGCTCGGGAAATGAGAAAGCGTACTGGATGGGCAGCCGCATGTCGGGCACGCCTAGCTGCGCCTTGACTGCGCCGTCGGCGAACTGCACACCGCTGTGAACCACCGACTGGGGGTGGATGAGCACCTGTATGCGGTCGGCAGGCACGCCGAAGAGCCATTTGGCCTCCATCACCTCAAAGCCTTTGTTCATGAGCGACGCCGAGTCGATGGTGATCTTGGCACCCATGTCCCATGTGGGGTGGCGCAGGGCATCGGCTGCTGTGACATGGCGCAGCTGCTCGTGGTCGAACAGGCGGAACGGACCGCCCGAACAGGTGAGCAGAATCTTGTCGACCTCGTTCATGTCTTCGCCCACCAGACTCTGGAAGATGGCCGAGTGCTCAGAGTCGACCGGCAACAGGTCTACGTGGTATTGGCTGACCAGTTGCAGGATAAGTTCGCCAGCTACAACGAGCGTTTCCTTGTTGGCCAGACATATCTTCTTGCGGGCTTTGATGGCATGGATGGTTGGCTCCAGTCCGGCGAAGCCCACCATTGAGGCCAGTACCATGTCGACGGGCGATGCTTCGACCACTTCGTTGAGGGCTTGCCGTCCGGCGTAGACCTTGATGTCGGGCCGGTCGGACAGGCAATCCTGCAGGTCGTTGTAGTGCGCCTCGTTGGCGATGACCACCGCGGCGGGGTTGAACTGGCGGGCTTGGCAGGCCAGTTTCTCCACATTGTTGTTGGCCGTCAGGCAGTACACCTCGTAGCGGTCGGGGTGCTGGCTGACGACATCGAGCGCTTGGGTGCCGATGGAACCGGTGCTGCCCAAGATGCATATTTGTTGTTTCTTCATTTCAAGATGATGGGGAATGGACATGGGATGATAAGGAAAAGGCTCTGGCTGTCCGTTGTCCGACGGTCGGTCAGAGGCTCAGCAGACCATCGGGGATGGTCATGGTGATGGTCTGCGCCTGCCGGTCGAAATCGACAATGAGGTCGTCGCTGGCCGGAAGGAGCACGTCGCCCTGTGGCGTGTCGAGCGTAAAGAGTATGTTGATGGTACTGTCGTCTACGGCTCTGACGGTTCCCACAGGCTGCCCCGTTGCTGCATTGATGACCTTGAAGCCGATAATCTCGGCCCATGAGGCCTCGCCTTCTTCCTGCTGCGCTAAGGCGCGGGGGAAATACACGTCGCACCCCGTCAGTTCGCGGGCGCGCTCTTCGGTATCGATATCGCAGAATTTCAGCAGGCAAATCTCGTTGGAGCGAAACCGGTACTCCTCGATGAAGAACGGCACAAGAATGCCGTCGATGTCAAGGATGAGGTAATCGGCATCCGCACGGTCAAAGATGTCGTCGTCGAACTGGAACGACACTTCGCCCCTTACACCGTGGGGCTTGCCCAGCCGGCCTATGCGGTACACGTCGTCTGGCTTGATCATGATGTCCGTCGGGTATTAGTCGTTCACGCGTCGTATGTTGGCACCCAGGTTGTTGAGCCGTTGCTCGATGTCCTGATAGCCGCGGTCGATCTGTGCAATGTTGGCGATGCGGCTGGTGCCGCGTGCGCTCATGGCCGCGATGAGCAGGGCGATGCCGGCGCGTATGTCGGGCGATGTCATGTTGCCGGCACGCAACTGTATGCGGTGGTCTTGACCTACCACCACGGCGCGGTGTGGGTCGCAGAGAATGATTTGTGCGCCCATGTCGATGAGTTTGTCAACGAAGAAGAGACGGCTCTCGAACATCTTCTGGTGGATCAGTACCGAACCGCGTGCCTGTGTGGCCACAACGAGCAGCACAGAGAGCAGGTCGGGGGTGAGGCCCGGCCAAGGCGCGTCGGCCAGGGTCATGATGGTTCCGTCGATGAACGACTGCACCTGGTAGTGGCTATGGTGAGGTATGACGAGGTCGTCGCCCTCCACCTTGATGCGCACGCCGAGCCGTCGGAAGGAGTCGGGGATAATGCCGAGGTTCTTTACCGACACGTTTTTGATGCGTACACCGTTGCCCACCATGGCTGCCATGCCGATGAACGAGCCTACCTCAATCATGTCAGGCAGCACGCGGTGGCTGGCACCGTGCAGCTCTTTCACGCCAACGATGGTAATGAGATTGCTGGCAATGCCGCTGATGTTGGCTCCCATGTGGTTGAGCAGGTGGCAGAGTTGCTGTATGTAAGGTTCGCTGGCGGCGTTGTAGATGGTGGTGGTGCCTTTGGCAAAGATAGAAGCCATGATGATGTTGGCCGTTCCGGTGACGGAGGCTTCATCGAGAAGCATGTAGGTAGCCTTCAGTTGCTTGGCGCGGATTTGGTAGACATCGCGTTGCTCGTCGTGTACAAATTGTGCGCCCAGACTCTTGAAACCGAGGAAATGGGTGTCGAGTCGCCGCCGTCCTATCTTGTCGCCGCCGGGCTTGGCCACTGTGGCCTTGCCGAAACGGCCGAGCAGCGGGCCTATCATAAGTACTGACCCACGCAGCGAGGAGCATTTGCGCACAAACTCGATGCTGTCCAGATAGTTGAGGTTCAGTTCGTCGGCCTGGAACGTGTAGTCGCCCTCTCCGTTGCGTGTCACCTTCACTCCCATATCCGTGAGCAGTTTGATGAGGTTGTTCACGTCGAGAATGTTGGGTATGTTTTTTATCCTTACGGGGTCGCTGGTGAGCAGCGTGGCGCAGATTACCTGCAGTGCTTCGTTCTTGGCTCCTTGCGGTGTGATGTCTCCGCTGAGTGGGTGGCCGCCTTCGATGATGAATGACTCCATAGGCTTAGCTTATTTCCGTTTGCGTTTCTTTTCCGTATCTCTGAGGTCGACTTTGGCAAACTTGAAGTGGTTCAGGTCCAGCTGGATTTTTCCATCGGTATAGCGTGCCAAATCGTCGGCCACCTTTTCGTCGTCTGTGTATCCGTGGCTCCACAACATGAGGTCGCGTTTCATCTGATTGGCAGTGAGCTGCGTCAGGCTGTCGCGTGCGGCTCCCGGCTCCATGGTCTTCAGTTTGTCGAAGAGTTGGAATATGTATTGTCCGTAGTGGCGTATCTGGATGTTTTCGGTGGGGTATTTCATGGGGAGCGGTTTGGTCTGCATGGCTTGTGCCTGACTGATGTCGTAGGGCCAATCGATGTCGAGTTTGAAATTGCTCATCAGTGCCAAGTGGTCCCACAACTTTCGCTTGTAGTCGGCGTTGCTTCGGTTTTGCGGCACCATGCGCTCCATGGTGGCGATGATGGTGGCTGCGCAGCGCTGGCGTTCAGCCTTGTCGGGCAGAGCCACGCAGTGGTCTACCATGTTTTGTATTTCTCGTCCGTATTCTGGCAAGACGAGACGTTCGCGCTGGGTGTTATAGTCCAATCCGTTGATGTTCATGTCTCTATGTTGTGGGTTGTAGGTGGGTGTCGTAGTGTCGTTCAGAGCAGTTGTCGCGGCTGTTTGGCCACAAAGTCCTTGAGATAGTAGGGCACGAAGTAGGCCACGTCCTCGAAACGTTCCTCAGCCATGCGTCGTTCGGCCAGTGGCAGCATGTTCTTGGCCTGTGCCTCGATGCCGCTTATGAATCGTGCGTTGGGATGATGTATCACGTTCTGGCATTTCTCGGCACCGTTGCCGAAGAAATAGACCATGTGTCGGTCGAGATACTCGTTGTAGGTGTCGGCCTCCACCACGTCGGCGTGGATGGGTCGCACTTCGTGCAGCGAGCGGTCGAAGAGCTGGGCGTAGACTTCCATGCGGCGTGCGTCGAGCATGGGGCACAGAAGGGCATTGTCGTCGGTGACCAGTTCGCGCAGCAGCACGGGCACGCAGAGCAGTTCGAGTGTTGGCACGCCGATGAGCTTGATGCCGCGTCCGTAGCAGATGCCTTTGGCCATCGATACGCCGATGCGCAGTCCGGTGTAGGATCCTGGGCCGCAGCTCACGGCTACGGCATCGAGGGGTATGGCGTGGTTATCGGTGAACGATAGGGCCTCGTCGACAAAAGAGCCGAGGCGTTCGGCGTGGTTGGGGCCGCTATGGTCTTCCTTGTCGAAGATGCACGCTCCGTCTTGGCTGACGGCCACTGAGCACACGTTGGTGCTCGTGTCAATGTTCAATATGCACGACATAGTTTTGAAAAATCTAACTAAATAAAGTGCAAATTTACGTTTTTTCCCACGATTTCTTAGTACATTTGCAGAAATTTAACGCGAAAGAAGCATGATACAATCAATGACGGGCTACGGCAAGGCGGTTGTGACCTACAAGGACAAGAAGATTAATGTTGAAATTAAATCATTGAACAGCAAGGCGCTCGACCTCTCTACGCGCATCGCCCCGCTCTACAGGGAGAAGGAGATGGAAATACGCCAGCTCATCGCTCGATCGCTGACAAGGGGAAAGGTTGACTTTGCCATTTGGATAGAGAAGGACACGCTTGTTGACGCCACGCCTGTCAACGCTGTGCTTGTGGAGAACTATTACAATCAGCTCAAGGCCATTGCCGACCATGCGGGCATACCCCAGCCCGCCGATTGGCTTGCCACGCTCATGCGCATGCCCGATGTGCTGGCCAAGACCGAGGTAGAGCAGCTCGACGATGCCGAGTGGCAAGCTGTGCGCCAAGCTGTGCATCAGGCTGTTGATGCCCTCAAGGCGTTCCGTTGTCAGGAGGGCGCTGCGCTCGAACGCAAGTTCCATGAGAAGGTCGACAACATAGAACGCTTGCTGCACGAGATAGAGCCTTATGAGAAGGGACGTGTGGCGAAAATCAGAGAGTCGATTGTTAAGGGACTGGAAATGATACCGGGCGTGGCGTACGACAAGAACCGACTGGAGCAGGAGCTTATCTACTATATAGAGAAACTTGACATCAGCGAGGAGAAGCAACGTTTGGCCAACCATCTGAAATATTTCCGCGAGACCATGGCAGAGGACCAGCCCAATGGCAAGAAACTGGGCTTCATAGCCCAGGAGATGGGGCGCGAAATCAACACCACAGGCTCGAAGAGCAACCAGGCTGAGATGCAAAACATAGTGGTGAAGATGAAAGACGAGCTGGAACAAATCAAGGAACAAGTGCTCAATGCACTCTAAAGCCATAGGCAGGTTGCTGCAAGGAGCCTGCCTATGTCGTATCATCACCTTTATTATTATAGTGGGTTCTGAATAATCCCACCGCCAACAAACAGTAATTATCATGGATTGCGTTTTGTCATCTTGCAGTTTCTTTTCGGTCTGATTTGCCTGTCCGTTCTGTTGTATAGCTGCTATACCCTTTCGCTCGCAGACAAATTGTTCTCGAAAATAGCCTCACCATCTGACAAAGCCAATTTTTAGACCTTCCCCTTATAGGATTATGGCTGACAACAACAATACCCCCAACACACAAGCCACCTCGCTCACTGGACAGGGCGAAGGCCGGCTTCTTATTTTTTCGGCCCCGTCGGGCAGTGGCAAAAGCACCATTGTGCAGTGGCTGATGAGCCAGCATCCCGAGTTGCGACTGGCTTTCTCGGTGAGTGCCACCACACGTGCGCCGCGCGGCACCGAGCGCAACGGCGTGGAATATCTGTTTCTTTCCGAACAAGCTTTCCGCGAGAAGATAGCTGCCGGCGAGTTTTTGGAGCACGAGGAAGTTTACCCAGGCCGTTTCTACGGCACGCTAAAGGAACAGGTGGAGACGCAGTGCCGTCGCGGCGACAATGTGGTGTTCGACGTGGATGTGAAAGGCGGCTGCAACATCAAGCAGTTCTACGGCGACCGCGCCCTCAGCATCTTCATACAGCCGCCGTCGGTCGAGGAGCTGCGCCGCCGCTTGGTGGGTCGCGCCACTGATGCGCCCGAAGTGATCGAGCAACGGTTGGCCAAGGCTTCGTACGAGCTGACGTTCGCACCCCGTTTCGACCATATCGTGGTCAACGACAATTTGGCCGAGGCCGAGGCCGAGGCCTACGGTATAGTCAGCGAATTTCTGAAACGCTGACCAGCATGACACAACCGGTTCCAACGGGAATCTTCGGAGGATCGTTCAACCCCATACACATGGGTCACATCGGCTTGGCCCGCGACCTGTTGCGCCTCACCGACTTGCGCGAGGTGTGGTTTATGGTGTCGCCGCTCAATCCGTTCAAGCAGCAGACTGGCGACTTGCTCGCCGACCGTTTGCGCTTCGACATGGTGCGCCTTGCCCTTGCCGACGAGCCAGGTCTTGTGGCCTCCGACTATGAGTTTGGTCTGCCAAGGCCGTCGTACACATGGCAGACGCTGGCTCATCTGCGCAACGACTACCCCGACCGCTTGTTCTCGCTCATTATTGGTGCCGACAATTGGTTGGCGTTCGACCGCTGGGCGCATCCCGACGACATACTCAGCCACCATCCCGTCATTGTGTATCCGCGCGAGGGATGCCCCATTGACCGCACTGCGCTGCCGCCCCGTGTAACGCTTGTCGACACGGGTCTCTATCCCGTCAGCAGCACTGCTGTGCGTCGCTGCGTGGCCCTCGGCCAGTCGGTCGACGGCATGGTGCCGCAGGCCATTGCTCCGATGGTTGGCCGCTACTACCGCCAGCCTCTCCAGTGACGCACGTTGCGAGGCGCCGCCAGGCTTGTCAATAGCGTCATTGGCCTATTGTGGTCAGTGTGGGTCGCAGTGGAACAGAGGTCGGAAGAGAAGCGGAAAATACGCAACAAACGCATGCTGAAAAATGCCGTTATCTGCAATCGCAGGATGGTTTGGACGCAAAAACGCGAAATTTGAGCGTTTTTGCAATTTCCTGATAATCAGAATGCTGTGTGAAGAAAGAAACACTCGGCCTTAATCTGCCTATGTGTGGTATTGCGATAGTTGTCCTTTCGCAGTACGATAGATGCCAAACGGCACTGCGGTTGCACGCCTACGGAGAGCCCGTATGTGCGCAACCGCAGTGCCGTTTGGCATCTATGGCAAGTCGATAGAAAAGAAATGGCTGATCGGCAACTGCTACCTGCTCTTTAAGCGGCTCTTCTTGCGCCGTTGGTTTCGCTAAAACCGCAGTGCCGCAGGATGTGTTTTCTTCAGAATTTGCTTTACAGACGTTACCCGCACAAGAACGTTAAAGGTGGTTTTAAAATATTGGTGTCCAGTAAAATATTGGTCTAACATAGTAAAACGCTGAAAGGATGTTCTTTGTAAGGTTTTGGATACCTTGGGGCTTACTTTACATTGCGTGGTTTGTTATTCATTGCCCCTGAAAGGGGCGCATATTATAGGATAGGGGCTTGCCCATATTTATCAAGCACCACTATCCTTTGCCCCTGTAGAGGGCGTATATTTTAACGTCACAATGAATTATGCGCCCCCTTCAGGGGCAAAAATCTTGTTGCACACGCACATACATAGGGGTGCCCCCCTACGCTATAATCTGTCGTCCCTACGGGACTTGTAGTTGTAACGTTTTTACCGGACACCAATATTTTTAAAAAGACGCCTTTGACGGATTTTTGCATTTTTCCGCGCTAACTGGCGAAGAACATGATGAGCAGTTGGACTATCACTACTCTGACAAACATGCCCAGCGGATAGACCGATGCGTAGCTCACGCTGGCCGTGTCGCCCTTCAGCGTGTCGTTGGCGTAGCCCAATGCCATCGGGTTGGCCATGCTGCCGCAGATGATTCCGCAGACGGTGCCGAAATCGTACTTGTGCTTGTGCAACGCCACCACTCCCACCAGCATGGTGGGCACGACGGTGATGAGGAAGCCCACGCCCACCCATAGCAGTCCCTCGGGGCGCACCACGGTGGCGAAGAAATCCTTGCCGGCCGACAGACCCAGGCATGCCAGATAGATGGCCAGTCCCAAACTGCGCAGCATCAGCGATGCCGATCGGGTGGTATAGGATATGAAGTGGATGCGCGGCCCCAGTGCGCCGACGATGATTCCCATGATAATCGGGCCTCCGGCAATGCCCAGCCGGATGGGTGTCTCCATGCCGGGCAAATGGAAGGGGATAGATCCCAGCAGCAGTCCCAGCACGATGCCCAGGAAGATACTTCCGATGTTGGGTTTCTCAAGGGTCTTCACCGAGTTGCCGAAAAAGTTCTCTACGTTGTCCACCGCCTCGTGGCGGCCCACCACCGTGACGCGGTCGCCGTACTGCAACCGCAGGTCGTCGCTGGCCAAAAGTTTGATATCGCCTCGCAGCACGCGGCTCACGTTCACTCCGTAGGTATGCCGCAACTGCAACTGCCCCAAGCGGCGGCCGTTGAGGGTGGTGCGGGTAACGACGCACACACGGCTTTCCACGTTCGAGTCGATGGCATTCCAGTCGATCTGCTCGCCGTTCCAGTCCTTCTCTACCTGTTTGCCGAAAAGCACCACCATGGCATCCTCGTCCTCCTTGGTCGTGACCACGAGCACCGAGTCGCCCTGTTGGATGGTAGTGGACGATACGGGCACAATGACCTGTCCGTTGCGCCAAATGCGCGAGATGATGAACCGCAGGTGTGTCATCGTGGCTATCTGTGCGATGGTCTTGTCGGCGATGGCCGGGTTCATGGCAATGAACTGTGCGATATAGGTGTGGTCGTCGTCGGTGAGCGGCTTGGCTTCCAGGTCGCACGGCTTCACAAAGCATTTGCGGATGAGCAGCATGGCAATGATGACACCCACCACGCCGAGCGGATAGCTGACGGCTGTGGCCAGTGCCACGCTGTCGGAAGGCTTGCCGATGACATCCAGCGCCTGCGTCGCGGCACCAAGTGCCGGTGTGTTGGTTGTGGCTCCGCAGAGCAGCCCCACCATGTCGGGCAGGCTGATGCCTGTAAGGGGGATGAGCAGAAGGGCGAACACCGTTCCTGCCGCAATGACGGCCAGACCCCATAAATTCAAGGCCAGCCCTTCGTGACGCATCGAACCAAGGAGGTTCGGCCCTACGTGAAGCCCCAGACAATAGACAAACATCGACAGGCCGAACGTCTCGGCGTAGTCGAGCACTGTGTCGTTGACGGTCATTCCGATGTGACCCGCCAAGATGCCTACGAAGAACACGAAAGCCACGCCGAGCGATACACCTTTCACTCTCAGCTTGCCTAAGCCCATGCCGATGGCTATGATCAGAGAAATGGCTATCACCGACTCGGTGGACGAGTGGGATGAAAAAAGCGACTGTAACCAGTTCATCAGAGAATGCTGAGATGTTTTTCGAGCGGAATGCCGCGGTTCTTGTCCTTGTTGTCCTTATTCAAATCGATCAGCCGATACACCGCATCCATGGCCCGACGGGTGGCTTCGGGCAACGCCTCGCCACCGAGCAGATGGCCAATGAGCACTGCCGAGAAAATGTCGCCCGTACCAGGAAAATGCACGGGTATTTCGGTGTAAGGCAACGAGAAATAATCTTCCGTGAGATGGTTGTAGCCCACCACGCTCGGCTGCCCATCGACCTTGACCGACGTGATGAGCACCGACTTGCTTCCTATCCTACGCAGGCCGTCGACCAGCGCTTTCGCTTTGGTCCGGCTCACGCCCCCGGCCTGATAGGCTGTCCCAGTAAGATAGCAAGCCTCCGTGTGGTTGGGATAGATCAGGTCGGCTACGGCTATCATCTCTCTCATGCTCTGTATGGTGGCGGGAGTCACTCCGTTGTAGAGCTTTCCCTCGTCGCCCATAATCGGGTCTACAAAGATGGTGGTGCCGTTGGCGGCTTGCTCCAGACAGTATTGCGACACGATGCGCGCCTGACGCTCGGAGGCGATGAAGCCTGTGGCGATGGCATCGTAGCGGAACCCTAATTCTTTCCATACCGGAAAGACTCCCATGATGTAATCGGTGGTATCGAGGATGTTGAACTTACCGTAGTCGAGCGTGTTCGAAACGATAGCCGTCGGCAAGTTGTAGGTGGAGTGCCCCATGTAGGAAAGGATGGGCAGCATGGCCGCTGTGGCAACCTTGCCGTATCCGCAAATATCATTGATAAGGAGAATTTGCCTCTTGGTCATGATTGGTTGTTTTCGGGTGCAAAGTTAGCAAAAAGAAATTTGGGGCAAGAACGGATTGGTAAAAATATTAAAAAGTAATCCAAATAAATAATAAAGGCGAAGGCAGTCTCGTTTTATTATTGTAATTTCGCATTGTGAACATTTAAATCTAAACTTAGCCCATGACATCTGTTGAACATAATTATTGCCTTATTCTTGCCGGTGGAAAGGGGCGTCGCTTGTGGCCATGGAGCCGCGAGACGTACCCTAAGCAGTTCATCGACTTTTTCGGCACAGGCCGCACCCAGTTGCAGCAAACCTACGACAGGATGGTTAAGATAGTGGATCCTGCACACATTTTTGTCAATACCAATATCGATTACATAGACCTTGTGACCCAGCAGCTACCCGATGTGCCGCGCGAACGCATCATGGCTGAGCCCATTCACCGCAACACGGCACCGAGCATAGCATGGGCCAACCATCGCATCTCACACCTCGATCCCGACGCTTGCATGATAGCCGTACCCTCCGACCAGATTGTTTTCAACGAGGAGGCTTTCCGGCAAAACGTGCTCGAAGGCTTGGCTTTCGTAGCTGCGCACGACAGTTTTCTCACCATGGGCGTGAAACCCACGCGCCCCGAACCAGGCTATGGCTACATACAGATGGGCGAACCGCAGGAGAAAGATGTCTTCAAGGTGAAGGCTTTCACTGAAAAGCCCGACCGTGAGTTTGCCCAGATGTTTGTGGAAAGCGGCGAATTCTATTGGAACACGGGCTTGTTCCTGTCTAATGTAAAGCACTTGCGCAGAGAATTTTCAAGCATACTGCCGCCCGTCCTGCGCAGTCTTGACGAAATGAATGCCCAAGCCACAGCGCAAGAAGAGGAAGCCTACTTGATGGATCATTTCACTGCCTACCCCAATCTGTCGGTCGACATGGGCATCTTGGAGAAGTCCGATTACGTGAGCGTGATGAGATGCAGCTTCGGCTGGGCCGATGTGGGAACATGGCACGGCATCTACGAGGCCTTGCCTAAGACCGACGAGGACAATGTGGTCATCGATTCCGAAGTGATGCTCGACAATAGTCACGGCAACATCATTAAGCTGCCGAAAGGCCGTTTGGGAGTTATCAACGGACTTGAAAACTTTATTGTTGCCGAGAAAGACAATGTGTTGCTCATCTGCAAGAAAGAGGACTCGTCGGCCTTGGTGCGCAAGTATGTCAACGAAACGCAGTTGAGAAAAGGCGAGGACTTCGTATAGTTGCAGTGACAAGCTGCCTGCCCCAATCCCTCATGTGGACAATCTGCGTGTCTGGCCAGTGCCGTGCGCTCGGTATCTGTTAGGTGTGGCCTCGGTTATTGTTAGGCGTGGCCTCGGTATCTGTCAGGCGTGGCCTGTCAGACGGCTGCGAATGTCGTGCCGCCTCCATCCGAAAGAATGCGCAAATGCGGAGAGCCGTTCCTGTCTGTTGTGTGACAGGAACGGCTCTCCGCATTTGCGCGTAATTATTGCTGTCCGGTAAAATATTGTCCTAACATTGTAAAACGCTGGATGGATGCTCTTTATTAGGTTTTGGATGACCTGGGGCTTACTTTACATAGCGTGGTTTGTTATCCTTTGCCTCTGAAAGGGGCGCATATTACAGGATAGGGGCTAACCCCTATTTATCAAGCACCACCATTCTTTGCCCCTGCTATGGGGCGTATATTTACGTCACAATGAATTATGCGCCCCCTACAGAGGCAAAATCCTGTTGCACGCGAACATACGTAGGGGTGAACCCCTACGCTATAATATGTCGTCCCTACGGGACTTTCCTGTTGCTAAGTTTTTACCGGACACCAATAGTTTGTAATGGCGGTTTGCAAGAGACGAATTGTCCGGAACCGCAACTCCGCGCTTCACCCAAAAAGAAATCCTTGCGGACGACAGCGCCGAAGGGCGCGACATCCGCAAGGATTAGAATGGGGTTCAGCCTTGTTTACTTGATGCCGATGGGCGTAAGGCGGAAGGTGAAGGTCATGTCCTTGTAGGGCAGACGGTGCTGCTCGAGCGGCCATGCGCCCCAACTGTTCTCACCGCCGATGCCAAACTGTGCATGGTCGAGGCACAGCACGGTGTACTTGCTCTTGGGCACCTCGGGCGAATGGCGCTGCGCTTTGCTGTCGCCCTCGTCGAGATCGCTGATGTTATAGTGCAGGGCGCTGGCGTCGAAATAGTTCTCCTGTGCAGTCACCAGGAAGCCGAAGCCATCGGTTGTGGTCTGTTTCCACCAGCGGATGTCGCTCTTGGTGCCAGTCTCTTGCGGACGGATATATGGGAAGAACTGCTGGTCGGCCGTCTGTTTGTAGATGCCAACGTTCTGGCTGGCTTTGCGGTCGATGTAGTTTTCGATGGGGCCGCGTCCGTAGAACTCGCTCTTATCCATGTCGTAGGCTAAGTCCATCACCATGCCGAAACGCAGCAAGTCGCTGACTTTTGCGTCGGGGGTGGTCTTCATCTGTTCGGAAACGTTCATGATTCCGTTGCCGTCGATGTCGTAGGTGAGGGTCAGGGTAGCCTTCACATCGGGCATATCGTAGACGGCCACCACACGGGCGCCTACTTTTCCGACCTTCTCAGCTGTTACCGAAGTGAGGTTAATCGTGGGGTTGCGCCAAGCTTTGAAACGTCCCTGCAGGCCAGCACCCATGTCGTTGTCGGTCACGGCGCGCCAGAAGTTGGGACGCAGTGTTCCGCCGTCGGGCAGCAGGTTCTTGCCAGCTACGTTGTAAGTCTTCAGCAGTCCGGTAGTCTTGTCGAACACGATGTCGAACTGTTCTTTTGCGCTTACGCTGATTAGGTTGGCTTTTTTGTCATCGGTCACTTTCAGTTTTGCCTTTTCAGCTGAGTGCTGTACAGCTGCGGGCTTCACCTCGCGCACAGCCAACTGGCGGTAAGCCACCACCTGTCCCTTGTCCATGAGTGGCTCGGCGCTCTTCAGGCGGAACTCGATGTTGAGCATTACTTCGCCCTCTGCGGGTACGGTATAGGACAGCTTGATGTTCTTTTTCTGTTGTGGCTGTACGTCGAGTTGTGCCACTTTTCCATTGGCAACGGCTTTGCCGTCCTTCAAAAGAGTCCAAACGAGCTCGTAGTTGTCCAAGTTGCGGAAGAAATACTCGTTGTATACAGAAATCAGTCCATTGGGAAGGTCTACGGCCTCGGCCCAGATGTTCTGGTGAACGTATGCGATTTCGAGTGCGTGCGGATTGAGCTGGCGGTCAGGTGCGATAGTTCCGTTGCAGTTGAAATTGTTGTCGGAAGCGTCGTGGTTGTTGTAGTCGCCGCCATAGGTGTAGACGGGCGACATGTTGCCAGAGTTGGGCTCCAGTTTGGCAGAGATGGCTTCGTAGTCGGCCACTGTGCGCAGGGCATTGAATTTCGGGTTGCGGTGCAGTCCCTGGTCTACGAAATCCCAGATGTATCCGCCCTGATACTTGGGGTATTTGCGCACGAGATCCCAGTACTCAAGGAAGCCGCCGCTGGAGTTGCCCATCGTGTGGTTGTATTCGCACTGTATGAGTGGGCGTTTCTCAGCATCGTTCTTTGCGTACTTGTCGCTTGCATTGTGGCTATAGTACATGGGGCAGTAGATGTCGGAGTCGTAGCCGTGTCCCCACAGTCCGCGCTCATACTGTACGGGGCGGCTTGTGTCCTGGCCTTTTATCCAGTTGTAGGCATCGACAAAGTTCTGGCTGTTGTCGGTTTCGTTGCCCAGACTCCACACGATGACCGACGGGTGGTTGTACTGCATCTCCATGTTGTGCTGGTTGCGTTCCAGTATCTGTTTGGCAAAGGCTTTGGTTACGACGGGCGAGTTTTGTCCGTATCCGAATCCGTGGCTTTCCTGATTTGCTTCGGCGGTGACATAGAGTCCGTACTCGTCGCAGAGTTCATACCACACGGGGTCGTCGGGGTAGTGGCAGGTTCTTACTGCGTTGATGTTGAGGCGTTTCATGATTTTGATGTCCTGGATCATGCGTTCGCGTGTGACGACATATCCGCCGTCGGGATCCATCTCGTGTCGGTCGGCGCCTTTGATGAGCACGGGCTGTCCGTTGACGAGCAGCTGGCTGTCTTTGATTTCGACCTTACGGAATCCTACTTTCTGCGGGATGACCTCCACTACATTGCCCTTGCGGTCTTTGACGGTGGCCAGCAGGGTATATAAATAAGGTGTTTCGGCAGTCCATTTCTTGACGTTGCGGACGGTGAAGCGTGCCGAGCCAGTGTTCATGCTGTGGAAGCTGCCCGATGATTTACCCACCACTTGGCCATTGGCGTTGAGCAGTTGGAAATCGATGATGGGGTCGCCCTTCACGTTGACGTTGATGACCAGTTCGCCGTCCTGATAGTTGTTGAGCAGGTCGGGGTTGAGTTTGATGTTGCTGACCTGCACCGTGGGGTTCTTGGCGAAGAGGTAGCTGTTTCTTGCCACGCCCGACAAGCGCCAGAAATCCTGGTCTTCGTCCCACGATCCGTCGCACCAGCGGAAGGTCTGGAAGGCAATGAGGTTCTTTCCGGGTTTCACATACTTGGTAATGTCGAACTCGGCAGCCACCTTGCTGTCCTCAGCGTAGCCCACATAGTGTCCATTGACGAAGAGATAGATGTTGGACGTAACCGATCCGAAGTGGGCTACGATCTGCTTTCCGTTCCAGTCGGCCGGTACGTCGATGACGCGCCGATAGGTACCCACATGGTTGTCGGTGATGGGCACAGGCACGCTATCTTCGGTCACCTTGTATTCTTTCTTGAATCCTTTGAAGTAGTCTTGGTCGTTGAACATGTATCTCCATGCGAATCCGGAATTTACGTATTCAGGGTCGCCGTATCCTTTCATTTCCCAGATGCCGGGCACGTGCATGGTTTTCCATGCCGAGTCGTCGTAGTCGGCTTTGTAGAAATCGGTGGGCCGTTGGTCGGCGTTGGCCACCCAGTTGAATTTCCACGCACCTTCGAGCGAGAGGTAGTTGGCCGATTGGGTCATGTCGTTGGCCATTGCTTTCTGTTCGCTTTCGTAGGCAAAGAAATTGGTGTGCAGCGGATAGCGGTTCACCTCGTTGACCTGCAGGTCGTGCCATTCGGTCCATGTGGGCATTTGCTCCACGGGTGCAGCTTTCTTGACTTTGGCTGCGCTCATGTTGAGTGCCGCGGCGGTCATGGCTGTAATGATCAATGCTTTTTTCATGGGTTATTGTCTTTGGTTATTTCTGTTGTTCAAGATAGCGGTGGTATTCGCAGGCAGCGAGAAGGAAAGCGCCCACGCCAAAGTTGGCTTGCGAGTTTTTGTCGATAACCTGTCCAGGTATGGCTTTCTCGCCGATGGGCTGCACGTAGCCAACCTTTCCGTCGTCCTGGAGCGCTGTTTCGGTAAGGTATTTCCATGCGCGGTCGATGGTCTTGCGGTATTGCTTGGCATCGAGCAGTCCGTTGTTCACTCCCCAGAGGTATCCGTAGGTGAAGAAGGCAGTGCCGCTGGTCTCAGGGCCGGGTGCCTGTTCGGGATCCATCATGGATCGAGTCCAGTAGCCCTGCTTCTGTTGCAGTTTCTGCACGGCAGCTGCGAGCCGTTGGTATTTCTTCACGAAGAAATCGCGGTGGGCATAGTCGGCCGGCATGTCCTGCAGCACCTTGGCCAGTCCGGCCAGCACCCATCCGTCGCCTCGTGCCCAAAAGTCTTTCTTGCCCGATGCCGTTTTGTGCTTGGGGTAGATGTACTTGCCGTCGCGGAAATAGAGCCCTGTTTCCTCGTCGAGCATGATGCTGTCAGAGTAGAGCAGGTTCTCGTAGAGTTTGTCGAGGTACTGTCTGTCGCCCGTGAGTTTGTACATCTTAGTCATGACGGGCATCACCATGTAGAGTGCATCGGCCCACCACCAGTAGTCGTGTGCTTTGGAGTAGGCTTCGTAGCCCATCACCTCTTTGGCGCGTTGTACCATGCGCTCGTTGCGTGCTGAGGCACCCTTGGCGTTGGCCGTCCAGTAGAGGTCGATGTAGGTCTGGAAACAAATCTGCCAGTCGCCGAAGAGCACAAATTGCTGACCCTCGCCGTAGGTGCGGTAACGCCATTTGGCGGGGTCGGTTTCTGTGGCGCCCATCCAGCGGTTGTGCTCTGCCCATCGTGTGCTGTAGTCGAGCCACGCTGAATTGCCCAAGAGTTTGTAAGCCTCCATGTTGCCAGTGTGGTAGGCAGCGTTGTCCCAAAACGATCGCACCTCAGCCTTGTTGTGCTGTTGCCAGTAGTCGTTGACCTTGGTGATGGTCGTTTCCACTTGCTGCTGCGTCCAGCCTTTGGCTTGTGCGCCAAGTGCTGCGATGGCCACAAGGGCTGTCAGAATGATTTTTCTCATGGTTTGTTGTTAATGGTTTTCACTTATTGGGATTTGTTCTATCTTTTGCAAAGATACAACAAACAAACGAGAACTATTCTTTCCAACAGGGCGAAAAAGCAGTCATTAAACACAAATTATGTTGATTTTTGATGATTTTGCGCACATTGTTCACTCTTTGGAGTGTGAAGGTGATGAGATTTTCTGATTTGGGATGTATACTTGAATATACGTCCCCGAAGGGGGCTCTTCCTAACCGTTGGTGACCGAAGGGAACCTGCGGATAGAGCACCAGATTATAAAACCGTCCTTGAAGAGGGCGAACTTTCCATGCAAAGAACTTCAGTGAGAGCGTTCGCCCTCTTCGAGGACGCCTCCGTAGTAGCCATTTCAAGTCCGCAGGTTCCGCTCGCTACGCTCGCTCCACCCACGGTTATGCAGAGTTTGCCCCCTTTGGGGACACCTGCGACAAATTCGAAACTTGAGGCCATTTATTGGGGTGTCGCAGAAGAAGATATTTCTTCAATCGCGAATTCCAGATCCGAAAGCAGTATAAACTTCGGTCAAGCCCCACAAAAGCGCAGACATTCCAAACGCTTTCCGATAAAAAGACGTAACTTTGCATGGCAACAAAGCATATCTGACGATGGAAAATCCATACATCAAGCAATACCCTGACCTAATGCGGGGCAAAAAAATAATGTATAACCACGGTTTCGCCTCGTCGGCCGCCTCGGGCACGGTGACGCGCATCCGCGAGACCTTTCCCGAGGCCACCGTTGTGGCCTACGACCTGCCCCTTCATCCCGACGAAGCCATGGCGCTGCTTCAGGCTAAGGTGGCTGAGCAACAGCCCGACCTTATCCTCGGCACCTCGATGGGTGGCATGTATACCGAGATGCTCTACGGCTACGACCGCATCTGCGTGAACCCCGCCTTCGAGATGGCCAAGACCATGAAGAGCCACGGCATGACAGGCAAGCAGACGTGGGACAACCCGCGGAAAGACGGCGAGAAAGATTTTATCGTTACCAAGGCGCTCGAAAAGGAATATCAGGAGATGACCGACCATTGTTTCGTGACGCTGGAGGCCATGCCCCCCGAAGACCGCCAGAGGGAACAACAGCGTGTGTGGGGACTCTTTGGTGACAACGACGACAAGGTCGACACTTTCGGCATCTTCACGACCCACTATCCGCAGGCGGCCCATTTCCATGGCGGTCACCGCATGGACGACCGGTCGTTTCTCGGCGGTGTGGTGCCTGTAATACGTTGGATCGACGACCGGCAGGAGGGTCGCGAACGCCCTATCGTCTACATTGATGCCTCGGCACTAAAAGACACCTATGGTCATCCGAAATCGTGCCTGCAGAAAGCTTTCAACATGCTCATTGAGCACTATCAGGTCTACATCGTCGCTCCGGCTCCCACCAATGTCCATGCCGACCTCGACCAGATGGCCGTCTGGATAGAGCAGTATCTCAGTACGCCCGCCCACGACCATGTGGTCTACACCAACCAGAAGAGCCTGCTCTATGGCGACTATTTCATCGATCTCTTGCCCTCGCCCGACTTTATGGGCACGGGCATCGCCCTCGGATCCGACAATTTCAAGACCTGGGAGGAGGTCATTACGTTCTTCGGGCGGCTGGGCGGTCAGTGACCCGCGCGCATCAATACTCGGTTTTGTCGCGCTTCTCCATCCACATATCAAAGGCACGGCGACCCTCCTCGGGCAGCAGTACGCCGAACGGCTTGCTGCGTTTCGCAGGGTCGGTTGTCAGTTCATCGTAGATGAAATTGTCGGCAAAGCCGATGCGAGCCGCGTCCTTGCGGTCGTTGGCATAGTACACACGGTCGATGTGCGCCCAATAGATGGCACCCAGACACATGGGGCAAGGCTCGCACGAGCAGTAGATATCGCAACCGCTCAGGTCAAAGGTCTTCAGGCCGCGGCAGGCCATGCGGATGGCGTTCACCTCGGCGTGAGCCGTGGGGTCGTCGTCGAGGGTCACGCTGTTCGACGCCTCGGCTACCACCAGCCCGCCGCGGGCTATGACGGCTCCGAACGGTCCGCCGCCAGTCTTTACACTCTTCTCGCTCAAGGCAATGGCCCGGCGCATCAGTTCTTCTTGTGTCATAAACGTGGATTTTAGGTAGGTTCTATAAATTAGCTTTGCTGGATTTTGAGACTATTTTCGAGGGTATATCGTCAGCGAGTAAGGGAGTAATGCGGGCATTACGACCGAGCGAGGTGGCGATAGGAACCGAAAAGAGTCCAAAAGACGGCAAAACGTAACCCATATTGTTTTGTTGTTTGTTATGGTGGTAATTTATAGATCCCGCCTTTAGTCTTTGAGGGTTTCCTGTCTGTTTTTCAGACTCGTTCCCCACTTACCTCGCATACGCGCTCAATAGGATGGGGGCGAGCAACAAAGATAAGCATTTTTGCGGTGAACCATCCGTCCTTGTGTTATTTTTTAACTTTTGTCATCCGTTTTTTAACTCGAAAACGCTATCTTTGCACGTATGAGCGACTTGATAGAATACGGATTTAGCGAGTGTCCCTTTGGCGACATTATCGTGGCACGCACATCCGAAGGCGTGTGCGACTTGCAGTTTCTCGACTACAACCGTTTGGAAACCATCCATGAGTTGGCCGAGCGGTGGGGCATGTACACCCCCACCACACAAGATGACACCATGGCCCATACCGTGCAGCGCGTGGCCTTTGAGCACTACGACCATCCGTTGCGGCTCGACCTTAGGGGTACAGAGTTCCAGATACGCGTGTGGCAGGCTTTGCGGCAGATACCTTTCGGCCAGACCCGCTCCTACCAGCAGGTGGCCGAATCTATCGGCGAACCCAAAGCGGTGCGTGCCGTGGCCACTGCCATTGCGCAAAATCCCATAGCCATGCTGGTGCCCTGTCACCGGGTGATACACAGCGACGGTACCTACGGCGAGTATCATTGGGGACGCGACCTGAAACGCCGCATCATCGACTGGGAGAAGGCGCAGCTGGCCGACCGGCAATCCTAATACGCTTCTACCATGCTTTCCAACATCACCTCCGCAGAACTTTTCCACCGCGTGGCCTACATTGCCAGTGCGGATGGAGTGTCGCCGGCCACCCGCAACAAGCTGATGCACGAAACACTGGTGCTTGTCTGCGCAGCCGGTCTGGATGGAACACCCGATGCCGTCGGATCGCTCTTTGCCAAGGTCGACGTGCTCTGCAAGCAACGGCGCATCGGTCAGCACGACTGTTTCGACATTCAGAAAATGCGTCACGACTCCAACAGCGCCGAGCCGCTCAGCCGCGAGGAATTGTTGTACGACTGCCGTGCACTGGCCGTATTCATCTCCAAGGTCTTCGACACCGACATCCCTGCCGAACTTGTGGGCGCGATACCCGTGAGCCGTAAGCCGCAAACCACACGGCGGCACATCGACTACCGGTGTGTGAGGGGCATGGTGCGACGGATGAAAGACGGCATTGTCAGTGTGGAGGTGGCGCAAGACGCCGACGAGAAGACGCTCCGCGTGGACTGTACCGAACCCAAATACGATTATCTGCGCCACTTGCTGCACGAGGGCATGCAGGTCAACCTCATCGACGTTACTGCCCAATCCGACTGCGATTTGTGTCAGACCCGACAAGTTGTCGTCGAGCCCGATTTCCTTATCGACATCAGTTCGCTGGCCGCTTGCTTCACGCCCTACGGCCATTCGCCCCTCGTCTACACTGTCAACCGGCTGAGAAAGCAGGCCAACTCGCAGGCCATACTCATCGGAAACTTCGCGGGTAGCGCCCTCGATGACATCATCAACCGGGGCGACAACTACGACTGGCGCGAGATCTTCAAAAACAATTTCCGGGAGAAAGCCCTCGAATACTGCACCTGCACAGACCTGAATCAGCGCGAGCCGTTCCATCAAGAGGCGCAGGTGCAGGCCAGAAACATACGTCAGGCGGTCGACCAGCTTTTCCTGTCGGACTATGACCGCAGCAAGGCTATACTCGAACCGAGCTTCGTGTGCGAGCAAATGGGACTGCAGGGACGTATTGACCTGATGACGACCGACTTGCGCCTGCTGGTCGAACAGAAATCGGGCAAAAACTTCGCCATCGACTGCGGCAACCCCATGGCACACGGCAGCATGCTCGCCGAGCCACACTACGTGCAGCTGCTGCTCTACTACGAATGTCTGAGCCGCAACTTCTCGTTGCCCTACAACAGCATTGACGGACGGCTGCTCTACTCAAAATATGCCATGCCAGCCGGCTTGCCAAGAGCCACCTATTACCGCGCGCTTATCGACGAGGCTATGAGCCTGCGCAATAGGATTGTGGCCACCGAGTTCGACATGGCACAACATGGTGTAGCGTCGGTCATCGACCAGCTGCAGCCACTGACCCTACGAACCCAGCCGGTCAATGAAAACCTGTGGAACAAATGGCTTTATCCACAATTGTGTGCCATTACCGCACCGCTGCACGATATGGACGCACTCACACGCAGCTATTTCTGCCACATGGCTCATTTCGTCTATCGCGAGCAGTTGGCTGGCCGGCTGGGTGTTGTGGAGGGTACGGGCAATGCGGCGGCTGACCTTTGGAACATGCCCATAACAGAGAAAAAGGAAACAGGCAACATATACACCGGTCTGCGCATCGCCGACAAGCAACAATCGTCCACCTACAACGGCTACGACACCATCACCCTTAGTGTGCCCAATCAGGGCGAAGACTTCCTGCCCAACTTCCGGTTGGGCGATGCGGTTTACCTCTATCCCTATCTCGAAGGAGCACAACCCGACGTCAGAAAGGCATTGCTCTTTCGTGGCGCACTTACCGCAATTCACTCCAGTCAACTGACGGTGCATCTTGCCGACGGCCAGCAAAACCCCGACATCTTCGAGGCGGCGGGACACCGCAACATCCCAGGCAGCCAGCCGGTATTGTGGTGCATAGAGCATGCGGGAGCTGGAAACAATGCCACCGCTGCCCTGCGCAGTCTGCAAACGCTCATCGCCGACAACACCGGCAAAAGTCAGCTTTTGCTCGGACAACGAGAGCCGCAGCGCGACAAGACAGTGACGCTGAGCCGCGCCTACAACCCGTCGTACGACGACATGGTGCTGCGCGCCATGCAGGCCAACGACTATTTCCTGCTCGTGGGGCCTCCCGGAACGGGCAAGACAAGCATGGCTCTGCAATACCTTGTGCGCGAAACCGTGGCACCCGCACGCGCCGACAGCACTGGTAACGCATCTTCGCAACACCCGAAAAACGTGTTGCTCATGGCTTATACCAACCGGGCGGTCGACGAAATATGCGGCATGCTCTGCGACAATGGCATCGACTTTCTACGCATTGGCAACGAATATACTTGCGACAAGCGCTATCGCAGCCAGTTGCTCGACCACGCACTGGAACAATACGGCAAACTGGATGAGATAAAAAAGAAAATACTCGATACTCAAGTTATCGTCGGTACGACATCAACCATGCTCAGCCGCAGCTATCTCTTCGACTTGAAGCATTTTGACCTCGCTATTGTCGATGAGGCCAGCCAGATACTCGAACCCAATATCGTGGGACTGCTGACACACCCCGACAAGTTTGTTCTTATCGGCGATTACAAGCAGTTGCCCGCCGTGGTGCAGCAAGATGCCAGTCAGTCGGTGGTTGCCGACATGACGCTCCACGCCATCGGACTCACCGACTGCCGCAACTCGCTCTTCGAACGGCTCATACGCATCGAACAGATGAACGGCCGCACCGACTTCACGGGTGTGCTCTCGCGGCAGGGCCGCATGCACCCTGAGATAGCTGCGTTTCCCAACCAAGAGTTCTATTTTGCCGAACATCTGCGTCCGGTGCCGCTCGCCCATCAGCGCGAGCAATCGTTGGACTACACACTCACGGCCGAAGACCGGACAGATCAAATGCTCATGAAGCATCGCATGTTGTTTATCGCTTCTGGCGATTGCCGCCGTCCCGACATCTCCGACAAGGTGAACACCGACGAGGCGCGCATCGTGGCCGACGTGCTCAAGCGTACACGCCGCTTCTACGGCGACCGCTTTGATGCCGCCAAGACCGTGGGTGTCATCGTGCCCTACCGCAACCAGATAGCGATGATACGCAAGGAAATTGAGCGGCTGGGCATGCCCGAACTGGCCGACATCAGCATCGACACCGTAGAACGCTATCAGGGGTCGCAACGCGATGTCATCATCTACTCTTTCACCATACAGCAGCGTTACCAGCTCGACTTCCTTACGGCCAACTCGTTTGCCGAAGACGGGCGTGTCATCGACCGCAAACTCAACGTGGCTCTTACACGGGCTCGTAAGCAACTTATTCTTACGGGAAACGAAGCAACGCTCCAGTTGAGTCCCGTCTTCAGTCGTCTAATCTGCTTCGTCAAGGAGAACGGCGGATACATAGAAGCAAGCGAACGACAGAAAAAATGATGGTTTCCCCATAACGTCTTGCGTATAGGACAAAACACATTGATTTTTGTCCTATACGCAGGATAAAAAGCCAAGCGTGATCCGCATCTTGCACCCAATCATCGGCCCAATCACGGAAATCCGTAAAACTACAGGAAAAACAAGGACAAACGACCCTCGAAAACAGGCGATGTTTTCCGCAAAGAAATATTTTGGCGCAAATACGCGGAAAATGAGCTGTTTCCGTATAGTGCTGTAAGTCAACAGCTTTCGGAAATCAGGAGCGAAACTATCCTGTAACGTAAATACTTTTCATAAAGATAGATGCCAAACCAGGGCATGACAGCTATCGATTTGCATCTCCATCTGACAGCCGACGTGTCTCGATAAGCCATCTTTCAAGACACGATGGGGCGTATATCTCCGTTTTACAAGGTGCAGCGGCTTGTGTGGAGGGGCAGAAATGCCCTTTCTGCATGCTATTTCGACCGAAAGCGCGAACAAACTTTCAGACCAAAAATCACGACAGATAACCGCAGAATGACATCAGGCAAGCCACAACACACGACGGGCTCCAGTTCCCAACCATTGTCAGGAAACAGGAGCCCGTCTTTTGTCTGTTGAGGCTTTTGGGGCACAGACCCCATTGGCTGTCAGCTTATCTCACAATCTTCAGGCTTCTCGCGGATCCGTCGGCACGCATCTCCTTGCGGACATAGATGCCTTGGCTCTGCGGCGCAGCCGTGCCGAGACAGGTGCCGTCCACACTGTAGTAGGTCACGCCGACCACTTGGGCGCCGGTGTCACCGGTCGTTCCGTTGTCAGGAAGGTCGATGGCTGTGGCGTCCTTGATGAGCTTGCTGGTGTCGATGGGCGTGATGCCCTCGCGGGTCGGCGTAACGCGAGCGATGCGCCCGTTATCGTCGAACGTCAGCTTGTCCACGCAAACCTCGCGGTGAACGCCCGGACTGTTGTTCAGATAGTGCTTGTTGATGCGGTGATAGACAATGTACCAGTCGTCGGTTCCTGGCACATTGACCACTGAGTTGTGGCCTGTGCCGTATATTTCCTTCGACGGATCCTGTATGATTACGATGGGGCTGGCGGCTACCTCGATGGGGCCGGTCGGCGACTTGGCGGTTCCGTAGGCCACGTGGTAGTTGGCGGCTCCCGTGTCGTCGACACTCCAAAGGAAATAATAGATGCCGTTGCGGTAGAACACATACGTACCCTCGCGGTAAGCGTAGTCGGATAGCGAACCACCGCTCGGCGTGATGGTGTACTCGTCGCCCACGGTCGACATCATGTCGTCGGCAAGCAGACGGTAGTGCATCTGCCCATTGCCATAGTAGAAATAGGTCTGACCCGACTCGGGATCGGTAAATACGTCTGAGTCGATCATCTGTCCGCCGCTGGTAGTCGACACAATCGGCTTGGCGGCAGCTTTGAACGGCCCTGTGGGATTATCGGCTACGGCCACTCCCAATGTCTTCTTGTTCAAACTCTTGTTTTGTCCGCTGAAATAGAAGAAATACTTCCATTTGCCGTCCATCCATTTCTCCTCGATACAAGGCGCCCATGCGTTGCCTGTTGCCCAAGCCACGTCGCCGCCGCTCTTCAGATTGAGGATGGTGCCCTCGTTGGTGAAATGAACCAAGTCGGGGCTGGAGAATACGTCGAAATAGGATCCTCCCCAGCTGGCGTATCCGTCGCTGGTGGGATAGACGTAGAACCGTCCCGTCTTGCGGGAAACCAGCACCTCGGGGTCGGCATGGAAGCCAGGCAGGATGGGGTTGCCGTCGGCTTCGACGGTGACGGCGTAGGTCTTCGATGTCGTTCCGTCGCTCACGGTATAGCTTACTGCGCCTTTGGTAAAGTCCTGTGGGCCCTGCGGCGTTACTGTCGCGCCCAAGCTCACTTCCAATAGTGGGTCGTAGTGGCTCAGGTCGGTGCCCTGTTCCACGGGGATAAAGGCTGAATTAGCTGCGATGGACACGTTCTCCAGCTTCACGTTGACATCGTTGGCACCTTGTAGGGCCAATGTGGTGGTTGTCTGCGGTGGGAAAGCGGCCAGCAAAGCTGCCGTTTCCTCTTCGGTAATGGGGATTACTGTGCCATGACGAGGGGTGAAGGCTCCGCTTGTGGTGGTGTTCTGCACGAAGGTGAAGGTGTTCAGGTCAGAACTTGAACAGAACTGATAATGACCCGCCGTGTAACAGTCGTACATCAGCACCCAGTTGTCTTGGTTGATGAGCTTGAACACACCGGCACCCTCCACGGCCTCGGTGGTCTGCTGGAGCGTGGCCGACGGTGCCGACCATTGACTGCCCAATGGTGCTCCTTCGGGAGCAGTGAGGCTGCTTGCCGTGACTTGGCAGATTCCGCCCGTTCCCTCGTTCTTGAAGAAGCCGTGGTAAAGCGAATCGGTTTCGTTATACACGATGTCCATGTCGATGGTGGCCGAGCCGCGGTCGTAGAGGTAAGTGGGCTCGCCTTCCAGATCGCTGAAGTCGGCGTTGGCGTAGCAATAGTAGTCTTTGTCGTAAGCGATGGTGCCGTCGTTGGTGAGCAACGAGAAGTAGACCATGTATTTCTTGGCCTTCGGATCCCAGATGGTTTCGGGTGCCCAGACGCGTGTGACGTTGGCAAACGGTGTCCCGGCATACTTGGTCGGGAAGTGCACGGTGCTGTGGGTCCAGTGGATGAGGTCTTTCGATTTCATCAGCACCAGTCCGCGGTTGCTGCTCCAGCCCAGTGAGCATTTCATGTCGGTTACGGCCATGTAGAACCATCCGTCTTCGCCCCTGAGTATATGCGGGTCGCGCAGACCGCCCATGATGGTGGTTGTGTCGGCTTTAAGGAATGCCTCTCCGTTGTTCAGCGGTGTGTAGTTGTAGCCGTCTTCAGAGATGGCGTAATAGAGATTTTCGTTGCTGTTGCTGGGAAAATATACAAAGAGATAGTTCTTGTAAGGTTCCTGTTGGTGTATGTAGACATCGAAAGTCTTTGTCTGGCGCAGTTGGCCGCGGAGCAAGGTTGCCGTCAGGGTTACGTGATGCTTCTCGGTTTCCGATGTCTTCAGCACGCGACCAGTGTTCGACAACCATTCGGTATCGCCCGACTGCCATGTGATGATGGTACCTAACCGTCCCACGGTGGGCAGTGTGAGCTGGTCGTAGAGATTGTTGCGCTTGTTGCTTAAGGTTAGGTTCTCAAGATCGTAGGCCAAGCTCTCTTCCTCCGACAGGTTGGGCATGACCGACACTTCAAATGTTTTCTCGACGCGGGCGTTGCGCAACGAGAGGTGCGCGGTTAGTGTGGCGGTAGCCTCTTCGCTTCCATAGGGCGGACGAGTGATGACTCCATCGGCTGTGATAACCGATGCATCGCTTGTGATCCATTCCACTGTGCCGTTCTGGTAGGTGGTAGGCAGATCCACGTTGTCTATGAGATGGTGCAAGTCGCCCATGGTAAAGGTGGAGAGGGTGGCTTCGTCTTCTATCTGTTGCAGTGAGTCCTTGCGGGCTTGTTCCAGCGAGTCGAGGTAGGCGTTCATGGCCGTGCGCGTGGCATCGGTTCTTATCGTCGCCAACTCTTTGGAGCTGATGTCGTAGTTCCACAACTTAAAGTTGCTGTACATGGCTCCTTTCAGCGTTTTGTCGCCGGCGTAGCAGCTGCGCCCGAGATAGTTTTGCACCAGCTCGTTGAGGTCGGCGGGCGTTATTGACACTTTGGCCATGCCGGCACTGATACCATTGATGCTGATGTAGATCCTGCCATTGGGACGCATGATAACGGCCACGTTGAACCAGCGACCCAGCTCAGGAAACAAGGTCGAGCGAACCGACATGCCCTCCTCGCCTGTGTAGTTGGTCTTGGAGATGGCGTAGCGGTTTCCTTTGGCACTGTAAAACAGGTAGCCAGTAGCCGACGAGTTGGCAAAACACCAAATGAAATTGCCGTTGGCTGTGGTGTCGGTTGTTTCGGGAATGAATACGTCGGTTGTGATGGAGAACGAACTGAGGCTCCCCAGCGTCTTCCCTAATTCTTCACCGAAATCGAAGTAACCACCATCGTCGCCAAGAGCCAAGACGGGCTGTCCTGCGAATGTGGTTAGGCGTGCGCCGTCCTTCAGGCTTCCCGTGTAGGCACCGTCGGTGCTACTTGTCGTGGCGAAATCGAAGGTCACCACAGTGCTGTCGCCGTCGGCCGCCCATAAAGACGACACGCTGCAACATAGCAATGCAAGCATGATAAATAACTTATTCATAAACGTTTTTATAGTGAATCTTATAATTTAATTATACCATAAATACGAAAAAACGGCAATTTTTACGCGAAAAATTGAACCTTTGTAAAACAAATGCCTAACTTTGCGAAAATAAAGCCTATACAAATGAAAAAACTTTTTCTGGCAGCCTTGCTTGCTGCAACAACCTTTATGGCCAATGCCCAAAACCCGGTGAAAGGCAATTACGGATACCTTTATTGTCACATGAGCGACCGTGGCGAGTGGACGGCCTATGCTGTCAGTCGCGACGGTTATCATTACCAAGACATCATTGACGGAAAACCGATCTTCGACACCAAGGAGCACGCCCGCATAGAGGGGGGCACTCGCGATGCTTATATCACCCGTGCGTGGAATAAAAAGGGATATGTCATGGTGACAACCGATATGTGTGTTGCCAAGAGCCGTGTGTGGGACAACTATGGAATAGACTTGCTGCGGTCGAAGAATCTTGTTGATTGGAAGTCGGTAACGTTCGATTTCCGAAAGGGAATGTCCATATTCTGTGATGGTGCAACGGCTAAAAGTCCCTACAAGGATTGGTCGACCATTAATCGGGTGTGGGCTCCACAGATTTTTTGGGATCCCAACTTTGTATGGGACAACGGTGAGCGTGGTGGCTACATGATATACTACTCCATGCTTAACCGTGCCGAGGAGCAATATGATCGTATGTACTATAGCTATGCATCGAAGGATTTCACGCGTCTGACCACACCGCGCCTACTCTTTGATTGGGGCTATGCCACCATCGATGCCGACATTAACCTGCTGGCCGACGGCAAGTATCACATGCTCATCAAGAAGGAAGGCGGCAAGCCGGGCATCTACACAGCCGTGTCAGACCATCTAACCTATGGCTGGGGCGAGCCTGTAGAAGACGACTACGTGAGTTTCGAGGGACACAAGAAATGTGAAGGCAGCAGTGCTTTCCAACTTATCGGTGACAAGACGTGGCGTGTAGCCTACATACAATACAGTGATTCGCCAAAACATTACCGTATATGCAAGGCCAATGAGAACTTGCGTAATTTCCACGACCCGGTCGATATAGAGGGCGTTACGGGGCCTCAGCATGGGTCGTTCATGCGTATCACCAAGAAAGAATACAAACGTCTGTTGAAACTGAACGGTTCGAAGCGATAACAGAAACTGTTTTATCGGATATTTATCTGTTGCGTCAGCTCCTTCATCGGGGGCTGACGTTGTTTATGGTTGCTATCGCACGCAGAAGAATGGTTGCTGGTGAGCGCTGACAACAGGTGTTGCATGCAAATGGGGTTGACAAGGCATGGCGAGCACATGTTTTTGTCTCAAGCGACAAAAAAAACTTTGCAAATAGTTACCTGAAAATTTGTTGGGATGGTGAAAAAACGGTAACTTTGCATCCGCTTAAGTGACGAACGGCTTTGTCGTTTAGGCGTTTTCGAAAAGTTTGTCGGCATAGCTCAGTTGGTTAGAGTATCACCTTGACATGGTGGGGGTCCTTGGTTCGAATCCAAGTGTCGACACAGCGAATATTTCATATTATTCGTTTTTTTAAAGCATATCCTTTAAAACACCTGCGTTTCGACGCAAATACTGATTACCCCCGATAATGAGGGTTGTCAGCCGTTTTCTGTTTCGGATTTTTGGTTTGGCGCAGAGACAATAACATGATAGGCCTTTTTCGACAGACGTTATTTAGTGGGGTTACACATGTTTGTGTTGCCCAGTCCATTTCTTGATGCGTTTATTGATGGCATCGGCTATGCGACGGACATTACCGCTGCGGATATTGAGCAATAGTTCCTCTATGCTGCGCCAAATTTTTATCCATGGATGACCCCAGGCATAGGCTCGGTACTGGTGCTCTTTGTAGGGCGTGTACTCCATGACATACTGCGGATGCCGCAGTGGGAAGTCCACATCGTGACAATCCATGGTGAAGATGCGGCGCAAACCATGTGGCATGGTCTTGAGTGCTGCATAGTGCGTGGAGCAGGCGGTTGCACCAACGTTGCTCACCATGTTTCGGGTAGGCATGACGGCCAGACCGTTGCCCATGACCATAGCTGCCCAAAACACACTCTCGAAAAATGGCTTTCCGGCTGCGGAATGGTCGGAAAGCATCTGCATGAAGTCGTGACGCAGACCGCGGGCTTTGGCGAGGTGGGCCAACTGCAGGCGATTGAAGTCGTCGCGCATGAAAGAGTAGTTGCCGTCCCACTTGTCGACGACGCGCCGCCACGATGCCCATCCCCAGATGGAGAAGGCAGATGTGAAGAAATAGTCGTACGGCACTCCGGGGGTTATCTCGTCGGTATTGAAGCCTGCCACCATGGTTATGCGGTCGTCGTGTTCGTAGCGATCGAGCATCTCCTTACAGAAAGGCAGGAAGGTGGGAGCCACCACCACATCATCTTCAACAACGGCTACCTTGTCGGCCATGGAGAAGGCCCACCGTTGCGACAGGTAGCCCGAAGGGTCGCAGCCTTGGTTGTGTTCGCAGTAGTGGCGTTGCACGTCGCACTCCCAGTCAATGTTTTCGTCGCTGGCTATGCGCCTGCAAGCCTCCATGCCGACGCGGTCGGTTTCATTGCCTTCGCGGGGGCCGTCTTGATAGAGAAACAGGCGCGACGGGCGTGCCGCCTTGACGGCTTCGAATGCTTGACGGAATGTTTCGGGCCGGTTGAAGAAGAGCATCAACACGGCTATGTCGGTTTTGTAAGGTTGTTTCATGGTTTTCTTGTCTTTTGTATCAGATGCACTTACCGTTTGCCTTGTGTTTTTTTCGCATACGGTCTTTAAACCATTTGACGGGGTAGTAGGCCAGCCGTGGCGGCAGTGCGATGATGAGCCGATGCACCCATGGCACGCGGTTGTCAGCCAGCTGTCGCAGTGGCTGGTAGTAGTCGGCCAGCACATGGAACTGGCGTTTGTAGAGAAAGTTTTCGTAGACCTTGATCTGATGCAGGCGAAACCATGGCTCCATAGTTTGCCACAGGGGGCGTAGCGTGCGGTGCAGCTCGTCGTCGTAGGCACGTATCATGTTGAGATCTTCGATACGTTGGTTGGGCACATCTTCCTCATGCCAGTACACCTCATCGGCAACGAACCACACCTTCGGTTTCTTCATAAGGCATTTGATTTGCATGAGAGTATCCTCGCGTTCGATGATGGTGCGAGGAGCGTCGAGGCACCCTTCGAGCAGTTGTCGTTTGAAGAGTATGCCCCACAATACGCAGAATGTGCGCTTGATGCCCAGTAACGATTGGATGAGGCTGTCTGCGTCTTGCCAGCCGCGCCGGCCTGTGTCGTGGTGGGCGTGATACTGGTCGGTGAAGGTGCCGATTACTTCGTCGGCACCTGTTGCAACGATGGTTTGGTGGAGTGTTGCCATGGCGTGAGGCATGAGCTGGTCATCGGCATCGGCAAACATGATAAACTTGCCTTTGGCTTCGGCCAGCGCGTGTTGCCGGGCGGCTGTCACGCCGGCGTTGGCTTGGTGGTACACATGGAGGCGTGTGTCGCGCTGAGCCAGCTCATCGAGCTTTGTGCCCGACGTGTCGGTGCTCCCGTCGTCGACGGCCACAATCTCAAAGTCGGAAAAGTCCTGCGTCAGGATACTATTGATGCATCGCTCCAGATAGTCCTCTTTATTATACACGGGAATGATAACGGATATTTCCATGTGGCTTATTTCTTGAATTTGTTTTTTGCAAACTGCAGACAGTCGTCGAGTATCTGTACACGGGCCAGTTTCATGACGGCGAAATAGAGCAGCGAGGCCAGTGCTACCCGTGAAAGGAGCAGTACCGCATGATTCTCTATGGCTTGTGTGGCAATCCCCGTCAGCGCCATAACGCCGGCTGCAGTTGCGAGAAAGGGAAGAATGTCGATTGCCACTTCGCTCAACCTTAGACCTATGAGGCGGTGCACTTGTGTCTGCCAGGCCAGCAGCCACACGATGTTGAAAGCACTATAGGCAGCTACCATGCCTCTGATGCCGAGGCTGTGGGTAGCTACGACAACGGCTATCTGTAGCACGATTTGTGCCACACCGAACCGCATGTTGATGTCGGCACGACCATGCCCGATGACCATGTTTTGGTAGAGCGTGTAGAAGGGGAAGAAGGCTCCGCTTATGGCCAGCATCTGCAAAAGCGGAACGGCATCGGTCCATTTGGAACCAATGGTGATGAGGATGAACTCGCGCGCCACAAGCACTAATCCGAACATGGCGGGAAAGGCGAGGAAGGCTGTGAACCGCATCATCTTTCGGAATACCCGCCGCTCGCGCTCGTGTTCGTCGGCGATAGAGGCAAAGACGGGTTGAGCCACCTGTTGTGTGGTGCCCGACACGAGCGAATAGGCCATGAAGTTCCATTTGTAGGCCTGGCTATAGTTGCCCAATATGTCTTTATTGAAGAACTTGCCGATGATGACCGACATGATATTGTTGCTCACGGTGTTCATGACCATCACCACGAGGATATTCATGCTGAAACTGAACATCTTGCCGATGGGGCGGAGGTCAATGTGCCACGATGGCCGCCAGTCTACGTAGTGGTAGCGCCCAATGTTGAGTATGGTGATGTAGAGCACTTGCTGCCATGCGAGGCTCCAGTAGCTATAGCCCAGAAAGGCAAGCGTGACGCCAGTGAGTCCCGACAGAATGAGAGCCAACGAATTGATGAGCGTCATCTCCTTTACCATGAGGTTCTTGGTGAGGTAGGCGGCGGGGGTGATGCCGAAGCTACCCACCACGAACGAGAGAAACACCAGGTGAGACAGGGTTGTGAGAGCGGGCTGCTTGAAGAAAGCGGCTATTAGGGGGGCGGCAAACCACAAAACGCCGTAGAGTGTGAAGCTCATGAAAATGTTGAACCAGAACACGGCGTTGTAGTCCTCGTGGCGCGGATGCTTCATGTTGACTAGATAGGTGCTGAAGCCCGAGCTCTGCAGGTTGCCGGCTATGGCGGTAAAGATGGCAATGTAGCCCACTGTGCCGTATTCGCCTGGTGACAACAGTCGTCCGAGCATGATGCCGATGAGCAGGTTGAGCACCTGGGTGGTGCCGCTGTTGAGGGCTCCCCAAAATAGTCCTTTGGTGGTTTTTTCCTTCAGAGTGTCGGCCATGGGCGCAGGTGTGTTTTATTGTTGTGTAGCCTTTCAGTTCTGCTTTTGACCGCTTATGATTTTCCGCACTTCGTCATAGGGTATCTTCCGTTTCAGATCCATGAACACCACGTCGTGCTGTATGCGTTCGTTGGTAGGCGGCAGCTGGCGCCAGTTGCCGTAGGCGGCAACCAAATAGTCTTCATAGCGTGTGGGTACCACGATGCTGATGTCCTCGAAGGGCAGCAGGGTGCCGTCGCCGAATATGTCGGCGGTGAGGTTTTTCTCGCGTGAATAGTAACTCGCACTGAAGCATACATGGGTTGTGGTAGCATGCTGATAGGTACGCAAGGCTTTTTCGAGATGCTTCACGAGCCAGTTCCGGATGGGCGTACGAGCCAGTGCGTAGGCCACGTCGGCCACTGTGAGCCGCAGACTTTGTGTTGCGGCTTTGTGCGCAATGGCAGCCCATGACTGACGTTTGAGGTCGGCTGCAAGGGTGCCGCGTAGTTTCAACAGGTGCTCGCAGTGGCGTTCGCGTGCCGCATTGTCGTCGGGCACGGCATCGAGCGGGAATAGATCGATGTAGTTGCCGAAACTGATGCGGTAATCTTCCCATTCGCAGACGGTGGATCGTGTGTCGCAGAACTTGGCGAATGGCAGGTAGTATTCCTCTTCGTGCAGGTAGTCTACCACCTCGTAGCCTATGGGTGGGTCGGTGCGCAACAGACGCAGGCAACGGTCGTAGTCATCGCGCCTCAGATAGACATCGATGTCGTCGTCCCAGGGTATGAAACCATGGTGGCGTGCAGCACCGAGCACAGTGCCGTAGGCAGCGTAGTATTTCAGGTTGTTGGCTTGGCAGAAGGCTATGAAAGCCTTGAAGGTCTCGAGGGTCTTGGCCTTGCGTTGTGCCAGCTGTTCGTTGGATAGTGTATTCATTTGTTGTTCGATGCAACGGTCACGTGCTCGCTCCGCGCTGTGTCGGCGGTGGACTATTTGGTGCCAGGTATGAGTTCCAGTATCTGCTTGATGGGCATGCAGAAGGGATCGGTTTCGAGCGACCGCCCGTTCTCAAGAATGGTTTCAGCACACTTGCACATGGCTGGATAGGCAGCGCGCAACATGTGGTTGGCGTAGATTACCACGTTAACGCCCCATGCGCGCAGCTCGTCCTCCTTGATGTGGTTGTACGACGTGGGCACCACCACGATGGGCACGAAGGGATGCTTGGCCCGGAATTTAGCGCAGAAATCCTTGATGTCCGCACCACTCTTCTCGCGGCTGTGGATCATGATGCCGTCGGCTCCTGCGTCCACATAGGCGAAGCAGCGCTCCAGTGCGTCGTCGACCGACTTGCCGGCGATAAGGCTTTCGCAGCGTGCAATGATCATGAATTCGCGTGTTACCTGCGCTGCCTTGCCCATGCGTATCTTGTGGCAGAAGCTCTCTATACTGTCTTGGGTCTGTTGCACCTCGGTGCCGAAGAGGGAGTTCTTCTTTAGTCCGGTCTTGTCTTCGATGATGACAGCCGACACTCCGTTGCGTTCCAGCGTGCGCACGGTGAACTGGAAGTGCTCGGGCAGTCCGCCCGTGTCACCGTCGTAGATGATAGGCTTGGTGGTACACTCCAAGATATTGGTGAGGTCTTGCATGCGCGTGGTGAGGTCTACGGCCTCAATGTCTGGTTTGCCCTTCGACGTGGAGTCGGTAAGCGACGACGACCACATGCCGTCGAAAGCTTTTATTTGCTGCCCCCGCTTTATTTCCGTGTGCTCGATGATGAGGGCCGAAAGGCCGTCGTGAGCTTCGAGTATGCGTACAATGGGCTTGGCGGCGATGAGCCGGCGCAGTGACTTGAGACGTATGTCGGGCGTGGTACCGATAGCCTTCACCTCGTCGAAGAGCGACGATGAGTTGATGCCCTTCGTGTAGGGAATCTCTACCACTTTGCCGCCCAAGTCAGCCATGACCTTGAGGCACTCCTGTCGCAGCTCCGAGTCGCGGTCGTCCTTCCAGTTGTCGCCGTGGATGAGAATGTCGGGCTTGTATTTCAGCAGGTTGGGGATGTAGCTATATTCGTCTTGCGGCACAATGTGGGCTACGCCTTTAATGCTTCCTATCACTTGCTCGCGCTGCTCGTAGGTCATGTAGGGCAGGCGCGAACGGTAGGTGGCGATGGCCTTGTCGGTGTATAAACCGATGGTGAGTTCGCCCAGCTTGGCTCCCTCGCTGATGATTTTGGTGAGGCCGGGGTGAAGGATATCGCCGACCATGCCGAGATAAACGGTTTTGCTCATGTTAGGATTAACTTGTGATTTAAAGACAAAGATACAACAAAATGTTGAAACTTGCTAAGGTTTTGTAGAAAAACATTGGGAATGATAGGGTTTGGGTAATGAAATATATTGACCAAATGGCAAGACAACGAGGAATGCGTCCTACGACAACGCAGGAAAGCTTCAAGGAGATTTGTTTCTAGTAAGCAAAATGTAATTTGTTTGCAAATAAACAGAGAAATTCTTGGAACTTTAAGTTGATATGTATATCTTTGTAACCATTAAAAAGAGAACCTAAAAAAGCTGGATCAAGGCAAGAAACAGCAAGTAAAAACCTTTTGACCTTATGAAGCGTATCCCGATATCTGTCGTCATGCCTGTCTATAACGGAGCAACATATATTAGGGAATGTTTGGAAAGTATATTTCGTCAAACATTTCATGATTTCGAAGTGCTTATTGTGGACGACGGCTCAACGGATAATACTTGCGACATCATCAAGTCGTTTGATGACAAACGCATCAGGCTGATACGCAACCGACACGACTATATTGCCTCTAGCAATATGCTGCTTTTCAAGGCCAAAGGAAAATACATCGCCCGCATGGATAGCGATGATATCATGATACCGGACCGCCTTCGTCTTCAATATGAATACATGGAAGCACATCCCGACGTTGACGCAGTGGGTGGTTGTATCGAATATTTTGGAGCTCACCAAGGAATTTACAAGCCGACGCTTGGAGATATTACGCTTTATGACCTAATGGACGGATGTCGCATTGTGCATCCTACTGCTTTTATTAGAAGGTCTTCCATTAGATTGCATCACCTTCGCTATCGCAAAGAGAACATCTACGCCGAAGATTACGGACTTTGGGTGGAAGCTGCTTATTGTGGGCTTACAATTAGGAACATGGACTCCGTGGTAACAAGATACCGAACCAGCAACACGCAGGTCACCAATATAAAGAAGCAGGAACAACAGAAAGCCTCAAATGCCATCCACCGTTGGATAGCATCAAAAATCGTTGACGACATGGCGCAAGAAATACCATCTTACACCAAGCGTTCTAAAGGAAAGGCTTTGACAGCCATCTTACCCTGCTATAATGAAGGTGAAGAGTTGGAAAACACATTAAAGAGCATTCGCAATACTGTAGGGCAGCATGTGGAGATTATGGTGGTGGATGATTGCTCTTGTGACAGGTATGACTATGAGAAGACAGCGCAGAGGTATGATGCCCGATACGTAAGAAACAACAAGCGCATTGGCTCTGCCGGCTCGAAAGAGAAAGGAGTCAGGTTATGTGAGACCGATTATTTTATCATCTTCGATGCTCACATGCGTTTCTATCAGCAGGATTGGCACCAAATTATCCTCGATGAGCTAAGCGACAACCAGAGGCAATTACTCTGTTGCCAAACGAAGGTGCTTACCAAGCAAGATGGCGTTGTGAAAGAAAAAGCCAGTGCCCATGCGTATGGTGCATATTTGCACATGAAACTTGACACGCTTATCCCCGCTGTTCGTTGGAATTGCAACCCTCACAAGGCAACGCTTGAACAAGGGTTCATTCCTTGCGTATTGGGGGCTTCCTACGCCTCGTCGGTAAGCTACTGGAGAGAGCTCAAAGGGTTGGAAGGGTTGTTGGGATATGGATGCGAAGAACCTTACTTGAGCCTAAAAGCCTGGCTGAGTGGAGGAAGCTGCAAATTGCTGGAGCAAATCGTTGTGGGACATATATATAAGGAAAACTTGGGCAGTCTTAGGGCTTATAGTACATATGCGTATAACCACTTACTCATATCAGAAACCCTTTTCCCCGCTTCTCTCCAATGCAAGGTGAACCTGTCTGCAAAAATCCAAGGTATACAGTATTATTATCATGCTACAACACTTTTGGAGGAAAACAAGAGTTTCACAGACTCGCTGAAACGCTATTATGACAAGCACTTCGACATGGATAAAGTGGGACAGGTCATGGACATGAACTACATCATCGCCAAAGATGCGCAGGATCTCTTAGATGCTGGCTATGACAGGATGGACGCCATATTGAGACTCGCGGAAAAGGCTGAAGAAGACCTTCACCATTACGGTTTGCGCAATGGACTGACGGGAATTGCGCTTCTATTTGGTCTGTACTACAAGTGCACGGGAGACAAGGCATACATTGGGAAAGTGCGTTCCATCATACATAACGGGCAGACTCATTTTGGGCAAGAAGGCTTGCCCCTTTCATTCGACAACGGGATGATGGGCATCGGCTGGACGCTGTCCTGTCTTGTGGACTTAGGCATTCTGTCAATCTATGAGACCAAGGATTTCTTGTTCCAAATAGACAACCATATCAACATCATCGATCCAAGACAGGTAAATGATGTGGAAATCATCAGTGAATTGGCTTTATATTGCTATTCACGTTTGGGCTGCTGCCGAAGACATCATCTTGACCATGGTCTTTCTGAGCATTTCATCTCTGCGTTGAGGAACACCTGCGGCAAATGGCAAGAGACCCCTGCTTACGCAAAACTGAATTATCGAGAGCAGCTGGCCGTGGATATCATGAATTTGTATAACAAGACATCATGGGGCACGACAACATGCGACATCAAAGAAATCTACAAGCTGCCGACTTGCTTGCCCAAAGACGAGACCTATTGGGATTTTGGCATGGATGGTTACATCGGCTACGGAATAAACATATTGACCACTAAACTCAAGTTATCATGAAATTCAGCAAATACCTTTTTGTTTTGAGAAGGGGCTTTTGCAGCTTGATTTTCAGTTGCAAGACAGATGCAGTTTCGGCCATTGATAACCAACTGGCGGATTTCATCGAAAGCGGCCAACTTGATTACTTGGAGCAGAAGCATCAAGACTTCTTTGCGTTTCTAAAACGTGAAGGCTTTATCGTGGAAGACAACGTGGATGAGTGCGACGACATCATCAAGGCATGGAAGAAAGAGGAGCAGAGCCCCACTCTGTCCATTTTCATCAACCCCACCATGGATTGCAACCTCAGGTGCTGGTATTGCTATGAGAAGCATGTGCCTAAATCCATGATGCAGCAGAACGTTGTCGACTCAATATTAAAATTGGCAACACACGAGATAGCCGCAAGAAACATCAAGATGCTCAGCCTATCGTTTTTCGGCGGTGAGCCTTTGCTTGGTGTCGACACAGTGATTATCCCATTGCTCAAAGCCATTAGCGATTTGGCTCAAAAGAATGGCATAATCGTACAGGTTAGCCTGGTTACCAATGGAGTCCTGCTAACGGAGAAGAATGTGGTCCGCCTTCAATCCTTGTCCACAGGCAATCAGTTGACATGTCAGGTAACCTTGGACGGCAACGAGTTTTTCCACAACAAGACCAAATGCTTCAGTAATGGTGTGGGAACATACGCCAAAATTCTGCAAAACGTAAAGAAAGCTCTGAAGTTAGGTGTCCACATAACATTAAGGTTCAACACCACCACGGAGAATTTGCCTTCTTACGCTGACGTATTGGATGACTTAGGCGACATCCCTACAGAAGAAAGAAGCAGACTGCACATTGACTTCCAGCACGTCTGGCAAGACGATGGTGAAGACACCATGATGTATATGGATCGGCAAGAAAAGCTCCGCGAGCGGTTTGTCGACAAAGGTTTTACAGTAAACGAGCTGAAGCATATAGACAACAGCCGTTGCTATGCCGATCGAAAAAACCACTATACCATCAATTACAATGGTGACGTGTTTAAGTGTACTGCACGGGAATTTTCATCCAACAATAGAGAGGGGGTGTTAACCTCAGAAGGAGAAGTAATTTGGAACACAAAGAACGAGAAGCGTGAAGAGCTCAAGTACGGTAACGAGTCTTGTCATCGATGCAACATCTTTCCCATTTGTCATGGCGGATGCTGTCAGTTCAAGATGGAGTCAATGGCTATCAGCGATTGCATCCGAGGCTACAGCCAAAAGGACAAGGACAAAATTGTGAATGACAGGGTGGATTACATTATTTCTAACAAAATCAAAAATTAATCATCATGAACAACTTGAAGACCTTAGAGGCACTGTTGGCAAAACAAGGCTTCGTTCCCTTGGAGGAAACCAAGGAGGGCTTGCTCAGAGGTGGATTCGCTGCCTTGACGCAGGCTCTTCAGAATAATTGCAAGTGCGATACACTTCCGAATAATTGCACTTGTGACGGCAACAATTGCAGTTGCCCACCATCTAAACTCAACAATTGTATTTGTGGCAGCAATAACTGTGACTGTTACAAGACCGCAGCAGTTCCAACTGCAGCTCCAACAACATTGGCTCCGCCCAAAACCACAACAAGCATGGGGCTCGTGTTTGGATTTTAACTAAAATCATTTAATATGTTGCACCTTGTCCGTTCAAAATCAAGGTGCAACATTAGAAACTATATTATATGAGACGACTTTTCTTGCTTTTGTTTGTATTTACGTCCTCTTTGGCTTTTGCGCAAAAATATCATATAGACGGCTTCATACGAGATTCTTTCACCAAAGAAGACCTCGATTCAGGGAAGGTCACACTGATGAGCATGGACAGTACCGTAGTGGAAACCTTCCAAGCTGAGCCTTTTGGTTGGTGGCAGGTCTACCGAGACATCAAGGCTCCTGGCAAATATATCATGAAATTTGAGCACGAAGGTTACTATCCAGCCTACAAGAACGTGAACTTTAAATACACGAAGTACCGACACACAGGTGACTCGTTTGGCGAGATACTGATGCACAAGATTCGCATGAAGAAGGAGGTGACATTGAAGGAAGTGGTCGTGACGGCAACAAAATTGAAGATGGTGATGCGTGGCGACACAATCGTCTACGACGCCGACGCCTTCCAGTTGAGCTCAGGCTCGATGCTCGACAAGTTGATTCGTCTCCTGCCCGGTGCCCAACTTGAGCCTGGCGGCGAAATCTACATCAACGGACAAAAAGTGGAAAGTCTGCTCGTAAACGGAGAGAATTTCTTCAACGGCGACCCCAAGGTGGCCTTAGACAATCTACCTCACTATATGGTCGACAAGATTAAAGTGTACCGCAAGATGGACGAGCGTCTGATGGTTGCCTCCGATTTGCGGACGCTGAGTAAAGACCAGCTGCCACTGGTGCTCGATGTCAACCTGAAGAAGGAATACACCTCCTCATGGGTTGGCAACGCCACGGTGGGCTACGGCACCGACCACCACCATGAGGCTCGCATGTTCACCATGCGCTTCACCCCCAACTCGCACATCGCTCTGGTGGGCAACAGCAACGACGTGCGCGGCGACAGCTACTACAGCTCCGATGGCAACTGGCAGGAGCCATACGGCAACACGGCCGAGGTGACCACCCACGAGGTGAAGATTGACGGCATGCTGCGCGATGAGGACAAGAAGTGGAAACTGTCGGACCAGCTTTCGCTGAAGGCACAGAAACGCGACTACACCAGCAAAACATCGACCACAATGTTCTTGGACGACAACGTGTATAGCCGTTACCTTTACAACAGCACCAACAAGAATATCAAATTGGGCTTCAGTGGTACTAACAGCTATACGCCTTCCAAGCAATTCACGCTCGACTTTACTCCCAAGGTCAGCTATTACCATTACGACAATCACTACACAAGCATGACGGCCGACTTCAACCGCCAGTTGTCCGAGCACTACATGGGCGAGGCTCTCGACAGCCTGTTTGGTGGCAACATGGAGAGCGAATACCGCAAGATTCTCATCAGCTCGCTGAAGAGTAGGTATTATGGCAAGGGCAACGAACTGACCACAGAGGGTACGGTAACCTCTACCTATCGGATCAGAGATGACCGTCTGAGCTGGTCGCTGTCAGGATACTACAACAACAAGAAGAACCGCAGTCTGAACGACTACGAGCGGGTGGAGAGTGCCAACGGCATGACGCGCTTCTCAGACATGCCCCAGCGCAACTACCGCTACGAGGGCAACATCGGATACGATTATTACCTTGACTTTCCCGCGCTCATGCTATTCGTCTCTCCCAAATATGGTTTCAAGCAATCGTATGCTTCTGACAGTCGCTGGTACCACATGCTCGACGGAACCGAGGCCTCGGCCTGGGGACTGGACCAACTGTATTCCAACCGCGACTCCATCTCGCGATACATAGACTACTCCAACAGCTACCGCTCACAGACGTGGAACAAAACCAACACCTTCGGACTTGACTTTACTCTCTATTTCAAGCGTGAAGACAACAAGAACATTACCTTGAATCCTTCCATACAGTTCCGCAACGTGTATGACCGCATCAGCTATACGCGCGCCCAAACAGACACCACCATCCGTAGGTCGCGTTGGTTGGTTGATCCTTCAGTTTCCTTGCATATTAACGCCAACACTGGCAACAATCTGGAATACCACTGGCGTCTCAACTACAAGCTGCAAAACCAAATACCCTCGTTGCTCTATGCCGTGAACTACCGCGACGATGCGACCCCCTTGCTCGTGCGCGAGAGCGGCTACGACCTGCCCAACACACACCAGCACACCGCATCGTTCAGCTACGAGCGCAAAATGATCAAGGCACAGCATTTCTTCAACACCTCACTCACCTATAGGCTGTGGCAGAACAATCTATGCCAGTCGATGCGCTACGATGTCAGCACGGGTGTCACGACCTATCGCCCCGACGTAATTGCCGGCAACTGGGAGCTCGAGGGACAAGTCCGCTACCAAATGCCACTCGACAAGAAGCGCAAGGCATGGAAGCTGACCACGCAGACCAACCTCAACTACCACAACTTCCGCGACTACCTCAACACCGCAAGTGCCACCACCTCCATGGTGAGCTCCGTCAAAAGGTTCCAGGCTACAGAGCGATTACAACTGGGCTATTACCGCAACTACTACTCGCTGACCGTCTCGGCCAATGTGATCTACAACCACTCGGAGAGCAACCGCTTCGCTACGCTCAACGCCTTCGATTTCAACTATGGTGTCAACTACGGCATGCCTTTGGTTTGGGGTGTAGACTTCTACACGACCCTAAAGATGTATAGCCGCAGGGGCTATTCGGACGACAAGTACAATACCGACCAGTTTATCGTCAACTTCAAGTTGGGCAAGGATATCTTCAAGGGCAAGGCGCGCCTCAGTTTCCAGGTGTTCGACCTGCTGAACAAGATGTCGAACTACAGCTACAACATCAACGCACAGATGCAACAGGAGACCTACACCAACCTGCTCCGCCGCTACGCCATGCTGAGCCTGACTTACCGCTTCAGCCAAAAGAAGAAACACACCAAATAGCCGTCATTAATCGCTGCCGCTTGTCACCCTCATGTGGCAGGCGGCAGTTTGCATGATTATGAAAGGAAAGCTGATCTTCACCCGCCAGTTTGACCAGATGGACTGTGGGCCTGCCTGCGTCAGGATGGTTGCGTCGGCCCATGGCCGCAACTACCCCCTGAGCTACTTGCGCACGCTGAGCCACCTGACGCGCGAGGGGGTGAGCGTGGCCGGCATACGTGACGCCTTGAAGGTCATCGGCATGGAAAGTGCTTCCTTTGAACTTCCGTTGGAGCAACTGCGCACCCATTGTCCCTTGCCGGCCATCCTCCACTGGGAGCAAAACCATTTCGTGGTTCTCTATGGCATCAGCAAGGGGCGCTTCAGCGGAAAATGGAAATACCGAGTGGCCAACCCCGCATTTGGCAAGCAGACGCTTAGCGAGGACGACTTTGCCAGGCACTGGCTGATTGGCGACAAGGGCATCGTTGTGGCTTGCGAGCCCACGGACGATTTCTATAGCAAGGCGGATGTCAAGGAACGGCACAGCTTGCTGCGATTCGCGCACAAGTTTGTGTGGCCGTACCATTGGGAGATGTCGCAGACTGCCTTGGGCATGCTCTTCGGCATCGTGCTGTCGCTGGTCACGCCCTTCCTGACCCAGGCCATGGTGGACGAGGGTATCAACCTCCGCAACATGGGGGTAATCGTAAACATCATGTTTGCCCAGGTGTTTCTGTTCCTGGGGTCTTTCCTCATGAGCTTGATTGGCAGTTGGGTGAGCCTGTACATGGGCACACGCATCAACATCGACGTGCTCGAAAACTACCTAAGCAAGTTGCTCAAGCTGCCCATGACATTCTTTGAAACAAAGAGCATTGGCGACTACCAGCAACGCTTGGGCGACAACGGACGGTTGCAGGGATTTGTCACCTACAACACGCTGCAGACCTTCTTTTCCCTCTTGTCCGTGCCCGTGCTGATGGTGGTGATCGGCTTTTACAGCGTCAAGATTCTCTTGGTGTACCTGCTGTTCACCGCAGCATGCACCCTTTGG
Source organism: Eggerthellaceae bacterium (assembly GCA_963656105.1). Taxonomy (GTDB): domain Bacteria; phylum Bacteroidota; class Bacteroidia; order Bacteroidales; family Bacteroidaceae; genus Prevotella. The sequence continues at coordinate 66,141 of CAVKHW010000002.1, forward strand.
ATGACGTATTTCTTCAGGCGACGCAAAGCGCTCGACTACGAACGCTTCAAGTTGAGTGCGCACAACCAAAACAAGATGTACGAGCTGATGTCGGGCATCACTGACATCAAAGTGAACACCTTTGAAAATTACAAAATCAATGAGTGGCATGAACTGCAAGAGCAATTGTACAGGATGTCACAAAAAAGCTTGCGGTTGAACCAGATTCAAAATGCGGGCTACACACTCGTGGGACAACTGCGCAACATCATCATCACGTTTTGGATTGCCTCCGAAGTAGTCAACGGTGGCCTTACCCTCGGCATGATGATGAGCATATCAAGCATCATCGGCCAGATCAACAGTCCTCTGTCGCAACTCATCAACTTCTTGCAACAATATCAGGATGCCAAAATCAGTCTGGAGCGTTCGGAGGAAGTACACCTGTGCTGTCCGGAAGATTACGTTGGCATGGAATCGTTGGACTCGTCTACGCCACAAGACATTGAACTCCACCATGTCTCTTTTTCCTATACGGGCAACATCGGTGAGAAAGCTCTGGACGACATCAGTTTCACCATTCCCGCAGGAAAGACGACAGCCATTGTGGGCGAGAGCGGTAGCGGCAAGACGACCCTGATGAAGTTGCTCTTGAAATTCTACAAGCCCACAGCGGGCCTCATTGCACTAGGCAAATACAACCTGGAAGACATCAGCGCAAGATCTGTGAGAACGGCATCGGGCGTGGTAATGCAAGACAACTACATCTTCTCCGACACCCTAAAAGGCAACATAGTGTTGGGCAACAAGCCCGATGAACAGAGGGTGACCGAAGCGTTGGATGCCGCTTGCCTCCGCCACTTCGTCGACGACCACCCGTTGGGCCTGGAGATGAAGCTCGGCAGCGATGGTGTGGGCGTGAGCGGTGGCGAGAAGCAGCGCATTATGATTGCAAGGGCCATCTACAAGCGGCCTGCATATATCATGCTGGACGAGGCCACCAGTTCGCTCGACGCGGAGACCGAGCGGAAGATTACGGAGAACCTCAGCGCCCTGTGCAAGGGGCGCACCATGCTCGTGATCGCTCATCGCCTGTCCACGGTGAAAAACGCCGACAACATCATCGTGCTGCGACACGGCAAGGTGGTGGAACAGGGCAATCACCAGCAGCTGGTGGCGCAGCATGGATATTATTATGAACTGGTCAGAAACCAACTGGAACTGGAAGAGTCATGAGGGGAGAAAGTAATGTGATGAGACTTCTGCTGAAGTATGGCACAACCATCGTTATTGTGCTTACATTCATAGGCGTGGGTGTCATGCTGTCGAAAATATCCATTCGCAACAAGGTGCCCATACGGATTGTGCTTGAACAGGACGGAAAGATTTATGGTTATGTTGACCGCCCTGGGCTCATGCCTGGCTCGACCATCATCAGCGCATATACAGAAGACAACGTCAAACTTGAGTTTTTCCCCGTAAGTCAGCCCCGTTCACAAATGGTGCAACTACACCCCAAGGACAGCGTGTGTGTGTGCAATTATTTGGCCACTCGGCATATCATCACCGCCTACCTGTATGACGGCGAGACGCGACTCATCGAACTGGTGTTCAGAAAATGGAGCAAAAGGTGAACGAGGACATGAAAAGTGCAGTGTTGTTTGTATCCCATCTGATCAACGACGACATCGTGGCACGATACCGGCGGCTTCGTGACGAGTTGCCTGTAGACCATTACGATGTGGTGTGGCTGATGACGCTGAGTGAAGGGGAGGAAACAGTGTGCCCTGATGACGTGAAGATGACTGCCGTTCGGCCTCATGAACTGCGGGCTTTGGGCTATACGCCCATTGCCAGTACGCTTGTGCCAGGCAGTTGCCATTTCCTGCCCCTACGCTTTTTCATCGACCACCCGACCTATCATCATTATTGGTTGATAGAGTACGACGTGGAAATCACAGGCAGATGGCACACATTGCTAAACGACTGCGACACACATCTTGACGACTACGCCCTCCTCGCTTGCCACGTGGAGCCCTTTGGCTCATGCAACCGCGACTGGACTTGGTGGCATCGCGACAACCACTGCGGTTACCCGACCGAACAGTGCGTCAAGGCATTCATGCCCATTTGCCGATACTCCCATGCAGCTTTGCTTTGTCTTGACCGATACCTGAAAGCAGGTCATGCAGCCCGTTCGGCCCATTCGGAAGTGATGGTGCCTACATGCTTGTATCGTCATGGCATGAAGATAGCCGATATCGGTGGGGCGGGACCTTTCACACCCGATAGCTTTCGCAACAAATATTACTTGCAAGCCCCTGGAGTGAATAACGGAACCGTGCGGTGGCGGCCAGCCTTCACGAGAGAAGATATGCTCAGTCAGGGGCTGAGCCATACACTGTTTCATCCGCTGAAAACGTACCTGTCCAGCGAGGATTGCTAACCCGCTGAAAAACAATGGGTAATGAATCGCGAAAAATTTAAGCTATTATTTTTAAAATTTAAGCTATAATTTTCTGCGATTAAGTTTTAACCTCCATAACGTTGAGCAGAAAGGTCGCTGCGGAGGCTATTCGGATGTGTCGGCGTGGCGTGCTTCACGATGCGGCACGGCCGTGCTGCGCCACCCTGTGTAGCGTCAGTCGTTACGTTCCTTCCTTACTTTGGCCTACGGTTGTTGCGCCCCTCAAGGCTATGGGCGGCGCGAGTCGTTGCACTATTGCGAGTGTTCTCGTAGGAGGCGGCACACGCAATGGCGTGAGAACGGATTTTATCTCTTTCGTCTGCAGCACTGACATCTGTTCTGGTTGCTATAATGCCACTCAATTTTCGGATTTGGAACCTATACTCGAATATACGTTCCTGAAATGGGCACCCACTAATTGGCAAATCCGAAAGTTGAGTAATGCCATAACGAAGGATTCTTGGTGTTTACGCAAAATGTTACCAGTGAGAGATGGTTAAACAATATTAAAATTGTTAAAATGAAATAAATCGTGCGACACTAATCGTTACTTGGCAGTTGCGTATGAAATAAAATATGTAATTTTGCACACCGATTTATTTCGGGACACACTTAGAGTCCCACGTGCGGAAGTGTAAATAGCCGTGCCTTTGGCCGGACACGGCGGTTTGTGAATCGTCCGCACAGCAGAGCGAAAGCCATGGATGGTCTCTTTTAGACTGGAGGCGCCGTGAGGTCTCTGTTATATATTATAAGGAATAAAAACGTTTTTTAGTAGTAAATTTAAATTTTAAAATGGACACTTTAAGTTACAAGACTATTTCCGTAAACAAGGAAACAGCTCAGAAGGAGTGGGTAGTGGTAGACGCTGCCGACCAAGTAGTCGGTCGCCTCTGCTCGAAGGTTGCCAAGCTGCTCCGCGGTAAGTACAAACCCACCTTCACTCCGCACGTTGACTGCGGTGACAACGTCATCATCATCAATGCAGCCCAAGTGCGTTTCACTGGCAAGAAAGAGACCGACAAGGTCTACACTCGCTATACTGGTTATCCCGGTGGCCAGCGCTTCAACACGCCCGCAGAGCTCCGCAAGCGCGAGAACGGTATCGACAAGATCATCCGTCACGCTGTGAAGGGCATGCTGCCCAAGGGTCCCCTCGGCCGTTCGCTCATGAACAACCTCTACATCTATGAGGGCGCAGAGCACAAGCAGGAGGCACAGAAGCCTAAGACTATTGATATTAACCAGTATAAATAATTCAGAGATAAGATGGAAGTCATTAATGCAATCGGTCGCCGCAAGAGCGCTGTGGCTCGTGTTTATGTCACAGAGGGCACCGGTAAGATTACAATCAATAAGAAGGACATCACCGTATACTTCCCCTCGGCCATCCTGCAGTACGTGGTGAAGCAGCCCCTGCAGTTGCTCGAGGTAGCAGAGAAGTACGATATCAAGGCCAACCTCGACGGTGGCGGTTTCACTGGCCAGAGCCAAGCTCTGCGTCTGGCTATCGCCCGCGCATTGGTCAAGATCAACGCTGAAGACAAGAAGAACCTCAAGGATCACGGATTCCTCACACGCGATAGCCGTGCCGTTGAGCGTAAGAAGCCCGGTCAGCCCAAAGCTCGCCGCCACTTCCAGTTCAGTAAGCGTTAATAGCTCACAGGTCTATCATACAACAAGACCAGAGCTTCGTTTAGCATCCAAACAGGCAGGACTCTTCGCCGCTTAGGCGAGGCTACCCGTCTGCTGGTTCTAAGCAACGGCCACAGGTCGGTTGGGCACGGTGCGACAATCTACGCCCGACAAGAATTAAAAAGGAAAGTAAACAATTTAAAACAAACGAAAATGTCAAGAACAAATTTTGACCAGCTGCTTCAGGCAGGATGCCATTTCGGCCATCTGAAGCGCAAGTGGAACCCCGCTATGGCTCCCTACATCTTCATGGAGCGTAACGGCATTCATATCATCGACCTCAACAAGACTGTAGCCAAGATCGACGAGGCTGCCGAGGCTCTCAAAGGTATTGCCAAGAGTGGCAAGAAAATACTGTTCGTCGCTACTAAAAAACAGGCCAAAGACATCGTAGCCGAAAAGGCTGCTTCTGTCAACATGCCTTACGTCATCGAGCGTTGGCCGGGCGGCATGCTCACCAACTTCCCCACCATCCGTAAGGCCGTTAAGAAAATGACGAACATCGACAAGCTGATGACCGACGGCACATTCTCTAATCTGTCAAAGCGCGAGCTGCTGCAGATCACACGCCAGCGCGCCAAGCTCGAGAAGAACCTCGGTTCTATCGCCGACCTGACCCGTCTGCCCTCTGCCCTCTTCGTTATCGACGTTATGAAGGAGCATATCGCTGTCAAGGAGGCTAACCGTCTTGGCATCCCCGTGTTTGCCATCGTCGACACCAACTCTGATCCTAACCATGTCGACTACATGATTCCTGCCAACGACGACGCTAAGGACTCTGTTGAGGTGATTCTCGACGCTGTTTGCGGTGCCATTGCCGAGGGTCTCGAGGAGCGCAAAGCCGAGAAGGCCGACGAGAAGGCTGCCGCCGAGCAGGCCGAAGAGGCTGCTGAGGGTCGCCGTCGTGCACCTCGCCGCGCACGTCGCGAGGCACCTGCTGCTACCGAGGCTGCTCCCGCTGCCGAGGAGACCGCTCCTGCCGCTGAGTAATCATAAGGTTCAAACAACAAAATTTTTAAAGCATATTCATATTATGGCTGTTACAATTGAAGACATCAAGAAGCTTCGCACAATGACCGGTGCAGGCATGAAAGACTGCAAGAAGGCACTCGCCGAGGCTGATGGTGATATTAAGAAGGCTGTGGAGCTCGTACGCGAGCGTGGATTGGCCATCGCTGCCAAGCGTTCTGACCGTACCACATCCAACGGTTGCGTGCTCGTGAAGAACGAGAATGGCTTCGCTGCCATGATCGGCTTGAAGTGCGAAACCGACTTCGTTGCCAACGGTGCCGACTACATCCAGCTCACACAGGATATCCTCGACGCTGCCATCGCTGCCAAGGCGCACACTTTGGAAGAGGTCAACGAGCTCACCGTCAAGTACGACGGCGAGGACGTGAAGGTAGCCGAGGCTGTTACACGCCGCTCGGGTGTGGTAGGCGAGAAGATGGAGCTCGACGGGTACAACGTGCTCGAGGGCGACAACATCTACACCTACGACCACATGGGGCGTCACACGCTCTGCACCATCGTGCAGCTCTCTGACACCAACGAGGATGCCGGTCACAAGGTTGCCATGCAGGTGGCTGCCATGAAGCCGGTGGCTCTCGACGAGGCCAGCGTGCCCCAGAGCGTGAAGGACGAGGAGCTGAAAGTGGCCATCGAGAAGACCAAGGAGGAGCAAATCCAGCGTCAAGTCAATGTGGCTCTGAAGAAAGCTGGCATCAACGCCAACCTCGTCGACTCTGACGACCATATCGCTTCTAACGTCACCAAAGGCTGGCTGACACAGGAAGATGCCGACAAGGCTCGCGAGATTATCGCAACAGTAGGCGCTGAAGCTGCTGGCAAGCTCAACGAGAACATGATCCAGAACATCGCCAAGGGTCGTATGGCCAAGTTCTTCAAGGAGAACTGCTTGGTCGATCAGGAGTTCCAGTTCGAAGAGGGCGACAAGAAAAATGTTGCACAGTGGCTCGACGCACAGGCCAAGGGTCTGAAGGTGGTCGACTACAAGCGCTACACTTTGGTCGCCGACTAAACCGAAAGTTTACATCTATGATAGTGGGGAACCATGGAAGACGCGGTCTTCCGCGGTTCCCCATATTCGTTTTTCACCTTATATTATATATGTTGAAGTTGTCGGGCAGATGGTTGCCCTTGTTCCTTTTTTCATTGCTGCCTGTGGCCATCTGTGCGCAACGCCCGGCGTTCGCCAAGATGTCGCCGCTTGTCAGACAGGCATGGCTATCTCAGCGGTGCAACTCCGACCAGCCTGATGTCAGGAATAACGTTGGCGATCGCCGACAGGCTACGCCGTCTATCACGGCCTTTGTTAAGCTGAAAAACACGGATGCCACGCCCCTTCTCCAGCAAGGTGCGCGCGTTCTCGACCAAAAAGGAACACTCTATGCAGCCTCCATACCTTTGCACTCACTGGCTCAGTTGTCGCGCGACGGGCAAGTAGTGCGTATCGAAGCGGGGCAACGGGCGGCTGCACTCATGGATACCACTGCCGCGATCGTTAAAGCCACCCCAGCGCAACAGTTAGTCAACCTGCCTGAAGCATTCACGGGACGTGGCGTGGTGGTGGGCGTTCAAGACATCGGGTTCGACCTCACCCATCCCAATTTCTTCTCCCACGACATGACGCGATACCGCGTCAAAGCGCTTTGGGACCAGCTTTCCACCGATACCACGAACACCTCGCTGCCTGCCGGGCGCGACTATGTGGGGCGCGACACGCTCTTGGCCTTAGGCTGCCCGCGCGATGGCTATCTGCAGACCCACGGTACCCATACTGCCGGTATTGCGGCTGGCAGTGGGGCTGAAGGCATAGACACGCTCTCACCCTATCGTGGCATAGCGTGGGAGAGCGACTTGTGCCTAGTGTGCAATGCCACGACCGACGACATCACGCTTATCGATCCCAACGACTATTACAAGTACACTTACGTTCTCGACGCGCTCGGCTTCAAGTACATCTTCGACTATGCCGACAGCGTCGGACAACCTTGCGTCATTAATTTCAGCGAAGGATCAAGGCAGGATTTTCAGGGCTATGACCAACTCTACTATGAAATGCTCGATTCGCTCAGCGGCCCCGGACATATCATCGTTTCGTCGGCAGGCAACAACGGGCAGGCCATCAACTATCTGCATAAGGAATCCGGACTGTCGTCGGCTGGACTCTTCTGCAACAGCAACCTGCAGAACGTGGCGTTTACCACCAAGACGGCCGGTGTCATCAGCGATTTCACCCTGCGCATTACGGTTTATGCCAAAGCTGATGAACCGCAAACGGTGGATGTTCCCATAACCCATGTGTTGTCGGCGGCCGACTCTACATTTGCCGATACCATAACCGTGGGGGCTTACGATTATGCCATCGTTGCTACGGCTTACCCTTCCTGCTACAATGCCGACGAATTGGTCTGCGACTGGAACATCACTACTTTGGCGCACATCTTCAGCAAGTGTTATCCAGTGGCAGTGCAACTCGTTGGAAAACAGGTCGATGCGGAACTGTATCCAGTCGTTGGATGGCTCTGCCACAACAGTATTGACGACAGTCTTTCCGATGGTGACAACACGCACTGCATCAATTCGCCGTCGAGCGCACCGTCTGTAATATGTGTCGGCGCAACGGCTTATCGCACTCAGTTTGTCAATTATCTTGGTCAGCAACTCGTTTACGACAATGGCCGGGGAGGCATTCGCACTCCCTTCTCAAGCATAGGGCCAACCTTCGACGGCCGCACCAAGCCCGATGTCATGGCACCCGGGCAAAACATCATATCGTCTTATAGTAGCTTTTATCTGGAACAGAATCCCGATGCATCCGACATCCGGTCAGACGTGAGGCATTTCGCACACAACGGCCGCACCTATGCCTGGAACAGCAACGGAGGCACATCCATGTCGTCGCCCGTTGTGGCAGGCGCCATCGCTTTGTGGCTTCAGGCTGACCCCACGCTGTCGCCAGCCGACTGCCTCAGCATCTTTGCCAAGACTTGCCGACACTACGACACTACACTCTCTTACCCCAACAACCTGTATGGTTACGGAGAAATCGACGTAACGGCCGGACTCGAAGAGGTGCTGCGAAGACATGCAGCTGGTGTTGAAACTATACACACCCGTCAAGACACAGACCGTATATACACCCTCGACGGCCGCTATGCAGGAACCGATAGCTCACGCCTCGCATCAGGATTGTATATTCGCGATGGGCGCAAATTTGTCATCAGATAAACCAAGACACAACCTATTTATTCACAGTCTATGAAAATATTTGCCATCGGCATGAACTATGCCCAGCACAATAAAGCGCTTCACGGCACGTTATCTAAACCAGAGGAACCCGTCATATTCCTGAAAGCCGACTCGGCTTTGCTCAAAGACCACAAGCCTTTCTTTATCCCCGACCATATGGGAAACATCGAATACGAAGCTGAAATGGTGGTGCGCATCTGCCGATTGGGAAAGAGCATACCCGAGCGATTTGCTCACCGCTATTACGACGCATTCACAGTAGGAATCGATTTCACCGCCCGTGAGATGCAGCGTAAGCTCGCAGCACAGGGAAAACCATGGGATATTGCCAAAGGATTCGATGGCTCGGCATGCATCGGCGAATGGGTGCCGAAAGAAAAACTGCCAGATATACAGCGATTGCGCTTCCATCTTGATATCAATGGACAGGAGGTGCAGCAGGGCTATACGGGCGATATGTTCTATAAAGTCGACGAAATTATTGCATACATCAGCCAGTTCTACACCCTCAAGATGGGTGACATCCTCTACACGGGAACACCGACAGGCGTCGGCCCCGTGCACATCGGTGACCATCTGGAGGGATTCATCGAGGAACGGAAGGTGCTCGATTTCAACTGTAAATGATCGCTAACGCGGTTGCAAGAATTGCGTATGTTTCTTCCGTATCATGCGGATGACTATATCAACAGACAAAACATGAAACACAGACGAATACTTGTTCTACTACTGACAGCCCTTGTGGCCTTGTCAGCTTCAGCACAACGTTTCTTCAATCTCACTTCCGACGAGGTCAGCATCGATTCCATGCTGCCACAGTTTACCTATTCCGTCCCGTTGGAAGGGGCTTTCACCGACTCTGTCTACACATCATCCATACTCTACCCGGAGTTCATCGATATGACACAGGAGGATATAATGCGCTTCCATAGCTTGTCTGCCGACTCCCTACCCAGCCTGCCGCATGTGGAGCAACGGCTGGTGGTCAGTAGAAAGAAAGGAGCGCTCGAAGTGAACTTCTGTCCGTTGGTCTACCGCGATGGACGTTACCAGATACTCGTCAGCTTCATGCTCCGCATCGATGCAAAGCCGCAAACTCATACAACACGCAAGAGCAAGGCTTTGCACACAACTGCAACATCCGAACGCTATGCCGATCATTCGGTGCTCGCAACTGGATCATGGGCTAAAATCCGCATACCTTCTACAGGTGTCTACCAACTTACCGAGGCTTTCATCCGTAAGGCTGGATTCAGCAATTTGAACAAAGTCAAGGTCTACGGATACGGCGGAAATTTACAAAACGAATGTCTTATTGGCGACGATTTGCGTGAAACCGATGACCTGCAAGAAGTGCCTACTTATGCCATAGGCAACCGTCGCCTCTTCCATGCGCGTGGTCCCGTTAGCTGGGCAAGCAATACCGCCACACGCCGCACACGCAATCCTTACTCCGATTACGGATATTATTTTCTCACCGAGAGCGACTCTGATCCAGAGATAGTCGACTCAGCGGCTTTCGTTTCCTCCTTCTACCCATCGGCTGACGACTACCACACGCTCTACGAAGTAGATGGTTACAGCTGGTATCAAGGTGGCCGCAATCTCTTCGATACAGACCCTATATATACCGGGAAAACAAAAAACGTGGTGCTGAAGAATACAGCCGGTGCCACAACAGGGCGTTTGTCAGTGAGCGTTTCGGCAGGAATGATCAGCCGTGCAAAGGTGTCTCTCAATGGAAAAGAGCTGGGGGAACTCTATATCTCATTGGGAACCTACGACAAGGGCAATTCTGCCACCAAAACCTATCAGGTCGATGGACTTATGGCCACCGACACCGTGAGCATCACTTGTCTGCTGGGTAACCCCATCCGGCTCGACTATGTGTCGATGGCTTGGGACGAGCCAGTCCCTGCCCCAAGCCTTACGGCCCAATATTCCACGCCCGAATACGTATACCGTATTACCAACCAAGACCACCATGCCGATGCTGCCACCGACATGGTCATCATCATCCCCACCTCGCAGAAACTGCTCAAGCAAGCCCAACGGCTGGCTGCGTTCCACGAGCAACACGACTCTCTCCGTGTGCGCATTGTGCCGGCCGACGAGCTTTTCAATGAGTTCTCCAGTGGAACGCCCGATGCCAACGCCTACCGTCGGTATCTGAAGATGCTCTACGACCGCGCGGAGACAGACGCAGATATGCCCCGCTATCTATTGCTTTTTGGCGACTGCGTATGGGACAACCGCATGCTAACGTCCGAATGCGCCAGTCTCGACCCCGACGATTACCTGCTCTGCTATGAGAGCGAGAACTCTTTCAACGAAGTCAGATGCTTCATTGACGACGGCTTCTTTTGTTTGCTCGACGATGGCGAAGGTGTCGACCAGCTCCATTCCGACAAGCTTGATGTGGCGGTAGGACGCTTCCCAGTGACTACCGAGGACGAAGCCAAAGCCATGGTGGACAAGACCATCGCTTATGTGGAGAACAAAAATGCCGGTGCCTGGCAAAATACGCTGGTCTTTATGGGCGATGACGGAAACTCCAATCTGCACATGCGCGATGTCAACGACGCTGCCAACGATATAGCGACACGCCATCCTGGCTATCAGGTTAAGAAGGTGATGTGGGATGCTTACCAAGGCGTGACTACTTCGACCGGCAACACTTACCCCGAGATAACTACCCTTTTGAAGCAACAACAGCAGGCTGGCGCTCTCATTATGGACTATGGCGGGCACGGCCGCGCCGACCAAATCTCGCATGAGAAGGTGCTTACCTTATCTGATTTCCAGTCGTTTAGCAACACGAACCTTCCTCTTTGGATCACCGCTTCGTGCGATATTCTGCCTTTCGACGGCACGTCTCCCACCATAGGCGAGACCGCTGTGACAAGCAGCAAAGGTGGAGCGGTGGCGTTTTTCGGCACCACCCGCACGGTCTATTCCAACTACAACAAGTCAATCAACATGGCTTTCCTGCGTTATGTGCTGTCACTTTCAAACGGCAAACCCATGCCACTCGGCGAAGCTCAACGCTTGGCCAAGAACCTGATGATTACCTCGCGACAGGACACTACGGTCAACAAGCTGCAGTATTCGCTCCTTGGTGACCCTGCCATCTCTCTTCATTTGCCTACGCAGAGCGTAGTGATCGACTCCATCAACGGTGTCAAGCCGTCGTCCAGTGCGCCAGTCACTCTTAAGGCTGGCAGCGTGGCACGTGTGGCGGGGCATGTGGAGAGCCCTCAGGTTTTCAATGGAGTGATGACGGCTTTGGTACGCGACTCGCGCGAGCAGGTAACCTGCAGGTTGAACAATAGCTCTGAAGCCAGTACGGCGTTTACCTATTATGACCGTACCAATATTCTTTTCAACGGGTCGGACAGTGTGCGGAACGGTCAGTTCGCCTTTTCGTTTGTGATACCCAAGGATATCAATTACTCTGACGAGAAGGGGCTTATCAACATTCATGCCGTGAACAGTGACCATACGCTGGAGGCTCACGGCGCAGAAGAAAACTTCTTGGTTGGCGGTAGTGAAGATAATAATCTTGACTCGTTAGGTCCTAAGATTTACTGCTATCTCAACACGCCGCAGTTTGAGAATGGTGGCAATGTCAATCCCACCCCTTATTTTGTGGCGCAGCTGAGCGATGCTGACGGCATCAACGCATCGGGAAACGGCATCGGCCATGACTTGCAACTCGTTGTTGACGGAAGTCCCAGTATGACCTACAAACTAAACGATTATTTCGCCTATGACTTTGGCACGTATCAAAGCGGTTCGGTAAGCTATAGTCTTCCTGAGCTGGAGCCTGGTCGCCACACATTGCTTTTCCGCGCTTGGGATGTGCTCAACAACTCGTCTACAGCTACGCTCGACTTCAATGTGGTGAAGGGGTTGCGCCCCACGCTTTATAGTGTGGCCGTGTCGCAAAACCCAGCCTCGACCTCCACCACGTTCATCATCAACCACGATTTCAATGGTTCGACTATGGATGTAAGGATAGAGGTGTACGACACAAGCGGTCGATTGTTGTGGACTCATTCCGAGAGTGGCGTGTCTACCAGTGGTGCTTACACTGTGGATTGGGATCTATGTCAGGACGGTGGCGGCCGATTGCAGACAGGAGTCTATCTCTATCGCGTCAGTGTGTCGAGCGATGGTAGTTCCGAAGCGTCAAAAGCCAATAAACTCGTTGTCATTAACAATAAATGAGCCTATATTGGCGTTTGAATAACAATTATAGATTTTGTCCGGTCCTTACGGTTCCGTCCGTTGTGGCCAGCAACCAAATACCAAAATATCAAAGCATGAATAAGACCATGAGAATAATTGCGGCATGTCTTTTTGCCATGATTGTTGTGCAAACCCGTGCACAAGACAAGAAGGACATATTTAACCCAGTCAACACGTCGGTAACTTCGCAGACCATTGCGCCCGATGCCCGTGCCGGTGGTATGGGTGACGTAGGTGCTGCTACCGACCCCGATGTGGTTTCGCAATACTGGAATCCTGCCAAATATCCGTTTACCATTAGCAGGGCTGGTGTGGCAGTCAACTATACGCCTTGGTTGCGCCAGTTGGTCAACGATATGGATTTGGCTTATCTTGCCGGCTATTACCGTATCGGTGACTACAGTGCCGTTTCGGGTTCATTCCGTTATTTCTCGCTTGGTGAGGTGATGATGGGCGACTACTCGTCGAGCACCAGTGGCAGTACGGCCAATGCGGGCAACACCATCAATCCGTATGAAATGTCGTTCGATGTGGCCTATTCGCTCATGCTCAGCGAGAAATTCTCCATTGCGGCTGCTGTGCGATGGATTTACTCCGACCTTACCTACGACTATACGCAAGACACCTCGCCCGGTTCGGCATTTGCTGCCGACCTCTCGGCCTACTATCAGAATTATGTCAACATCGGTTCGCACGAGTGTCAGTTGGGCTTGGGTCTTAACATTTCGAACATAGGTAGTAAGATCAAGTTTGGCGGCTACGACAACAGCGAGTTTATACCTACCAACCTGCGTCTTGGTGCAGCGCTGATGATTCCGGTCGACGAATACAACCGCTTTACCATTGCTGCCGATGCCAACAAGCTGCTTGTGCCCACCTACCCGAAGCAAAATGATGGTGAGACTACCGAGGATTACCAGCAGCGTGTGCAGAAGGATTATTACGATGTATCGAGTATTAGCGGTATCTTCAAGAGTTTCGGCGATGCACCGGGCGGTTTCAAGGAGGAGTTGCAGGAGATACAATGGAGTGTTGGCGCCGAGTACACCTACCATGACCAGTTCACCCTTCGTGCCGGCTATCACCATGAGAGCCAGAACAAGGGCAACCGCAAGTATTTCACAGTGGGTGGCGGTTTCAAGATGAGCGTGTTCTCGCTCGATGCCGGCTATGTTATAGCCACGGCCAAGAGCAATCCGCTTGACCAAACGCTTCGTTTCACGCTGAGCTTTGATATGGACGGAATCAAGGACTTGTTCAAACGCAGGTAAGATGACAAATATCAGAATAGGAATGGGCTACGACGTTCACCGTTTGGTGGAGGGGCGTGCCCTTTTTTTGGGAGGTGTCAAGATTGGCCACACCTTGGGTCTGCTGGGCCACAGCGATGCCGACGTGCTGATTCATGCGATATGCGACGCGCTGCTTGGCGCTGCCAACATGCGCGACATCGGTTACCATTTTCCGGATACATCGGCCGACACGTTGGATATGGACAGCAAGGTCATTCTTGCGCAGGTCGTTGCGCTGATTGCCACCAAAGGTTACCGGCTGGTTAACATCGACGCTACGGTATGCGCCGAGCGTCCGAAGCTCAATCCGCACATCCCGGCCATGAAGGCTTGCTTGGCCAGCGTGATGGGGTGCGATGAAGAGCAAGTGAGCATCAAGGCCACTACCACCGAACGACTTGGCTTTACGGGGCGCGAGGAAGGCATATCTGCCTATGCCGTCTGTTTGGTAGAAAGGCAGGGCTGATAGTTTGCCGTCTGTAGCTCGTTCCCTATGCCTCAGCCGACAGCGGCTGTGGCCATTTGCCTTCGGGCGGTTCGGATTTTATTCTTCTCCTTATTGTACGATAAAAATGTTGCAACATGACTTGCCGTATGCAACATTTACAGGAAACCAATAATATTTAGCCGTCAATCCCATAATAGCGAAAGCAGAAGCCTCGCCGACAGGACATGTTTCCGTTGGCGAGGCTTTTGCGTTGCGAGCCGTTGGTGTGCGGCCATTGCTAATGGTTTATCCCACTTGGCTACCCGGTTTCACTTGTGCGAGCGTGGTGGTTACGTTGAGCGAACCGTCGAAATTGACGGCCGAGAGAATCATGCCTTGGCTTTCTATGCCCATCATCTTGCGTGCTGCGAGGTTGGCAATGAACAGCACGTCTTTGCCGATGAGGTCAGCCGGCTCGTAGAACTTGGCTATTCCCGAGAGGATGGTGCGGTCCTTTCCGCTGCCGTCGTCGATGGTGAACTGCAGCAGTTTGTTCGATTTCTTCACCTTTTGGCAGTCCTTGATGTGTCCGACGCGTATGTCGAGCTTTTCCCACTCCTCGAAGGGGACGTTGGGTTTCAGTGGCTGAGCCTTGTATTCCTTAGCGGCCTGTGCCTTCTCGTTGGCCTCCTTGGTGGCGGCCAGCTTGTCGAGCTGTTTCTGAATCTCTTCATCTTCTATTTTCTGGAACAGCAGTTGCGGTTCGTTGAGTTGGCTGCCCGGCTTCAGCAGGTCGGTGCGACCCAGTTGCGCCCAGTCGAATTCGTCCATGCCGATCATCCCACGGAGTCGTTTGCTCGAGAAAGGCAGGAACGGCTCGAAGGCGATGGCAAGGTTGGCCACCAGCTGCAGTGAGATGTAGAGTATGGTTTCCACGCGTTTCGGATCGGTTTTCCACACCTTCCACGGCTCGCACTCGGTGATATACTTGTTGCCGATGCGTGCCAGGTTCATGGCTTCTTTCTGAGCTTCGCGGAACTTGAAATTGTCGAGGAATTGTTCCACTTTCTCCTTTACGTCCTTGAACTCGTTGATGGCGTGGGTGTCGACCTCTTGCAGCTCGCCACATTCGGGCACCACACCGTTCCAGTATTTCTTGGTGAGTTGCAGTGCGCGGTTCACGAAATTGCCGTAGATGGCCACCAGTTCCGAGTTGTTGCGCTCCTGGAAGTCGCGCCAGGTGAAGTTGTTGTCCTTGGTCTCGGGAGCGTTGGCCGTGAGCACATAGCGCAGCACGTCCTGCTTTCCGGGGAAATCCTTGAGGTATTCGTCGAGCCACACAGCCCAGTTGCGCGAGGTCGAGATCTTGTCGTTCTCCAGATTGAGGAATTCGTTGGCCGGCACGTTGTCGGGCAGGATGTAGTCGCCGTGCGCCTTGAGCATGGTGGGGAAGATAAGGCAGTGGAACACGATGTTGTCCTTGCCGATGAAGTGCACGAGCCGTGTTTCGGGGTCTTTCCACCATTTCTCCCACGAGCCCCATCGCTCGGGTTCGGCGTCGCAAAGCTCCTTGGTGTTGCTGACGTACCCGATGGGAGCGTCGAACCATACGTAGAGCACTTTGCCCTCGGCTCCCTCCACGGGCACGGGGATGCCCCAGTCGAGGTCGCGTGTCATGGCGCGTGGCTGCAAATCCATGTCGAGCCACGACTTGCATTGTCCGTACACGTTGGGTCGCCACTCTTTATGGTTGCCGAGAATCCAGTCTTTCAGCCAACTTTGGTATTCGTTGAGTGGCAGATACCAGTTTTTGGTCTTGCGCACCTCGGGTTTGGCTCCGCTGATGGTGGAGTGTGGGTTGACCAGCTCCATGGGCGACAGGTCGCTGCCGCACTTTTCGCACTGGTCGCCGTAGGCGTTGGGGTTGCCGCAGTGGGGGCAGGTGCCCATGATGTAGCGGTCGGCCAGAAACTGGCGTGCTTCGGGGTCGTAATACTGCTCGCTCTCCTTTTCCACGAGCTTTCCGTCTTTATAGAGCTTGCTGAAGAAGTCGGCGGCAAACTGGTGGTGTATCTTCGATGTGGTGCGGCTGTATATGTCGAACGAGATGCCGAACTCTTTGAACGATTCTTTGATAATCGCATGGTAGCGGTCGCACACGTCTTGTGGCGTGATGCCCTCTTTCTTTGCCCTGATGGTGATGGGCACACCATGCTCGTCGGATCCTCCGATGAAGACGACGTCCTCCTTTTTCAGGCGGAGGTAACGCACATAGATGTCCGACGGCACATATACACCAGCCAGATGACCGATGTGAACACCACCGTTGGCATAAGGCAGGGCGGCGGTGACAGTGGTACGCTTGAATTTCTTTTCTTCCATCTGTTTTTATTCTTTATATGTAATGTAGTGCAAAATTACTAATTTTTATTCACTTAATAGGGTATGTAAAGGGGTAAAATGACAATTTAGCGGTTTGTCGGTCGCTTGTTTTTCGCCTTGTTGAGTAGTGCCATCATTTTCTCCACAAGGCGCGGCACGGCGTAGCGTGTCACCGTGGCTTCGTCCACCCACACATAGTCTGCGGGAAGAGTGGGGGGCGTGTCGGCTTCGAGCACGAATAAGTCGGCCACGATAATGCGGTGGGTCAGCACATGGCGCACCCCCTGCTGCAGGGCTGTGAGCTGTCCGTCGAAGGCTGGCAGCTGACAGTCTTCGTAGACGGGCGGTTCCCACAGCCCCTGCCAGATGTCGCCTGCTCCCCGCTGGTGCAGCGCCACCTTGCCCTGATGGTGCATCCATACGTAGGTCATACGTCGTGTCCGCGTCTTGGTGGCCTTTCGTTTCACAGGCAGTGAGCCAGTCTGTCGTTCGTGCCGCGCCACACAGTGGTCGGCCAGCGGGCAGATGTCGCATGTGGGCGATTGGGGTGTGCATACTGTGGCACCCAAGTCCATGAGCGCCGAGTTGGCCTCGCGCCATGGTGCATTTCTTGGTGGGGTGGTGGCTTGCAGGCCGAAGAGCCGCTCGCCGGCCTGTCTGAACTCGCGCTTGCCCTCAGTGCTGTCGATGGGAGTGGCAATGCCGAGCAACCGTGCAAACACACGGTAAGCATTGCCGTCGATGGCCACGGCGGGCTGGTCGAAGGCAAAGGCGGCTATGGCCGAGGCAGTGTAGTCGCCCACGCCCTTCAGTTGTCTGATGTCGGTCAGTGTGTCGGGAAAGTGGCCCAGAGCCACTATCTGCCGGGCGGCGGCATGCAGGTTGCGTGCGCGTGAGTAGTAGCCCAGTCCTTGCCAAAGCTTCAGCACCTCGTCTTCGGAGGCTGCGGCCAAATCGTCCACGTGCGGAAAGCGTTGCATGAACCGTTCCCAGTAGGCTTGTCCTTGTGCCACGCGCGTCTGCTGAAGGATTATCTCGCTGAGCCAGATGGCGTAAGGATCGCGTGTGCGACGCCAGGGTAGGTCGCGCCCCCGATGCCGATACCAGTCGGTCAGAAGCGACAAGAAAGCCGCAGCGTCTATCATAGGTTTCGGGCGCAAGTGGGGCAGATGCCCTTTATCATGTAGTTCACTGTGTGCGGCAAGTAGCCGCCGGGCAGTGGCACCGAGGGTATTGGCGTGTCGTGGAAACAGAATATGCGGTGGCAGTGCTCGCAGTAGAAATGCACATGCCGGTCGTCGTCTTCGTCGCTATTGCCGTGGCTTAGGCACAGTTCGTATTTCACTCCGCCGTCGCCGTCCTCGAGCTGATGCACGAGGTGATGGTCGCGGAAGATGACCAAGGCTCTGAATATGCCGCTTTTGTCGATGGTGAGGATACGTTCTTCCAGTTCGGTCAGCGAGGCGGGATGCTCGTTGGCTGCCAAGGCTTTTGTCACCACGATGCGGTTGGCTGTGGGCTTGATGCCGTGGCGTTCGAGTAGTTTTACACAGGTTGTTTCATCCATTTCGTTGCTGGGTTTCGTTGTTGTCGGGAGGTTGAGGCTGCGGCCGCCTGAAGAGACATGCCAACAGTTGCGACCCGGTGTTGCGTCGTGGCACAAAGTTAAGCATAACTATCGGGATGGACAAGAAATGGATGCATGTAAAACATAAAAATAAACACGACAAAAAGTTGCTTCATTAGGGAGCGGCGTTCAGTTTGCGTCCTTTTGCGCGAAAAACGCTTGTTTTCGGATGATTTGCGTAAATGGTTGATATACCGCGTTTTATAGTCTTGGATTCCGTTTCTTGAAACGGGTCGTAATCTTCGGTTTTGCGATAGGCGCCGAATGACATTGCGATAAGTGCCCATTCGCGTTGCGGCTGGTGTCATACCGTGACGGGATTGGTACGCGCTCGCATTGCGGAAGATGGTCTATGGCAAGTTGAAGTGTTGCAAACGGCAGTTTTGCGGGACAGCCAGCGCCGTGCGATGGCGCAAAACCTACAGGTTTTCCGTTCTGGAACGCATGTGCGTGAGAGGTCTGTTTTTCAGAACTTTCCTGACAAATAGGCGTGGCCGTTGTCTGTAAGTCTGGCTTTCCGGCCGATACATTTTGACGACAAAACACGGAAAACCATTTGTTTTCCTTTGCCGTTCCGCTCGTTTAAGCTACCTTTGCAGTATACAAAACAATAGGCAATGAAAATCATCCAACCACAATTTGAGATATGGCCGCAAGGGCCGGGCCTCGACGGTCTGTACCGACAGATAGAGCGTGTGGGGCGCGTGTGCTACAAGAGCGAGGACCACTGTACGCCCACCTCTGCACGCCCCTTCGTGGAGCGCATGCTGAAAAACCGTCATTTGGCCATGCTCGAACACGGCACGGTTTATCTGCAGACCGATGAGCAGAGTAGTTGCTGCGCCCGATATGCCGCCAACAAGTTCTCGATGGTTCATGTCGTCGACGGGGTGGCTTATATAACCACCAACCTGAGAGTGCTGGCCGAGAACGAATGGATGGACGATCTGCAGCAGTTGTGCGAGCCCGCCGTGCACCACGAGCGCCGCGTCACCGTGCACTTCACCACACAGATAGCTATCACGCGCGAGTTCAACCGCCATCGTGTCGACTCGATGGCCGAGCAGTCGACCCGCTACTGTAACTATTCGAAGGACAAGTTCGACAACGAGATAGCTGTCAACTTGCCTCGCTTTGTAGCTTCGCTGCCGTCCGACGGGCTGCAGCAGAGCCTCACCGCGGGTGCTGTAGCCCCGACAGGTGCCGACCTTGTGGAGATGGCGCGCAAGGTGGCCACGGGCGAGGCCTCCGACATGGAGAACTGGCTCTTTGCCAATATGGCCGCCGAAAGGGCCTACATGAACCTCGTGGCCGCAGGCCGCAAGCCGCAGGAGGCGCGTGTGGTGTTGCCGCTCGATACCAATACCGAACTGGTGCACACGGCCTTCGTGGCCGACTGGAAACACTTCTTCGACCTCCGTGCGCTGGGTACGACGGGCGCACCCCATCCCGATGCCAAGGCTCTGGCACAGCCCCTCTACGAGCATTTTGTGGAAGAGGGATGGATAGCGGACAACCAGTAGCCGACACATCGGGCATGCAGCCCACAAGAACAACAATACATCATGCACCATAAAGCAACTTTGAAAACATGAAACGACATTACGCATTGTTACTCGCAGCCCTCCTCGTCTGGACGGCAGGCACGGCAAACGCCATAACGCGCCAGCGCCTGGCCACCTACGCCGCATCGCTGAAAGGAAAGAAAAAGGCCGAACTCAAGACGGCTCTCTACCAACTCATGAACGACGGCAAGAGTACGTTAGCCTACGGATCGGGATCGGCCAACACCTGGTGGGGCTTCTATGTCACCGACCGCGACCCGAAAACCAACGAGGTCATCAACCGATATAGCGGCGCGACATTCTATTTCGGTGACCGAGGCTCGGCCGTTACGGGCATGAACATCGAGCACTCGTTCCCCAAGAGCTGGTGGTGCAGTACGAAGAACGCGGCCTACTGCGACCTCTACCACCTCTACCCGTCGCCCTCCGACGGCAACAGCGCAAAGAGCAACTACCCCATGGACGTGGTGGCCAACGCCAAAACGCAGGAAGAAGGCTACGACAAGGTGGGCACTGCCACCCATGTCAACGGCAGTGCGTGGGAGCCGGGCGACCGCTTCAAGGGCGAGTTTGCGCGCAGCTACATGTATATGGCCGTGACTTACTCTAACCTCACGTTCCAAAAAGACGGACTGAAGACCATGGAGAAAGACGCATCGGGCTATCCCGGCATGCTGCAGTGGGCCACCGACCTCTACCGTGCGTGGAGCAAGCTGGACAAGGTGGACAGCACGGAGGCAGCGCGCAACAACGCTGTGGCCGACATACAGCACAACCGCAATCTCTTCATCGATTTCCCCTTCCTGTGCGAATATGTGTGGGGCGACAGTGTGGACGTGGCTTTCGACCCCGACAATGCCCTCTCGACGGCTTCCGATGACAGTCGCTACGGCTCCTTCTCGCCGTCGCCGGTGACCCCCGACGACTCTACCGAAACGGGCGACGGCTATGTCTTTGCCAAGCTGCAGCAGGTGATGCCTACGGCTGGCAAGCGCTACCTCGTAGTGGTCAGCTATGGCAGCCGACTCTATGCCGCCAAGCCCGTGACACTCTTAAGTGGCCGAAACTATGGCTATCTCTACACCGATGGCGTGATCGACGAGGACGGCCGGATTACGGTCACCGACGACACCGATGCCTATACCCTTGAGGAAGCCGACGGTGGCTTCTATCTGAAGGACAGTCAGGGACGCTACTATTATCAGGACGGCACCTACTCGTCGTTCACACCGACAACATCGGTCAGCGATGCCGACGTGTGGGAGGTGACTGCCAACGCCGACAGTACCTATACCATCAAGGCTTCCGACTCGGGCAATGTCATCATGTATAGCGGCAGTCACGCTTCGTTTGGCAACTATGGCGCAGACAAGCAGTCGGGCAACATCCTGCCCTATCTTTATGAGGAGCAGAAGCAGACGGACGGCATCGCGCAACCTGCACGGACAGAGGTTGTGGCCGAGGCGGTCTTTACGCTGCAGGGTGTGCGCGTCAGCAAGCCCACCCAGCCGGGCATCTACATTCGAGGCGGCAAGAAGTTTGTGGTGAAATAACGCTTCGCCAACCGAAGCCATTCAAAAAGGGCCATCTCCGTCATGCCAAGACGGGGATGGCTCTCAATCGTTTCCAAGTGTTTGTTTATTCGAATGTAACGTCCTCCACATGCTCACCGATGAAGAGATGGGCAAAGTCGGACGTCTTGTACCACTTGGGCTTGCCGGGCATCTGGTCGTAGATGTGCTGACCGTTGATGCGTAGGTTCTTGAAGTGTATGCCACTGATGGTGCGCCCGGCATCGTAGCCGGTCATGAGCGAGAGGTTGGCGCGTGTGCCGTTGTAACTGATGTCTTCAAGCCGTATGTCGTGTATGCCGCCGCCCGGAGCGTGGCAGTATTTGCGGTTGTAGCACACACGGAAATTGAAGAGCATACCCTCGTCGATGTCTTCGATGCGTATGTTGCGGAACGTCATGTTGCGCACCACGTTGTTGTCGCCGTTGTTGATGGCTATGCAGCCCTGATAGTCCACCTGCTTCTCGCGCTGCTGCAGGATGTCTATGTCCTCATAGGTCACCTGCTCGATGACCTCATGCCGGTCGATGTCTCCGTGGAGGCCAATCATGATGGGGTGGGCCACATCGGCCCAGTACACCGCATCCTTCACGCTGATGTTGCGGCAGCCGCCTCGATAGCCCTTGCGTGTGCAGTAGATGGTGGAGCAGTCGTCGCTGGTGCGACAAAACACATGATTGTAACTCACGTCATTACTGGCAAAGACGTTCATGCCGTCGCCCCAGCTGTACCAGCTGATGACCTTGGCATTGCTGACACTGACGCGGTCGCTGCCGCCTACGGGTATCTGCGTGGTGACAATACCGTCTACGGCTACATCGTGCGAATATCGTACCATCACACCCTCTTGACGGCGCTCCGGGTTCACAATGCCGTGGCCCGCCACCTTGGCGCCCGTGGCCTGCCACACCGAGGCGTAGCCTTTGATGTAGGCTCCGCCAGCCACATAGAGCACCTGACCGCTACCCACACGTATGGAATCGTTGCCGAGGTCGTAATAGCCAGGACCGTAATACAGCACGTTTCTGCGCTCCACGCCATAGGCCTTGGCCACCTGACGGGCGTTGGTGTAGACGGGCGTTGCGGCATTGGCAAAGAGCTGAAGGTTGTGGTAGATGTCGCCGTTGACCTCTATCGAGAGGTCGAGCGGACGGTCTATGCTGAAACTGACGGTATTGTCGTGAACCGATGCGGGGATGTTCTTCGACAACGGACGCACACGGGCGGTCTGCACTTTGCCCTTGTTCCACGTAACCTCCACATCAACGCGACCCGAAAAGTCGAAGTAGGCCACCGATGTTTTCTCTACGCAATGGCGCCCGTTGTCGGTGCGGTCCACGTTCCACGAGTAGGTATCGACTGCTTGCCAGTCGCCTCCCGCTATGCGCACGCGCACCGTGTAATCGGTGTTCAGGGGCGCACCGGCTGGTGCCGGGTAGGTAGTCAGCGTGTCGGCGAAAAGCACAGATGCGAACATTTGCACCAATAGGATAATCAGCGAACGATGTATCATGACTTAAAAGTTTATGTATTTTTTGCCATTACGGATAATGAGACCCTTGTAGTTGGCGTTTACGCGTTGCCCACTGGCATTGTAGCATTTGTCGTTGGCTATGCGGTCGTTGGCCGTATTGTGTATGCCTTCGGGCACGTTATAGGGTATCAGCTCAATGGGAAAGTTAGTGGGCGCAAAGTGGGTGGTATGGTCTATCTCGCCGTTTTCGCCTATGGTGAAGTAGCACGGACGCTTGTTGTGCATCTGATACCAGTCGGTGCCTGTGGCCTTACGGAAGTAATAGGGCGTGCGTGTGCTGGCCGTCATGCGCATGGTGAGAGCCAGGAAGCGTTGGTCGGCAAGGCTCTGTAGGTCGTAGCAGGGACCATCCGCATTCTCGTTGGTTATTTTCCACGCCTGCTGTTGCAATGCGTTGTCCTCTTTCTTTGGTGTGAACGTAGTATATGCGTACGTCGTTCCCTCTATGGTGTTGTTGGTAAGATAGGTGTCGTGGAAACGGTCGCGGATGAGATAGTAGCCGTCAGGAATGGCGCTGTCGAGGCTGTCGCTGATGTATGCCGCATAGCAGACCGTGTCGCTCTTGCCATAGATGGTATAGACCAGTGTGTCGATGACGCTCGTCTGAAGGTTGTCGTAGGTCACGCTGCTGGCTTCCGAACCGCTGCTCCACTGGAAAGTAATGTCCTTGAACGTGCTGGGAACATAGGGAGCGAACGACACCTTGTCGCCCGGTTGGCACACATACTCCACCGTGTCGACCTTAACCTCGCCATTGACCGACATCTGCGGCCGGAAGTATTTCATGCGCACGCTAACAGTATCGTATGAGATGGCACCGCCTTGGTTCTTATATGCCACCACGAACACACTGTCCGAATGGATGTTCTTGGCCGTAATGCTGTTGCCCGTAGCGCCTGTGCTCCATGTGAATGTGCCGTAACCGCCTGTGGCTGACGCGCTCAACGTTATGGCATCGTCATAGAAAATGGTAATCGAATCGGTAGATGTTACACCGTCGTAAGTGGCCGAAGCGGTTACGGGTGACGCCTCACAGTCGCCCTGCACAGCTATGGAGAAACAGAGATGGCTCTTCACGCCATTCTGGTTGGTATAGGTGACGCGGTAAACATAACTCTCGTTGGCGGTAATGGTGATGTCGCGTGTGGTCGCGCCAATGTTCCATTGCCACAGACCTGTGTCTTCGCTGTTGTCGCGAAGTTGTGGCAACAGCTTGACAACGGTTCCTTTGGTCACGCCCGTGTTGTTGTCGGTCTTGAACGTATTGGTCAGCCCTCCCAGTTCGTTATGGTTGAGTGTGTCGCCGTCTACCACCATTTTCGGGGCAAGCGGAGTGGGTATCTCCTCTGCCGTGGCCGAGTGGTCGCGGTAGTTCATCAGTACGGAGTAACCCAAATGGTCGTAACCTCCGCTGGTGGAACCTTGTCCGCCACCATCGGGACCGTCCTTGGTCATGTTGGCATAGGCCATTTCCGAGTAGGGCATCTTGGCTCCGAACACGCCTTCGTAAAGACCTATCACGGTTCCCCAGTAGGGACGTATCTGGTTGCCGAGGGCTGGTCCCGTCTGCGTCCACACACGGCTGTCAGTGTAGTAAAGACCATTGGTGCCGTACTTATAGTTGGTCCAGGGTAAACCTTCGATGCTTTGCGTCTGTGCAGCGACATATTCAATGCCTGCGGCCAGACGATTGTCCATGAACGAAAACAGGTCGTCGCCCTGATTCCAGGCCATGTGGGCAATGTCGACAGCCAGTCCGAGAGCCATCGTGGCGTGGCCGATATCGCGGCCGCTCTCCTGCATCTGGCCTATCTTACCATACGAAGAAGCCTTCAAACTATCGGGAGTGTCGCTAACCGTCACCACCAGATTGCCTATGAACTCGGTCAGACCGTCATTCAAAATGGGGTCGGCCGTGCGAGGGTTGACAAAAGTTCCCACTTGGTCGTACTTCAAATAGCTGAGGCCTTGGTTATAGATGAACACGTCGTCGCACAACACACCGATGGACATCACGCAGAGGGCGTTGCACAATCCCCAGTTGCTCCAATAGTGGCCGGGTGCTTGCCACCACTTGCCAGTGTTCTCCCAAGTGCCGTTACGGGCGCGGAGAAAGCCTATGGCCGATGGATACCACACCCGCAGCATCCACTGGCGGAACGTCTCGAAACGCTCGGGCGACCAACCGTCGAAGTCGCG
The DNA here is from genome assembly GCA_963656105.1 of Eggerthellaceae bacterium. Lineage (GTDB taxonomy): Bacteria > Bacteroidota > Bacteroidia > Bacteroidales > Bacteroidaceae > Prevotella. Next base: position 91,405 of record CAVKHW010000002.1, read on the forward strand.
GAGCAGCTCGGCGGCTTGCGCAAACTGATAGCCATAGAGGCCAGCGGCAAGCGCATAGTTGGAGTCGCCGCCTATGGCCTTGGTGGTGTTGGCCCACTGCATGAGCACATTGACAGCATGGGTAGCGTTGTCAGTGTTGCCCGTTATTTTCCAAACGAGGGCATTTTGGTAAGCTATCGTGGCGCCGCGGGCAGCGTTGATATAGTTCTCGCCCGACCCACCACCGCGCACAATGGTTTGCACCGGATAGGTTTGGGCGGTCGACTGCGCATAGGCGGCATTGGTAAGCACATTGACTGCTGCAGTGATGGTGGCGTCGCCTTTGTCGAGGAGATGCTTGATGCGGTCGAAATCTTCTTGTGTATGCAGTCCTCCGGGATGCACAAATCCACGGTTTTTGTTATAAATTTGTGCCGTAGCACCTATTGTGAGGAACAGGACTGCAAGAAATAAGTAGGCTCTTTTCATGTTTTATAAGGTTTATCTTTGTGTAGGTACATAGTTCATGTCGCTGAAATATTCGGCTGGCGAATGAGGCAGAAGACAAATCAGAATCCAGCTGCTCTAAGTGATTGCCTTACCATCTTTCGTGTTCGGTAAAGCCTTCCTTCGACGGCGCGCAGCGAGTAGTGTGTGATGGTTGTTATCTCGCTTGGCGATTTGTCTTCGAATCGGCTCAGTTGGTATACCCATGCATCGCTCTTCGACATGCGGTTGACAACTTTCCGTTCAGCCTGCAACAGTTGGCGGCATTCCAGTTCGCAAGGTTCGGTGGCTGTTTGGGCAGTGTATTGTTTTTGCCTGCGGCAGCAATAAGCATGATGCCGTAGCCAGTCGACGCGCATTTGATAGGCTATGGTGACGATTAGGCCAGTGAGATGGTTGGGAAGAATGATATCTATTGTCATCAGTTTAACAAACACTTCTTGCACGAGATCTTTCCCTTCTTCCTCGGGTATGTTGGCTTTTCGGAAGATGGCCAGAAGCATGGCGCGCTTGTTTTCGTACAGACGGCCAATGATGTCGTTGCGTTGTGCGGTTTCCGTAGGCATTAAAGCAGGTTTAAGGATTGTTTTACGTAGCAAAGGTAACGAACAAAATCTTTTTCTGCAAGCGTTAAATGCCATGGTAATGTCTACCCCGTCCAGATGATGTATTTATCGTAAAACCTACTGGGAAACAATGAGTTATGATGAGATTGTATTTGCACTTTTCCATCGGAAAGTGCAAATGGCGTTATTTACCCAGGCGTTTCATATAGTCTTTTGGTGTCATTCCTGTGAATTTTTTGAAGGCCACGAGAAAGGGGTTGCGGCTTTTGAAACCGCACTGTTCGGCAAGAGCCGTAATGGTTAGATTGCGGTTGGCCGGTTGTTGTGCCAACTTTTTGAATGCCTTAATGCGATATTCGGCAATGAAATCATAGTAATTGCGGTGGAGTTGTAAGGAGAAGACTTGTGAGAGCGTGTGTGTGGAGCATCCGAGTGCGTTGGCAAGGTCGGCCATTTGCAGGTCGGGGTTGAGGTAAGGATGTTCCTTTTCCATAAGTTGCAACAAGGCTTGTTGCATTTTTCGGCCTTCCTTTTCATCAAGGCGACTCTTTTGGTACTTCTCGGGTTGTGGTGCGAGTCGTTTCCAGAAGTAAGGTTTCCGATGGTAGCGGCACCATAGTATATGGGCCAGTAGTGTCCCAAGCAATGCCATGATGACAAGAAGCAGTATGGCATTGGTGGTCATGGGTACGTCGACAGTTAAGCAACCGCAAAGTTCGGGCATGCCTACGGCTTCGATGCGGAGTGTGTAACGACCTGGCCACAGGCCGCGATAGGTTATGGTTCGGGTGCGGTCGGCCATCCGCCATTGTTGGTCGTGTCCTTCCAGTCGATAACGAAAATTCAAGTCGCGTGTGTTTCCGAAGGCCAGTGGCGTGAAACGTGCCGTGAACTCGCTGTTGTGACGGCTCAATGTGAGCAGACTGTCGAGTGTCACGGTGCTGACCTCTTGAGGTGTGAACCAGTGGTCAGTTTGTATTTCCGACAGGATGATGGGAATGTGATGGAACAGCGTTTTTCCGATGTTGCTTAGCTTGGCGAAGACCAGTCCGCCGTTGGTGGCTGCCCAATAGGTACCCGACTTGCTGTCAATCCATATCGCATGCGACTGGAATTGCGAGTTGCTCAAGCCGTCGATGTGTCCGAAGCGTCGTAGCCGTCCGCCTTCACCGACCAGATAGACGGCATCTGAACAGGTGACGATGTATCGTTTGTTGCCTAATGGCAGAATGTCGAGGAAAGTGTTGTTGCGTCCTAATGCTTCTAATGAAAGAGCGTTGAGACCGTTGTTGCCGGGGTTGAAAATGGCTGGATTTCCATTTTGTGGAATGAAAAGTAAGCGCCCGTCAGCCAGACTCTTGATGCTTCTCAGCAGCCCCAGTTTTACCACTTGTGGTATCATGCCTGCTGTAGTCACCATGTGTTGTTCGGGATTCCACATACATTGTCCGCCTGCCGTCGATACCCATCCTCGGCCGTCGTGTGTCAATCCCATACAGAACACCTCGTTGTCGGGCAGTTGTGAGTTGTGGGTGGTATAGATATTTAATGCTTCGGCGTTGGCTTCGTAGTGTCCCAGTCCTATTGACGAGCAAATCCATAGTCCTCCATGGCCGTCGTCCGTCATGTCGTAGATGTTGGCTTTGCCGAACGGGCCGAGTAGTGCCGAAGGCTTAGGTTTGAGTGTGGCGATGTCCAGACAGTGTAGGCCGCCCCCGATAGTGCCCACCCAATAGTTGTTCCCCACCTTGCGTATGCACGATATGATGTCGGATCCGATGTCGTTGCGTCCCATGTGCGACACCGTCAGGCTTTTGCGGTCGACTACAAACAGGCCGTTGCGGGTGCCGAGCAATGTGCGGTTGCCATCGAGCAGGAAACTGCGCACGGCGTGACCGTTGCTGTCGAACACGCCTGGCACGCCAAAAGTTTGGAAGATTCCGCGGTTCAGAAAACTGTAGTCGAGACCGAAAAACTTGTATCCTATCCAGTCGTTGCCGTTGTTGTCGCGGCTGAACAGCACGGCATTGTTGAAGCGTGTGCGTGTCACGTTGTCGGTCGAGGCTGTTGGTTGGCTGATGTAACGGTGTGTAATCTTGTGGCTGTTGATGTCCATTTCCATACAGCCGTCGAACGCAGTGGCCACCAACAGATGCCCGTGGCGGTCAGCTGAAAGGGCCGACACGTTGCAGATATTGTTGGCGAACGGTGAAAATCGTTGCGACTTGGGGTTAAAAGAAAGGACACCCCGTTCGTGCGTTCCTAAGTAGACCAGTCCTTGAAGGTAGGCTATCGATGTGATGCGAGTGCTGGTAAGTGGTGTGGGAAGTGGGTGGAAGGTGGTCTTTTCGGGACTTTTTACCGGCATTGCAGCCAGCAAGTTGCCTGCGAGAAGATAGAGCGTTTCTCTGCCGAGAGCCAGTTTGTGTATGGTGTGGTTGGCTGTGGGTCGGCGTGCAAAGATGTTTACGGGCTCAATGCGCCCGTCTGTCATTCTGAAAAGCCCCTTTGCGGTGCCGATGAAAAGCGTGCCGTTGTTGTCGTTTGCCATGTCGCACACTTCCACATCGATGGTCTCCTTGTGGATGCGTTGCATGGAGAGCAGTCGCCTGTTGAGTTGCCACAGACCGACTTTATTGCCCACGAGCAACGTCTCGCCGTCTTGTTCGGCCATCGTATTGACCGCCATGTTGCGTTGGGCGTCGTCTGCAGGGAAGTTGATGTTGAGGATATTTGTACCATCGAAGCGCGACACCCCCTGTTCGGTGCCGAGGAACACAAACCCGTGGCGGTCGCGCAGCACGCTCGTCACCGACGGGTCGCGCAACCCATCCTCTTGGGTCAGCGGTTCCAGCCGTCGTGTCTGTGCCAGCAGACACAGGGGCAGCATCAGCAGCAGGTGTATTAGGCGTGTCGTTCTCATGTGCTTTAGGCGGGTTGTGCGTGGTGAGGGCGTTTGCTGTGGTCTATCGGTTTCCGTTGCGTATGTTGCGTGGGTGGTGCATCAGTATTTCCTGTCTGAGCGACTCGTCGTCCATGTGGATGTAAATTTCGGTGGTTCCGATGTCGGCGTGTCCGAGCAACACCTGTATGATGCGCAGGTCGGCACCGCCTCTGAGCAGTGCTGTGGCGAAGCTGTGTCGCAGCGTGTGGGGCGAGATGGTCTTGCGGATGCCGGCTGCTTCGCCCAGTCGCTTTATCATGATGAGTATCATGGTGCGTGTGAGATGGTGTCCGCGTCGGTTGAGAAACACGTAGTCCTCTTCGCCCGGCTTGATGTTCATCTGTCTTCGGTCGTCGAACCAGAACCCCAGTTCGTTGACGGCTCGTTCGGAAATGGGCACCAGCCGTTCTTTGTTGCCCTTGCCCACGACGCGCAGGAAACGGTCGTCGAGGAACAGGTCGGACAGTTTCAGATTGACCAGTTCGCTGACGCGCAACCCACACGAAAAGAATACTTCCACGATGGCACGGTTGCGGTGGCCTTCGGGCGAGGTGAGGTCGATGGCCTCTTCGAGCCTGTCCACCTCTTCGGTCGACAGGTACTCGGGTATGTGTTTGGGCAGATGGGGCGATTCGAGCAGTTCGGTCGGGTCGATGTCGAGGTATCCGTCGACCAGCAGGAAGTGGTAGAACGACCGCACGCCGCTCAGTATGCGTGCCTGACTTTTGGCTCCCACGCCTTTGTCGTGCAGCCAAGCGGCAAAAAGTTCCAGGTCTTCGAGCTTTACGTCGAGTGGTGTGAGGCCTTGTTCGCCGAGATGGTCGAGCAGCATGCTGATGTCGTGCTGATAGGCGTCAATGGTGTTGGGCGAGTAGCTGCGTTCCAGTTTCAGGTAACGCATGTAGCGGCGCAACATGTCTGGCAGAGCTGTTGTGCGAGCCGTTTTGTCGTCCCATTTTGTCAACGATTTGCTTTGCGCTTTATCCATTTTCGCTTACCTTTGCAGAAAAGAGGGTGCCAAGGGAAGGGCAGATATATGGCCTGTCGGTGTCTTTTGTCCTCTTCTTAATGGCAAAATTAGCGAAAACGAAAGAAAAGACCAAGGAAATGAAGAAAATTCAGATTGTGAACGGACCCAACCTTAACCTGCTCGGAACACGCGAACCGGGCATCTACGGCAGTAGCTCGTTTGAGAGTTACCTGCCCGCTTTGCGCCAGCGTTATCCCGATGTGCAGATCGACTATTATCAAAGCAATATCGAAGGTGAACTTATCAACAAGATGCAGGAAGTGGGGTTCGGCTACGATGGCATTGTGCTCAATGCCGGAGCTTATACCCACACATCCGTAGCGTTGCTCGACTGCATCCGTTCGCTGCGTTGCCCCGTGGTGGAGGTGCATATTTCGAATGTGCACCAGCGTGAGGAATTCCGTCACCACTCCATGATTTCGGCGGGATGCAAGGGCGTGATATGCGGGTTTGGTCTCGACAGTTACCGCTTGGCCGTAGAAGCGCTGCTGGCCCAAGCTGCACAACACAAGGGCTAAGGCCATGACCGTAGACGAGTATATTCTGGCCCACATTGAGCCGGAGGGCGACTATCTGCACCGCCTGTGGCGGGCCACCAACATACACACCATCCATGGGCGCATGGCGAGCGGCCATCTGCAGGGGCGTCTGCTCAAGCTGCTGGTGCTCATGCTCAAGCCGCACCGCATACTGGAGGTTGGCACCTTTTCGGGCTATTCGGCTCTCTGCATGGCCGAGGGGCTGAAACAACTGCATCTTTCGCATGCTTCCGAAGGCCGCGATCCAGCTGGTGCGGCCGACCGCCCGATGCTTTATACCTATGAGATCAACGACGAGATGGAGGACTTCACGCGCCCGTGGATAGAGCGGTCGGCCGTGGCCGATTACGTCGATTTCCGCATAGGCGATGCCGTGGCCGAAGCCCCGAAGCTCGGCCTTACTTTCGACTTGGTGTTTCTCGACGGCGACAAGCGCACCTATGTGGAGGCATACGAGACATTGTTGCCGCTTGTGAACTGCGGAGGAGCCATTCTGGCCGACAACACGCTGTGGGACGGCCACGTGGTGGAGCCAGCCTACGACCATGACCAGCAGACCGTGGGCATACGCCGTTTCAACGACCATGTGGCTGCCGACGCGCGTGTGGAGAACGTCATCCTGCCCGAGCGCGATGGCATGACCCTCATTATAAAGCGGTGAAACGACAGGCCGCAGATAGCATGCCGTTTCGTCGTGCCCATTAGTGTGGTTGCATAGCTTCGTTAGCGTGGTTGCATAGCCCCGAAGTAGCAATAGGCCAACGCTCTCATCCCGATGGTTATAGTATCGTGAAAAATAATAGCTTAAATTCTAAAAATAATAGCTTAAATTTAAAAAATTTAAGCTATTATTTTTTAATGCGTTTTTAATCTTTTGATTTTCAATAAGTTAGCTGACGGAGCTAAGCAGGGCAAAACCCCGGATGCACCATGGGCAAAGCCGGATGCCAAAAAATATTCCTTCAGAAGCTGAAAGACACCTATCTGATGTGTGGCTGACGGTTTTTCGAGCAAAGGCCGGATGTTTTTCTAAAAGGGAGCCTTAGCCGTGAAGGTGACCATCTTGCCTGTTGTGGGGTGGCGGAATGTGATTTGCTCGGCATGAAGGTATAGCCGGTCGGCTTTCATGCCATAGAGCTCGTCGCCCACGATGGGGTTGTTGAGACCCTCGCGGTGTGCGCAGTGTATGCGGAGCTGGTGTGTGCGCCCTGTGAGCGGATAGAGGTTGACCCGCCTTTGGCCAGTCTTTTCATAGACCGACACAGCCTTCCGGCCGTTCACCGCATCGATTACTTGGCGCGGTCTGTCGTCGAGGTCGGGGCGTAAGGGCAGCGATATGGTTCCGGTTGGTTGCTCCACGTTGCGGCTCAGCAGCGCCACATACCGCTTGCGCACTTCGTGCCGGGCAAACTGTGCTTGCAGGCAGGTATAGGCATCGATGGTCTTGGTGATGACCATCAGTCCACTGGTGGCCATGTCGAGCCTGTGCACGATGAGCGGGCAGGCGGCTTGTGGGTAGCGTTTGCGCATGACCTGCTCCACGCTTTCGCGTGCGCTCTTGCCCGGCACGCTAAGCATGCCGGCGGGTTTCACCACCACGCAGACGGCATCGTCTTCGTAAAGCACAGCAAGTTCGTGGTGGGTGGGTTGCTCCAGTGGGTTGGGCATCACGTCGATGCCCTGCAGCATCCAGTTCAGTATAGGTTTGCACCGTTTGTTGCAAGCCGGGTAATATTGTCCTTGGTGGCGCACCTCGCATTTCGGGCTCTCGCCCCACCACATCATGGCCATGCTGACGGGGCGCATGGCGTGGGTGTAGGCATACTGCAGCAGTTTGGGTTCGCAACACTCTCCGCTGCCACTCGGTGGAAGCGTATCGAAGATGTGCAGCAAGTCGCAGCGCTTTCCCTGGCCGTTCGTCATAACGAAACGGGCAAAAAGCCACCGCTGCAGGTTGTCGCTTTTTTGTCGGCGCAGACGCTTGAGTGACAATATGCGGTCGTCGGCTTCTTTCCGCTTGGTTTGTTGTTGCTCTGCCTTTAACTTGTGGCGCAGTTTCCATCGGTGCAGTTCGGCATTTTCAAACTGTCGCCGTTTCGTGTATTCGTCGTTGGTTTCGTTTTCCTTTCTTCCTTTTGTGCAGACGGGGCGAGGGTCTTCGTCGTTGGTGTCCGTATCCGTTTCGCTGTCCTTTTCCCGTTCGTTTTCCATTCTGGCTATCTCCCGGTTCAGACCCACTATTTCGGCTTCGTGGCGCTTGAAGTGGCCGTCGGGTTGCAGATAATCGAACACGGCCGGCACGAAGTGGGGCCAGTCGCTGCGTCCGCCAAGCTGCCCGCTATATCCGGCGAGGTAGCCCAAGGCATCGTCGGCCTCACGTCTCACCACCAACACGCCGAACATCTTGCCTCTGTTGGCCTCCTCCCGAAACGAGTCAGTGGCAGGCGAAGCCGCAAAAGGGCTGTTGTCGCCATGCAGCCATGCAGCCAGTTGGTCCATGGCCTGCCGGCAAATGGGGTGAGGCTCGTAGTAGAAAGGATTGTTGAACAGGTCGGGTAGCTGACCGACCGTCTGAAGGGGATGGAAAACTGTGTGGTTCATACGCAGGAAAAGGATGGCAGGCGCATCTGCCATCCTTGTTTGGAAAGAATGAAGATAATGGTTGGAATGCCGCTCAATACTTGAACGAACTGCCGCCGAGAAATTCGCGCAAGAGGCTTGTTGGCGGAATGTCTTTGTTGGGAATGGGCTGTATGTATCGCAGGAACTTGCGCAACCGATAAGCCTCCGAATATTCTTCGCAGTTTTCGGGCACTTGCTCGAGCAGGGGCTCGGCCTGCTGCTTGATGACAGCCAGCTCGAAAAGCATGGCCGAGTTGAACATGGCATCGGCGTGTTCCTGGAAAGGGAAGATCCATTTGTTCTCGCCAGCCCTTACCGATGGCCAGCGGTGGATGGTCTCCTGCGCGTTGACACCGCGGTATTTGTAGTCGCGTATGATGCGGCGCAGCAGTCGGTTGTCGGTGGTGGGTATGTAGTTGTGGTCGTCGAGCAGGATGGTGGTGAGAGCCGATGCATAGACGCGAAACTTCTGCTGCTCGGGCACTTGGGCTGTCAGCACCGGGTTGAGAGCGTGTATACCCTCCACTACCAGCACATTGCTTTCGTCCATCTTCAGCCGTTTGCCGCTTTTTTCGCTGGTGCCTGTCTGGAAATTGTACTTGGGCAGCTCCACCTCTTCGCCACGGAACAGGGCATTGAACTGCTCGTTGATGAGTTTCAGATTGAGCGCATACACACTCTCGTAGTCGTATTCGCCATTCTCGTCCTTGGGGGTGAGGTGCCGGTCTACAAAGTAATCGTCGAGCGATATCTGCAGCGGCTTGATGCCGTTGGTAAGCAGCTGGATGGACAACCGCTTACAGGTGGTGGTCTTGCCCGACGACGAAGGGCCGGCCAGTAGTATGAGCTTCACTCCCTTGCGGTTGGCTATCTCCTCGGCAATCTTCGATATTTTCTTCTCCTGCAAGGCCTCCGAAACGTTGATGATGCTGGTGGTCAGTCCGGCTTTCACCAGCTCGTTGAAGTCGCCCACGGTACGCACACCCATGATGTCTTGCCAGTGGTGATGCTCCTTGAATATCTCGAACATCTTGTCCTGATGCGTCATTTCGGGCAATACCCCAGGATTCTTGAGGTCGGGTATGCGTAGCAGCAAACCGTCGAAATACTTTTCGAGACCGAAGAGGTACAGTTTCGAGGTGTTGGTCAGCAGTGCCCCGTAGTAGTAATCCACATAGTCGCCGATCTGATAATAAGTGGTGTAGAGCGTGCCCGACGACCTTAGCAGCTTGGCCTTGGCTACATGGCCTTTCTCTTCGAACATGCAGACAGCCTCGTCGGTAGGCACCTCAAAACGCCTCACGGGTAGTTGGGCGTCGATGATGGCTTGCATCTGCCGACGTATGCGATCCACATCGTCGAGCCCTACGTCGTGGCCTATATTCAGGTTGACATAGTAGCCGTTGCTTACGGGTATGTCTATGACAACGCTACTGTTGGGATAGAGGTCTTGCACGGCCTTGCAGAGCACGAAAAACAATGTCCGTGTGTAGCTGCGCGAGCCCGAACCGCTGGTCATGTCCAGAAACTCCACATCCTTGTTGTGGTACAGCCGGAAATTCAGTCCTTCCACCTTATTGTTAACCTTTGCAACTACCGGGCCGTAAGGCATATCCAAATTAAACTCCTTGAAAACGTCAGAAAGTGTGCTTCCGATAGCTACTTCTTTAGTTTTTTTATTATTTTTGCAACGGATTTGAATTACTTGTTTCATCTTGATGACATTTAGGCAATTGCTGCCAGTTGTTGAAATCGGGTGTAAATGTAATCATTTCCCCCATAATCCCAAAGGTATCGCACAACAAAATATGTGAAAATATGTGGATTCTTCTTTTAAAAATTGTTGGAGCCCTTGCCCTTCTCATCTATGGCATGAAGGTCATGAGCGAGGCTCTGCAGAAGTTGGCCGGACCCCAGCTTCGCCATGTGCTCAGCGCCATGACCACCAATAGGGTCTCGGGAGTGCTCACGGGTATGTTCACCACGGTCGCCGTGCAGTCGTCAACAGCCACCACCGTAATGACGGTATCGTTTGTCAACGCCGGGTTGTTGACCTTGGTGCAAGCCATTTCGGTCATTATGGGTGCCAATATCGGCACCACGCTGACGGCTTGGATTATGTCTGCCGGTTTCTCCTTTAAGATCAGCAACTTCGTGTGGCCAGTTTTCCTCATAGGCTTGTTGCTTATTTATTCCAAGAAACGCCGGTACATAGGCGACTTTCTTTTCGGCATTTCCTTCATGTTTCTGGCCCTGACCACACTGGGCGAGTCGCAGGTGCCTCCCGCAGAAATGGCTATCCTAAAATCCTTTTTTGCCAGTTTCGATCCCAATAGTTTTGGCACCATCCTGTTGTTCCTCCTCTTTGGCACCATCATGACGTGCATATTGCAGAGCTCCGCAGCACTGATGGCCATCACCATGATGCTTTGCACACAGGCCAATCTGCCCATCTATCTGGGCATAGCGTTGGTGATGGGTGAAAACATCGGCACCACCCTCACAGCCAATCTCATAGCTCTGACGGCCAACACCGAGGCGCGCCGCGCCGCGTTCGGTCATCTATTCTTCAATGTCTTTGGTGTAATCTGGGTACTTGTCGTGTTCCGACTCTTTGTGAATGTAGCTTGCAGCTTGGTGGGTTTCGACCCATCCGACCCCAGTGTTGCACCGTCCTCTACCCAAATCACGTTCTCGCTGGCCGCTTTCCACACCTGTTTCAATATATCGAACACCATCATCCTGCTGCCCTTTGTGAAGCAAGTGGCCAAAGTCTGCTGCATGGTATGGAAGCCGAAACCCAACAAGGACGAGGACGATTTCCGCTTGCGTTTCATATCAACGGGTATCATGAAGACCCCCGAACTGTCGGTACTCGAGGCGCAAAAGGAAATACAGAGCTTCGCCGAACGCATCCAGCGCATGTTTGGCATGGTGCGCGAGTTGCTGGGCGAGACCGACGACGACAAGTTTGTGAAGCTTTACACGCGTATAGAGAAGTACGAGGGCATATCCGACAATATGGAACTGGAGATAGCCAAGTATCTCGACAACGTGTCGAACGCCCACCTCTCCGACGAGACCAAAGAGAAAGTGCGCGCCATGTTGCGTGAAATATCCGAGATAGAGAGTATCGGCGACAGCAACTATAATCTGGCTCGAACCATCAGTCGATTGAAGAACAGCAAGGAAGGGTTCACCGAAGCGCAGTACGAACATATCCATCAGATGTTCGAACTGACCGATGATGCGCTCTCGCAGATGAATGTAATGCTCAAGGGACATAAGGATGAGCTTGATGCCAACCGTTCATTCAACGTGGAAAACGAAATCAACAATTACCGCAACCAGCTCCGCACGCAGAATATCACGGACGTGAACGACCATCAATACACCTATACCGTCGGCACGATGTATATGGATATCATACAAGAGTGCGAGCGTTTGGGCGACTTTGTTGTCAACGTCGTGGAGGCGCGCATGGGTGTCCGGCAGACCGCCGCGTAATCTATGCCTGTCTGCATCCTTGTCTTTGGCAAGCAATGTTTTAACATAACAAGCGCCTTCTCCTTACGAAAAGGAGGAGGCGCTTGCGTTAGTTTTGTGCCAGAAAGATGTGTCAGACGGTACGGAAAGATATGTCAGACGGTACGGAAAGATATGTCTGACTGTTCAGAAGGAGAGTTACAGACCTCCGTTTAGCTTTGCGGCTGTTCTTCGTTTTGCATGTGTTTCAGCCGCATCAGTGCTTCAAGATAGTAATAGTCGGCATAGATGATGCTTGCGTCGATTTCAGAACCGGCTGGATGATGTCCGGTACTGTGCAATAGGAAACTAACGTTTTTGTCGCCACTTTGGTAGGCAGGCGTACTCAGTTGGCGTAAACTTTCCACGGCAAAGCGGCGGTAGAACATGCCATGCGTGCCTTTCGCATAGCGGCTCAGCTCCAGCAGGGCGTCGGCTGCCACACATGCCGCGCTGGCATCTTTGGCCGCTTCAGGGTCAGGATCGTCGAAATCCCACTTGGGTACGAGGTCATAGTTGCTGAGTGCTGCGTCCTGCTGCTTCGTCTTGTTGCCTTGTACGCAATGGCCAGAAGGAATGAGCCTGCTTATGTAGGCATCGGCCACATGGCGCGCAAAGGACAAAAACACGGGTAGTCTTGTCCATCTGTAGACCATGGTGTAGCCATAAATGGCCCAGGCTTGTCCACGAGCCCACATCGATTGGTCGCTATAGCCCTGGTGGGTTACACCGCGCAGGAAATGGCCGTCGATGGTGTCGTACACCGCCACGTGATAACATGATCCGTCAGCACGAAACTGGTGACGCATGGTTGCTGTGGCATGACTCACCGCTATGTCGCTCAGCAAGCGGTTGCCTCCGTTGTGTGCCGCCCAAAACAACAGGTCGAGGTTCATCATGTTGTCCATGATGGTGTTGTGTCCACCGAACAATTTTACGTTGCGTGGCCAGCTCAGCAATGTTCCAGATAGTGGATTGAAGAGTGTGGCCAGCGAGTCGGCCGAAGTCAGCAGCACCTTTTTGTAATCTTCGTTGCCATTAACTTCATAGCCTTTGCCGTAAGAACAAAACATGAGAAATCCGATATCGTGGTCGAATACGGGGCGATAGGCAATGTTGTGGAGGCTCTCCGTGTAGCCCTCGGCTGCTTTCCGCACCTGCTCCTCGCCTGTTAGCGCATAGTCCATCCATAGTATGCCTGGCCAAAATCCCGAGCACCATTCTTCGGCAGAGACTCGACGGCAATTCCATCCCTGTTGTTGGTCGTTGGCAAGGATGTTGCGAGGCTGTAGGGAAAAGATACAGCCGGTGTGGGATTGTTGCAGGATAGTCAAGGCCTTCTTTATCTGTCGGTGGCAGTAGTCGAGCTCACGGTCTACCGAAAAAGCCTGTTTGGCTTCTGCGGTGTTTGCTGACAAAAAGAATGCAAGACTGGCGAAGGTACACAAAATAGGATGCAAAGAATCTTTGATATGAGATGTATTCATGTTGCAGATGTTGTTAATGCAGGTATTCCTGATGTTCATTTCACCACGCATCGGCCTTTAACGGTCATGCCGTTGTAACTCATACTGCTGTCATCGGCCGATGAGAACACGTAGCGAGTGTGTCCGTCCTTCAGGTCTATGCGTATGCCCACGGCAGCGGGGTCGGTGCTTTTAGGCTTGAAGAAACTCACTCCCGCTATTTCGGAAGGCTCGGAGGCCGATGTTGGTTCATAGACAGCGACGAACGGGTGTGTCCAGGCTTCGCCCCATTGGCGTGCCACATAGGTCAGCACGGGTTGCCGGTCGATGTCGTACGGTTCATCTTTCATGCGTTCATATTCCCTGTTGACGGGTGCGAGGGCACTGAACACTTCGCGTGCGCTATCGCCCTGCATCCATAAGGTCATGCTGATGGTGTCTGTGGTATGGGCCAGGGCGTTGTTGTTGTTGGGTGTAATGGTGAACTGCACCTTTACGTCGGCTTCCGTCTTCACTCTCTTCTTGTTGTAGATGTAGGAGTAGGCGTAGAGATGCCCGCCTGCGAAGGCCAGTTCGTCAGTAGGCTGCAGATTGAGTGCGGAGCCGTTGGCAGCCGTGATGTTCATGTCCTGTCCCAAGTTGTGGTAGAAGTAATCGTGGAACTTGTCGTTGCCGTTGCGTCGTCGGCTTCTGAAGATGTCAACATAGAAACCGCCCGTTGGCGATGTTTTCACGATGGCATTGGTGCGTTGCTGGTCGCTCATTGTTTCGGGCTCTACAAATGCGACGACGCTGAAGATCGCGCGGTTGCCGTCGACCGTAGTTACCTGTCCGCTGTCGATCACCTCGAAAGCGTGTTGCGACATCATGATGGGGTAGCTTGAAATGCCGTCGACACACACAGTGTTGTGGGCTGGCATTTGCGAGTAGTACTCGGCATAGTCGAGGCCGTTGTACAGATGTTCTCCGATGCCGGCATCGGGTCCCAGCACCCATCCCTTGCCATAGAGCTCCATGGATATGCCGTTGGCGTGCTGGTGATTGCCCAACGAGCCGTTGAGCGAAACCATAAGGTCGTGCCGGCGGTTCATGCCTGTGCGCAAGGCAAGCCACGACACGTTGGCGGCATGAAAGATGGGCGACACGAAGCGAGCCACTTCGGTGTCGGCTGCAGTGGGGTGCACGGCCGTTTTCAGCTGATCCAGCGATTTGGCCAGCGACGTGTTGTGGTGGCGTATGGCATAGCTGGCGTAAGCGTCGATGGCCTTGGTGCTGAGATAACCGGGGTGCGTATCGCCGAAGCCCGCTATCATGCGGTTGGGGAAGAGATATTGCGGCAAGGCAAACACCGCCTTTCGCAAAACCGGCAACTGGTGGAAAATGTCGATGTTTGCCTCGCGGTCGAGCTTGTCGGCAAAGGCACAGAAGTCGCCCACCACCATCTGGCTGTAGCCAGGAGCCTCATACCAGATGCCTGTAGCGTTGTCGAATCCGAAATTGGCCAGCGGTTTCAGTCCCCACTGTCGTATGCTGCTCCGCTCCACGATTAGGTCGAGATAATATTCGTGTCCATGGCTGTCGGCGTAGTGTTTGTCGGTTTGCAGCACACTGGCAATCTTTTCCACAAACTCAGCTTGTATCAGGTTCCAGTTGTTGTGAGGCACTCCGTTTGCCACGATGTTGTCGGCCCATTTTTTGAAGGCAGCTTCGTAGATTTCTCGGTCTTTTCTGATGTACTTGCCCAAGAGCCGATAAATTTTTACCAGAGGCGTGATGGCTTCCTCGTGAATGACCTCAAATGTGGTCATGCCGACCAGAGTCTGCTGGTGGCCATGATTGAGGTCGATGGGTACGTTGCGGTAATAGATACCGCGCATGAACGTGTCGAATACTCCTAAGGCCAGTTGGGCGTAGCGTTTGTCGCCCTCCAGTGCGTAGAGCTGTGCGGCATCGGCTGCCAGCCCCAGTATCTGCCGGTTTAGGCCGTCGATGTTGCAGCCCGTCTTGGCTGGGTGCGCTTTTTCCATCCTGCCCGTGGCACGGTTCACGAAGGTGACGTTGCCCAAGCTGTCGTCGTCGTAGGGCACCACCTCGTCGAGCGCAGGACGGTTGTAGAGCGAGGCCGTACCGCGTGTGCCGTTGTACTTGACGGTGGGTGCGGGAGCCCGTAGGCCACCAGGATGATCGAATGCTTCGCCGCGCACAAATACATCGGAGGCATGTGTGGTCCAGTACATTTGCAGGCGCGAGAGGAGCCAGTCGGGTTGCCGCTCCACATGTTGCAGGATAGGATCCACACGTTGGTGCAGCCGGCTTGCGTCGTCCGGTTGCGCTTGCAGGCAGACAACAGCCGTCATTGACAAGAGGCAGAGAAAGAGTCGTTTCATGTTATTGGCGTATGGTGATGAAGGCCGTTTAGGCCGTCTTCCTTATTTTAATACGGCTGTGGCGGCCAAAACACTTATCTTTTTTTCGACAAGCAGTGTGCATATTTTTGTTTCATGCTATAGAAGAGGCATCTCTGTAGAGGTCTGGACTGTGGTGGCTGGCGATAAGAAAAAACTGGCTGTGATGCACAATTATAGCCGTAGAAAGATGGTGTTTACGCCTTTTCGTGTTAATTTTGCATCAATAAACTACATATATTTTATATGCAACACGCAGTAAAGAGATACCTCCTCATGGCCGTTTTCCCACTCTTGTCAAGTATGGGTGTGAATGCCCAGTGCCACAATTGCTGCCAACCGACATCCAGTGCCGTTGACACGGCAGCAGCGCCTGCATCCGAAGTGCTCAGCGCCCTTCGCCAACAGATCGATTCGCTCGACAGTACGCTCATCGAAATTCTTGCCAAGCGCATGCAGGTGTGTCTTGCCGTGGGCGAGTACAAGAAAGCCCACGGGGTGGCCGTGGTGCAGACCGACCGTTACCGCGAAATCGTAGCCAAGCGCAGCCGACAGGGAGCCGACAGAGGATTGGACAGCGGTTTCGTCGGCAAACTGATGGATCTTATCCACGATGAGTCGGTGCGGCAACAGGAAGCGTTGCAGCAGCAGGGCTATTGACCCGTGCAGGCAATGGAGGAAACACTGAAGGATAAACCTCGAAAACAAGGAAAAGCCATGGGGCGGAAGCAAGTAAAAAACATTGAAAAGTAAGCTCGCGAGAAGGGCATCGTTTCGAATGCAGACTTAGTTGGATGCAAATACGCCCGTTTTTCTTTGTTTTTTGTAAATGGCTGAAGGCGAGATAGTTATCCCTGTTTAGTATCTTTTCAGCCGTTGCGGGTCGTCAGCCGTTCTGCGAAAGATGGCCTATGACTCGGCGAAAGCTATCGTATCGCGATCCCTGCGGTGTGGCAAGACCGTGCGGTGAAGCACTGCAGGCACTGCGATAAGGCATCTTTCGCGCGGCAAGCACATGGTTCGATCCTTGCGGCGAGGCGTTTTACAGCTTGTTATGCGCTTTGCGGCGCCCGCGGCTTAGCTGGAAGCAGCAGTTGCGGAGACCCTGTTTTTTCAGAATATTTCGGACAACCTTGGCACGAAGACGGCCAAAGATTTGTTGCAATGCTTTTTATTTCTTACATTTGCACAATTATTGTGGCATGACCCACCAAGAATACACCCGATGAAAACCATGATACCAATAGTCCGCCTACTGACCAGGCCGATCGTAGCCAACGGCACGTTCTTCGTGATGATGTATGTGCTGGGAGTGCTCTGCGCCGTGCTGACGCTGCCTCATTGGCGGGGTGCTCATCTCTACGAAAACCTGTTTGCAGAGCTTTTTCTCGATACCTATGTGGCCTGTGCGGTGCTGACGCTCCTGCCCTGCAGGGTGCGCCGATGGGTGCGCCGACTGCTCTATGTGGTGCTCTACACGGTGGCCGTGGTCGATGTTTATTGTTTTTGGAAATTCGGTTCCACACTCAATCCCACCATGTGGCTGCTGGTGGCCGAGACCGATGCGCGTGAGGCCAGCGAATTTCTGCGTTCTTACCTGTCGGCCGACGTGGTGTTCTCGCCCGTGGGCTGGCTGCTGTTGCTCGCTGTGGTGCATGCTGTGTGGGCAGCCCGCCACCGTCTGGCACTGCTGGTGGCATCCGCTCGCCGCTGCCGTTGGCAAGCGTCGTTGGCAAGCGTGCGCGCACGCGTGAACCGCCCAGCCGTACAATACGGAGCCGCTATCGCGGTGGCCGTGCTGGTTGTGGTGTCGGCTGCGGCAAGCTATAATAATAAGGTGGGCATGACCCAGCTGATGACTGCCCAAAGCATTGGCAAGGTGGAGCATCTGCTGACACAGAAAAACTGCGGCAATATGTATCTGCCCGTCTATCGACTCGTGTTCAGTTGGAACAGCAACCGGTTGGCTGACAAGCAAGTGGGACAGTGCATCGAGTCGGCGCGCCGCGCCAGCGTCGACTCGTGTTCGTTCCGGTCGCCTACCATTGTGCTCATCATCGGCGAGAGCTACGGCAAGCAACACTCGCAGCAATACGGCTATTTTCTCAAGACCACGCCCCGACAGGTGAAACGCGCCGAGAGCGGACTGCTGACGAGCTTCAGCGATGTGGTGAGCTGTTGGAACCTGACGAGCTTCGTGTTCAAGAACATCCTGTCGATGCACGTGGTGGGGCAGAAGGGTGAATGGTGCGACTATCCGCTTTTCCCCGAACTATTCCGCAAGGCCGGCTACCGCGTGACATTTCTCACCAACCAGTTTTTGCCCAAGGCCAAGGAAGCCGTCTACGATTTCTCGGGCGGATTCTTCCTCAACGACCCCACGCTCAGCGAAGCACAGTTCGATCTGCGCAACAAGAAGACACACCGCATGGATGACGGTCTGCTGAAGGACTACGACCAGCTGCTTAGCGACGGAAAAATAAACCTAAAGGGCGACTCGGCACACAACCTCATCATCTTCCATCTTATCGGACAGCACGTCAACTACCGCACGCGGTGTACCAATGCGCAGCGCGTGTTCGGCCCCGAAGCCTACCAGGAGCGACGCCCGGAGCTCAGCGGCAAGCAGCGCCGCATACTGGCCGACTACGACAACGCCGTGCGCTACAACGACTCGATAGTCGATGCCATCATATCGCGTTTCGAAAACAAGGATGCCATCATCGTCTACATGCCCGACCACGGAGAGGAATGCTACGAACCCGGCCGCAACTTCATCTGCCGCAATCATAGCGCAAAGGTCGACTGGCCGCTGGCTCACTACGAGTTCGAGGTGCCATTCTGGATCTATTGCTCGCACCGTTATGCCGTGCGCCACCCCGAGGTGTTCAAAGCCGTGAAAGATGCCAAGGACAAGCCCTTCATGACCGATGCCTTGCCCCATATGCTGGTGTGGCTGGCTGGCATAGGGTCGAGCGACTACCACGGGCGGTACAACCTCCTCTCGCCCGACTACGATGCCGCAAGGCCACGCATATTGAAGAACAGCGCCGACTACGATATCCTGCGTTCGAAAGCACTTAACAACAAAAAACATGAATGACGGACTACTCACCCGCGCCGAGTGCGCCGCCCTGCGCGGACTGGCCATCATCGGCATCTTCCTGCACAACTACTGCCACTGGCTGGGGCCAGTGGTCAAGGAGAACGAATACACCTACTCGCAGCACAACGTGGACTGGTTCGAGGCCGTAATAGCCAACCCCGACAACCTGTTGGCCGCTCACCTGCTGTCGTTCTTCGGACACTATGGCGTGCCGGTGTTCCTGTTCCTCAGTGCCTACGGACTCGAACTGAAGTACGGTCGCAGTCTCTATGTGGCACCTTGGAGGTTCGTGAAATACCACTGGAAGAAACTGTTCAGCATGATGCTGGTGGGGTTTGTCAGCTTCACGGTCATCGATGCCATAACACCCGGACGATGGCACTACACCTTCACGCAGGTGGTGGCACAACTGGCCATGGTCAATAATCTGCTGGCCGATCCCGACCATAATATCTGGCCCGGGCCGTTCTGGTTCTTCGGCCTTATGCTGCAGCTCTACATCGTCTACCGGTTGTTGCTTTATAAGCGGCACTGGGGCTGGACAGCAGGAGCCATGGCAGTGTGTCTTGGTGTGCAGCTTGTGCTGGCACCCGAGGGCGAACTGCTCAACTGCTACCGTTACAATTTTATGGGCGGCATGTTGCCTTTCGGCCTGGGACTGCTCTTTGCACGGTATGGCGACCGCATCATCCTCACACACCTCAACACGCTGAGCCTGTTGGTATCGGTGGTGATGTGCGGTTTCCTCATCAAGTGGATGAGTGGCAATTTCATCCTCTGGTCGCTCGTTCCGCTGGTGGTCTGCGCTTTCAGCGTCTATCTGGTAAAACTCATTGCACAGACTGCCCACACGGCCGTAGGCTCCCGGCTGATGGAGGCGCTGGTGTGGATGGGCGATATTTCGGCAGCACTCTTTGTTGTCCACCCCACGTTGCGCAAGGTGTTCATTCCCATTTCGCGCCACGGTGATGTCTACACCGGACTGCTGCTCTACACCATAGCGGCCATCGGCGTGGCTTGGCTCATCCGTTTGGTCATGACAAAGATACCTAAGCCGCACATGTAATCCTGTCAACCACCTACCTTGCCATGCGAATACCCGATATCGAACTACAGAACATCAGCCGCTACCGTGCCCAGCTCATGGGCGCGGCCATGCTCTTCATTATGCTCTTCCACATCGATTTGGCACGCTCCGACCTTTTCTTTGGCTTGCGGCGCATGGGAAACATTGGGGTCGACATGTTTCTCTTTCTAAGTGGCGTGGGGCTGTGGTTCTCATGGATGAAACATCCGTCGTACCGACATTTCTACACCCGACGACTGGTGCGTATCTATCCCACATGGCTCGTCGTGGCTTGCCTCTACTACATCCCGCGTATCCCCGTACACGATTTTGCATCGGGGCTCAACCTTTTTATGGAAATAACCGTCAACTGGAACTTCTGGCTACACGACGAACTCAACTTCTGGTACATTCCGGCTATCATGGCGCTCTATCTCCTGGCCCCTCCCTATATGGCTCTCATCCGCCGCCACCCCGTCTACCGGTGGCTACCGGTGGTCATGATCATGTGGTGCATACTGGTGCAATGGGTGACACCGATACACCGTGCTGTTGGCCATCTTGAAATCTTTTGGAGCCGTGTACCCATCTTCTTTATCGGTGTGGGCATGGGCGAAATGGTAAGGCAAAAGCGTACCATCGACGGACAAGGCATCTGGATGCTGTGGATCATGTTCCTCATGGCGTTGCTCTCCAGCCTTTTCCTCGAGCAGGTACGCCACGGGCAATTTCCTCTTTTCATCGAGCGCATGCTCTACATCCCGCTTACCGTTACCGCCGTTCTGCTCTTGAACCGCATCTTCAGACGGCTGCCCGGAGGAGTCAACCGCATCTTTGCCTTTGTCGGCGGATTGAGCCTGGAATGTTATCTCATACATATCCACTTCGTGCTCGACCGCTTGCCGCGCGCCTGGACCTACTGGCCCACGTTCCTCGTGTGCTTGATCGTTACTGTGCCGTTGGCCTGGATGTTGAACAAAGCTGTGGGATGGGCTACACATCGCTGGACGCGACACTGAACAGGGCTGTTGATCCGCAAAAAAAGACGGATGGATGAATGTGCGAAACGATATTTTTTAACTAATTTTGCAATATAAATGTAAAAAAGGTGCGTGCCGCCCTTCAACGCACGAAAACAAGAATAACCATGACAGAACCGCATAATCGTCCATCGGGTCACAATAGAAAGTTGCGCGCCTTAATACGGCTCATACGGCCTTCGCAGTGGCTAAAAAACATCTTTGTATTCGCGCCGCTGCTCTTTGGAGGTGCCTTGCTTGATGGGGGAGCCTTGTGGGCGGGGCTGGTAGCTATGCTGTCGTTTTGTTTCGCAGCATCGAGCATCTACTGCTTCAACGATATCCACGATGTGCCCGACGACCGGCGCCATCCCGAGAAGTGCCACCGGCCCATAGCAAGTGGCGTAGTCAGCGTGGCCGAAGCCTATGGACTGATGGCGCTGCTGTTGTTCTTGAGTGTGGGCACGACGCTGCTGCTTCCTCTCACACAGGCCTCAGCGAATGGTTGGGCTGCGCTTTGTGTGATACTATTCTATTGGCTTCTTAATCTGGCCTATTGTGCCAAGCTCAAGCAATACGCCATCATCGACGTGTGCATAGTGGCCTTCGGATTTGTGCTGCGCATGCTGGCAGGAGGTGAGGCCGCCGGCATCGAACTGAGCCATTGGATAGTACTCATGACCTTTCTCATAACACTCTTTATGAGTTTTGCCAAGCGCCGCGACGACGTGCTGCGCATGGAACGCACCGGAGAGGCACCACGCAAGAATACAATACGCTACAATGCCACCTTCATGGATCAAGCGCTTACCATCACGGCTTCTGTCACACTCGTGTGTTACATCATGTACACGGTCAGCCCAGAGGTGATGCAGCGTTTCCATACCGACAAACTCTATCTGACAAGCATCTTCGTGCTGCTCGGGCTGCTGCGCTATATACAAGTGGCTGTGGTAGATAAACAGAGCGGAAACCCCACCAAGGTGGTGCTGCACGACCGTTTCATACAGCTCGATTTGTTGGCATGGCTTGTCACATTCATAATCATTATCTATGCAGCATGAGACAAAGCGCAGAAACGCAAATACTTCGGATGGATGAAAAATAGGCAAACTCTCTACGTGTTCGATTTCGACGGCACACTCACCAAGTGCGATACGTTGTTGGCCTTCATACGCTATGTGAAAGGCACAAGACGCTTATTGCTGAGCCTGTTGCTGATGTTGCCCAAACTGTTGCTGATGAAACTTGGGCTGCGCGATAACGGACGAACCAAAGAGGAACTCTTTGCCCGCCATTTCGGAGACATGCAACTTGCCGAATTTAAGGCCTACGGCTCTACGTTTGCATGCCAGAAGCAACTGTTGCGCACAAAGGCTGTGGATGCCCTGCGCACTGCGTCAGAAAAGGGCGCGCGTCTCTTTGTGGTCAGTGCCAGCGTTACCGAATGGGTGGAACCATTTCTTTGTGGGAAGGCTATTGTGTTGGGTACACGGCCAGAGGTGAAGGATGGTAAATTAACAGGTCGTTTCAGCACTCCAAACTGCTACGGCCAAGAAAAAGTAAACAGGCTCAAAGCGGCGGTCGAAGGTCTCGAAAGCCACAGGAGCGATTATTATATCATAGCCTTCGGTGATAGCCGGGGCGACAAAGAAATGCTCGAATTTGCAGATGAATCACATTACAAACCATTCAGATCATAACGCTCATCCTTCCCGTCGAATATTCGGAGCATCATGGGGAGAAATCGTGCGCTTTGCCCTTGTGGGCGCTATCGCAACTGCCATACAGTACGTCGTGTACCTTTTGCTGCTGCAGTTGGTTCATTGTGGGGTTAACGTGGCCAATACGGTAGGATATGTTGTGAGCTTCGTGTTCAACTTTATCGCTTCCACGCGCTACACGTTTCGTGTGCAGGCCACAGCGGGAAGAGGGCTGGCCTTTGCCTTCTGCCATCTCGTAAACTATCTTTTGCAACTCTCCACGCTCAACATCTTTGTTGCTCTGGGACTCTCCAAGCAACTCGCACCACTGCCTATGTTTGCCGTGTGTGTGCCAGTCAATTTCCTGATGGTGCGCTATTTTCTAAAGCGCGCGGCATCGCTTCAGAATCCATTCTATATCTTCCGCATCAAGCCTGCAGAGCGTTGGGTGGCTGTGGGAGCCTTAATCTATGGCATATTGGCCAATGCTTTGGTGATGTGTGCCTATTGGATGGATCTCAGTCAGATAACAGGCAACTACCGAAAGGTGGTTACCCGTGTGTTCCATATATCGGGATACGACCCTATAAGCTATCTTGTGCTTACCGATTGGAGTGCCGGTTATAACATCTATCGGCATCCGCTTTTGGCTTTTTTCATGTGGGTGCCTTGTCAAATAAACCAAGGACTGATGGCTCTTACGGGTGTTAACTGCTCGATGGCCGTAATGGCTGTCATCCTGATTTTCTGCTGCGTCTATAGCGCTGTGTTCCTATGGCGTGTCCTCAGCGAAATCATTGGGCTTTCGAAAACTGACTCAACGTTACTCACGGCGTTACTCTATTCGTTTGGTTATACCATGGTTATTGTGAGCGTTCCTGACCATTTTTGCCTGTCTATGTTTATGCTCATCCTTACGCTCTATGTAGCAGGCAAGAAAATGAAGGCTGGCCACCTTTATACCAAGTGGCAAACGGTGCTGTTCTTTATCCTTACGGCAGGTATCTCGCTTAACAATGGAATTAAGGTTTTCTTGGCAAGTCTATTTACAAACGGACGTCGCTTTTGGCGCCCTGCTCATCTGTTGCTGGCCGTAATATTACCATCGGTGCTCATTTGGGTGGCCGCCCGGCAGGAGTGGAAAACCCTTGAACGTCCAAACTATTTAGCCCGGCAGGCCAAGAAAAAGGCTCAAGCCGAGCGCGATAGGGCGCGCATATCTCAGGCTTTCAGAGATACCACACAACTAACCGACAGTGTGCAGATTGCTCAAGGCATCGATCGTATTGTAAAACAGAAAATAAGGGCTAAGTATGTGCGTGACCATAAGAAGGCGTGGAATCTGCACAAGGGCAAGCCTATCAATCAATCGGAGTTCGGTTCGTGGACGGATATTTCCACGCCACGCGGTGAATCGCTGGTGGAGAATATCTTTGGTGAGCCAATACAGATACACCAGGACTATACGCTGCTTGATGCTTTAGTGAATCGTCCGGTAATTGTGAGCTACCGTTGGATATGGAACTATGTAGTAGAAGGTGTGGTAGCATTGTTGTTTTTGGTAGGTATATGGTATGGCAGGCATAGCCGTTACTTGTGGCTTGCATTGTCGTTTTTCGGTTTCGACATGGTTATCCATTTTGTTTTGGGCTTTGGTCTAAATGAGGTTTATATCATGTCGCCCCATTGGCTTTTCATCATTCCCATTGCGGTGGCTTACTTTGTGCGGCGAGTAGCGCCTACGCGGTGGTGCGTGCCGTTGCGTTTGTTCTTGGGATTGCTGGCGCTTTACCTTGTTGTTTGGAACGCTGTGCTCTACATAAGCTACATGGTGTAGCCGTCGGCAAGGCTATTTCATGGTTTGGGACGCTTGTTGCTTGACGGCGTTGGGGTAGTGCAAAAAAATACGCTGAAACTCATCCGCGAGCTCCAACGTACAACTATGTTTAACTAAAAATCCTTTTCAAACGAAATGAAAACCTCACGGTCTCCATTGTTTTCCGTTAAACAATCTATCAATCTACCTTAAACCTAATAACTAAAAACCTAAATCTATTACTACTAACCTAAACAATCTATTAACCTTTTGACGCTGCAAAATTACATCTAAATAGTTTTCCGTGCAATAGAAAAGATGCAATTTATTTTCAAAACAACTCTTTAATTGATATAAATCAATAGTTGTGTTCGCACACATTATCTTTTTTCGCTTATTTTTAGGATTCGAACGGATTGTTTCAAGCTACTTTTATTATCTTTGCATGAAAACAATATATAGTTTATGCGGGTACTGATAATCAACACGAGCGAAAAGACCGGAGGCGCAGCTGTAGCTGCACACCGTTTGCTCGACACGCTCAACAACAATGGCGTGAAGGCTAAGATGCTGGTGGCCGATAAGGTTACTGACAGTATAACGGTTGTAGAGGCACCCCGTCCGTGGCTTCGCCGCTGGAATTTCCTTTGGGAACGTTGGTGTCTGTTTTGGCATTTGCATTTCAACAGGAAGCATCTTTTCGAAATCGATATGGCCAATGCTGGTATTGATATCACAAATGTTCCCGAATTCAAAGAGGCTGATGTTATCCATTTGGCTTGGATAAATCAAGGTTTGTTGTCCCTATCGTCGATCCGCAAGATACTGGCCAGTGGTAAGCCAGTGGTGTGGACCATGCACGATTTATGGCCGGCTACAGGTATTTGCCATTTCGCCCTCGACTGCAAAGGTTATCGCGGTCAATGCCAGCGATGCAAGTTTCTGCCCCGTCACAGCACGCCGGTCGATCTCTCCACTCGCATATTCAACCGCAAACGCAAATTATACCGTGGCAGCGGCATCCATTTCGTGACATGCAGCAAGTGGCTTGGCGACCAAGCGCGCCAGAGTGCCTTGCTTTCTGGAATGCATGTCGAAACCATCCCCAATCCTATCGATACGCATGTCTATGCGCCGAGGGACAAACGTCAGGCGCGTCTTGCCGTTGGATTGCCAGAACATGGTCGCATTATCCTTTTCGTTTCGCAGCGTGTTACCATGGAGCGCAAGGGCATATCCTATCTTGTTCAGGCCATCTCCATGCTGGTAGGGCAGCACCCCGAAATGTGCCACGATACATCGGTGGCCATCTTGGGCGGTCATGCCGACGAGGTGGTGGAGCAGCTAAGACTTCCTGCGTTCCCATTAGGTTATGTCAGCGACGAGCAACAAATAGTGAACATTTACAATGCTGCCGATGTGTTTGTCATACCGTCGCTCGACGACAATCTTCCCAATACAGTCATGGAGTCGCTGGCGTGTGGAGTGCCGGCCGTAGGATTCAAGGTGGGGGGCATCCCCGAGATGATTGATCATCAGAAGAATGGCTATGTGGCGAAATACAAGGATGCCGCCGACCTGGCTGCCGGTTTGCACTGGGTGCTTAACGAGGCTGATTCCCATGCGCTCAGTCAGCACGCATTGGCCAAGGTGCGCACTTGCTATTCGCAGCCTGCTGTAGCCATGCACTACATTGAGGTTTACAACCAGGCCATGGCTTTTAAGAACTATAACATCTGATACATACCTTTGCCCCTTTTTTGGCATGATAAAGTTTTCGATTATTACATGTACCTATCAGGCAGCCAGTGAGTTGCCGCGAACCCTTGAAAGTGTGCTCGGCCAGACGTATACCTATGTGGAGCATCTTATAATAGACGGGCTCTCGACCGACCGGACGGTATCAATAGCCAGCGAATACCAACGCCGTTCGGCGCACGACACCGACGGCCATGAGGTCGTTGTTGTATCGGAGAAAGACCGTGGGCTCTACGATGCGATGAACAAGGGCATCGGCATGGCTACGGGCACCTATATCGTGTTTCTTAATGCAGGAGATGTGTTGCCTTCTTCCGACACGCTGGAGGTGATTGCCAGCAGTTTAGGCGATGGCGAACAGTTGCCTGGGGTGCTATATGGTGATACTGATATTTTGGATGCCGACGGCCATTTCCTGCGTCACCGGCGTCTGCAACCGTCCGAGCGCTTGTCGTGGCGATCGTTCAAGTATGGCATGCTGGTGTGTCACCAAGCATTCTATGCCCGTACCGACTTGGCCAAGCGCACCCTCTACGACCATTCGTACCACTATTCGGCCGATGTGGACTGGTGTATCCGCATCATGAAAGAAGCTGAGCGTCAATCTTTGTCGCTGAAGAATGTGGGGGCTGTTATCGTGGGTTATCTCGATGGAGGCATGACGGTAAAGAACCACCGGGCTTCACTGCGTGAGCGGTTTCAGGTTATGCGACACCACTACGGATTGTTTACCACGCTGGTTATGCACGCTTGGTTTTTGCTGCGCGCCCTACTCAAGAAATGACTTCAGCTTTTTTGCGCTTGCCTAAAGCGATTTGTTCGCGGCAGTGCGGCAGTGAGGTAAGTGTCGGTTGCTTGGTGCATTTGTGGTGTATGGCCAAACGTTCGATCATTAGCTCCATCCTGACGTAGGTATAACGAAAGCCCCCGCGAATCCAAACAATAGGATTTGCGGGGACTTTCGTTATAAGGTTATGCTATGCGATAGTCTCGGTTTATGAATATCTTACGATTTGTCCGGTTCTTACACGCTGGTTTTTTCTGAATCCGTTGAGTCGGTACAACTTGTCCATGTCCACATGCAGTTTGTTGGCTATGCTCTCCAACGTTTCGCCGCTTTTCACCTTATAATATAGACGCTCGGGTGCGTTGATAGCGGCGTTGATGGTGGCTTCGGCTGTTTCGCTATGTCCAAGCTCGCCGCCCTGTACCATGTCGCGCGTGTAACCGCCGTTGCCAATTTTTCCGCGTTCGCGTGTGGCTTCAGCCGATTCGTTGTCGTAGGTGTGTTTGTTGAAGACATATTGGTCGCCCGTTACGTCCTGGTTGCGGAAGTCGAAGAGCAGTGCCGGGTTAAGTGCCACACCGCATAGGCGTGTTTCGAAATGCAAGTGCGAACCGGTGCTTCTTCCAGTGTTGCCGCCCAGTCCGATGGGTTCGCCTGCGCGCACCACTTGGTTTTCCTCCACGATCTGCTTGGAGAGGTGTCCGTAGTAAGTCTCCAGCCCGTTGGGGTGGCGTATGACGATGTATTTGCCGAATCCGCCGGGGTTGTATTTCACGATGCGCACTTTCCCAGAGAAGGCGGCGCGGATGGTGTCGCCCACATATACTTTGATATCCAGTCCCTTGTGTTGTTTGCCCCAGCGTGCACCGAAATTGCTGGTCACCACACGGCTGGGTGTGGGCATGCAGAAATGGCGTAAGTCGATGGTGAAAGTTTCGGGTAATTCGGTAGTTTTGTTGGTATAGGCGTTGCCCCATTCGTCGCCGTAGAGGTCGGCAGCCGGCGATTGTATGTTCTCTCTTTCGGCAAAAGTCTTGATTTCAATGGAATCAAGCTTTTTGGCACGTCGGTCGATGGGGGCCTGTCGGGCCAACAAGTCTTGGCCAGCCACCGGTTCGGCTGCCAAGGCGAATAATAGTGATATTGTTAATGTCTTGATGGTTATTTTCAGCGTCATGAAGTTTGTCTTGTGGTTAGGTTTAGTCTTTCGAAACAGCGAGAAATGGTTATCTAGCTAGCATCATTGAGCATTAGGCTTGTTCAACGAATAATCAAAAAGACGTCGCAAAGATAACAAAAAAACTGCAAAAACATTGTCATGTTAACACTTTTTGTTGCTAAATTAACTCAAATTGTTGCATTTTTGCCTGCAATTAACTTTTGCAAGGCATTAATTACCATCGCTTAACGATGCTTGGTACACTTTTGGCCATGCGTTCACGTTATGTTCCGCACGATATAGCGTGGAGTGTACTTTCGGGTGTAAAGTAAGATATTTTCTGCCCCCCCCCCCCTTTCCGCACTGTGTCATTTAGCGGGCCAACCTGTAGTTTTTGGCTGAAGAAATCGATGGAAAAGCGGTTTGGCGATGCGTTTTATTCATGCCGATGTTGCGATAAGCCCTGTATCGAGTTGGCTTTTGCGGTGTTTCGCGTTCCCTTTCAGCCCTTGTCGTGTCTTCGTTGGTGCCTTATCGCAATGCGACAGGATATCTATCGCGTGAAAAACAAGATACGGAAACGTCTTTGTGGGCGTAATTATTACGTTAACCTCAGTGTATCAGCAAATTACGGAAAGTGTTTGAAAAATGCCGTATTTGCGGTCAATTGTTTGGTTATATGGAAAAAAGCCTTTTTGGGCAGTGCATTTGTTACCGAATTTCAGCATATTTAGGTATTTGTTGCCAGTGAGTAGAAAAAGGCGTTGTGCATCTGTCAGCTGATGGCTGCCCAGTTGATGTTGGTCTTTCGCAGTTCTTTCAGCCTTTCCCAGAGCAGTGCGTTTTCGGGTTTGTTGCAGTCGGGGTCGTTGTCTATGATGCGTTGTGCTTCGTCGCGTGCCATCTGCACGAGTTGTCCGTCGCGTGCAATGTTGGCAATCTTCAGGTCGAATGCCATACCGCTCTGTTGCGTTCCTTCCAAGTCGCCGGGGCCTCGCAGTTTAAGGTCGGCCTCGGCTATGCAGAACCCGTCGTTGGTCTGGCACATGATATCGATGCGCTTGCGCGTTTCCTGCGACAGTTCGTAGCCCGTTACAAGCAGGCAGTAGCTTTGCTTGGCGCCACGCCCCACGCGACCGCGCAACTGGTGGAGCTGCGAGAGTCCGAAGCGCTGCGCCTCCATGATGACCATGACCGAAGCGTTGGGCACGTTCACTCCTACCTCGATGACGGTGGTCGATACCAGAATTTGCGTCTCGCCGCTTACAAACTTCTGCATCTCGGCTTCCTTCTCGGCGGCCTTCATGCGGCCGTGTACTTTGCTCAGTTTGAACTCGGGAAACACGTCGCACAGTGTCTTGTAGCCCTCTTCGAGGTTCTGCAGGTCGAGCTTGGCACTCTCCTCGATGAGCGGAAACACGAAATATACCTGCCTTCCCTCGGCAATCTGTTGGCGGATGCCGCTGTAGAGGCTGGTGGTTTGGTTGTTGTACTTGTGTAGGGTAACGATGGGTTTGCGCCCCGGTGGCAGTTCGTCGATTACGCTCACGTCGAGGTCGCCGTAGATGGTCATGGCCAATGTGCGCGGTATGGGTGTGGCCGTCATCACGAGTATGTGTGGCGGTCTTTTGCTCTTGGCCCATAGTTTTGCCCTTTGTGCCACGCCGAAACGGTGCTGCTCGTCGACGACAGCCATGCCGAGTTGTTTGAACTGCACGTTGTCCTCGATGACGGCGTGCGTGCCCACCAGTATGTCTATCGTTCCGTCGGCCAGTTCTTCGAGCACTTCCCGTCGTCGTTTACCTTTCACTATGCCCGTCAGCAGTCTTATGCGTACATCCATTCCCACCAAAAACGCCTGTAGCGTGGCCATGTGCTGCTCGGCCAGAATTTCGGTGGGAGCCATCATGCACGCCTGATAGCCGTTGTCGATGGCGATGAGCATGGCCATGAGTGCCACGAGCGTCTTGCCCGACCCCACGTCGCCTTGCAGCAGGCGGTTCATCTGCCGTCCTGAGCGCAGGTCGTCGCGTATCTCGTGTACCACGCGTTTCTGTGCGCCCGTCAGCTCGAAAGGCAGGTTTTCACGGTAGAAATGGTTGAACGTCTCGCCCACGTGGGCGAAGATGTAGCCCTGATATTTCTTGTGGTGTTCGGTGGTGTAGCGCAGGATATTGAGCTGCACGTAGAACAGTTCTTCGAATTTCAGGCGCATTTGTGCGCGCTGCACGTCGTCGAGCGAATGTGGATAGTGTATCTTCCGCAGTGCATCCTCGCGCGAGAGGAGGTGAAGACGGCTCACTTGCGACGGCAGCAGCGTTTCGGGCAGAGCTCCTTCGGGAATCTTGCCTACCAGCGTCTTGGTGAGTTTGCCTATGGCGTGCGATGCCATGCCTTGGTTCTTCATCCGCTCCGTCGTCATGTAGTAAGGTTGCATCCCCATGTCGTTGAGACACAGGTCGGCCGCCCGTTCTATCTCGGGATGGGCAAACTGGTAGCGCCCCATGTAGGCTGTGGGCTTGCCGAAGACGATGTATTCCTCGCCCGTCTTGTATTGTTTCATGGCATACTGCCCGCCTCTGAACCACACCAGGTCGGCCACGCCGTGGCCGTCGGTGAAGTGAGCCACAATCCGCTTGTTGTGCCGGTCGGATGAAAACTGCTCGAAGCTCAGAATCTTGCCCTTGATTTGCACGAACGGCATATCGCCGCTTAGCTCGGATATGCGGTAGACTTTGGAGCGATCCACGTATTTATAGGGATAATACTCCAAGAGGTCGCCCCATGTCTTGATGCCGAGCTGGCTGGCAAGCGTGTCTTTCCGTTGCGGTCCGACACCCGAGAGGTACATGATGTCTTGTGAAAGGATGTCCATGAATGGTGTGAGAAAAAAGGGCGAGAGGGTGACAAGTAGCGTTTACCGACGACTAACGATGAATTCGGCCAACTGCAGGTCGAACGGCGTGGTGAGCTTTATGTTCTCGCGGTTGCCTTCCACCATGTGAACTTGGCACCCCAGGTTCTCCACAACGGATGCATCGTCGGTGAACGTGTCGCGGTAAGGCTGTGCGAAAGCTTGCTTGGCCAGCGAAATGTCGAACACTTGAGGGGTTTGCACTATGCGGTAGTCGGAGCGCGGCACGTTGCGCCCGGCACTGCTGCCACCGGTGAACCGCAGAGTGTCGGTAACCGGCATCACGGGCAGTGCGGCATACTCCTCGCGTGCGGCCTCGTAGCACCGGTCGATGGTGTCGGCCGACACAAATGGCCGCACACCGTCGTGGAAGCCCACCACACCCTCTTCGTCGGGCACGAGAGCCAGCCCGTTTCGCGACGACTCGAAACGCGACGATCCTCCGTCGGCAATGTCGTGGGCGATGTGGAAGCCGCACTGGTTGCACAGTTGCCGCCAGTAGTCCTGCTGGTCGTGGGGCAACACCACGATGATGTGGAGCGCGGGGTCGTAGTCGTGGAAAGCCTGAATGGTGTGCATCAGCACCGGCCGGCCAGCGATGGGCAAAAACTGCTTGGGCAGATCACCGCCCATACGTGTGCCTTTGCCCCCAGCCACTATGATAATATAATCCATGTTGCCTCCGGTTAACCCTCAAGTCCCATCAGGTGGGCGTACTGCATGTTGCGCTGCAAGGTGCGTGTGGCATCCTCGCCGATAAAATAGCTCAGTATGCGGTAGGCATACGGAAGAGTGGCTGCCGGTCCCTCGCCGGTGATGATGTTGCCGTCTTCCTGGAAGAGCTGCGCGGTGTAGTCGGCGCCGGTCAGATATTTCTCGAAGCCAGGCGAGCAGGTGGCCTTCTTGCCATCGAGCAAACCGAGAGACCCCAGCACCATCGGCGCTGCGCAGATGGCACCTATGCGACGTCCGCCGTCGTACTGGCGTTTCAGGGCTTGGCGCACGCCCTCGTGCGCATTGAGGTTGGTGGCACCAGGCAGTCCGCCCGGAAGGAGCAGCATGTCGGCATCGGCAAAATCGCCAGCCTCTTCGAACACAAGGTCGGCCTTGACCGTGATGCCGTGCGACGACTCGGCCCATACCGAACCTGTGACGCTCACTGTTTTTACATCGACACCGCCGCGGCGAAGAATGTCGACAGGAGCCAACGCTTCGATTTCCTCAAAGCCGTTGGCGAGAAATTCGTATACTTTTGCCATGATTTGATGAATGGTTTCAATAAAAAATAGTATTTTTGCATCAAATAGTAGTTGCAAATTTACCAATTCTTTGCCATTCTACGTCCCCTTTGGGGAGAAAAAGAAAATTATAAAACGAAAAAAATGTCACAGCAGCACTTGCGGTTTGCCCTTTTCGGCAACGAGTACCAGACAAAGACGGCAGTGGCCGTGGATCGGATCATCGACTATCTCCGTGCCCACCAAGCTGAAATCTACATCGACCGGCCTTATTACGACTTCCTGACCCGTCAGACTGGCGGCAAGGTGTGGTGTTCGGGCGTGTTCGACGACTATAATTTCGATGTCGATTTCGCCGTGTCGCTGGGAGGCGACGGCACCTTCCTGCGTGCTGCCAACAGGGTGGGGGCAAAGGGTATCCCCATTCTTGGCGTCAACATGGGACGTCTGGGATTTCTGGCCGACGTGCTTCCCACGGAGGTGGAGAAAGCCCTCGACGAAATCTATACCGGTCAATACAAGACCGAGCAACACGCCGTCATCATGATAGAGGCCGACGGCGAGCCTATCGAGGGCAGTCCTTATGCCCTCAACGACATAGCCTTGCTGAAGCGCGACGATGCCGCCATGATTACCGTGCGTTGTAGCGTAGACGGTCAGTATCTCGTGACCTATCAGGCCGACGGACTTATCGTCTCCACGCCGACAGGTTCCACGGCCTATAACCTCTCCAACGGCGGACCGGTCATCGTGCCCTCGGCCAACATCCTCTGCCTTACGCCCGTGGCACCACATAGTCTAAACATACGCCCGATCGTGGTCAATGACGACAGTGTGATTGAGCTCCAAGTGGAGAGTCGCAGCCATAACTTTCTGGCAGCCATCGACGGACGGTCGGAGAAACTGCGCGAGGGAACAAAGGTTACCATCCGCCGCGCACCTTACAAAACGAAAATAGTGAAGCGGCCTTCGTCACATTATTTCTCCACACTACGCGACAAACTGATGTGGGGTTTCGACCAACGCTAACTTCTGGCAAGTCATCCCCACCCTCATTTGCTCATACACATGAACATCAAGAAACTGCTGAAGATTCCACCATCGCAATATTCCGCCACCGACATCCTCAGATGGTTGTGGGCGGCATGGCGCGGCAACCGCCTGCAGGCCTCAATCAACGCACTTATCGGACTGGCTTCGGTTGGCGTGTCGCTATGCCAGGTATGGGCCGTACAGCGAGCCATTGATGTGGCATCGGGCGCACGGCCCGGAACAGTTTATACGGCTGTGGCACTGATGGGGGCACTGATTCTCTGCGACTTTGCACTGAACGTTGCCAGCACTTGGGTGCGCAACATACTCGGCGTGAAAGCACAGAACCGCATGCAGCAGCGCATGCTCGACCGTATATTGCGCTCGGAATGGAACGGGCGCAACCGCCACCACTCGGGCGATGTGCTCAATCGTCTGGAATTCGACGTGAACAATGTGGTGGGGTTCCTCACCGAGACCATACCGTCGACCCTCTCGGTCGTGGCCATGTTTGTAGGCGCATTCTGCTATCTGCTATCCATGGATGTGGTGTTGGCTCTGGTCACGGTGGCCATCCTGCCCGTCTTTATCGCCTTCAGCAAGATATATGTGGGGCAAATGCGCCGGCTGACACGCCAGGTGCGCTCGTCCGACTCGAAAGTGCAGAGCGTATTGCAGGAAACCATACAACACCGCATGCTCATCAAAACCCTTGAGAGCAACGACGTTATGGTGGGTCGACTGGAAGACACGCAGCGCGAATTGCGGCACAAGGTGGTCAGACGCACCGCGTTCTCGGTGTTCAGCAACCTCGTGCTCAACTTCGGCTTTGCTCTGGGATACCTCGTGGCTTTTCTCTGGGCTGCCGTCCGTATGTCCGAAAAGACACTTACCTTTGGCGGAATGACGGCTTTCCTGCAGCTGGTAAACCGCATACAAAGCCCAGCGCGGTCGTTGACAAAACTGGTGCCGGCCTTCGTGTCGGTCTTCACCGCAGCCGAACGGCTCATGGAACTCGAAGAGAACCCACTGGAGGAACAGGGCGACCCCGTCCGGCTGGCAAAACCTTGCGGTGTGCGGTTGGAAGGGGTGAGTTATGCCTACGATGCTGCCGATGGGCTGGTTCTCAGCAATCTCAGCTTCGATTTCCGTCCCGGTTCATGTACGGCCGTGCTGGGCGAGACCGGAGCCGGAAAGACTACGCTCATCAGACTCATACTGGCTCTCCTGCGGCCGCAGCAAGGACGGATCGTCGTTTACACCGGCGCGACCACTCGCGAACTGTCGCCCCGCACGCGCTGCAACTTTGTTTATGTGCCGCAAGGCAACACACTGATGAGCGGAACCATCCGCGAAAACCTCCGGTTGGGCAAGCTCGATGCCACCGACGATGAGATGCGCGAGGCTCTCAGCAAGAGTTGCGCCGACTTCGTCATGCAACTTCCCGATGGGCTCGATACCCTATGCAGTGAGGCGGGCGGCGGACTCTCCGAAGGGCAGGCACAGCGCATAGCCATAGCGCGGGCCTTGTTGCGCAACAGGGCGGTGATGCTCTTCGATGAGGCCACGTCGGCTCTCGATTCCGAAACCGAGCGGCAACTGCTCCACAATATCCTTGCCGCACACGACAAGACGGTTATCTTTGTAACCCACCGACCTGCAGTGGTCGACTATTGCGACCAAACGCTACGGGTGGACAAACTTTAACCAAAGCCGAAAAACACCATCTCGTCCAGCCGTGCGAAACGGCTTGATTGCCGGATATATGACTACGGTCATCGGTTTGCTCACTTCCGTAAACTGCAATTTTCTGAAAACTTGTGCACATTCAGTGAATATTCAATTTCTTTTTCCTAACTTTGCATAAAATAGATTGCTCTCGTGAACGAGAAAATGGTGTTGCGCGACAAACGAATCTGCCGTCAGCACAATAGTAAGAAACATGATATGGAAATAGAAGAAAAGACAAAAATAGAAGAGCGCATTGTCGATGTACTGAAAACTGTCTATGATCCAGAGATACCAGTCAATATATGGGATCTTGGAATGATTTATAAAATAGATGTGAAGGAAGATGCAACGGTCGATATTGACATGACTTTTACCGCACCGTCGTGCCCGGCTGCCGACTTCATTTTGGAAGATGTGCGCACGAAGGTGGACAGTGTCGAAGGGGTGAAAACCGCCAATGTGAATCTAGTCTTCGACCCAGCATGGGACCAAAGCATGATGAGCGAGGAGGCTAGAGTGGAACTGGGATTTGAATAGTGCGGATATGCCGCATGACGGCACCGAAGAACTCATACGCAACAATATCACTAAGCTTATGGCAAAGAACGTGTATTTTCTGAGCGATGCCCACTTGGGGTCGCTGGCTATTCCGCATCGACGGATGCAGGAACGCCGTCTGGTGCGCTTTCTTGACAGTATTAAGGAGAAAGCGGCGGCAGTCTATTTGCTGGGCGATATGTTCGACTTTTGGAACGAATACCGTTTTGTCGTGCCAAAAGGCTACACCCGTTTTCTTGGCAAATTGTCGGATTTGACCGACAATGGGGTGGAAGTACACTTCTTCACCGGTAACCACGAT
Organism: Eggerthellaceae bacterium; assembly: GCA_963656105.1. GTDB lineage: Bacteria > Bacteroidota > Bacteroidia > Bacteroidales > Bacteroidaceae > Prevotella. The sequence goes on from CAVKHW010000002.1 coordinate 127,176, forward strand.
ATCTGGACGTATGGCTATCTGGAGGAGGAATGTGGACTTATCGTGCATCGGCAACCTCTCACTGCCGATATCTACGGCAAGGTGTTTTACATGGCTCACGGTGACGGTATGGGCGACCCCGACCGAAAATTCAAATTCCTAAGATGGATGTTCCATAGCAGGATGTGTCAGCGTTTGCTTAATTTCGTACACCCTTGGTGGGGCATGCAACTGGGACTCAACTGGGCCAAACACTCAAGGATGAAGCGAGTCGACGGAAAGGAACCGCCCTATATGGGCGAGAACCGCGAGCATTTGGTGCTTTGGACGCGCGAATACATGAAAACTCATCCCGACATCGATTATTTCATTTATGGCCATCGGCACATAGAACTCGATCTTAACATGCCTCGCGAGAATGGCCACACGGCACGCATGTTGATATTAGGCGACTGGATTACGCAGTTTACTTATGCCGTCTTTGACGGCGAACACCTCTTTCTTGAAGAATATGTGGAAGGCGAGAGCCAGCTTTAAGCAGTTGGTGGGGATAATGTGCGGATGGTGCGTCTTTTCCCTATGGCATTTCCCAATGACGAAATAGGTGCAACGGCACATCCGATGGCCTATGAGCGGATAAATGGCCAGTGACTTGGGTGGAAAACATTAAAGCCAAATGACGCAATGCGCCATTTGGCTTTTTCTCAATATGTCGGGATTACTGGACTCGAACCAGCGACCCCTACGTCCCGAACGTAGTGCGCTACCAACTGCGCTAAATCCCGATAGTCTTTACGAATAAACGCTCCTCGAAGAGCCATCTCTATTCAAAGACGGATGCAAAGTTAATTCTTTTTTTTGTAACTCGTGCATTTTTTTTCGGAAAAATTTGTGCGTTTGGATAAAAAGCACTACCTTTGCACTCGCAAATGAGAAATGCGTTGCAAAGCAGAGCAATTCTCGTGCAAATATAGAGGGTACCTTAGCTCAGGTGGTAGAGCAATGGACTGAAAATCCATGTGTCCTTGGTTCAACTCCAAGAGGTACCACTTCCTCCTTTCATTCTGTCCGGTTCTCGTTTTGCGAGGCCGGACTTTTTGATTCCGTATTTCCTATCGGCACAATATGAACTCAATCCATTTCAATGCAAGCTTTGCATGATTCAAATGTGATTGTTGTGCTATTGCGACGCCAATATTGATTTGTTGCAACGTCATTATTGAACCGTTGCAAAGCTGATATTGATTTGTTGTGACGTCATTATTGAATCATTGAGATGCTCGTATTGATTTGTTGCGCCGCAATTTAGAGGTTGTTGCAATGCAAACGGGGACGTTTGCGTTGTACTATCTGGCACAACGTAAACGTCCCCGTTCGTGTATTGTTGAGGCTTACAGCAATTTTGGTAATTCGAAAAGTTTGGTTCCGTTACTGCCTTTTATGAGTATGCATTTGCCATGGGGCTTATTTTGGGCGATGGCTGCTTTCACTTCTTCCACGTTGTTGAACTTACGGAAACGGGTAATGGTCTTGGCAAATTCTTCGCCTACGAGCCACACATCGGTCAGGCCGGCTTTTTCAAGGTTGTCTACCACATGTTGGTGCTCGTCGGCGCTGGCGGTTCCCAACTCTCGCATGTCACCGAGAATGGCCATTTTGGGCTCGGCTACACTGATGCGGTTAAAGTTATCGATGGCCGCTGCCATACTCGATGGGTTGGCATTGTATGCGTCGATAATGAGCAGATTGTTGGCGGTGCGCTCCAGCTCGGAGCGATCGTTAGTGGGGTGATAGCCAGCCAAAGCCTCGTCAATCAGCTGAGGTGCTACGCCGTTGTGCAGTCCTACGGCAATGGCGGCAAGCAGGTTGTCGGCATTGTAGGTTCCTACAAGTTGGGTTTGCACCTCATGTCGTTCGTATTTGACGGTTGTGGTGCCTACCTTTGGCGCATATTCCCATTGCAGTTTTACATAAGGGTTGCAAGCCACAACACGTCCGGTAATTTCGTAGCGTAGAGGCTCGTTGCTCTGTCCGTACGACAGGCAATGACTTATCTGTCTGTCCTTGAGCATTTTTACTAAGTAGGGGTTGGCCAGGTTGGCTAAAACCAGAGCTTGATGTGCCTTGAGCCAGTCGTAGAGTTCGCCTTTAGTCTGCATCACGCCCTCGAAAGATCCGAAGCCCTGCAAGTGTGCGCGGCCAACGTTGGTTATCAGTCCTTGGGTCGGTTCCACATATTCCACGAGCTTGCGTATGTCGTCAGGGTGTGAGGCTCCCATCTCTACGACGGCAATCTCGTGCTCGGACGAGAGTCGGAGCAATGTTTTTGGCACTCCCACATCATTGTTGAAGTTGCCCTCGGTGTGCATTACCCTATATCGTTTGGCCAATACTGCCGACACCAGTTCCTTGGTAGTGGTCTTGCCGTTGGTGCCTGTGATGCCCACTACCGGTATGTTGTAGTGTCGTCTATGCTCGCGAGCCAGTTGCTTGAAGGCTTCCAATGCGTCGTCGACAAGGATATATCGCTTGTCGCCTTCAACCATGTATTCCGCTTCGTCGATAATGGCGTAGCTGCAACCCCGTTCCAATGCCATGGCCGCAAATTTGTTGCCGTCAAACGATGCACCCTTCAAGGCGATGAAAATTCCACAATCGCTTCCGTCTTTTGGTGCCGTGGCCGGAAGGCTACGACTGTCGGTCGTTACCTGCGGGTGTTGCAGGTAGATGTTGTACAAATCAGATGCATTCATTTTCTTATCCATATATTTAATGCAAAGATAGGAAAAATACATAAAATGAATTTGATTTTCCAATTAATATTATTATTTTTGCCACGAATTATGAACTACACACTGAACATTCGCGGCCGTCTGCTATCACTGGAGACACCATTGGTAATGGGGATCATGAACGTGACTCCCGACTCCTTTTATGCTGGCAGCCGTGCTATGAGCGATGAGGATATTGCTCGGCGTGCCCGGATGCTTGTGGGCGAGGGGGCTGCTATCATCGATCTTGGCGGTTGCTCCACGAGGCCTGGCGGAACCCTTGCTTCCGAATTGGAAGAGGCTGACCGCGTGAGAAGGGGCTTGGAGATACTGAAGGCTACTGTTCCCGATGCTATCGTTTCTATCGATACGTTCCGTGCGTCAGTGGCTCGCATGGCCATCAGTGAGTTCGGTGCCGACATCATTAACGATGTGTCGGGTGGTGAAGACCCGGAGATGTTTGCCCTTACCGCCTCGACAGGCACTCCCTATATCCTAATGTCGCAGCAAGCTACGCTCCGTGGTATGCTGCTGGAATTTGCCGCGCGCGTGCAACAATTACGTGCCTTGCACCAGAAAGATATCATTCTTGATCCGGGATTTGGCTTTGGAAAAACTTGTTCCGACAATTTCCGCATCCTCGACGAAATGGATAAGCTGCAAGTGCTTGAGTTGCCAGTGCTGGCCGCCATGTCGCGCAAGCGTATGATATTTGAGACCTTGGGAAACACTCCCGCTGAGGCACTCAACGGCACTACCGTGGTCAACACGATGGCATTGATGCGTGGCACCTCCATTATCCGTGTTCACGATGTGAAGCCTGCCGTAGAGGCCGTGAAAATCTATAAGGCATTATGTTCTTCGAATTTGGCATAAAAGACATCATCGACATCTTCCTTGTCGCGTTGATGCTCTACTACCTGTACCGTCTGATGAAGGAGAGCCGCTCGCTCAACGTCTTCATCGGCATTATGGTGTTTGTGCTGGTGTGGCTTTTTGTGTCGCAAGTGCTTGAGATGCGACTGCTTGGCAGCATCATGGACAAGCTGGTGAGTGTGGGTGTTATCGGACTTATTGTGCTTTTTAAGGAAGAGATACGCAAGTTCCTCTATCAGCTTGGTGCCCATCAACGGGTAAAGAACATCATGCGTTTCTTTTCGTCGAAGAAAAGCAAGACTCCCGAAGAGGACAAGGCCACTATCCTGCCCATCGTGTGGGCTTGCATGGACATGGCTCGCGGCAAGATAGGCGCGCTCATTGTCATCGAACGTGCCACACCGCTTGATGACATTGTGCAGACGGGCGAACTTATCGGAGCTAATGTGAACAAGCTGCTTATCGAAAACATTTTCTTCAAAAATTCTCCCCTGCACGATGGTGCTATGGTCATCTCGCAGAAGCGTATCAAGGCCGCAGGTTGCATCTTGCCCGTGAGCCACGCTATGGATATTCCCAAGGAGTTGGGTCTGCGCCACCGTGCCGCGTTGGGCATAGCGCAAGACAGCGATGCCATAGCAATCATTGTTTCGGAAGAGACGGGTCGCATCAGCGTGGCTTTCAAGGGACAGTTCAGATTGCGCCTGTCGGCCGAGGAGCTCGAGGGCATACTGGCCAAAGAGATGACAGGATAGGTTGTCGGGCAGGCAACGGCTTGGAAAACACCGGTGACACAAGCGGTCTACAACAGATTTTAATCGATTAAAAACATACACTTATGAGTTTATTAGAGCAAATTGTCGCGCGTGCCAAAGCCGACAAGCAACGTATTGTTCTTCCCGAGGCTGAGGAAGAACGCACACTGAAAGCAGCCGACAAGGTGCTGGCCGACGATCTGGCCGACCTTATTCTCATCGGCAACCCCGAAAACATTAAGAAAGAGGCTGAGCAGTGGAATCTGGCCAACATTGACAAGGCTACCATCATCGACCCGCTCCATTGCGAGAAGACGGAGGAATATGCTGCTCTGCTGGCCGAGCTTCGCAAGAAGAAAGGCATGACGCAGGAACAGGCTCGCGAGCTGGTGACAAAAAACAATCTGTATTTGGGTTGCATGATTATCAAGACGGGCGATGCCGACGGTCAGATATCGGGTGCCCTTTCCACGACGGGCGACACGTTGCGTCCTGCTTTGCAGATCATCAAGTGCGCCCCTGGCATTACATGTGTGTCGGGTGCCATGCTGCTCATCACCGACCAAGAGCAGTATGGCGAGGACGGTGTGGTTGTGATGGGCGATGTGGCTGTGACACCCAACCCCACGGCCGACCAGTTGGCTCAAATCGCTTTCACCACCTCGCAGACCGCCAAGAGCGTGGCAGGCTTTGCCGAGCCTCGCGTGGCCATGCTGAGCTTCTCGACAAAGGGATCGGCCAAGGATGCTAAAGACAAGGAGACTGGCAAGAGCGTCTATATCATCGACAAGGTGGTCGAAGCCACCAAGATTGCCAAGGAGAAGTATCCGGAGCTGAAGGTCGATGGCGAGCTGCAGGCCGATGCCGCCCTTGTGCCGTCGGTAGCTGCAAAGAAAGCTCCCGGCTCAGATATTGCCGGACAGGCCAATGTGCTTATTGTGCCTAATCTGGAAGTGGGCAACATCGGTTACAAGTTGGTGCAGCGTCTCGGCGGAGCCACAGCTATCGGCCCCATTCTGCAGGGCATAGCACGTCCCGTCAACGACCTCAGCCGTGGCTGCTCGGTCGACGACATATATTATATGGTGGCCATCACGAGCTGTCAGGCACAGGACGCCAAGAAAGCCTGAAACGAAAACGCGGCGCGCCAGAGCAGTATGCCATGCGCTATGTATAACGAACAAAAACAAAGAAAATGAAAATATTGGTTTTAAACTGCGGCAGTAGCAGTATCAAGTATAAGCTCTACGACATGGACGGCGAGAAAGTTCTTGCACAAGGTGGTGTGGAACGTATCGGCCTCGACGAGGCTTTCATCAAGGTGAAGATGCCCGACGGTTCGAAGAAACAGATTATGGCCGACCTGCCTACCCACAAGGAGGGCGTGCAGCTGGTGTTCAAATGTCTGCTCGACCCCGAGCTTGGAGCCATCAAGAACCTCGACGAGATCGGTGCCGTAGGCCATCGTGTGGTGCAGGGCGGCGACCTCTTCGAGAAGAGCTGCATTGTCACCCCCGAGGTGGAAAACGGCATTGAGGGACTTATCGACCTGGCACCCGTGCACAACAAGGGTCATTTGGCCGGACTGAAGGCCGTCGACGAGCTCATGCCCAACGTGCCGCAGGTGGCAGTATTCGATAATGCCTTCCACAGCACCATGCCCGACTACGCTTACCTCTACGCCATTCCCTACGAGTGGTACACCAAGTACCACGTGCGCCGCTATGGTTTCCACGGCACCAGTCACCGCTATGTGTCGCAGCGTGTGTGCGAATATCTGGGTGTAGACATAAAAACCCAAAAAATCATCACTTGTCACATCGGTAATGGCGCATCGGTAGCTGCCGTGAAGTACGGCAAGGTCATCGACACCTCGATGGGTCTTACACCGTTGGCCGGACTGATGATGGGCTCGCGTGCGGGCGACATCGACGCCTCAGCGGTGACCTACATGATGCAGAAGAGTGGCATGACCCCACAGGAAATGTCCGACTATCTCAACAAAAAGAGCGGTGTGCTCGGCGTGGCAGGCATCTCGAGCGACATGCGCGACAACGAGAATGCCGACAACGAGGGTAACAAGCTGGCCCATTTGGCTTTGCAGATGTACAACTACCGTATCAAGAAATACATCGGCGCCTATGCCGCAGCCATGAATGGTGTAGACATCATTGTGTGGACGGCCGGTGTGGGCGAGAACCAGGAAGGTGTGCGCTGGGACAGCTGCAGCGATCTGGAGTATCTCGGTGTGAAGATGGATCGCGAGCGCAACCACTGCCGTGGTGTGGAGCAAGTGCTCTCGGCCGACGACTCGAAGGTGAAGGTGGTAATGATTCCTACCGACGAAGAGATTGTCATTGCGCGCGATACGTTGGCGCTTGTCAGTGGCAAGAGTCTCGACTAATCTCGTATTGTAAACTCTACGAAACGCCGTTCCAAGTTGTTGGGACGGCGTTTTTTATACCTTTACGCTTTGCGCTTTCGTGCGAAAGGCTTACTTTTGCACAACCAAACAACACCAACACACAAGTTTTTCAGCCCATGAAGATAGTTACTTTCGGAGAGATAATGCTGCGCCTTTCAAAACATGCCGGCCAGCGCTTGTTCCAAACTGGCCCGTTCGATGCCGCCTACGGCGGTTCGGAGGCCAATGTGGCCGTGTCGCTGGCCCAGCTTGGCGATGATGTGGAGTATGTGACCCGTGTTCCCGACAATGCCATTGGCGATGCGGCACTCATGCACCTGCGCCAGCTGGGGCTCAATGTGCGCCGTGCCGTGCGTGGCGGCCAGCGGCTGGGCACCTATTATTTCGAGCCATCGGCAGCCATGCGGGGGTCGCGCGTGGTCTACGACCGCGACAACTCGGCGTTCAATACCATGGCTTATGGCGACATCAATTGGGAGCCCATTTTCCGCGAAGCCGATCTCTTCCATTGCTCGGGCATCACTTGCGCCACCTCGCGTGCCGCACTCGAAACGACCATGGAGGCCGTCAGGATGGCCGATGAGCGGGGGGTGGAGCTGACCTGCGACATCAACTATCGGGGCAACTTGTGGAAGTATCCCGGTGCCAACGCCCAACGGTCGCTGCGCGAGCTGATGGGCTACAGCTCGTTTATCTTCGGCGATCAAAATGAGTGGTGCGTGGCGAGCGGCATGCCCCCCATCCCCTTCACCGCGCTGGGCGAGGACTACGAGTTTGACAAAGAGGCTTACCGCCGCTATTTCGACCGTCTTCATGCCATGTTCCCACGATGCCACCGCATGCTCATGGCTCACCGCAACATCCTCTCGTTCCAGCACCATGTGAACTGCGGCGTGCTCTGGGTGGATGGCGACATCTATTATTCGCGCATCTACGACATCAACGACATAGTGGACCAGATGGGAGTAGGCGATGCTTGGGTGGCTGCCTATATCCATGCACGTCTGAAGTGGCCCACCGATGAGCAGCGCTGCCTCGACTTCTCGGTATCGGCATCGGCGCTGAAAAACACCATTCCCGGCGACCAGAATCTCGTCAGCGAACAAGAAATTTTGGCCAACATGACCTCACGCGGCGGGCGCATCGACCGCTGATGGCTTTCAGCGACGGCCATGGTTGCAGGGTGCAGGGTGCCCCATGGCTTTATGATGCGTTAACAGTGCGTTTACCTCCAGTTTTCGACCGCCGCGCGATAGGTGTTCTATCGCGCGGCGGTTTGCCGTCTATCGCACCGCCGTTCGATAGCTATCGCAGTGCGGTTCGATAGCAACCGCATGCCCATAAAATACCTATCGCAAAGCAGTGCTCGTTTTAAGCCAAATCGCGCCGCCGTTGCCTCGCGATAGATGTGCTATCGCATGTCTGGACGGTGCAGCGACAATGCTGCCGTGTTACAAACCGATGAAAATATCAGCCTTGCAGAGCTCATTTTTGAGCGCTGAAGACTTTTTTCCCCTTTTGTGCGTTTTTTTTTGGAAAAAAAGGTAGGTTGACATGGATTTGTAATATAAATGCTTTATATTTGCATCGATTAAAACAAGCCCAATGAAGCGAACCTTAACCATCTTGCTGCTTTTGTTAACCGTGTTGCTGAGCCTTCAAGCCCAGTCGCAAGTTTATGATGTCATGTCGTTCGGAGCTCGTGGCGATGGCCGTACCGACGACGCTGCGGCCATACAGCGCGCCATAGACCAGTGCAGTGCCGACGGCGGAGGAATGGTCTGCTTCCCGCGAAACCACACCTTTCTGGCTGGCCCTATACAAATCAAGTCGAATGTGGAGCTCCACCTCGACGCTACGGCCACACTGAAAGCCCATCCCGATGAAAGTCTTTACCGCCTCAGCGCCTTCGGAAAAAACGAGGGCGAGGGCATGTTGTGGCTATGGGCCAAGGGTTGCACCAACCTGTCGTTCAGCGGACGGGGTGCCATCGACGGCAACGGAGTGGCTTTCATGGGGCGCGAACTGGCCGACTCCTACGAGTTGAAACCAGTTACCACCTTCGACCCACGCCCCCACGTGCTGACACTCTATGGATGCTCGAAAGTCAGCATGCGCGACCTCACCATCCGCGAGGGTGCCTACTGGACCGTGCATCTGGTGGGATGCGACGATGTAGTCATCGACGGCATCGACCTGCTCAACAACCTGAAGATACGCAATGGCGACGGCATCGACATCGACCACTCGTGCAATGTGCGCATATCCAACTGCCATATCACCTCGGGCGACGATTGCATTTGTCTCAAGAACCGGCGCGAGTTTGCCCAATATGGGTCGTGCCACGACATCACCGTCAGCAACTGCACCATGACTTCGCGGTCGTGCGCCGTGAAACTGGGGTCGGAAAACATGGACTCTATATATAATGTAACCATAGCCAACTGCATCATCACGGCCAGCAACCGCGGCCTTGGCATACAAAACCGCGATGAGGGAGCAGTGACCGACGTGTCGTTCTCCAACATCATCATGGACTGCCGCCTCTGGTCGGATGTGTGGTGGGGTAAAGCGGAGCCAATCTACGTCACATCCTATCCCCGTGCCGACGGCAACAATAAGGATGCCAACTGGCGGTTTCCCGAAGGTCAGACCGAGGGACGGTCGGGACAGGTGAGCCGTATCTATTTCACCGATATCTTCGCCACGTCCGAAAACGGTTGTTTCATTGGCGGCGACACCGACACGAAGGTCAGCAACATTGTCCTGTCCAACGTGCATCTCAACCTGCGTCCGCTCACCGCCTACAAGGGCGGCATCTACGACAAGCGGCCTTGCAAGGGCGAAGGCTTCGTGCGCGACAAGGTGTACGGGCTTTATGTCGACAAGGCCACAGCCGTCAGTTCCGAGCGACTGCATGTCAATGCGGCCCCGGGTGTCGACTTCGCAGGTCAGCGCAACTGACACCTCATTCTTGAACACATTATACAAAAACACACAATAATCTATAATTTTAACCCAATCAAATACGCTTATGGAAAAATGTAAGAAACAACTGAAGGCAGGATTGCGGCGACCGCTGCTATCTGCCGCTTTGTTGCTTTGCGGTGCCACGGCCATGGCACAAGGTCTGCGGACGGGTGTTATCACCGATGCTCATGGCGAACCGCTTGTCGGCGTGAGTGTTCTCGAGCAAGGCACCCAGAACGGAACCACGACCGACAGCAACGGCCGTTATAGGCTGACCACCACCAAGGCCAACGCCAAGCTGAAAGTATCCTATACAGGCTACGAGCCCCAAGTCATCACCCCCGGACAAAACGTGCAGCTGAAAGAAAGCGATCAGATGCTCAATGAGGTAGTGGTGGTGGGCTACGGCACCATGCGCCGCAAGGATGTCACGTCGTCCATTACCACCGTCGAGGCCAAAGACCTTAACCAAGGCGTGTTCACCGACCCCGCACAGATGCTGCAGGGCAAGGTGCCCGGACTCGTCGTAACCTCCACAGGCGATCCCAACGGCACACCAAGCATCTCGCTACGCGGTGCCTCGTCGCTCCGCACGGGCGAGGCCATGCAGCCCTACTATGTCATCGACGGCATTCCCGGAGTGGACATCTCCATGGTAGCTGCCGACGATATCGAGTCGATCGATGTGCTGCGCGATGCCACCGCCACCGCCATCTACGGTTCGAAGGCGGCCAACGGTGTCATCATTATCACCACAAAGAAAGGAAAAGCCGGCCGAACCAACGTCAGCTACAACGGATACGTGGGCTTCGACCAAGTGGCTAAAACGCTCGACATGATGAGTGCCGACCAACTGCGCCAGCTGGGACAGGCCACAGGAACAACTATCGACGACAACGGCGGCAACGTCGACTGGCAGAAGGAAGTGCTGCGCACGGGCGTCAGCCATAACCATAACGTCAACATCAATGGTGGCAACGACAAGACCAAGTACATGGCCAGCGTGAGCTACCACAATCGGCAGGGTATCGTAAAGGGTAGCAACATGAGCCGTCTCAACATCCGCTCATTGCTCACCACATCGGTACTCAAGGACCACCTCGACCTCTCGGTGGGTGCCAACCTCATGTACGGCAAGTATGCCGGCGTAGCCATGTGGAACGAGGGCGCATCGGTCATGGATGCCATGAACTACTTCTCGCCGCTCAATCCCGTCGACTGGTCTGGCAACGACAAGAACTACAACCCCCTGCGCATGATCAACGAGGATACCGAGGAAAACAACTGGAAACGACAGCAGTTCACCGCCAAGGCTACAGTGCACATCATCGACGGTCTCGACCTCAATGCCAACTACTCGTTCGGCAACCGCCAGCGCACCTCCAGCAGCTATCATTCGCACCAGTCGGAAATATACGTCAGCAAGAATGGACAGGCCAACCGTAGCACATACATGGGTCACGAACACACGTTCGAGGCGTATGCCAACTATAGCCATACCTTCAACAAGGTGCACAGCCTTTCGCTCATGGCCGGTTACTCATGGGAGGAGCGCGTCAACAACGACGGATTCGGACTCACCGTGTACAACTTCTACGACGACCATGTGAAATGGAACAACCTTACTTATGCCAGTATCATCGACGGCATCGAAGGAGTGGAGAGCGGAACCAAGGAAATCGTGCGCAACATATCGTTCTATGGACGTGTCAACTATTCGTTCAACAGCCGCTACATGCTACAGGCCACCATTCGACGTGACGGATCGTCGGTCTTCGGAAAAGACAACCGCTGGGGTACCTTCCCGTCGGTCAGCGCAGCATGGAACATCACCGAGGAGCCTTTCATGAAGAACCAGAACGTGTTCTCTAACCTGAAGCTCCGCGTAGGATACGGTGTCAGCGGAAACGCACTGGGCTTCGGTGCCTACTCGGCTGTGACCACTTATGGCGCAAGCGGTTATTTCGATTATACCAACGAACAGGGACAGGTCATTTCATACCATACACTCGCTGCAACGAAAAATGCCAACGCAAAACTCAAATGGGAGTCTACAGGCATGTTCAACGTGGGCATTGACTATGCTTTCCTCAACGGGCGTATCAACGGAACCATCGAGTTCTATAACAAGAAGACATGGGACCTCATCTGGAACTATCCCGTGTCCGCCGATGTCTATCCTTATGGCGAAATCAATGCTAATGTGGGCGAAATCACCAACCGTGGCGTGGAGTTCACCATCAATGCCGATGTCATACAGAAGAAAGATTTCCGTTGGAACACCTCGCTCAACCTTTCACACAACATGAACCGTGTGGACAAGCTCTCCAACGACATCTACCACACCGACAAGTTTATGCAGGGCGATCCCATGGTGGCCGGCGTCTCCAACAACGGCTACACGCAGCGCATCCTCGAGGGCGAACCGCTTGGCACGTTCTATACCTTCGAGTATGCAGGCTTCAACGACAAGGGTGAGGCCACCTATTATGTACACGACAAGAATGGCAAGCGCACAGGCGAAGTAACCACCACGCCCGATGATACGCGCGACCGTACAATTACTGGCAGCGCACAGCCTAAGCTCAACCTCGGATGGAACAACTCGCTGACCTACAAGAACTGGTACCTGACAATGTTCTTTACCGGAGTCTTTGGCAACAAGATCTACAATGGCGCACGCGCCAGCTATATGGCCACCTCCAATTTGGCTTCGGCCAGCGGCACCAAGAACGTGCTCAGCGACTTCGCTACAGAGCAAATCACAACGCTCAGCGACGGTTCGAAGGTTGTCAACACTATGCCCAACTATCCTTCCGACCGTTGGATTGAGAATGGTAGCTATTTCCGCCTGCAGACGCTGACGCTGGGCTACACCTTCCGCAACTGCTTCGACGGATGGATCAATGATGCTACACTCTACTTCACTGCAAACAATGTGTTCACCATTACGGGTTACAAGGGACTCGACCCAGAGGTCGACATGGGTGGAACATCGCCCGGCGTAGACTATCGCTGGAGCGTCTATCCGCACACACGTACCTACATGGTCGGCGTGAAAGTGAACTTTTAGGGTAAATAATTAAATGATTACAGTATGAAAAAAAGTATATTGTTCATCTGTGCGGCCGGTATGCTGGGCATGGCCACAGGCTGCACCGACCTGGATGTCTCCGTCGATTCCCAATACACGAAGTATCCTACCACAGAGATAGCACGAGAAGCTATGCTCGCCGATGTCTATAACCAGCTCTTGGGCACATGGGGACGCCGCTACATGGAGGCGCAAGCCCTTTCGAGCGACGAATGGGTTGGTATCAGCTTCGGAGGCGACTACTATGACTCGGGTACCTATGCCAACGCCTGCCAACACAACTTCTCACCCGACGATGCTTCCATCGGCTGGTACGAGGATGTCTCTCGTGGTATCGTCAAAGCCAATTCGGCCATCCGAGACCTTGGTGGTAACGATGCCGGTACGTATGTGGCCACAGCACGTGCCATGCGCGCTTTCTTCCACTTTGTGCTGATGGACAGCTATGGCGACGTGCCAATTCTCGACCACCCCATGAGCGAGACCGAAGTGTCTCAGCGTCAACCCCGCGCCAAAGTGGCGCAGTTCATCGCCAATGAGTTGGATTCCGTCATCCCGTTGCTTCCCACTGATGTTACCAACAATACCTATGGCAAACCAACCCGGTGGATGGCAGAGGCTTTGCTCGCAAAACTCTACATCAACTGGTCGGTCTATACCGCCGCCAGTGTCGATGCGTACGATGCGGCCAGCTACACCAACGACAAGCTGAACCGTGTGGTGGAGCTTTGCGACGACATCATTAAGAGTGGAAAGTTCGACCTTACCGACGCTTACCTCTCTAAGTTCTATCCCAACAATGGGTCACAAATCAAGGACTTCATCTATGCCATGCCCTACGATGCTATCAGAAACACGGGCATGCAGTACGGACGTCCACGCACATGGCGTAAGGCCAACGATAGTGGCGGAAGTTATTACGGTACAACGCTGTCCAAGTCGGTCGGCGGCAATTTCTCTATTACGCCAGAGATGTCCGACTTGCTCTTGGCATTGAGTAGCGACGACCGTCAGGGACATGTCTTGGCCGACACCATCCACCTCTACAGCCCCACCACCTATGAAAAGACGGCTTCTCCGTGGCTCTACAAAGGCAACCCAGTGGTGCTGAGCAAGACAATCACACTTGTGAACGAGGGTAGCCTCGATGTCGGCAATAACCTCAACGGTTACAACCAGGGCTACAAGTCGGTAAAATGGTTCATTACCGATAGCGACTTCAAGAACGACCGCAACCAGGGCAACGATGTGCCTATCTTCCGTTTGGCAGATGTTATTCTGATGAAGGCCGAGGCTATAACCCGTGGTGCTACCGCTACCAACGGCGATACGCCGCAAAGCCTCTTCAATCAGATACGTTCTTATGTCCACGCTCCTAACATCGACCACGCCCCGTCGTTGCAGGAAATATACGATGAACGTGGCCGTGAGTTCTTCGATGAGAACTGGCGCCGTAATGACATGATACGTTTCGGTCATTTCGAGGATGAGTATGGCTTCCACATGCATAAGTATGCCAAAGCTCGTTTCGACAAGACTTGCCGCGTGTTCCCCATTCCGACAACTGTGCTGAACAAGAACGGTTGGAGCCAGAACCCCGGCTACGCTACATCTAAGTAATCCAGCGAGTCTCCCGCTGATAGGGACACCCATTGCCCGTCGTGTCCCGTCAGTGGGAGACTTGTCGTTTTTTAAAGGAGCAAACCTTACGAAAGCCTTTGCGGGACGATAAGGATTTTGCCTTGTTTTTCGTTTTTTTTGATGCGCAGACTTCTGTTTTTTTTCATCCTGTTGTGTCATCTGCCAACACAGGCCAGTGTTCATGAACTATGCAGTTGGGTCGATCCCCGTATTGGCAGTGAGGGGTTGGGACGTACGTTTGTAGGCCCGTCCATGCCTTTCGGTATGGTAAAACCAGGCCCTGACTGTCTTTCGATGCCTAATGCTGGTTGGGCGCCCATGCCCGAGGTTGTCAAGGGTTTCACGCAGACACACGTCAGTGGCACCGGCGGCGGCCAAAAGTATGGTAATGTGCTCATCCAGCCCATTCTGCTCAGTGACAAGCCAACCTTCCAACCCTTGCTGATGCCTGACGGAAGCGTCAGGCACATCCCCATCTATGCTCAGCGCCGCACTGCCGAGAGCTTATCGTTGGGCTACTATCGCTGTTCGTTCGAGAATGGGATCACTACCGAAATTACGGCATCCGAGCGTTGTGCGCTCTATCGTATCACCCGTGCCGATGGATTGTTTGTTGATGTGGCATCGTTCCTTGGCATGGATTCCATACCCGAAAAGCGTGAGGCGCAGCAATATGTTGGTTCTTCTCTTCGTCTTGTCAATGCCCATGAGGTGACTGGATATACCACTATTAGAGGCGGATGGAACAATGGTACCCCCTATACGGTCTACTTTTGTTTGCAGAGTGATGTGCCGTTTGCACTGGCCGGCACGGCCGACAGTCTGTCGGTCAAGTTGCTTTTCAATCCATCCTTAGGCACATCGCACACATTGGCCAACAACAAAAATTCCGCAAGTGTGGCAGCCAACGTGAAGGTGGGCATCTCTTATGTTTCCGAAGCGCAGGCGCGGTGCAACATCAGTTCACTTGATTTCGAAACACAACTGGATAGTCTTTCCAACATCTGGGAAGACCTGTTGCAGCGCGTCCCCTATCAAGGGTCGTCAAAGGAACAACGTATGTTCTATACGGCTCTTTACCATACGCTCCTCATGCCAGTCGACAAGACCGGTGAGGAACCAGCCTCTTACCGTTCGGCAGGAACATCGTCGGCAAGCCGTTTGCCTTATTACGACGATTACTATGCCCTATGGGACACCTACCGCACGTCGTTCCCCCTGCTCATGGAGTATTATCCCGAACGTGCTGTTGGTATGATCAACTCGTTGCTCAATATCTATCTCCACGACGGTTATATGCCCGATGCGCGGAGCGGCGACTGCAATGGCCGTACGCAGGGCGGTTCGCATGCCGAAGTGGTCATTGCAGAGGCTTATGCGCGCGGTCTCAAAGGCATTGACTACCACTTAGCTTTGCAAGCCATGATCAAGGATGCCGAAGTGCCGCCGGCCGATCATGAGAAGGAAGGACGTGGCGGACTCGACGAATACAAGCGGTTGGGCTATATTCCCTACGGCATTCCCCGTGCTGGCACACGTACCGTGGAGTATAGTTACGACGACTGGTGCATTGCCCAGGTGGCGCGTGGCTTGGGTCACAGTGACCTCTATGAGAAATACATGATGCGCTCGCGCAACTGGCGTAACCTATGGCGTGCCGACTACGAGTGGCAGGACATGCGCGGTTTCATCATGCCGCGCGCTGCCGATGGTCAGTGGCTCGACTCAGTGGTCTGGGGCCAATCGGCCGTCTGCCAGCCTAAGATAGCCTACCGACCCGACACAAAGGTGGCTCCATGGTACATTGCATGGTGGGACACATTTTTCTATGAGGCGCTGTCGGCCGAGTATTCGCTTAGTGTGCCTCATGACGTGCCAGGGCTTATTGACTTGTGTGGCGGCGACTCAGCGTTTCGCCGCCGTCTCGACATCTTTTTCGATCAGGGTCATTACAATGTAGCCAACGAGCCATCGTTTCTTACTCCTTACCTTTACCATTATATCGGTCGTCCAGACCTTAGCGCATCGCGCGTGAGTCAAATAGTAAGCGACAACTACTCCGACACCCCTGACGGCTTGCCGGGCAATGACGACAGCGGAGCCATGTCGTCGTGGCTTGTATGGGCGCTCTTGGGGCGTTATCCCGTGGCCGGACAGGGCACGTGGCTTCATATACCACCCGTGCGCGTGCCCGACAAGGTCGAACGTGTGTCAACAGCTCGTCCGCAACAAGCCGATAGGGCTTTTCCGCTTCCGGGCGGCAAGCCCATGGCTACTGCCCGCTTTATCCTCAATAGGCAGTACCGCAACTGGCCATTGTCGTGGATCGTCGAGGCCGATACGCTTCGCATGGTGTGCCATGGCAACCAGTACGTCATTCCCCGGTCGGTTGTCGACCACGCCGATGCTTTCTGTTGGGATAGTCCGCAGTGGACGGGACGCAGCTACACTTGCCGCGGCACCTTTCTCTTCATTTCGCGCAAGGCATTCCGCCAGTTGATGCGTCGCCATCGGTTTGTCTACGACGGACAGACATGGCGCGAACAGGAGCGGCTGGCCACAGCCATACGGGTGCAGGCCGATGTGGACGGAACAGAAATGTGGATAGCCACCAATAGGGAATTGCCTTTCGTGGTGAAGATGGTCAACAATAAATTAGGAATAGACTGGACATTGGAATGAAGAAAACATTATTGACGTGGGCTTTGCTTGTGATGGCACACATTGCCATCGCACAGCCCACATGGGAACAGCTGGGAGGAGTTTATCATGCTTACCCTGAACGAACTGGCACCGATTTCCGTGTGCCCGACGGTTACGAGCCGTTCTATATCAGCCATTACGGCCG
This sequence comes from Eggerthellaceae bacterium, assembly GCA_963656105.1. Classification (GTDB taxonomy): domain Bacteria; phylum Bacteroidota; class Bacteroidia; order Bacteroidales; family Bacteroidaceae; genus Prevotella. The sequence goes on from CAVKHW010000002.1 coordinate 144,535, forward strand.
TCATGGGTCGCGTTGGCTGACCAGCGATAGCCGTTACGAGTGGGTGATTGGCCACTTTGCCGACAAACAGAACCTCACGCCCCTGGGACGGCAAGTGGCCAAACGGCTCGACAAAGTGTGGCGCAACGCCAAGGGCAACGGCGGTAAGCTGACGCCGCTCGGCGTGCGCCAGCATAAGGCCATTGCCAGACGCATGCTGGCAGCTTATCCCGAGGTGTTTTCCGGAACGCCTTTCGTCAGGTCGAGGAGCAGCGTGTCGGACCGCTGCCGCAAGAGCATGGCGGCTTTCCTGCAGGCGCTTGAGATGCTTCCCGACGGGTTTATGAGCGACTGCAAGACCGATTCGGCCGATATGGCATGGATAGCCTACGACTCTCCCGAAGAGAAACGGCTGACGGCAGCTACACGGATTAACGCCGATGTGACACCCGATCGGTTTCTCAAGGCTTTGTTCAAGAACTCAGGAAAAGTGGCCGACGGTCTCTCGCTGATGAGCGAACTTTTTACCATTGCCACCGACATGCAGGACGTGGAGCTGCCTATTGATTTCCGTGATGTCTTTACGCGTAGTGAGGCCGAAGCCTTCTATTGGCAGAACAATCGTCGTATGTGGATTTGCAACGGAGTGTGTGCCGAGAACAATGGCATTCCGGCGCGCAGTGCAGTCAGTTTGTGGCAACACATTGAGGCCGATGCCGACACGGCGATAGCTCGCTGCACGCATGGTGCCGACCTGCGTTTTGGCCACGACACCAACCTTTATCGACTGCTTACTCTGTTGCGCTTGAGTAGCGAGCGAAGCCGTCCGGCCGATGAGGTGGACCGCATGGACAGTGTGGTGCCGATGGCTGCTAACTTGCAGATGATATTTATGCGTCATAAATCGACATCCCGCGTCTGTGTGACTTTTCTTCACAATGAGCGTCCTGTCTACGCCTTGGGCTGTCAGGCCGTGGCCGCCAGTCCCTATGTTTATGCTTGGGACTCGGTGAAAGCTTTCGTACGCCAGCGCATAGCATCGCTCGAACGGCATCGCATTTTGTCGGCGGTCAATACGCTGGTAGGTACCAGCCAGGCCGTCACGCGCTCAAAGGGCATCTATGGCAAGGGGTCGGAGGAACACGGGCAGACCATTCCGGCAGTGCTTGTGCCTCACGGACAAAATTTCTGGACACCGCAGACGCGCGCTACCGAACATAAGTGCGTTGCGCCCTATTATTATCCCGACAGTTTGCTGCAAGGCATACGCTGCAGCCACTGGCTCGTGGGGGGATGCACACAGGATTACGGATCGTTCACCGTCACGGCGCAGGCAAACGGCTCCGTGCGTCTCGGGGTGGAGGAAGGCGCAACGCCCTTTTCGCACGACCAAGAGCTTGCCCATCCCCATTACTATGCTGTCAGCCTGCCGCGCGAACGGCTGCGTGTGGAGGTCACGGCCTTGTCGCACGCAGCCATGCTGCGCATCACGCCCGAGGCCGACGGTGATGTGCATATCGTGATACGTCCCAACAGCGATGAGCACGAGGCCACCATCCGGCTCGACACACTGCACCGCCGTGTCTTTGCTTCCAATCCAGTGCACCGTATCTATCAAGGATGGGGCGAACCTGCAGGCTTTGCAGGCCACTTTTCGTTGGCATACAGCGACTCTGTGACAGCTATGGGTGTCACCGACTCGTTGGCTTGGATCACTTTTCGTGGCCATGCTGGCCATCCTATCCTGCTGACAGCCGCCACATCGTTTACCAGTCAGCAGGAGGCCGACCGCAATCTGACCGCCGAAACGGCTGGCCGCGACTTCGGCGGCATGGTGAAGACCAATGCCGCTCAGTGGGACGAACGGCTGGCCAAGGTTCAAGTGGCCGATGCCGACAGTGCCAAGGTGCTTCAGTTCTATGGCGCGCTCTATCGGTCGAGTTTCCTTCCCCGTGAGTTCAGCGATGCGCCCGATGCCAAAGGACTGCGATCCTGCCCCCGCTTTGCCGATGGCCGGTCAGAACTAGGCGAACAAAAGCCGATGTATATGGATTTCAGTATGTGGGACATCTATCGTGCGGAGATGCCATTGCTGATGCTCATCGATACCACGTTGACGGCCAATATGATGCAGAGCCTGTGCCGTATGTACCGTGCCGGAGGGTGGATGCCCATCTTTCCCTGTTGGAACTCGTACACGGCAGCTATGATAGGCGACCATGCTGCGGCTGTGTTGGCCGATGCTGCAGTGAAGGGCATTGGCGGATTCGATTTGGCAACGGCCTACGAGGGGGTTCGCAAGAATGCTTTTGAGATACCTTCAGACCTCCAGACCTACCGCGACGGCATGGGACGCCGTGCGCTGACGAGCTACCTGCGCTATGGCTATGTGCCGCTCGAAGACAGCGTGCCTGATGCCTTCCATACGCGTGAGCAGGTGAGCCGCACGCTGGAGTATGCCTACGATGATTTTTGCGCAGCCCAACTGGCCGGCGTCTTGGGACTAGAGGCTGACCGCCGACAACTGATGACGCGTTCGCGCAACTGGCGCAATGTCTTCAATCCCAAGACACGGTGGGCCGACGGTCGCCATGCGCCTCGCAACGGACAACGGACAGGCGGAGCATTTCTTGGCAATGAGGATCTGCTTGGCCGTGTGCCCTTTGTCACAGAGGGGGCTGTGGCCCATTATTCGTTTTATGTGCCCCACGATGTCGGGGGAATGATGCAGGCCATGGGCGGACGCGACAGTTTGTCTATGAGGCTCGACCGTCTGTTTGCCCTTCATGTTTCCGATACGGCCACTCTGTCAACGGGGCGCATGGCCTACTGGCACGGCAATGAGCCTTGCCACCACATCGCTTATCTCTATGCCTGGACGGGCGAGCCGTGGAAGACGCAGTATCTTGTCCGTGAAATACTGCGTACTGAGTATCTCGACGAGCCCGGAGGATTGTCTGGCAACGACGATGCCGGACAGATGAGTGCCTGGCAGGCGTTTGCCATGATGGGCTTCTATCCTGTGTGCCCCGGCACACCCTATTACATTCTCGGTTCGCCCGCCCTTGCCCACGTGCGACTGGGCAACTTCGAAATCGAGGCAGAAGGGGTGGACGATGAAAATATCTACATACAGTCAGCCACCTGGAACGGTGTGCCCTACGACCGCGCCTATATCACTCACGAAATGATTGTGCATGGTGGCCGGCTGGTGCTCGTCATGGGCAGTCGTCCCAACAAGCAGTGGGGCTGTGCGCCGTCGGCATTGCCGCCCAGCACAATGCGCTGACCTCCCGGTGAAATGCTGCAACAAAGAAATGCCAGACCGTCGGGTGTCGACTGACGGTCTGGCATTTCTGGTTACTGCCGTGTGCCGTGATGCCGCTTAGCGCTCCTTCCCGAAAATCCTCAGCAGGTAGAGGAACAGGTTGATGAAGTCGAGGTAGAGTGCCAGAGCACCCATGAGCGCCACCTTCTGCGCCCCCTCGCTCATGTCGGGCTGCATGGCCAGCATTTCTTTGATCTTCTGCGAGTCCCAAGCGGTGAGACCCACAAATATTACAACTCCCACATAGCTCAGCACCAGTGTGAGCATGCCGTTGTGCAGAAACATGTTGACCACTGTGGCCAGGATGAGGCCAATGAGCGCCATGAAGAGAATGCTGCCCATCTTGGTGAGGTCGCGTTTCGTGGTGTAGCCGTAGAAAGCCGTTATGGCAAAGGTGCCTGCAGTGATGAAGAATACGCTGGCAATCGATGACAGCGTGTAGGCCAAAAAGATGGCCGACAGCGTTATGCCGTTGAGGGCCGAGTAGACGGCAAAAAGTGTGGTGGCCGTGGCCAGCGACAGGCGGTTGATGCGTGCCGTGGTGTAGAACACCAAGCCCAGCTCAGCGATGAGCAACACCCAAAGGGTGCCGCGGCTTGAATAGATGAGCTGCAGCAACGATGGACTGGTGGCCACACCATAGGCGCAGATGCCAGTGATGGCCAAGGCCAGCGTCATCCACAAATATACTTTGCGCATCAGGGCGGGGAAAGCACTACTCAGTGCGCCTCCGCGTTGACGAATGATTTGTTCCAATTCTTGTACTTCCATGTTGTTCTTGTTTAACGTTATAAAATAATGTCGGGTGCAAATTTATGGTATTAACCTATCAAAAACAAGAACCGTGCCAATTTTTAATTATTTTTGTGTTATTCGGAGATATTGATGCACGGGCGAATTTGCACATACCATGTGTTGTGTCTTTGTGGATTTGCTTTTTTCCGTTGCATGGTTCACGGTTCCTTTCCCGTGCGTGGCACTCGTGATATAGGATGGACTTGTGCCTCTCCCTTCATCCAAATCGGAATAATACTCAAGTTTCTGACTTATCATTTAGCAGGTGTCCCCCTCGGGGACGTATATTCATGTATAAGAACCAAGTCCGATACTTGGGGGAAATAATGAGTGACTGAAGTTTCAGATTTAGGTATTTATGCTTGAATATACGTCCCCGAAGGGGGCAAACTCTGCATAACCGCTGGTGAC
>CAVKHW010000003.1:0-121257 GCA_963656105.1 Eggerthellaceae bacterium
TAGAGCAACTGACTCTTAATCAGTGGGTCTAGGGTTCGAATCCCTAAGGACGCACAGAAAAAGCCCAAGTCACTGAGACTTGGGCTTTTTCTTTTAAGCTCCGTTCTGACATTTCTGCGCATGGCTTGCGCTATAGCACAGGAGTTTTTGTCTACGTAATATCCCACACTTGTTCAATTTCACGGCTGTTGAACGACGATATGTCCAGTTTTCTGCGTAATTTTGTAGATTATTATCTTATCAAAGCAACATTCCATGTTTCACAACCACCTTTTCAAATGTCGGCTCGTTGTGCTGGTGCTGGCCGTGTGCGGCCTGTTTGCCACATCGTGCAACGATGACACGCCCGATGTGCCCACAGCCAGTCAGTTCCATCCCGGCGACACCGTGCCAGCCGCCGCTCTGAAGACGCTGGGCAGCGACGTGTTTTTCTTCGTGACACCCATACCCGACACCATCTTTGCCTTGATGCAAGGCAAGTCGTACAAGGCCGACTGCACCGTGCCGCGCGACTCGCTGCGCTATCTGCAATGTCTGCATGCCGACAAGGACGGGCACACGCTGGTGGGCGAAATGGTGGTCAACAAGGCGGTGGCCGACACCGTGCTCGGCATCTTCCGCCAGCTCTATGCAGCCCGCTATCCCATCGAGCGCATGCGCCTCGTGGACTACTGGGATGCCGACGACGAACGGTCGATGACCGACAACAACTCCTCGTCGTTCAATTTCCGTTTCATATCGCAAACCACTACCGTGTCGAAGCACGGCCGCGGACTGGCCATCGACCTCAACACCCTCTACAATCCCTACCATAAGTTTGTGGGCGACAGGGAGATTGTCGAGCCGGCTGCCGGTGCCCCTTATCTCGATCGCACCCATATTTTCGACTACAAGATAGAGAAGGGCGACCTCTGTTACCGACTGTTCACCGAGGCCGGATTCAGTTGGGGCGGCGACTGGACTGACCGAAAAGATTACCAACATTTTGAGAAATAGGCCATGAATACACGATTCCACGATATCAGTCTGCTCCGTGTGACGGCCATGCTGTTGGTGGTCTACTACCATTGCATCTGTCCTTATTACATCTGGGGCGATCCATTGGATAGCGCCGGCATCAGCGTACCCCTTTACATGCGCCTGTCGTTGGCTCTGAACCATGTGCATCTGCCCATCTTTTTCCTGATAGCTGGCTATCTGTTTGGTTATAAGCGAGTTAGGGGGGTATGCCGATCGGCGGCAGTTCCTTGTCGATAAAGCCAAACGCACATTGGTGCCCTATCTCACGGTGAGCGTGTTGCTGGTTGCGTTGCAGCAAGCAAAGATAGGACAGATAATCGCTGGATCCGCCAGTCATCTGTGGTTTCTCATCACCATCTTCAAGTGTTACGCTGTGGGCAAGCTCATCGACTTTGTGCTTTGGGAGCGCATGCGCACCAGGGTGGTGGCGTTTTTAGTGGCGGGCGTGTGTTTTGTGCTGGCCTATTTCTGTTCGTTTGTGCTGGGAGGTAGTTTTCCCCAACACTTTTTCTATTATCTTGGAGGCATGTTGTTGGCTTCGGCTGACCTCAACGGGTTGCGCAAATGGCGCACGCCCCTTGTCCTCTTGACATTGGCGGCACTCGCAGCCATGGTTATCATGGTTGCGTGGCGCAGTTGTGGACTGCTCCTAAGGCCGATTGGCATAGTGCTTGTATTCTCCTCTTTTCTCGTTTTCCGTACCTCGCGCATCAACGGTGTGCCTCGGTGGATTAAAAGTCTCGACGTGTGCAGCATGGGAATCTATATCGTACACCATATTATAATACAGGCCATGAATCGCACCAGTCTGCTCCATCCCCTTCTGCATACTCACTATTATGTCTACCCCACGGTGCAGTTCTTCCTCGTCCTGCTGTTCAGCTGGGGCTTGGTGTGGACGTTGCGGCGATACGCTTGGGCACGCTATTTCGGCTTGTAGCACTGCTCGTGTGTTTCTATTTTCGTTTCAGCATCAGTCAGCTTCGCGATATTCTCCTTGGGCTGAACCGATAGGCTCACACTGATGTGCACACAAAAAATGCTGAATGTCCACCAAGATGCCACGCATCTTGTAGCAAACGCTTGTCAACAGACATTTTAGGCGGCTTTGTGGAGACATAGATTGGGCACCGCGGTAGGTTTCATTTTGTTGCCTATATTGAGGATTCGGTTACAGAATGATATTTTAAGGCAAAATGAAGACGATAAAAACATGGCACCATGCGTGTTTTTGGGATAAAAAGTATTACCTTTGTAATCGTTTGCAACGAAAGGGATAAACCATGCGGCCGAAGCGTTCGGCACGGTTCCCTACGCCATGCAAACCCGTCACAATAGGCATTGATACATACGGAGAGAGAATACATACGTTATTATACCTTTATTTTTTAACTACCATTTATGAAAATCAGATTCATGTATGCCCTGCTGGGCTTGATGATGCTGGCACCGACCGCTGCGCGTGCAGCCGACGGTGACAAGGTCGTCGACATGCTTGTGCTGAAGATGGCCGATGAGAGCACCAAGCTCTTTGCGCTGTCCGAACAGCCCGTCATCACACTGGGCGAGGGCAAGTTCACAGTGACATCGGGCAGTGTCGTAACCGACTACGAACAGGAAGATGTGGCCGAGTATTATTTTGAGAAGGTCGACTCCGCAACGGCCGACTCTGTTACGGCCATCGCTACGCCCGAGACACGGCAGTTCTCGTTGGCCTACACCGACAATTCTACCGTCACTGTGCATGGCACAAATGCCAAAACCGTGCGGCTCTACACACAGAACGGACAGCTCGTGGCCACACAGCCCACGGCCGATGGCAACGCCACGGTGAGCCTCGCCGCACTGCGACCCGGCATCTACCTGCTGCAGCTCGAAAACGAACACACGTTCAAACTCATCAAGAAATAACCCCTAACCCGTAGTAAATGAAGAAAACTCTACTCATCATAATGCTTCTCATGGCGGCGGTCATCACACCTGCTGCTGCCCAGCAGAAGCTCGTAAAGAAACGTGCAACACTGTCGCTCCTGAAAAAGCGTGCGCAAGGCGTAGCACGAAAGGCTGCTGCGGCCAACGCACAACCGCTCACCACCGCTGTGCTGGCCGCCTACTATCCCAGCTCGGCATCGGGCGTGGACGGGATGGAGAACTACTATCTCGTGCTGGCCGACAACGACGACGTGACCTACAACATCAGCGGCGGCACCATCACCGCTACATCCGCCCATGTAGCCATACTCGATCTTTATGCCTCCGAGGGGGCGGGCATCGAACTGCCTGAAGGTACGTTCGCTCCAGGCGAGGGCAACCAGTATTACGATTCCGACTTCTCGTACATGGCTACCTACGACGCTACAGGAGCTGACGATGGTGGTGTCGACCTCAGTGGCAACATCAGTGTGAGCAAGGACAGCGACGGCGTCTACACCGTGACGCTGGCCGATGCCAACGGCAACACCTACACCTACGAGGGCGAGCTGTCGTTCACCAACATGGCATCGGGTGGATCGACCGTCTATCCGCAGATCAGCACCGACCTCAAAGACCTTAACTTCACCGGCGGACTGGCCAACTACTATGGCAACCTTATGGACTCGAACACCGGCAACATGGTCATCGACCTCTATAACGGCGAGTACAACGAGAACGGAGGACTCACAGCCAAGGGCGTGGACCTCTGCATCAACCTCTTCAATCGCCTCTTCGGCGATCCGAAAGCTGCCACACTCGTGCCCGGCACCTACACGGTGGCCCGCAATTTCAAGGTGAACACCTTCTTCCCGGGTATGGAAGTTGACTACGGTGGACTCACCATCGTGATGGGAACTTACGTGAAACGCCGCAAGTCTGTAACCGGAAGCACCGACATCGACTACGACTACGCCTACATTGTCGACGGCACTGTGACCATCGAGGCGGGCGACGTGGAGGGTACGTTCAACGTAACCGTAGACCTCACCACCGACCGTGGGCACAAGGTCACTGGCTCGGGACGCAACATTGCCTTCCCCGTGACCGACCAGTCGACCTCGAGCGAGAAGGATGTTGACTCGAATCTCGACCACGATGTGGCACTCGACTTCGGACGCGTCAGCAAGTCGCGCATCTACTCGCTTGGCGTACAGAATGGCGTGCAGGTATTCACCGTCGACCTGGGGTCGCCCAGCGGCAAGGACGATCCTGAAATCATGGGCGACCAAGACTTGCTGCGCATGGAGTTCCAAACTCCGTTGGGCAGTGCCTATCTGCCCGAAGGCACTTACCAGCTCATGGAGGAGAGCCACCTCTACTATAACCTTTATGCTCCCTATCAGCTGACACGCGGCTATTTTGTGGACGGCGGGCGCACGGGCACACGCTACGAACATTTCATGAAATGCAGCTATCCCAAGGAACATACCTGGGCTGTGGACAGTTTTGCCACCGTCTACTCCGGCACCGTGGGTGTGAGCATGACCGACGACAAGAACTATAAGTTCACCATCGACCTTTACGATGGCAAGGGCTTTAAGATTTCGGGCGTGTTCGACAAGGAAACCGAATACTGCTATTCGCCCGCTGAAATCATGGCCATCGACGGCGTAGCCGACGACCGTCAGCGCATTCAGCACATCTACACCCTTGGCGGACAGTTAGTGGGCAACACCACCGACCGTTTGCCCAGCGGCATCTATATCATCAAATCAGGTAACACAACCACAAAAATAATTAAGAAATGAAGAACATCATAGCAACGGCCGCCTTCCTGCTTATGGCGGCAACCACCACCATTACGGCACAGACCAAGCGTGTCATGACTGTCGTTCAGAAAGACGGCACACAGACAGAGTACAGAGTGAACAGCGTGGAGCGAGTGACCTTCACTGATGTGGAGCTGCCCACACTGCGCAACCAGTTGGCTTACGACAACCACATCGTGCCCATCGAACAAGTGACCCTGCTCGACGAAGGCAATAGCTACCTGATCAATATCGACGCTCCCGAATGCGACATTACCAACGAAGAAACCACCCATGCCGTTTATCCCCTCACCCTTGTGGTGCCCAAGGACAGCATGGGTCAGCAGCTCACCCTCTCGGATGACAGTGGCAGCGCGGTGGCCGTTTACTATTACGGTGCCCAGATGGCACTCGAAGGCACCCTGCAGGTGAAGTTCGGCCGCAACGGCACCATTGCCATTACTCTTGAGAGCGAAACCGCCGATTACCACGATCTGCGCTGCCGCTACGCCTCTACCTACACTCAGGTGTTCGAGGCTGGCAATGTGATTAGCGTAGCCAAGGGCGACGCGCTCAGCCAGACCGAAATCAAGTCGGCCTTCACCGTGAAGCCCGCCACTACCGGAGCCGCCACCCTCTTCGCCTTTGGCGATGTTGAGGCCACGCTGTCCGATAGCCTTGTCTACGGCACTAAGGCCGTTACGCTCGGCGTGTCGGCACTGAAACTCTACACTGATACCATCGACATGGCCACCGAACCGGACAGCTACACCTTCCAGTATATCGACTACGAGAAGCGCGAAGCCTACAGCAAGGTGACCGCTGGTACCATCGTTACCAACCACGACGCCAACGGCAACGTGTACGTGAAGGTTGTGGCCACGCTCGACGACGGCCGACAGGTTACCGTCGACTACTACGGCCCCGTGATCGAAGCCGACTCGCTGGGCAACATTATCCCACAGGCTGTAGCCTCGAACCAGTACAAATACTACAACGCCGACGGCGATCTGAATGTGGACCGGCAGATAGGCACCTCGTACATTCAGTCGAAGAGCGGCAAGACCACCTTCTATCTCGTGCCCGAGGGCGAGAGCAAGAGTTCCTCGTACCGTGTGCAGATTCAGGTGAGCGACGAGGTTGTCAACGCCGGTCAGCTTGATCTGGCCAACCTCGGCGAGACCACCATCTTCAGCCTGCGCTACGATGTGGGCGGCATCCAGCTCACCTCCTACGCTTCCGGCCACGGCTATGGCAACACGCCCGACAACGGCACCATGACCATTAGCAAGAGCGACGACGGAGTTTACGACATCCAGCTCGATGTCTACAACCACTATGTCGGACCATGGGGCACCGGCGGCGACAACACTCACCTTGTGCTGCAGTACAACGGTACGCTCGAGCAGTATTAATCAATACGCCGACAACAATGGCCGACGGGTCACAATCGGTTGGCAGCTTCAGCAGTTGTCAGCCGACGTCGAGACCCGTCGTTTGTTTGTCTGACGGCAAAATCACCCAACCAAACTAAGCATAACAACAATTCAATGAACAAGAAATCACTCCTTCTTGCTGCCCTGCTCCTTGTTGGCATCAACGGGTTTGCGCAGAAGTTGTCGCCCAGCACCACGCTCATGCTACATGAGCTGCACAACGGCAAGCAGAAGGCTCAGGCAGCCGACGGCACCCCCACCACCGTGAGCTGCTATATCAGCATAAAGAGTGCCGATGCCCTGTCGCAGATAGAGAAGCTTGGCGGAAAGGTCAATAGCCAGCTGTCGTCCACGCTTGTCACAGCCACGTTGCCCGTAGCCGCCATACAGAGCATAGCCGACCTTAGCTCCGTGGCCACGCTGTCGGTAGGTACCGAGGCGCGGTTGCTCATGGATGAGGCGCGTCGTCTGCTCTATGTGGACACCTGTCACTTGATGACCACCGACAACGGTCCCTATACGGGCAAAGGCGTGGTGGTGGGCATTGTCGACAACGGGTTCCAGTACGACCATGTCGACTTTCTAAATACCGACCGCAGCGATACGCGCATCAAGCGCATCTGGGATCAGCACGGCACCGGCAACGCCCCGGCTGCCTACGGCTACGGTGTGGAGTACACCAGCTACGACGAGATGAAGGCTGCACACTACGACCTGAATACCGGCTATCATGCCACCCACGTGTCGGGCATCGCTGCCGGTGGCGACCGCTCCACGCCCTATTACGGAGTGGCACCCGATGCCGACCTTGTGTTCGTCAGTTTCAAGAGCACCAACACCAACATCGTGGACGGCATAAAGTACGTCTTCGACTATGCAGAGAGTGTGGGCAAACCGGCTGTGGTCAACATCAGTCTCGGCTCGCACCTCGGCCCCCACGACGGCACCTCTGAGACCGACCAGGCCATGGCCAGCCTCGTGGGGCCGGGCCGCATCATTGTGGGAGCAGCCGGCAATGAGGGCTCTGAGAAATTGCACGCCTCAAAGGTTCTTACGGCCAGCGATAACAAGATGAAGACCATGTTCAGCTATGGTTCAGACCAGTCGTCAAGCCAATACAAGACGGCCTACGCCGACGTGTGGGGTGCCAAGAACTCCACCCTCACGGTGAAGGCCGTTGTGGCCAACACACTGACGGGCAAGATCATTGCCCAGTCGGGCGAGGTGAGCACCAACGGAGCCAAGGAGGTGCAGTGGATAGCACCCGACGGCTGCGGCGCGGTGGCCCAGGTGGGACTGGCTCTGCAGGTGGACAACGCCCATAACCGGTCGAACGTGCTTGTGATGAGCCGTGCTAGCAGCATCAACGACGGTTTCGCCGTCGGCCTGATGGTTACGGGCGAGGCCGGCGACACCATCAACATGTGGAACAACGCCACAGGGGGTGAGTTTACGAGCAACAACCGCCGTGGCTGGACCGACGGCGACGATGTGTGCTCCGTGGGCGAACTTGGCGGCGAGAGTCCCGACGTCATTACCGTGGGTTCGTTCAACTCGAAGATGCAGTTCCAACCCATCAGCTACCAGGGCACTACCTCTGCCTTCGGCATCAACGAAAGCATTGTGGGTGCATACCTCGGCCACTCGCTCTTCTCGAGCCTTGGCCCGACGGCCGATGGCCGCATCAAGCCCGACATCACTGCGCCGGGCTGCATTGTCGTGTCAGCTGGATCGCGCTACGCCGGAACGTGGAGCGACAGCGAAAACGTTATAGCTCGCACGGGTAGCGACGTCTACACCTATGAGGTGGGCACCTCGATGGCCTCGCCCTTTGTGGCCGGTGCCGTGGCGCTGTGGCTGCAGGCCGATCCTACACTCACGCCAGCCAAGGTGCGCGACATACTGAGCCGCACGGCCATCAACACCGACAAGTACATCGATACCGACGACACGGTGTTCCCCAACAACACCTGGGGCTACGGCCGCATCGACGTGCAAGCCGGTCTGATGAGCATACTCGCCAGTTCTACTGGCGTGAGCGACACGCAGGCCGCTGACGGCTTGTTCCGCATCGTGACCAACCGCGCAGCACGCACCGCAACGTTCTATTTCGGCGAGGGCCAAAAGGCGCAGGTGGCCGTCTACAACACCACCGGCCAGATGGTGCTGTCCAGCCAGTTGCAGGGCGACGGACAGACCGTTGACCTCTCGTCGCTCGGCCGTGGTGCCTATGTCATCCAGCTGCGCAAAGGCAATGCCGTGAAGACCGTGAAGGTGGCTCTGTAACCTCGCTTTTTGTTCGCGCAGTCGGCCATTTGGCATCGTCCGGCCGATTGCCTGTAGTCTCCCCTATAATGAGTGCGTATCTGTTGACGTCCGTTGAGGACTCCCATTGCGCGCCCCTTATAGGGGATATTTTGTTGAAAGCCAAGCCAGTCGTTGTCGGCTTGCCTTTTCGCTCTGAAGGTTCGTCATTCAGGCGCGAGTTGTCCATGGCGTTTTCATCTGTTGCCCCTATCTACGTTGCAAACACACGATGCTTGGAAAGTGCCAAACTATTGACCATTTTCGTTGACAAAAAGTTATCGTAGAGGGCTTGCGCTGTATTTTTCGTTTCGGCTACGCGCAATATGAGGTGTGCAGCTTTGCAAGACGTAACTTGCAGAGCAACACGCATTTATGAAAAATTCCATCCGTTTTACGCCCATCAGCGTGCGCCGCTCATGGCCGATAAGTGGTAAACGGCAATGCGATAAGTATGCTTTCGCTACACCATTCATGCCCCATCGCGCTGCGACATGCGGCTTTCCGCACTGCCGAAGGATAGCTATCGCGCTGCGTGCGCGAGCGCCGGGCGTTGTGAGCGCACCGTTGTCATTGCCGCCGAAGGGCGAAACGTCTGATTGGTAAGTCTAAAACGTAAAGGCTGTAGGAATGCTTTTTTCAGAATTTACGTAACATGCAGGCGGTTCGAACACCGTTTTTCGGTTGATGCGGTGTCTGTGCCCCCGTCTTTTTCATTGCCCAAACTGTCAGACGGGGCGAGCCTCCGACGGATGGCTTGCGCCTCACCGCCCATTCACAAAACCATCAAGCCCACCCCGGACGCTTCCAGGATGGGCTTGACTATTCATTGCAACTTACTACCTAAATATATAACTAATATTGTTTTACCGACCGCAAAAGTAACCCTTTTGGCCAGTTTGCCCTTGCACTATATTCCACAAGAATGACAAAATGGTGGACTGCTGGACGATTTTCGCAACTTTTGGATGTTTTTTATAATCGTTTACCCATAAATGTGCGTATCTTTGTAAACGTGGAGGCAAGACATGCCGCCACGCCGATATACCAACATCAACATAACCTATGCGCAATATCCTAAAGACAACCATCGCGCTGGCCATCGCCACGCTGCCCTTAGCTGCAGCAGCCAAGAGCTATCTGCTGAAATCGCCGTCGGGTCGTGTGGCCGCCACCGTCGACCTCGGCAAAGGTGCCACGCTCAGTGTGTCGCTCGACGGCCACACGCTTCTCAATGCCACAAACATCAATCTCGTGCTTGACAACGGCCAGCTGGCACTGGCAGGCGACCGCGGCGTGAAGGCCAAACGCGCCAAAGCCAGTCAGACCATTGATGCGCCCTTCTACCGCCAACGGCAGTTTCGCTTCGAGGCCAACCAGCTCGACCTGCTCGGCCCCGACGGGTTTGGCCTGAGGGTAGTGGCCTCCAACGAAGGCGTGGCCTACCGCTTCTATACTACGCGCACTGCCGCGACGACCATCAAGAACGAGACCGTCGACTATAATTTCGGTCTCGACCGCCGTGCATGGATCTCCACCACGACTAACGCCGAGAAGCCTTTCCAGATGGCTTTTCAGAACATCTACCACGACACGACGCTCTCCACCACCGATTCGGTTAGCGCGTTGCCCGCCTTCCTGCCCGCCACGGTAGACTGCGGACAGGCCAAGGTGACGCTGCTCGAGAGTGATGCCCACGCCTATCCGGGCATGTGGGTCAAGGCCGACGGCCAGGGTTCGCTCCGCGCCCTGTTTGCCCCTTACCCCAAACGCATGGCCTATCATCCCTGGCGGCACATGACCTATGTGGCTGAGACCGAGCCGTATATAGCCACATCCACCGGCGCGCGCACCTATCCCTGGCGCGTGATGCAGATCAGCGAGCGCGACACCGACATGCCCACCGCCAACATGGTGTACGCCTTGGCCGAACCCAACCGCATCGGCGACACCTCGTGGATCAAACCCGGCAAAGTAAGCTGGGACTGGTGGAGCGACTGGAACCTCGAAGGCGTGAATTTCAGGGCCGGCATCAACACCGACACCTACCTTTATTATATCGACTTCGCTGCCAAGAACGGTCTGGAATACATCATTCTCGACGAGGGATGGTACGACTCGGCCAAGGGCGACATCATGCACCCCATAGCCGACGTGGATCTCGAACGGCTCATAGCCCATGCCAACAAGAAAAAGGTGGGCATCATACTCTGGGCCGTGTTCAACGTGGTCGACGAGCACCTCGAAGAGGCCTGCGCCCACTATGCCAAGATGGGCGTGAAGGGATTCAAGGTCGACTTTATGGACCGCAACGACCAGACGGCCTTCGAGATGGTGGATCGGCTGGCCGACTGCTGTGCCCGCCATCACCTCGTGCTCGACCTGCACGGCATCTATACGCCCACGGGACTCAACCGCACCTATCCCAACGTAATCAACTTTGAGAGCGTGTTCGGCATGGAAGAGGTGAAGTGGGGGACGCTCAAGAACGACCATCCGCGCTACGACGTCACCTTCCCCTACATCCGCATGCAGGCAGGTAGCGTCGACTTCACGCCCGGTGCCATGCGCAACGGCACACGCAAGGACTGGCTCGCCTCCTACACCAAGCCCATGAGCCAGGGCACCCGATGCCATCAGGCTGCCGAATATGTGGTCTACGACTCGCCGCTGACCATGCTTGCCGATGTGCCCACCACCTATCAGCGCGACCCGCAGTTCACACGCTACATAGCCAGTCTGCCCACCGTGTTCGACAAGACACAAGTGATCGACGGACAGATAGGCAGCCACATTGTGACGCTCCGACAGAAAGGCGACACCTTCTACATTGGCGGACTGGCCAACTGGGACGGCCACGAGGTCACCGTGCCCCTCTCGTTCCTGCCAGCTGGCACCACCTACAAGGCTTCGATCCTCACCGACGGCATCAATGCCGACCGCAACGCCGAGGACTACCGCATAGAGCACCGACAAGCGCAGTCGACCGACAGCCTCGACCTGCACATGGCCTCGGGCGGAGGCTTCGTAGTGGTATTGGCACCGGCCGCACGCTGAGCCGTAGCCCACCGCCACTGCCACTGCACACCATCGCAACAACAATCCTATAAAAACATAAAGACAAAGACATGAGACATTCCATCATCATGACCTTGGCGGCGGCCACACTGATCGCCGCTCCCGCGCAGGCGCAGAAGAAGAACGCCTCGGCGGGCTATCCCATCACGCCCGTGCCCTTCACGCAGGTGAAGGTGCCGGCCCAGAGTTTCTGGGGGCAGCGCCTCGAAGCCAGCCGCAAGGTAACCATCCCGTTGGCGTTCTCGAAGTGCGAGACCGAGGGACGCTACAAGAATTTTGAGCGCGCAGCCGAGAACATGAAGACGCACGCCAACACGGTCAATGTGGAGAAGGTGATGCCCTACTCGTTCGACGACACCGATCCCTACAAAACCATCGAGGGCGCCAGCTACATCCTGCAGACCTATCCCGACAAGAAGCTCAAAGCCTACATCGACTCGGTGCTCGATATCATCGCACCGGCGCAGGAGGCCGACGGATACCTCTACACCGCGCGTACGCAGAACCCTGCACATCCGCACCCTTGGGCTGGCAGCAAGCGGTGGGAGAAAGACGAGGATCTGAGCCACGAGCTCTACAACCTCGGACACATGGTGGAGGGTGCCGTGGCACACTGGCAGGCCACCGGCAGCCGCAAGTTCCTTGACATTGCCATACGCTACGCCGACTGCGTGGTGAAAGAAGTGGGTCCCGGAAAGGGACAGGCTTGTGTGGTGCCCGGACACCAGATTGCCGAGATGGCTCTCTGCAAGCTCTATCTGGCCACTGGCAACAAGAAATATCTGGATGAAGCCAAGTTCTTCCTCGACTATCGCGGCAAGACCGCCATTCGCCAAGAGTATTCGCAGAGCCAGAGTCCCGTGGTCGAACAGGACGAGGCTGTGGGTCACGCCGTGCGTGCCGCCTACATGTATGCCGGCATGGCCGATGTGGCCGCACTCACCGGCGATACCGCCTACATACACGCCATCGACCGCATCTGGGACAACATCGTGAGCAAAAAGCTATACATCACCGGCGGCATCGGTGCTACGGCATCGGGCGAGGCATTCGGCCCCAACTACTATCTGCCCAACATGAGCGCCTACTGCGAGACCTGCGCTGCCATCGGCAACGTGTATGTCAACTACCGTCTGTTCCTGCTCCACGGCGACAGCAAATACTATGACGTGCTCGAGCGCACACTCTACAACGGCCTGATCAGCGGTGTCAGCCTCGACGGCGGCGGTTTCTTCTACCCCAATCCCCTGCAGTCGATGGGCCAGCACCAGCGCCAGGCATGGTTCGGTTGCGCCTGTTGCCCCAGCAACATCTGCCGTTTCATCCCGTCGTTGCCAGGCTACGTCTATGCCGTGAAGGACAACAATCTCTACGTGAACCTCTTTTTGGCCAATACGGCCACCATGAGCGTGGGCGGCAAGAGCGTCACGCTCAGCCAGCAGACCGCCTATCCCTACAACGGCGACATCACCCTGACGGTAGAGAAAGGCAGCGGAGCCTTTGGCATGAAGATACGCATACCCGGATGGATCAAGAACCAGCCTGTGCCGTCGAACCTCTACTCTTACTCTGACACCAAGCGCTTGGGCTACACCGTGCTCGTCAACGGCAAGGCCGTCAATGCTTCCGTAACCGACGACGGCTACTACACCATCAGCCGCAAGTGGAAGAAGGGCGACAAGGTACAGGTGCATTTCGACATGGAGCCACGCACTGTGCGTGCCAACAACAAGGTGGAGGAAGACCGCGGCATGGTCGAGGTGGAGCGCGGCCCCATCGTGTACTGCGCCGAGTGGCCCGACAACAACTTCGACATCAAGGAGGTGCTTATCAACCAGGAACCTTCATTCAAGCTCGGCACAAAGTCGCTCGACGACTTTATTCCTGCTGACAGCAAGGCCAAGCTCGTCGACTGGCGCGGACAAACCCTCACCACCCTCACCACCGATGCGCAGACCCTGGCCTTCGACAAAGCCGGAAAGCTCACCGCCAAGGATGTGACGCTGACGCTCATCCCTTACTACGCCTGGGCACACCGAGGCAACGGCGACATGAAGGTGTGGCTCGCACAGGATCTCAAGGCTACCAGCCCCTCGCAGCCTGCCACACTGGCCAGCCAGAGCAAGATAGAGTCGTCCATGCGCCTGCCGTCGCTGCAGAGCATCAACGACCGCCTCGTGCCAAAGGACGCTACCGACCGTTCCATTCCCTACACACACTGGTGGCCGAAGAACAACACCACCGAGTGGATCAGCTACACCTTCCCCGAGGCAGCAACCGTGCAGAGCAGCACCGTCTATTGGTTCGACGACCAGCCTTGGGGCGGATGCTCTGTGCCCGACAGCTGGAAGATCTACTATAAGGACGCACAGGGACAGTGGCAGCCCGTGGCCAACCCCGACGGCTATCCTGTTGACCGCGGCGCAGCCTGTACCGTCAATTTTGACCCCGTGAAGACCACCGCACTGAAGCTCGAGGTCAAGATCAACGAGCGTCTCTCCGCTGGCGTGTTCGAGTGGAGCGTGAAGTAACATACAGCTGATAACAGCATCGCCCGGCTGAGCACATTGCCAGCCATACAACAAAGGGGTGCGGCAAGTTCGAACATTCGACTCTTGCCACACCCCTTTCATGTTGTGAGCCATTCACCGCCCGCCTGAAAAAAACGACCGCCCTCAATAATCCGACTGCCCCTATATCCCCAAAAATGAGGATTTTTATAGAAGCCATACCCATTTAGCTTGCCCAATCGGATAGAAAGATGTACCTTTGTCGACAATAATCACGCAAACGGGCAAGGTGAAGGCTTTTCGTAGCCATCCCAGCGCACACGCCGTCACTGCACCGCGGCCAGCACACATGCTCCGCGATACATTATTAACCCAACCACATCAATACAACTTATGGTTTTACAAGACCTTCAACAAGACTTCAAGGGATCCAACTGGAAGCACGAGATTGACGTAAGAGACTTTATCCAGGCCAACTACGAGCCTTACAACGGCGACGACAGCTTCCTGGCCGGACC
Organism: Eggerthellaceae bacterium; assembly: GCA_963656105.1. Taxonomy (GTDB): domain Bacteria; phylum Bacteroidota; class Bacteroidia; order Bacteroidales; family Bacteroidaceae; genus Prevotella. Next base: position 14,589 of record CAVKHW010000003.1, read on the forward strand.
CTCCGAGAAAACCAAAAAGCTATGGGCTATCCTCTCCGACCTCTTTGAGGTGGAGCGCGAAAAAGGTGTTTACGACGCTGAGACCAAGCTGCCACAAAGCATCGATACCTATGGTGCCGGCTACATCGACAAGGATAGCGAGGTAGTGGTCGGTCTGCAGACTGATGCCCCCCTGAAACGAGGCATCTTCCCCAAAGGCGGCATACGCATGGTGGAGAAAGCGCTCAACGCCTATGGCTACGAGCTGGATCCAGCCACGAAGACAATCTTCACCAAGTATCGCAAAACTCACAACGAGGGCGTATTCTCGGCCTACAACGACGATATCAAGGCTGCCCGCCACGCACACATCATCACCGGACTGCCCGATGCCTATGGACGCGGCCGTATAATCGGCGACTACCGCCGTGTGGCTCTCTACGGCACAACCAACCTTATCGAAGAAAAGAAACGCTATTTCAAGCGTATCGACATACAGGAGTTTACCGAAGAGATTGTGCGTCACCGCGAGGAGATTAGCGACCAGATACAGGCTCTCAAGCAGTTTGAGCGCATGTGCGCAGCCTATGGCTTCGACGTGACAAAGCCTGCCACCAACGCCCGCGAGGCCGTGCAGTGGACTTATTTCGGCTATCTTGGTGCCGTGAAAGACCAGGACGGCGCAGCCATGTCGCTCGGCCGCGTGTGCGCCTTCCTCGATATCTACATCCAGCGCGACCTGAAGAACGGCACCCTCACCGAGGAGCAGGCTCAAGAGCTCATCGACCAGATGATCATGAAACTGCGCATCGTGCGTTTCCTCCGCACACCCGAGTACAACGACCTCTTCTCCGGCGATCCCATCTGGGCCACAGCCTCTATCGGCGGCATGGGCATCGACGGCCGCTCGATGGTCACCAAGACCGACTACCGCTTCCTCCACACGCTCTATAACATGGGTCCTTCGCCCGAACCGAACCTCACCATCCTGTGGAGCGAGCGGCTGCCCGAGCCGTGGAAGAAGTTCTGCGCCAAGGTCAGCATCAACACCAGTGCCATACAGTACGAGAACGACGACCTGATGCGTGCCGAGCTGGGCGACGACTACGGCATTGCCTGCTGCGTGAGCCCGATGAAGATTGGCAAGCAGATGCAGTTCTTTGGTGCACGTGCCAACCTCGCCAAGTGCATGCTCTATGCCATCAATGGTGGCCGCGACGAGATGTCCGGACAGCAGATTGCTCCACGTTTCGCACCGATCACCGGCGATTACCTTACCTACGAGGAGTTCATGCCCAAGTTCGAGCAGATGATGCGCTGGTTGGCCAAGACTTATGTCAACGCCCTGAAGATCATCCACTACATGCACGACAAGTACGACTACGAGGCTTTCGAAATGGCACTGCACGACGGCGATGTGGAACGCACACGTGCCACCGGTATCGCCGGACTCTCTATCGTAACCGACTCCATCGCTGCCATGAAGCACTGCAAGGTGCGCATCGTGCGCGATGAGACAGGTCTGGCTGTCGACTATAAGATTGAAGAAGGCGACTATGTGCCCTTCGGCAACAACAACGACGAGACCGACACCATTGCCGTCGACATTACTGAGAAATTCATGGAGTATCTGCGCCAGCACCGCACCTATCGCGATGCCACACCCACACAGAGCCTCCTCACCATCACATCCAACGTGGTCTATGGCCGCAACACCGGTTCTACGCCCGACGGACGTCAGAAAGGTGTGCCTTTCGCTCCCGGTGCCAATCCCATGAACGCACGCGACGTGAAGGGTGCCGTGGCCGCTCTCTCGTCGGTCGCCAAGCTGCCGTTCCAGCACTCGCGCGACGGCATCTCCTATACTTTCGCCATCGCTCCTTCGGCTCTTGGCAAGGAAAAGGATACACAGGCGCAGAACCTTGTGTCGCTGCTCGATGGCTATTTCACGCCCAATGGCGGACAGCACATCAATGTCAATGTGTTCGACCGTGAATTGCTCATTGATGCCATGGATCATCCTGAGAAATATCCGCAGCTCACAATACGTGTCAGCGGCTATGCCGTCAACTTCGTGAAACTGACACGCGAGCAACAGCTCGACGTACTCTCGCGCACCATCAATCAGGGCATGTAATTGCCCATTGTCTCAGCGCGAGATATAACATTATAACCGTGAAAGCCATCGGTCCCGTCCCTACGGACGAGACTCATGGCTTTTACCGTATCTAATACGTATCCAGCCCCATACAGCGCAATTTGCGCACCTGCCTTAAGGATATGGGGCGACAGTTGAAATTCACTATGATATGGAAGAATTAAAAGGACGCATACACTCCATGGAATCGTTTGGCACCGTCGACGGGCCTGGCGTGCGCTTCGTGGCGTTCATGCAGGGCTGTCCGCTGCGATGCCAGTTCTGTCATAACCCTGACACATGGGATCCACACGGCCAGTGCCAGTATGAACTTACTCCTCGGGAACTGATGGATGAGGTGCTGCGTTACCGTAGTTTCATCAAAAGCGGAGGCGTGACGCTCTCAGGCGGCGAGCCGCTTATGCAGCCCGATTTTGTCTACGCGTTTTTCGGTTTGTGCCGTGCCGAAGGCATTCATACGGCTCTCGACACTTGCGGCTTCTACTGCACGCCGCGTGCCCTCAAAGTGCTCGACCATACCGACCTCGTGCTGCTTGACATCAAAACGATGGATGCTGCGCTCTATCCGCATCTCACGGGCCAGCGGCAAGATAACAATCTGCGATTCCTTGACGAGCTTCAGCAACGCGGTATCCGCACTTGGGTGCGCCATGTGGTGGTGCCCGGCCTTACCGATAACGACACATGGCTGCAACGTTTGGGCGAGCATGTGGCACGCTACAGTGTGGTAGAGAAAATCGAAGTGTTGCCCTATCACACCATGGGCACTTTCAAGTATCAGGAGTTGGGTATCAAATATCCTCTCGAAGGTGTTCCGCCGCTCAGCGCTGAGCGTGCCAAGGCCATCCGGCTCATGCTTTCAGCCTACAAGCCTTGTCAGTAACCAGCGGTTGCGCAAAGAGCCTGTGGACATGGGCTTGTAGTTGTCTTTATCGCGTAAGATAAGGAAGGTTGTCCTGTTTGTTGATGATTTTCTTCGCCTGATGCTCTTTCGCGGTCTACCATGCCATAAGGATGGCTATCACGCCCGAATAACTTCGCGTGCCGCCTTCTACATGATTTCCTCGAAGATATAGGTCGTAGACCGCGCTCTGGACGTTGTCTATGATGGTGCTGCGACGCGACTGCCAGTAGCGTTGGTCGTCTTTGGCCAATGCGATTACCTCGGGACGGATGCGCTTGAGGTAGTTATTGCACTGCGTTTCGCCCAATAGGGTGCTTACGTTGTGCAGTACATGGAAAAAGATTTGGTAGTAACCGCTGAATCGTATGGCGCGATCTGCCGCCGCTGTGCAGACCACATAACTGTAGAAATTGGCCTCGCCCTCGTTGGCTATGCCAAGCCAATGGGCATACTCGTGGGCGTAGGTGGCTGGGTAGGCGTGTGTGCGAATGTCGGCGTTGATGGTGAACTCGCCGAAAAACGGTGCCATGCTGCCCGTTACGCCGGCCATGCTGGCCAGTGGAGAAAACACCATTGTCTTGGCGTGAACATATCGGCTGAACGGCCGGTTGATACCCATGTGGTTGAGATGCGCATAGCCTTGGTACACGGTCTGTCGTGTTAATGCCTTGACCGTGCTATCGGCGGTTGAACCGCAAAGTGGTGTATAAGTGGCGTTAAGACTGTCGGCGTAGCTCTTTGCGAATGCTGCAAATGCCTCAGTGTTGGTTTCTGCCGGGCTTATGTGTAGACGCTGGTAGATGTTGGGCTGTGAATAGTTCAATCCCCAGGCCGCATAGAACCACACGTACACCCATAGCAGGTATTCCAATATGTGTGTAACGACGGTGCGTGCCTTTAGGCCGGCGTGGATGGCCCATAGCGGATAGCCGGCAACCCATGCCAGACTTGCAGCGATAAATATATCGCCAAGGGTGAAGGGAACTAAGCTGGATACGGAGGCAAGCGCATAAGCCACGACGGGATAGATGCTTGTTGTGTATGCGTTACCCAACGCGGGCACCATTTTGAAGGCTGTAACGATTAAAAGAAACAGTATGAGCAGGTATTGCCGTCCGTTAGGTTTTGGTATTTGGGATGGGCGTATGCGAAATACATTCCTTTGCATAGTTCTTCTCGTGCTTTAACTTTCTCTGCAGCGTGCGGCGTGTAGCATAGCCACGCTTGTAGCTGATGTAAGCTGATTTATGACCGTTGTGGCGTGTGGCGCATGATGCGATCAATCGCATATCCTGCGTCCTATGCGCAGCGTCCAGTAGAGTAGGCCCACCAAAACAATGACCCCTCCAGCCAATCCGATGTAGTTCAACGAGAAATGCGAGCAGACACAGCCGCCGAAGAAAGCACCGCAACCTATGCCCATGTTGAAGATTCCTGAGAAAATAGACATGGCTACCGTAACGTTTTCGGGCGGCACAGCCTGTATGAGAGCCGACTGCATGGCCACATTATAGGCTGTGGCGGCCATGCCCAAAAGTGCTACGGTCAGGATGCACAATGGCAGATAGGTGGCTGATGTCTGCAGGGCGAGCAATGGAACGGTCAGTGCCGCTACGGTCAAGCTGATGAACCGTCGGGGCGCTTTGTTGTAACATTGCGAAAAGATGACGCTTCCTATGAATCCGGCCACACCCATCATCATGAGCATTGTGGTGACATGGTTGTCGGACAATGCCGCAACCTGTTTGAGAAACGGTTCGATATAGCTGTATCCCACGTAATAGCCCGTCGACACCAGAAGCGTGAACAGGTAAAAGCCAGCCATGGCACGGTCGGCAAGCAAAGCCGGCAAATGACGCGGTGAGAAACGTCCGCGGCTTGGGACGCGCGGCAATGTGCAGGCGATATAGATGAAGGTGAAGAGGGCTAACAGGCCTATCGAAAGAAACGTGGTGCGCCATCCTAACCGCAAACCTATCATGCGGCCGAGTGGCATGCCGAACACCATGGCTACCGACGATCCTGTCACCACGGTGCTCAGTGCCAGTGCTTTGTGGCGTGGGGGCGTGATGCGCACGGCAATGGGCGACACCACCGACCAGAACACGCAGTGTGCGCAGGCCACACCCATGCGCGAGGCCATGAGCATGCCATAGCTGGAGGAAAGAAACGACAGTCCTTGGCAGATGCCGAACAGTGCCACCAAGCATAGCATGAGCCGCCGCATCTCCATGCGCGACACCATGATCATCAGTGGAAGCGACAATAACATTACCATCCAGGCATACACTGAGATGAGCATTCCTGCTTTGGCCTCTGTCAGGTGGAACTCATCGCGTATGTCGGTAAGCAATCCTATGGGTACAAATTCTGAAGTGTTGAAGATAAAGGCTGCGAGGGTCAATCCCACGAGAGCCAGCCAGTGGCGCAGCGTCATTTGCTCTTCCATCATTTACATTTGTGTTATCCTAACCGTCTGCAGCGTAGCGTGTTGTTTTCAAAGTATAACAAGCGGACGTTCCGCTAATACCTTTTGTATTTTTGTTTTACAGTGTTGGCACACTTAGTGTTGGCACACTTTAGTTATGTCGACCGTAAAGTCGTTCTGGCCGGCTGCAGGCATGAACTTTCCGCGAGCTTCAAGAAAATCGACCAGCTCGGCCGCTGACATCCCTGAGGCCGAGCAGGTGCAGAACTCTTCGTCAGCGCCGAAACGCGCTATGATGGCGTCGACGAGTTGCTGTTTTGTGGTATAACTGTTTCCCTCCATCATGTGGAGCACTTCATGTCCGTGTGTCATGGTTGTAAGCGTAGTGGTTTGTCTTGCAAAGTAATTGATGCTGACCGCACGTCTGAACGTCTGACAGGCCAACTTCCCGTTTCTATGGTATGCCCGCTTGTCCGTATCAGGCCAGCTGCAGCTGCATGTCGTAGTCGCGAGCCATGCGCCTCATGTTGATCAGTGCATAGCGCATGCGTCCCAAGGCGGTGTTGATGCTCACGTTGGTGGTATCGGCTATTTCCTTGAACGACAATTGCTGATAATAGCGCATGTAAACCACTTCGCGCTGGCTGGCCGGCAAGTGGTTCATCATTTTGCGCACGTCGCACATCACTTGGTTGTTCAGCATGTGGTCTTCGATATTGTTTTCCATGATGCTGGTTTGTCCCAGTTTCGAAAGGTCGTTGTTTTCGGTGGGTTCCACGATGCGTTCCGACCGCTGGTTGCGGTACCAGTCCATGATGACATTGTGTGCTATGCGCATGCACCAGGCGTTGAATTTGCCCGTCGGAGCATACTTGCCGTGCTGCAACTTGACGATAATCTTCACGAATGTTTCCTGAAAGATGTCGTTGGCCAAGTCGTCGTCGCACACGACAAACATGATATAAGCGAAGATTTTCGATTGGTTGTGTGCCAACAATACATCGAAAGCCTCATTGTTACCGTCCATATAGCATAATGCCAACTCCTCGTCGGTCATTTCTGCAAGGTTCTTCATTTCTTTCTAAGTGTTTGGTTATGAAGTAAAGGTTTGTCGATAGGCTGTCGATTTATAACTGTTTATTGTTGTGGGATGTACAACTGCAAATTTATGGATTTATTTTATAAATTCCAAATTTTTAGCAGAATAAATGTTGTGTGCGTAGCGTTGTGTGGTGGAAGGCTTGCGCATGGTCGGTCGTTGCGTTCGTGTCTGCTGTGTGTCAGAAGGGCAGCGTCACTCTGAACAATGGGTTGTCGGTATGTTCTTGCCTTATGATTTCGACGAGTTGTTTCACGATGTCGGGTTCTTGTTCGGCTACGTCGTGGTCTTCGTGCAGGTCGTTGGCGAGGTTGTAGAGCCGCGGTTTGCCTTTCACGACCACGAGTTTCCAGTTGCCCCGTCGCACGCCTATTTGGTCGGTTTCGTGAAATTCCCAGTACAGGTGGTCGTGCTGTTGCTGCGCCAGTGTGTCGCCAAGCAGTGTCGGAGCTATCGAGAGTCCGTCGAAACTGTCGCCGGGCAATGCTTTGTTGGTGTATCGCTTTCGGAAATGCTTTATTCCCGCGAGGTCGCAGAAGGTGGGCATGAGGTCGTAGAAGGCGAAGGGCAGACTGCTCACCGTGCCGGCTTTTATGTGAGCTGGCCACCAGGCTATGAACGGTATGCGTATGCCGCCTTCGTAGCATTGGCGTTTCAGGCCGCGTAGTTTGCCGTCGCGTCCGAAGAATTCGGGGTCGGCTCCACCTTCCTCGTGTGGTCCGTTGTCGGACGTAAAGATGACGATGGTGTTTTTGTCGAGTCCTTTTTGCTTAAGTTTTTCCATCACTTCGCCCACATAGCTGTCGAGTCTCGTTATCATGGCAGCAAACTGTGCGTGTGTGTGCTCCACGGCATTGTAGCGCGAGCTGGGCTGTCCGCCCCAGGTCTTGTCGGTGAAAAACTTGTTGCGATAGGCTTCGAGCAGGCTGTCGTCGGGTTGTGCCAGTTCGGCGTGGGGTAGGGTATAGGTCAGGAAACCCGCGAAAGGGTGTTGCGCATCTTGCCTGTCGATCCATTCCAGAGCCTTGTTGTGTATGATTTGTGCCGAGTATTGGCTACGTTTGAAATAGTTGCGCCCGTACATGGGGTATGCGATGTTGTCTTCCAGCACCTCGCGCACCACTGCTGTGTCGCCGCTCGCGCTTGAGTAGCGGTTGAGGAAATTGGGGTAGTATAGGTGGGCTTGAAACTGGCAGATGTAGCCGTAGAACTCGTCGATACCCCGTTTGTCGGGTGTGGAGGGCGACCCTTCGTAGCCTCCGGCCCATTTGCCGAACAGTGCGGTGTGGTAGCCCCGTTCTTTGAGCATTTCGGGCAGCAGTTTGTGCGCAGGGTCATAGGGTTCCTGTCCCACGACGGCAAAGTCGACATTGTTGCCGTATTTCACGGTTTTGTCGTACGACCAGTATTCCCTGTTGCCTCGCACATGGGTGTGTCCGGTGTGCTGTCCGGTCATGATCGATGCGCGCGACGGTGCTGATACGGGCGATCCAGCGTAGGCTTGCGTGAAGCGCATGCCTTCCGCAGCCATGCGGTCGATGTGGGGTGTGGCTATGAACTGCTGTCCGTAGCATGCCAGATCGCCGTATCCCATGTCATCGCAGAGGATAAACAGGATGTTGGGCGGTTGGTTGCCGTGCTTGTGTGCCTTGGTCGGTTTGGCTGCAGCGCAGGCGGGCAGTATGGCCAAGGTGGCTGATGCCAGCAGAAAAGATTTGTTCATGCCGTGTGTAGCGCAATCGGTTGTCAGCGTTTGCTATACATCTCCTCGTAGTAACGCTGGTAGTTGCCCGAGGTGACGTTGTCGAGCCATGCTTGGTTGTCGAGGTACCAGCGCACGGTTTTCTCGATGCCCTCTTCAAACTGCAGGCTCGGTTCCCAGCCCAGCTCACGTTGCAGCTTGCGGCTGTCGATGGCGTAGCGCAGGTCGTGGCCCATGCGGTCGGTGACGTGGGTGATGAGCTGTAGGTCTTCGCCTTCGCTGCGTCCCAGCAGACGGTCGGTGGTGCTGATGAGCACTTTCACGATATCGATGTTTTTCCACTCGTTGAAACCGCCGATGTTATAGGTGTCGGCCACCTTGCCCTCATGGAAGATGAGATCGATGGCGCGTGCGTGGTCTTCCACGTAGAGCCAGTCGCGCACGTTGAGGCCTTCGCCGTAGACGGGTAATGGCTTGCGGTGACGTATATTGTTGATAAACAGAGGGATAAGCTTCTCTGGGAACTGGTAGGGTCCGTAGTTGTTCGAGCAGTTGGTCACGATGGTGGGCATGCCGTAGGTGTCGTGGAAAGCGCGCACGAAATGGTCGCTCGATGCCTTGGACGCCGAGTAGGGGCTATGGGGCAGGTACTTGCGGTCTTCGGTGAAAAACTCGCTGCCGTAGGCGTGGTGGTGCTCCGACGAGGCTTTTGTGGTGAACGGACTTTCTATGCCGTCGGGGTCGGTAAGTTGCAGGGCACCATACACCTCGTCGGTCGAGATGTGGTAGAACCGCTTGCCCTCATAGCCTTCGGGCGTGGCCTCCCACGTCAGTTTGGCGGCCTGCAGCAACGACAATGTACCCATTACGTTGGTTTGGGCGAAGGTGAAGGGGTCGCGTATGGAACGATCCACATGACTCTCGGCTGCCAGATGGATGATGCCATCGATGTGGTGGGTCGCCATCAGCTGGCGCATGGCCTCGAAGTCGCAGATGTCGGCTTTCACAAACGTGTAGTTCGGATGGGTTTCTATGTCTTTCAGGTTGGCGAGGTTGCCGGCGTAGGTCAATTTGTCCACATTCACGATATGGTAGTCGGGATATTTGTTGACCAAGAGGCGTACCACGTGCGACCCGATGAAACCGGCGCCACCCGTGACGATAATGTTTCGCTTGAACTGCTGTTCCATTGTATTGGGTATTAACGGATTAGTTGACGGTGAATGGCTCTTGTGCCGCACTGCACCCAACCGTCTGTAGCGACGATGGGCGATGGCGGCGCAGAGGGTAATGTTGCAAAGTTATAAAATAAAAATGAGAAACGGTCGTTTGTTGTCGTGACTTTTTCCTGTGGCAACTGTGAAAAGGACATTGCAAAACTTGGTAGAGTGCGAAAAATGAGCGAAATTTGCATCATCAAAAGTAAAAATCATATAAAACGATGGATAAAAAAGACTTGAGAATCGTTTTCATGGGCACACCCGAGTTTGCCGTAGGCACGTTGAGCCGACTGGTGGAGGGTGGTTACAATGTGGTGGCCGTGGTAACGCAGCCCGATAAACCTGTAGGCCGCCATCAGGATCACTTGCAGCCTTCGGACGTGAAGCGTTATGCTTTGGAACACGGTTTGCCGGTGCTGCAGCCTGTGAAGATGAAAGACCCGGATTTTCTGGCCGAATTAGAGACGTACCATGCTGACCTGCAGGTTGTTGTGGCTTTCCGTATGTTGCCAGAGGTGGTGTGGGCCATGCCCCGTTTTGGCACGTTCAATGTGCATGCAGCCTTGCTGCCCCAGTATCGTGGTGCGGCACCTATCAACTGGGCTGTTATCAACGGCGAGACGGAAACGGGTGTCACTACGTTCTTCCTCGACAAGGATATCGACACGGGTCGCATCATTCTCAGCAAACGTTTTGCTATTCCCGACGAGGCCAATGTGGAGTATGTCTACGATGGCTTGATGCAGTTGGGTGCCGAGGCGGCTATCGAAACTGTCGATGCCATCCTTGCTGGCAACGGAAAGGTGGCGTCTGTCGACCAAGCGCCACTGGCTGAGGGTGCTGTGCTTCATGCCGCGCCGAAGATATTCAAGGAGACATGCCAAATTGATTGGAGTCAGTCGGCCAAACAGATCTACGACTTTGTGCGTGGCTTGTCACCCTATCCCGGTGCGTGGACCACGCTTGCGCCCAAGGGCGTGGTGCTGAAAGTGTATGGTGCGGCCAAGACGGGCAAGCCCACTGCCGAGAAGCCCGGAACGATCTGCGCCGACGGGCGTCGCCTTCTGGTGGCTGCCGCCGACGAGTGGCTGCAGCTCACCGAGGTACAGATGGCTGGCAAAAAGCGTATGGCTGCCGACGCTTTCCTTAATGGCAATCGCGACATAGACGATTTCGTTTGCCAATAGCTTGGAGGCGGTAGACGGCACTTGTTGTGCGCACTCGTTTGCGAATAACCTTTGCGTTTTCATGTTTGGTGTAGCCCATGGTGGCTGCGCCATTTATTTTTGTGTAGAAAGTTCCGAATCTTTTGTTATTCACATTCTGGAAAGTCGGTGTTGTTGTTTGTCGCTTTCTTGCAGTTGTTGGCGGTGGCTCGTTGCCGCGAATGCAACGCCTTGGGTGGTATGGCAACGCCGAACGTCATGTTTCGCGGTGCGATAAGATAGTTGCCGTCTCACCATAGCTTGTCTTTTGTGTCACCGCAGGTCATGTTTCGTCGTGCCATAGTTGGTTTATCGCGCCGTTTACGTTGTGTTTTTGGCCTCTGCAGATTGCTTTTGGCACCTTTGTTCAGCCAGCAGGCAAACGAGATTTTAACATTTGTTTTTCAAACGTTTGATAATCAGGCGGTTCTAAAAACGCCCATTTTAACGTTTATTTGACTGCAATCGACCGCTCGGTTGCAAATACGCCATTCTCGCGAAGGTTGAACCCTCGTTTTGTATAGTTTTTTATTGGACACCAATAAAATATTATACACGACTCAACTTCCACGATTTACCCGACACGAATATCTCCCAACGAAAAACTCCCCTGCAGTCGGTCGACCACAGGGGAGTCATTCGTTGTTTATGGTGTTGTGGCGATTGGTGTCGCCTCACCATGTGTATTATTGTTGGTTTACTTCACCATGTACTTCTTGCCGTTCATGATGTAGAGGCCATGTACAGGCTTGCTGACCTGACGGCCGCTGAGATCGTAGATCTTGCCGTTGTTGTTGTCGTTCACCTTCACATCTTCGATGCCGTTGGCGTAGTCCTCTGAGTTCATGAAGGTGATGTTGATAACGTAGACTTTAGCGTTGTCGCTCTCTTCCTCGATCATGAAGCCGATGGTAGCGTTGGCCTTGAAGCCTTCGGCAACGTCGTCAGCGTTGTTGGCGAAGGTGATAATCTTTGTGCCGTCTTCGCTGAAGTTGATACCAATGATACCGCCTTCGTTGTCGCACGAACCGTCGCTGGTAAACATCAGACCTGCCTGCACAGGATCAACAGCGCTGCTGTAGACACCGCTTGACAGACGGCCAACCAGTGAGTAAGTGCTGAGCAGAGTGCTTACATCGGTGCCAAGAGCCTCGGCTGCGGCTGTGAGGTCGATGTCAACCTCTTCGTCGATCTCGCCTACGGGCAGCGTGATGTCCATTGAGCCTACCTCTGTGACAGTCTGAATCTTCTCTACGATGGTGTAGTTGAGTTTCACGGTGATCATCTTACCGGTCTCCTCATTGACGAGGAAGAATTCGCCTGAGTAAGCAGAGCCGACGGGTGAACCGCCGTCGTACTGCATGGCGTAGAAGCTGACCTTGTTGTTAGAGGTGGTGATATACATACCCCAAGGTGACTCGGTAGACGACTTCCAGCCACGTGACTTACCGTCCTTGTCGACCCAGAAGCCTGGTGTGGGGCTCATGTTCCAGATCTTGGTGTAGGTCATGGTTGCGGGATAGGTGTCGGGATCAGCGCTGCGCAGGCTGTCGGAGATGAGTGCGTAGAGCACAGGCGATGTGGTGCCGATGAGGGCGTTGACATCGTCGAGCGAGATGCTGGCCTCATAAGTTGACCATGTGTAGCCTGCAGACAGAGCCTGAATGTTGAGGGTGCGGTTGGCAACGCTCACGAATTCGTCAGCAATATCTTCTTTTTCGATGGCCAGAACGACCTGCATTCTGTAGTATTTCTCACCAGACACGAAATAGAGATTCGTTGTGGCGGTGTCGCCTTCTTGTGCTGAGTTGGGGTATTGACCCACGTGCAGTTCTGTGAAGTCGTTGCTGGCAGTAGGCTCTACGAACCAGAAGGCTCCAGTGCCCCATGAGGTGATGATACCGCCCTGAGTGAGCCAGAAACCGCCGTAGTTGGCAGTGCTGCTTGATGAGAGGCTGCCGTTGCTGTCGATGGCCTGCAGGCTGATGTTGGCTGATTCGGTGCCGAGAGCGGCTGCGATGGCAGTAACGTCAGGATAGATGCTCTTGGTGTTGTAGTTGTTGTCAACGGGCATGCTCACGGTGATGGTTGTGTCGCCAACCTGCGTCATGTCCTCAAGACCGTTGTAGGGAGCCTCAACGATGTTCACGGTGTAGTTCACCTTATAGGCGTTGCTGCCGTAAACGAGATAGATGTCGAAGCTGGGCTTGTCGCCCACCTTGTTCACACCAGGATACTGGCCGATGTAGCAGCTCAGTGTGTCGTTGTCGGCATTGTAATTGTAGGTGTTGGTGTAGAGGTTGTCGGAGGCTTCGTAGCCGTTGTTTCCGCAAGTCCAGAGGCTGTCGCCCGTGCTGCTCAGTGCGCGCTTCATCCAGCCGTCGTTGGTGCTGACGAGCGTCAGCGAGTCGCTCATCATGCCGTAGGTGGCGTCGAGCATCGGCATGTAGGTGATCTTCGTCATGATGTATGACAGGTCTTCCTTCTCGCAACCCAGTTTGGTGGCGGCGTTGTCAAGTTTCACGAACACCTGATCGGTGTCGTAACCTGATCGGGGATACTGCTCGATGGAAACGCTTGCCTCGCCCACGATGTTGAGCTTCGAGATGGCCAGCTCAGCTTCGGGAACCTCAGGAACGTACACCTGATAGGTGATGTCGAAGGTCACGGTCTTGCCGTTGTAGACCAAGGCGGCCTTCACCTGCAGGGTGTCGGAGGCGGTGAAATAGCTGGGCATCTGACCTACGTAGACATTGTAGACGTTGGCCTCCTCGCTGTAGTTGCTGCCCACGAACCATGCGCCGCCGCTGTAGGCGTGCACCTGGCCTGTCTCGGAGAGCCAGAACTCGCCGGTGTTGCCGGTGTAGTCGGTTACGGTGCCCGTAGAGTCGATCACGGCAAACACTTTAGTGTTGCTCATGTCGGCCAGTTGCGCCACGAGGGTGGCTGTGTCGGTGCCGAGTGCCTCGGCGACATCGGTCAACTTGAATTCTGCGCCGACGTTCGAGTAATCGGTCGTCGGGCCCTGCTTCAGCGTTGCCGTGAACTGTGCGCTGGCGTTAAGGCCAAAGAGGCACATCAGGGCGAACAGAAGCTGTCTAATGGAAGTAGACATTCTCATAAGCTGTGATTTTAAAGGTTATAATTGAATGGTTTGATTTTATCCGATTTTTGTCGCTCGTCTGTCCTTGCGGCGATGCGGCGGATGTCGGCCGCAAATATAAAACACCGCAAATGTAGTGAAAAAAGGTAGTGAATGCAAGAAAAGAGGGCGAAAAAAGACACAATGGGACGAATTTTCCATTCATTGGACTTTTTTTTCAGTCGTTCAAACAACGCAATATATTTTAAGTGTTAAATGCCCATTTTTTTATAAATTAACTTGGTTTTTCCAACCATTTAATATATCTTTGCAATTGCATCCCCGTCATGGAGAAGCCCCGTTCGTAACCTGCGATACGGAGAGTTGAAATATAAACAAACCTAAAATAACTACAATGAAACATCTTAGATCCACGCGCAAAGCTCTTACGGCAACCACGGCCATGCTGTTGGTGGCAGGAGCCACGATGCTGCAGTCGTGCGACAAAGATGTCCTCACCGGACAGCCGTCGTGGTTGGGCAACTCCATCTACGAACAGCTGAAACAGGAGGGCAACTACACGTACACACTGCGGCTCATCGATGACCTCGGACAAACCGATGTGCTTAGCCAGACTGGTAGCAAAACGCTTTTTGTTGCCGACGACGATGCCTTCAGCAAATGGTTTCAGACCAACAGCTGGGGCGTGAAGAAGTACGAAGACCTTAGCACCGCCCAGAAGAAACTTATCTTCAATGCGTCGATGGTCAACAATGCCTACCTTATTGAATTGCTGAGCAATGTGAGTGGCAATCCGCCAGAGGAAGGCATGTGCATGCGGCGCGAGACAGCTGTGTCGGTGTTCGACTCGGTGGCACGCATTATGCCCGACCAGATGCCCAACACTTCTTATTGGAAGAAATACAAGGATCACAAGAACGGTATCGTGCTGTTGCGCGACAACACCTCGAAGCCGATGATCCATTTCCTGCCCGCCTACATGACGCATAACAACATTGTGGATGCCGACCTGACAACGCTCACCAACGGCGAGTCGAACTCTACAAGCGATGCGTGGGTCAACGGAAAGAAAATCGTGGAACGCGACATCACCTGCAAGAACGGTTATATACATAAGGTGGACGGCGTGATGACTTCGGCCGACAATATGGCTGACATCATCGCCTCGCACGCCAACATGAGCACCTTCGACCAACTGCTCGACCGCTTCTCGGCCCCATACTACGATGACGCTGCAACCAAGGAGTATAACCGACTCTACAACAACACCGACTCGGTGTTTGTGTTGCGCCATTTCGCATCGACAGCCAACACCGGCAGCTACGGCTCAGCCACATCGGGCGAGCTCTCAACCGACCCCGACGGACAGGCCGTCGATGCCAAACTGCTCTACGACCCCACGTGGAACCAGTATATCTACAGCAATACGTCAGGCTACGACCTGCACTATGATGCAGGCGCCATGCTTGTGCCCTCCAACCAGGCATTCGACAAATGGTGGAACGGCGATGGAAAGGTGCTGCAGGATATGTACGGATCATGGGACAACGTGCCTATGAACGTGCTCGTGAAGCTCATGAACATCAACATGATCAACACCTTCTCGGAGACGGTGCCCTCGAAATTCAAGAATATCGTGGACAATACCACCAAGGTGAGCCTCGGCCTTACCACAGCCGATGTGGACAGCTGCTTCATGGGCTGCAACGGTGTGGTCTATCTATTAAATAAGGTGTTCACCCCCGCCGACTACCGCTCGGTGAGTTTCCCCGCACTGATCAACTCCAATGGGGCCGACGGTATCATGAGCGTCATCTACTGGGGTATCGACAACCTCAACTTCGAGCCTTACCTCAACTCCATGGACTCGTACTACAGTTTCATCGTGCCTACCAACAAGGCCATGCTGACCTATGTAGACCCCTGCTCTTACGGCACCAGCCGCACCAAGCTCTATCGCTTCACCTACAACAACCAGCGCAAGACCGTGGTGGCCAACCGCTACGACTACGACTTGACAACGGGCATCGTGGACGAAGCATCGAAAGACTCGGTGACCAGCGCCGACCAGGTGAAAGACCGTCTGGAAGACCTCATCGATAACCTTATCGTTGTGGGCAACATTGAGGACGGACACACCTATTATAAAACAAAGGGTGGTTCGCCCATCATCGTGCGCAACGCCGGTAAGGCCGGAGTGATGACCGTAAACGGTGCGCTGCAGGAAGAAACGGGTACCAACGCGCTCGTGACCCAAATCTACGATGAGAGCACCGGCGGTAACGGTAAGGCTTATGTCGTGGAGAACGCGCTGCCGCTCAGCAGCCAGCGCAGCACATTCAGCATCCTGACGGACAACGACAAGTTCAGCGTGTTCACCTCGCTGCTCAGAGGTTCGTCGCTGCTCGCCACACGTACACAGGGTCAGTATGACGCCGCGACAGGCGAACGCAACATCAATGTGTTCGACAACTACAACTACACGGTGTATGTGCCCACCAACGCTACTGTTCAGAAACTTATCGACGATGGCTACCTGCCCACATGGGAAGACGTGGACGCCCTGACCGCCGACGATTTCGGAGGCGACAAGAAGGCGCTGACCACCGCACAGACTACATTGACCAACATAATCAACAATTTCCTGCGTTACCACATCCAGGACAACAGTGTGTTCATCGCTGGAACTCCGCAGAACAATGTGCGTTATGAGTCGTCGAAGATCAACCCCGCCAACAAGCGCTACTATTCCATCACGGTCAATGCCGATGACAACAGCATGACGGTGGAAGACCAACTGGGCAACATGCGCAAAGTGCTGACAGCCGACGGACTTTACAACATCATCGGTCGCGAATACTGGTTCCAGAACCGCGACAAGACTGCTACCAACCAAATCTATCAGGCTTCCGATGTTGTGGTGCATCAGATCGACGGACCTCTCTTGTACGATAAGGATCAGTTAAAGAGCTGGCGTGAGGTCATCGGACTGACAACCACACCTGCCAAACGACACAACTACGCTAAAGCAAGGAAAAGATAAGCCATGAAACATTATTTGAGATATATATTGCTGACCATGCTCTGCATCGTAGCCATGCAGGCGTCAGCCCAACAGATAACGTCGGTACACGGTTCGGTTCTCGACGAGTTTGGACCCGTCATGGGTGCCGCCGTCTGCGAAATCGATGCCAACGGACGTATCATCGAGTCGACAACAACCGATGTCAACGGTAACTATTCGATGAAGGTGAGCAATCCTGCCAAGGATAAGCTTCGCATCAGCTTCGTCGGTACGAAGGCTCAGGTGCTGCCCTTCACCAGCGACGAAATCAACGTGACGCTCAAAAGCGAGAACACGCTGAAGGAAGTGACTGTGACCGCCAAGAAACGCCTATCGGGTGGCGGACTCGCCATCCCCGACCGCGAAATTTCTTACTCCACGCAAACCATCTCGACCAAAGAGTTTGAAGGACTGGGTATGAACACCATCGACGAGGCTCTGCAGGGACGTATCGCCGGACTCGACATCGTGTCGGTGAGCGGTAACCTCGGTGCAGGTACCACCATGCGTCTGCGTGGTGCATCTACCGTCTCCTCGCTCACATCATCCAACCCTCTTATCGTGGTCAACGGTAACACATGGAACGTGGACATGAGCAACTTCGATGTCAACTCGGCTAACGACGAGCAGTTCGCACAATTGCTCAACATCAACCCTGAGGACATCGAGAGCATCACCGTGCTCAAGGATGCTGCCGCTACGGCCATCTATGGTTCGCAGGGTGCCAACGGTGTCATTCAGCTCGTCACAAAGCGCGGTAGCAAAGGTAAACCACGCGTGAGCTACTCGCTCCGCCTCACCGGCACTTACCAGCCTAAGGGATACAACCTCCTTAGCGGTGACGACTACACCATGCTCCTCAAGGAGTCGTACTTCAACCCACAGCAGAACGACCAGACTTCCAACATCAAGGAAATCAACTACGACCCGACATTCTCGGAGTACGAGCAATACAACAACAACACCGACTGGCGTGACGCCGTTACGCAGTTCGGTCTGCGACAGAACCATTTCCTGTCTATTACCGGTGGTGGCGACAAGGCTACCTTCCGTATCTCCGGCGGTTTCGACAACGAAACGGGTTCGGTAATCGAACAGAAACTCAACCGCTTCTCTACGCGTGTAGCACTCGACTACTATGTGAGCGACCGCATCAAGATTGCTACCAACTTCTCGCTGACCTACACTAAGAACAAGCGTAACTACGACGACCTGCTCTCTATCGCCAACCGCAAGATGCCTAACATGAGCATCTACGAGCAGGATGCGTATGGGCGTAACACCAGCACCTATTATGAAATGCTGCAGAGCGCATCGTCGGTCTTTAACGACGACCAGAAGTCGCTCGTCAACCCTGTAGCCTCTGCCCATCTGGCCAAGAACGACCAACGTACATACGACATCTCGCCTGAATTCCAGATCGACTATAAGTTGCTCGGTATCGACGATGACAGCTGGCGACTCGACTATCAGGGACGTGTTTACATGAACATCTTCAACGACTATGTCGACAAGTTCTATCCCCAAGAGCTCACTACAGTGGCTTGGAACAGCGGTGTGAACACGGCTTATACAGGATCATCGAAGAGTGTGGCTTTCAACACCAAGCATACGCTGACGCTTATCCCTCATTTCAACAACAAAGATCACTCGCTGATGATGATGGGACGTTTTGAGCTCACTTCGGGTAGCTCCAACGGTCAGGGCACTGACGCTCGTCTGCTTCCCTCGGGCGGTATCATTTCACCTGATGCCGGTGGTTTGGTGTCGAGCCTCAGCTCCAGCTTCAGCCAGTGGCGTTCCATGTACTACACATTCTCGGCTCACTACGCCTTCAAAGGACGGTATATGGCTGACTTCTCGCTGCGTATGGATGGTACCACTAAGTTCGGTCCAGACCGCAGATGGGGTTATTTCCCCGCCGTGTCGCTTCGTTGGAACATTATCGATGAGCCGTGGATGGAAAATGCACGCAAGTGGCTCTCTATGCTCAGCATTCGTCCCAGCTGGGGTCGTGTGGGTAACCAGCCCAGCTCCGACTATCTCTATATGAGTAAGTACGGCACAACGAGCAACTACATTGGCAACAGCTCGATGACACCTACCAACATCCGTCTGACTGACCTCCGCTGGGAAACCGTTTCTACCTACGACGTGGGTATGGATATCCATTTCTTCAACGACAAGCTCAACTTGATGCTCGACTGGTATCAGGCTACCACAAGAGACATGCTCATGTCGAACATCCGCATCCCCTCAAGCTCTGGTTATTCCACATTGGCTACAGGTAACGTTGGCTCGATGCGCAACACGGGTTGGGAGTTCAACATCGATACCAATCGACTCATAGAGGCCGGTAAATTCTACATGGATTTCAATGCATCGTTCGGTAACAACCGCAACGAAATCCTCACCATGGACGAGTCGGTGCTGAAGTCGCTCAACAGCGATTTCAACTACGCCAACCGCGAAGTGCTGCAGCGCGTACAGGTCGGCAATCCCTTCGGCGCCATCTACGGCTTCCGTTACAAGGGCGTTTACCAGTACCAGTACGACACCTATAAGAATATGAGTGAGGCTGAGCGTCAGGCTTTCGACGCTGCCGGAAAGACGGCTCCTGTGGCTCGCAACGCTGAGGGAAAAGTGATTCTCGACGATTCTGGAGATCCCATACAGATGGCATACAATTACTCTAACGTATCGTCGGGTAGCACCTATAAGTTCAAAGGCGGTGACGCAATCTATGAGGATGTCAACAACGATGGTAACATCAATGCGCTCGATATCGTTTACCTCGGTTCTTCTCTGCCTAAACTTACTGGTGGATTCGGTTTCAATTTCAATTACAATGGTTGGAAGCTCAACACACAGTTCACCTACCGTGTGGGCAACAAGATCCTGAACCTTGCTCGTCTCGACGCTGAGGCCATGATCAACAATAACAACCAGAGCGAGGCTGTGAACTACCGCTGGCGCAAAGAGGGTGACGTGACAAGCATCCCACGTGCCATGTATGGTTCTACCACTAACTACAACACGCTCATCAGCGACCGTTTCGTAGAGTCGGGTTCTTTCCTGCGTCTCAACTATGTGCAGCTCTCCTATGGATTCAAGAAGAATGTGCTGAAGATGCTCGGACTTAAAGGCCTCCGCTTCTATGTTAGTGCCAACAACCTCTTCATCCTCACTAAGTACACGGGTGTGGATCCTGAGATTAGCTATGGCAGCTATGGTGCAGCAACCGATACCGGACAGACACCACGCGCTCGTTCTTATACGCTCGGTATAACTGTTGATTTCTAAAATGAGCGACTAAAAACATAGATCTACAATCCAACAACGATTAATGATCATAACGAACTTTTTTATGAACAATACATTTCATCATATATGGTCTAAGGCTTGGGTGGGTATACTCGCTCTTGCCATGACATCCTGTTCCGACTTTCTTGTCGTAGAGCCGCTCAACGACATCGTGCTCGAGAAATTCTGGAACGAGAAAAACGATGTCGACAATGTTGTCAACGGATGCTACAGCTCCTTGCAATCGCAGGCTTCTGTCTCTCGCATGATGTGCTGGGGTGAGTTCCGGTCTGATAACATTCAAGGCGGAACCAACATCGACAATAATCAGGACTTGTCGAACATACTCAATGAGAATATCTATGCCTCAAACGGTTTTACCGATTGGACGTGCATGTATAAGGTCATAAACGATTGCAACACGGTCATTCATTTCGCACCCTCTGTTGCAAAAAAGGACCCCAACTATACGCAGAGCGAACTGCGTGCCACCATTGCTGAGATGTCGGCACTGCGCGACTTGTGCTATTTCTATCTTATTCGCACGTTCCGCAATGTGCCTTACACCAATGAGCCTTATCTCGACGACACGCAGAAGATGGATCTGGCGGCTACACCGTTCAACACTGTTCTCGACTCGCTCATCGCCGACCTCGAGAGTGTGCAGGACAATGCCGTGCGCAAATATCCGCAGACAAACAAATATTCGCAGCGTGGTCGCATCACGCAAGATGCCATTCACGCCATGCTCTGCGAGATGTATCTGTGGAAGCAGGATTATCAGAATGCTGTACGTTACGCCGACTTGGTAATCAACGCTAAGACGAAAGACTATCAAGATCAGCTGGACAAAATGGGTGGATCGGTCAGCGAAGACGATCAAATGCAGGACGGATATCCGCTAATTTCAGACCGCTCAGGCAATTCTTATGGAAATGCATTCAACACCATTTTCGTTAACGGAAATAGTCAGGAAAGCATCTTCGAGCTTGTCTATATGGACGACGATAATGAGCTGGCTAACGGTGCTGTGAGCAGCAACTACGGAAACGTAGATAACTTCCCAGGTCTCGTCAAGCCTTCCGATTATCTTGGTGATGACTTTACGAAAGACAACCCCACCGTGTTCCTTACCAAGTACGATACCCGCTACTACACCAGTCTGGAAGCAATCAACTCTACGTCGTATGGTATCGGCAAGTACACGCAGAAATCGGGCTCTGTCAGGGTCACACCGCCTACAAGCGCCACATCAAAAGGTTCGGCTACCTACAGCACACATTGGCCAGCAAGCTATTGCCATGCCAACTGGATTATCTATCGCCTTACGGACATCATGCTGTTGAAGGCCGAAGCACTCGTGCAAATGGTCAACAACGATGATACAACTTCTGCTGGCAAAGCTGTTAACGATTCGTTGCTCAAGCAGGCTTATACCATCGTGAATGTCATTAACAAGCGTTCCAACTGCTCTACTACAAAAACCGATATCGCATACGCTTCTTATGCAAGCAAGAATCTTATGAGCGACCTCGTCATGGACGAACGTCATCGTGAACTCCTGTTCGAGGGAAAGCGTTGGTACGACCTTGTTCGCCGTTCGTTGCGCGACGGCAACACCAGCTATCTCACCACACAGGCTTCCAAGAAGTCGACTGGTAGCGCTGGTTCAGCTTCACAAAACAAGTTGAAGCGCATTGATGCCATCTTCTGGCCGTACAACAAGGACGAACTACAGGTAAACAAAAACCTTGTGCAGAACCCAGCTTTCGGCAATGGCGACAACTCAAGTTATGAAACCACTAAATAATCTATATCCATTATGAAAGCCAAGACATTCAATAATATAAGGAATGGTGCCAAGGTGCTGGCTGTTCTGCCGATCCTGCTCGCCTCTTTCCTGTTTACGGCTTGTTCTGACGAGCCTGATGCCCAAAGTTACTATACCTTTAAGGGCGAAATGATGAGCCAGTATCTCAAGACGCATGATCAGTTCAGCGAGTATGCAACGATTGTTGACCGCGCCGGACTTATGGATCTCTTGTCGGCTTACGGGCACTACACCTGTTTTGCTCCGACCAACGATGCCATAAATGCTTATCTGCAAAGCCGTGGCATGAGCTCGGTCAGTGATCTCTCTGATGCGGATTGCGACACCATTGCCCGCACCCACCTTGTGGATAACATGTTCACAACATCTGAAATGAACGATGGTACTCTGACCACCGCTAATATGAACAAGCGATTCATCGAGATTACGCACGATGTGGACAACGATAGCAATGGTGTGGTGCGTCTGAATCGCTCGGCAAACATCATCTTTACTATGCAAGACGACTCCGTGGAGAATGGTATCATGCAGCCTATCGATGGTGTTCTCACTTCGAGCTCGCGCATGCTTCCTAACATCCTGAAAGACAACCCACGCATCTCTCTCTTTGCTCAGGCTCTGCAGGATACGCATCTTGAGGATTCGCTTTACGCCTATCTGGATGCTTCTTACGATGCCTCTAAGTATTCGCGTATCAAGTATACGTCGCATGTGAATCAGGAGACTGCCACCGCTCCCGATGAGAAGAAATCGGGTTTCACGGCTTTTGTTCCTACCGACTCCATACTGCGCGAGAAGTATGGAAT
The DNA here is from genome assembly GCA_963656105.1 of Eggerthellaceae bacterium. Classification (GTDB taxonomy): domain Bacteria; phylum Bacteroidota; class Bacteroidia; order Bacteroidales; family Bacteroidaceae; genus Prevotella. Next base: position 37,391 of record CAVKHW010000003.1, read on the forward strand.
TACAACCATTGAACAACTTTATCAAAAGGCTTGCGAGATTTACGACGCAACTTATCCTGAGGATGCCAACCAGCCTTACCATAGCTTCGACTCTTTAACCAATCGAAAGAATCCGCTTAACAGACTTATTGCTTACCATATTCTTGACCGCGACGTTATCGGATGGAACCTGCTCACACCTCGTAACGATATCGGTATCAGCACGACGCAGATGAATCCTGTCGACTGGTACGAAACGCTCTTGCCCCACACTATGCTCAAGTTTGAGCGACTCACGGTTGTGCGTTATGCCGGTTCGAGCGAGTTGGGTCAGCGCTACATCAACCGTCGTTATGATGATGATTATCAGATTTATGGTGCCAAGATTAGCCAGACAGTAGAGGATGGTGTGGAGAACACTGCGCTCAATGGACGTTATTTCTATGTTGATGATCTGCTCGCTTTCTCAGAGCAGACTCGCGACATCGTAGACGGCGTGCGCATCCGTATGGACTTGTCTACCGTGTTCCCCGAACTTATGACTATGAATATCCGTCAGAATGGTGACCCCGCACACAACGATCCTGCTTACGACGAGACAGCCAAGTACGGCCGCAACTATTATTTCCCCGATGGTTATCTGAAAAACGTATCGGTCAATGGTGACTTTGTTTACCGTCGTCCGCGCAACTACTATGACTCTTACGAAGGCGACGAGTTCAATATGTTCGGTAACTACGACATCAGCTTCAAACTTCCTCCTGTACCGTATGAGGGCGATTGGCAGATTCGTATGGGTTATGCACAGGAAAGCACTCGCGGAATTGCGCAGATTTATCTCGATGATGTGCCTCAAGGCATACCTCTCGACATGACCATTGCGCTTAACGATGCTTCAATTCTCGGTAGCGACTGGGTGTCCAACTATTCTGGCATGACGCAAGAGCAACTCTCGCGCGACCAGAAGGCTCTCAAGAACAAAGGTTACTATCGTGGTGCTGCAGGCGGTTACCGCATCAATGGCGAGGGTCACCCCACCGGTTACTCTGACCGTACCGTCTTTGCCACCCAGACACAGACCTTCCGCATTGTGCTCTGTACCGTCCATCTCGATCCTAATAAAGACCACTTCCTTCGTTTCCGCAGCGTGTCTACCAAGATGGGTAACAACAATGAGTTCATGATTGATTACCTTGAGTTGGTTCCAAAGAGTGTCTACGGTGTTACCGACGACGGCGAAATTGAGGACATGCTCTAATTGGAGTGATACCAACAGTAACCACATTCAAAATCAGAAACAATGAAAACAACTATCAATCATATCATGGGAAAGGCTTGGCTCGGGCTTGCAGCCCTTGCCTTGCCCCTTGCCTCCTGCTCCGACTGGGACGACCACTATGATCCTTCCACTGCTGATGGTGGGAACAAGACCACCCTTTGGCAGGCCATATCATCGGAGAGCAATCTTAGCAATTTTGCCCAAGTGTTGAAGGGTTGCGGCTACGACCGTAACCTTTCGGGCAGCCAAACCTACACGGTGTTTGCCCTTACCAACGACGGACTTACCTCAGAGCAGGCAGACAGTCTCGTTTCAGCTTACCAGACGCAGAAAGCCAATGGTGTGCGTGATGACGACAATACGGTGGTTCATCAGTTTGTGAAGAATCACATTTCGATGTTCACCCAGCCGGTGTCGTCGCTCACCAACGATACGCTGACCATGCTCAATGGAAAGATTGAGCCTGTTACGCCTACCGCTATCGGCAGTCAGCTGTTCCTTACTTGTAATGCGCTCCACAGTAATGGCTTGCTGTTCACCATCGGCAACAAACTCAATTACTTCCCCAATGTTTTCGAATATTTGGGCATAGACAGTCGTATAGACAGTGCGTACAATTTTATCAATAGTTATTCTAATTATGAGTTCAACGAGGCGGCCAGTGTTGCTGGCGGTATCAACGCCGACGGACAGACCATTTATCTCGACTCGGTGATGACCTTGACGAATTCGCTTTTCAATAATCTTGGTCAAATAAATTCGGAGGATTCTACCTATTGGATGCTTGTTCCCACCAATGACCAATGGACACGTATGGTGAGCGAATATCATGATTATTTCGATTATGCCAATACTGTGAACAAACGCGATTCCATGCAGGAGGCCAACACCCGCCTTGCCATACTTCAGGGCACGGTGTTCAGTCGCACGATTAATCCCGACCCTTCCTTCGCTGATTCTGCCGTTTCTACACATGCCAATGACTACTCCATCCGTAAGGCAGCTGACCTTGAGCCTTACAACATTTTCTACCGTCCCTTTGATGCAGGCGGTATTTTCGACGGCACCGAAGACGTCGAGTGCAGTAACGGTCATGTGCGCATCGCTCCCAATTTCAATGTGCCCAAGGAGAAGACCTTCTTCCAGACCGTTAAGGTTGAGGCTGAGAACGTGAGCCGTCAGGATACGCTTATCGATGCGTCGCAGCCGCTCACCGTTCATGAGGTTACGTCCGACAATCCTTTCTACGACAAGATTTCCGGCAACTCGTTTGTCGATGTCATTGCCGAGAATACGTCGACCAACCCCAACCACTTCCCAGTGGCTGCCGTGCAATACTCCATTCCTAACCTGCTTTCCAATGTAGGTTACGATGTCTATGTTGTCTTTGCGCCCCAGCGTGCCTACAACCAGTACATATCCGATGCAGATTTGCTCCCCAACCGATTCCGTTGCATGCTTTATTACACCAATAAGGACAACAAGCAGCTCAACAAACGTCTTGATCTGCTGACCAACGACCCCACCAAGGTCGACACAGTTCAAGTGGCCAGCAATTTCACGTTCCCAACCTGTTCTTATGGATTATCGACACCTAATGTAAAGTTGCGTATCATGAGTCAGGTCACCCAGAGCCAGACATCCAAGTATGCCACCGACTTCCATATCGACTGTATTATTTTCAAGCCGCATGAGAATTAGCCAACGGCATATAAACTAACCCACGCTTATAAACGATTACACGTATGAAAAAATATATGATATACGGTCTGGCACTCATGATGGCTGGAAGCCTTCCTGCCGTCGCGCAAGATGATGCCGAGGCTGCAGAGAAGGTCAAGTCTGAGCGACCCGCCAAGCCTGTCAAGAAATATCCCACGCGCAAGGTCAGCGGTAAGGTGCTCAACGGTGCCACCGGCAAGCCTATGTCGGGTGCCATTGTCAGTGTCGCAGAGGTAGAAGGATACAGTGCCCTTACCCACAGCGACGGTACATACGACATCGAGGTGCCATTGTTTGCCACATCGCTCAATGTCAGTGCGCCCGAGATGAATGCTGCCCATTTGGGTCTCAGCAAGGATGCAGACCAGCGCACCGTTAACATCTTCCCCAACACATTCCACAGCGAATATTCCAGTGGTACCAATGTGCTTGGCACGAAGACCACCGAAGATTTCCGTTTCACCAATGGTGTCACCATCGAGGACGAGATACAGAAGCGTCTTGGTGCCGATGTTCACTCAGTGCAGCGCAACGGAACGGCCGGTGTGGGCAACGTGATGTTCCTCAGCGGTCTCAACTCGCTCAACATCAACGCTCAGCCGCTCATCGTGGTTGATGGAGTCATCTTCGATCAGCAGTACAACCGCACGTTGCTTCACGACGGTTTCCACAACGATATTTTGGCCAACATCTCGCCGGCCGACATCGAGAAGGTCACTGTCCTGAAAAATGGTACCGCCCTCTATGGAGCCAAGGGTGCCAACGGCGTTATCCTCATTCAGACACGCCGCAACCACTCCATGGCCACTCGTATCACTGCAAGCATTTCGGCGGGTGTCACCCTCGAGCCCAAGTACATCGACATGATGAATGCCAGCCAGTTCAAGAGCTATGCTGCCGACTTGCTGGGTACATCAGGAACTACCATTACCGATTTCAAGTTCCTCAACGAGGATCCGACCTATTATTATTATCCCAAGTATCACAACGAGACCGATTGGAAGGACTTTGTCTATCGCACGGCCATCACCCAGAACTACAACATCAATGTGGAGGGTGGTGACGAGGTGGCCAACTACAATCTCTCGCTTGGTTATGTCAACAATCAAAGTCCGCTGAAGGACAATGGTTCGAGCCGTCTGAACATACGTTTCAATACCGACATCCAGCTCACGCAGAAATTCGGTGTGCGCTTCGATGCCAGCTTTGCCAACCAGACGCGCGACCTGCGCAACGACGGTGCTCCCGCCAACTATACCGACGGCACACCCACCTCGCCTGCATTCCTGGCTTACGTGAAGAGCCCTATGCTCTCACCCTATTCCTATGCCGGCGGTGTGATGAGCAATTCGTTCCTCGACATCACCGATGAGGACTACCTCAGCGAGGCACTTGCCAATGTCGACAACTACAACTGGAAACTGGCCAACCCCATCGCCATTCTCGACTACGGCGAGGCTGAGAACAAGAACCGTTTCGAGAACTCGATGGTCAACCTCAGCGTAACGCCCAAGTTCCAGTTCAATCGTCACCTTTATGTGTCCGAGCATTTCAGCTATAACCTCGTCAACACCAACGAGAAATACTACATCCCCCTCAATGGTGTGCCCAACTACTATGTGGCTGCTGTAGGCGACTATCGTGAGAACGAGGTGCGTTCGCTCGTGAGCAAGCAGAACTCCGTGTTCAGCGACACACGTATCGACTGGTCCAACCGTTACGGCGCACACGATGTGCATGTATTCGGCGGAGCCCGCATCAACTGGGAGAACTACACGCTCAACAACCAGCTCGGTTACAACACCGGTAACGACAAGACCCCGTTCATGCGTGCCGACTTGAAGAATGCCTCCACCACCGGTACCAACGACAACTGGAACAGCTGGGCTTGGTATGCACAGGCCGAGTACAACTACCTGCAGCGTTATTACCTTCAGGCCAACCTCACGGCAGAGACCTCCTCGCGCTTTGGTGTTGACGCCGATAACTCGCTCAAGATCTGTGGAGCACCCTGGGGCTTCTTCTGGGGAGTGCAAGGCGGTTGGGTAGTCAGCAACGAGCCTTGGTTTGCCAAGGTGCCCGGCGTGAACTACTTGAAACTCTCTGTCGGTTACGATGTCAGCGGTAACGACGACATCGACTACTATGCAGCCCGTTCTTATTTCCGCGCCCGCAAGTTCATGCAGAGTGTCAGCTCGCTCAGCTTCGACAATATCGGCAACACCAACCTGCAGTGGGAAACCACCAAGCGTTTCAACGTGGGTGTTGAGGCCAACTTCCTTGGCGACCGCTTGAATGCCCGTTTCAACTATTTCTTGGCCAACACCGACCATCTGCTTACCTATCAGAGCCTCAGCTATCTCTCAGGTTTGACACAGAACTGGAGCAACGGCGGTTCGCTGCGCAACCAGGGCTTCGACCTCACGCTTATCGGCAAGGTCATAGCCAACCGCAATTTCCAGTGGGAGCTTGGTGCCAGCATGGGTCACTACAAGAACAAGATCACCTCGTTGGCCAATGGCCGCACTTCGTTCGACACCGATCTTTATGGTGCCACCATCCACTCTGAGGTAGGCCAGGCCGCCAACCTCTTCTACGGCTACAAGACCTTGGGCGTGTTCAGCACCAGCGAAGAGGCCGCAGAGGCCGGTCTCTATATCTTGGGCGACAACGGTGTAGACCGCAACTATTTCGGAGCCGGCGATATGCACTTTGCCGATACCAACGGCGACCATCAGATCACCGAGGCCGACCGCGTGGTTATTGGCGACCCCAACCCCGACCTTTACGGTAACATCTTCACCTCGCTCAACTACAAGCGTTTCCGTCTCGACGTCAATTTCAACTACTCGTTGGGCAACGATGTCTACAACTACATGCGCTCGCAGCTCGAGGGCGGCAGCCGTTTCCTCAACCAGACCACAGCCATGGCTACACGTTGGCAAAACGAAGGTCAGGTGACCTCCATTCCTAAGGCCACCTTCCAGGATCCCATGGGCAACAGCCGTTTCTCCGACCGCTGGATTGAAGACGGCAGTTACCTCCGCCTGAAGACCGTGACGCTGAGCTACACGCTGCCCATGCACTCTACGTTCCTGCAGGGTCTGCAGTTCTGGATTCAGGCCAACAACCTGTTCACCGTCACCAAGTATCTCGGTTCCGACCCCGAGTTCAGCATGACTGGCAATGTGCTCGGTCAGGGCATCGACCTCGGCCAGCTTCCCCAAAGCCGCAGTTTCGTAGCTGGAGTGAAGGTTAATCTCTAATACGCAATCTATTAAAAACTGAAAGCCCGCCACCCGTGCAGGGTGGCGGCGCCTACAAACCATCATACAACCATGAAAACAATGTTCAGCATAAAGGATAAGGTTAAAGGCTTTGGCATCCGTCGCCGCATGGCTGCGCTCTTGCCCGCTTGTCTTGTTGCCTTCTCATTTTTCACATCCTGCTCCGATTTCATCAATCAGGATTCCGACCGTGTGATCATTGCCGACGACGAGCATCTCAACAATGCCGAGGACACGCTCTACAGCGTGCTTGGCATCGTCAATAAGTTGCAAGCCATCTCCGACCGCACGATACTTCTTGGTGAGTTGCGTGCCGACCTCTCCGACATCAACTCCTACACGTCGTCCGACCTGCGCGATGTGGCTCTCTTCAATGTCAACGACACCACCAACGCCTACAATTCGCCTGCCGACTACTATGCCGTTATCAACAACTGCAACTATTTCATAGCCCATGCCGACACCGCTCTGAAAAACAGCCGCAACGAGTACATCTTCCTCAAGGAGTATGCTGCCGTTAAGGCTTTCCGTGCCTGGACCTACATGCAGATGGCTCAGGTCTACGGCAAGGTGCCTTTTGTCACCCAGCCCATCCTCTCGAAGGCCGATGCCGACAAGGATTATCCGCGCTACGACATGCAGCAGGTGTGCGAGTATTTCTTGAAGGATCTGCAGGGTCTCGAGACTATAGAAAAGCCCGGCTACGGTACCATCCGCAATGTGGCCAGCCAGTTCTTCTATTTCCCCATCTATGTGCTCGAAGGCGACATGAACCTTTGGCTGGGCAACTATCGCGAGGCAGCCATGTGCTATTACAAGTATCTCTCCACCCGCAATGGTGCCAATCAGGACTATGCCATCAGCACATCGTCTGTCAACTGGTCGCGCACCAGCACCCACTGGGACATGACGCTCGACCAATATGCGGCGTTCTTCAATGAAGGCAGCAGTTACAATACCAACAACGAGCTGGTGACGCTCATCCCCGGCGACTCTATTCCTTCCGAGGGCAACTACAGTCAGCTGCGCAACCTTTTCAATTCGCGTTCCGACAACAGTTACAACGCTTCGATAGTGCCGTCGCAGAGTCTCATCAACCTTTCGGCCGCCCAGACCTACTGTCACTACACGTCCACCAAGAACATCATCTATGCTCCCACCGGGCTTACCAGGAACCAGACGGGTGACTTGCGCCTCAGTTCTGTTTATTCATCCAATAAGAACGACCGCCTTGTACCCAACAAGACCATCGACATGGTCAGCAATGAAAAGCACAGCAACCAGAATGTGCAGGTCTACCGCCGCACCATGGTCTACATGCACCTGGCCGAAGCACTCAACCGTGCCGGCTTCCCCCGTTTCGCTTTCGAGATTCTGAAAGACGGTCTCAACGACGATGTCATCCAGTCGAAGGTCATCCCTTATTATAAGAACGACTCTGCTTGGATTGCCCAGTTCTCCTTCCCCAGCAACCTCTATGTTACCCGTTCGGGTGCTTATCCTGAGTTGACCTCCGAGAACACCATCGGCATCCACTCGCATGGCAGCGGCTGGACTGAGTACAACGACTATTACGTTCTTCCCGACGACACCACGCTCACCGACGATGCCCGTCTGCAGTATCAGATCGAGAAGGTGGAGGATCTCATCATGGACGAGGGCGCCCTTGAGTTTGCTTTCGAGGGTCAGCGTTTCTACGACCTCATGCGTGTGGCCCTCCGTCGCGGCACCCCCGCTTATCTGGCCGACAAGGTCTACGCCCGTCGCGGTGCCGACAAGGTGGGCGAGATGCGCAGTCTCATTGGCAAGGATCTCTATCAGACAGCCAACTGGTATCTTCCTTTGCCCTGACCGCAGGCAACCCCGATTTAATATTGTCTGACAGGCCACGCCTGCCCGACACATAAAGTCAAAGGGGCGGGCCGCAGGCCACTCTCAGTGGCCAGCGGTGCGCCCCTATTTGTTTTGTGGGCTTGTTGTCCCGCTTTTCCCATTCAGCAATCATTATTATCTCATGAAGAAAACATTCCTATCCCTCTTCTTTGCAGTCGCAGCCCTTCTGCCTAATGTTGCGCATGCCGACTCCACGGAGATGTTCGCCTCTATCGTATTTGTCAACACTTCGCGCCATGCCGACGATGTGCAACTCTGCGACCCCACGTCGGGCCAGCGCGGTCCTGTGGTCAACTTCACCGACAACCGCGTCTATTTCGGCAGCCGCCAATATCTTCTCAGCGCCATCAAAGGCTTCACTTTCCACATGGAGGTAGTCAGCGGCGTGCGCGACATCCGCCCCGACGAGGCCGACCAGCCTTTCCCCGTCTATTCGGTCGACGGCCGTTTGGTACGCACCAATGCCCTGTCGCTGCAAGGACTTCCCAAGGGCATCTATATCGTCAAGGGAAAGAAACACATTGTGAAGTGACGCCCCCTCACGTTTAGCGCAGCCTCTCACTTTCACCCGTCATCCACAACAACAAACAACAGATGAAAAGATTTTTACTTGCCATAGCCACCCTCCTTTCCACCCTGTCGCTCTCAGCCCAAGACTCGCTTTATGTGCAGTATGCCGACCGCTTCAAGGCCAACCGTTTCCTTTTCTCCACTGCCGGGCTCGACTCCATCGAGCTGTTCACCCGTGGCACCCTTCCGCGCATACGCCGTTATTCCTCCAGCTACAGCCGTGGCTACAGCGATTACACGGTCAACAACATTATCAACGCCGACGGCGCTGCCGATGGCACGCTTGTCTTCGGCGATCCCGGGCTCATCCTTTGGCATCCCACCTCGTCCGACCTCAGCTACAACAACGACTACACTGTCGAGTCGAACCGCTGGACATTCAAGCGCAGCAAGGAGAGCGACCACTTTGTGGTGTTCTGGGACCGATTGTTCGGCGACAATCCCAATGGCTCCTCTGTGCCCAGCTCCTACCGTGTCGACATTGACAACCTGCTGAAGAAGGCCGAGCAGTTCTACAACACCAACATCACGCGTCTCGGCATGGTGGTCGTGGGCCAGGAGGCCACCCACAAGAGCCGTCTCAACCAGTACAAGATGTCCATCTATCTGCTCTATCCCGGCACCCACGACGGCAGCACCATCGACAGTTGGGTGGCCACCGGATCGGGCAACGACAATACCATCGGCACACTCTGGATCACGCCCGCCACATGCCGTCCGGCAGGCTCAACCGTGGCCCACGAGATCGGTCACTCGTTCCAGTACCAGACCTATTGCGACAACATCCTCAACGGTAAGTCGAACGACATGCACAGCGGTTTCCGCTACGGCTACCCCGGCTCCAACGGCGGTTGCGGTTTCTGGGAGCAGTGTGCCCAGTGGGTGGCCCACGAGGATTACCCCAGCGAGGTCATCGACTACAATTTCAACGTGTGGGTGAACCAGCACCACCGCCATTTCGAGCACGAGTGGCAACGCTATGCGTCCTACTGGGAACAGTATTACTGGACCGAACGTTTCGGCATCACCGCCCTGGGCCGCATCTGGAACGAGAGCTACTATCCCGAGGATGCCAACCAGACCTACATGCGCCTCTTCCTCAACAACGACTACGATACCCTGCGCACCCACCTTTTCGAGTACGCTCAGAAGACCGTCACCCTCGACTACGACCACACGCGCCAGTATGCCACGGGTCGCACCTGGAACCTGATTCAGCCAGCCTACGACGCCTACACCGTTACGCTCTACGACACCCTCGACGGCTGGAAGCAGATAGGCTACGAGCAGTGCCCGCAACCCACCGGTTTCAACATCATTCCCCTCAGTGTGCCCACAGCCGGCACGGAGGTGTCGTTGTCGTTGCGCGGCGTCGATGCCGGCAGCAGTCTGCCATCGGCCGATGCCGGCAATCAGGTCGACGGCGACGGCAAAGTGGTGGCCACCGTCAGCAGTTACAACGTAACCGGCGTCAGCGGTCACGAGGGATGGGCTTTCGGTTTCGTGGCCCTCTGCGGCAGTCAGCGAGTCTACAGCCCCATGACGCTGGTCAGCAACACCGACGGCGCTGCAGCCTCCACGCTCGGCGGCACCTCCACCTTCACCGTACCCGAGGGCACCACACGCCTGTGGGCCGTCGTGCAAGGCTCGCCCACTGAGTACCGCCAGTGTCCTTGGGACGACAAGGAGTCTACCGACGACCAGTTGCCCTACCAGCTCAAGATTACTGGCACTTCACTGAAGTGACCTTTCCTGCCACCATCATCATAACATCAACCTTCATTCCATGACTTTCAAATCACTTATCCTTACCCTTGCCTGCGCAGCCACCCTGCCCGCCATGGCTCAGAAACGCATCTTCATTCCCGAAGACCTGCGCACCATCGACTTCACCTGCGACAGCAGCCGCTACTCCTGGATGCATTCCGCCCAGACACGCGACCTCGTGTTCTTCTGGGAGAAAGGCTTTGGCGACAATCCCGCCAATCCCCCCCAGCTCGACGGCCACCCCATGCGGTTCGACATCGAGAACCTCAAGACGCGTGTGCAACAGTTCTACAATTTCTTCCGCGACACACTGCGTTTCACCCTGCCTGGCAGCAAGGCCGACACCCACAAGATGATGGTTATGGTCAACTATTCGCTCGAAGGCACCGCCTATGGTGGCACCTACGACAACTTCATCGGTGCCCTTTGGGTGGCTCCCAACCGCATACAGGATCGCAAGCTCAACTGTCTTGCCCACGAGCTTGGCCATTGTTTCCAGCTGCAGATCCAGGCCGACAGCATCTCGCCCTGCTGGGGCGGCAGCGGCTTCTTTGAGATGACGTCGCAGTGGATGTTGTGGCAGGTCAACCCCGACTGGCTCACCGACGAGAACTACCATTTCGAGGCATTCAAGACGCTGACCCACAAAGCCTACCTCGACGGTTCAAACGTCTACCATTCGCCTTACGTCATTGAGTATTGGGCTGAGAAGCATGGTCTCACCTCCATAGCCGACCTCTATCGCGACGGCCGTCTGGGCGAGGATCCTGTCATGACCTACCAGCGCCACTACGGCATCAGCCAGCGACAGTTCTGCGACGAGATGATCGACTGCTACCAGCACCTTGTCAACCTCGACTACCGCCACGCCTATGCCGAGACGCGCCGTTACGCCTGCCAGTTCACCACGCCTATGGAGGCTGTGGGCAAGGGCTACAGCCCCAAGGCCGACTACCTGCCCGAGGACTACGGCTTCAACGCCATCCGCCTTGCCGGTTGCCAGCCCGGCAAGAAGGTCAGTGCCAGCGTCACACCTTCCGACAAGGCGCGCCGTCAGGGTGGTCTGCGCTATGGCCTGGTGGCCGTCACCGCCGTAGGAAAGGCCGTCTATGGCAAACCGGCTGCCAGTGGCAGTGTGGCCATGCGTCTGCCAGCCGAGCCGCTCAAGGCCGTCTACCTCGTGGTCATGGGCGCACCCACGCAGCACAAACGTCTGTCCTGGGACAGCGATGAGCCCAATCGTCAGTATCCTTACACCGTGACATTTGCCTCTGGCGTTCGTCCTGAGTAGACCTCGTTTGCGGTTTGTGTCCTTTCGCATTGCTATAGGACACAAACCGCACCTTCGTTAGGCATCTATCGCACTGCGGTTCAATACCTGTCGCCCTGCGATAAGCCGTCTATCGCAACACGGTGCTGACCACACCACCTTGTTGCACCCATCCGACAACAATCATGAAACGCACGCTCCTTCTCCTCTCCGTTCTTCTCCTTCAGTCGCTATCGCTTGTCGCCCAGTCTTTCAGCGGTCAGCCTTCCACGGCCTTGCGCAACATCACGTTGGCCGACGGCCTGTGTTCCTACACCGTTCGCGCCCTTGCTCAAGACCATCGTGGCTTTGTGTGGATGGGCACCGACGGTGGTCTCTGCCGCTACGACGGCACCTTGGTTGAGCCTTTTCTCCGTCCCGGTGTCACCGACCAGTATGTGTCGGCCGTTCTGCCCCTGTCCGATGGGCTGGTGGTGGGCACATCGCACGGAGCGGTCTATTTTCGTTTCGCCGATGAGCAGTTTGTCCCCATCGGTTCCAAGGCCCACGACGGTGTGCGTCTCACCTCGCCTGTCAGCTATCTCGCTGCCGACCGCGACAGCAATGTGTGGATAGCCACCAAAGGTCAGGGGCTGTTTTGCTATTCGCCCCGAACACGCGAGCTGACCCACCATCGGGTAGCCGACGGCTACCTGTTGAGCGTCTATGTCGACAACCGCAACCAAGTGTATGCTTTGGCCGAGCGCGGCCGTCAACCCGTGTTGCTGCTCGACAAGTCGACGGGTCGTTTCCGCAGTTGTCCTTTACCCACCGCCGTGATGCAGGGTCCCGTTATGGCCATGCTCCGACTCGACGACGGCACGTTTCTCTACGGCACGTGGCGTCAGGGTCTCGTGTCGTCGCAGGGCGTCCTCAACCCTTCCGACAATAGCCTTTACCACATCCACGCCCTGTTGCAACAACCCGATGGCAGCGTGCTCGTCGGTTCCGATGCCGGTCTGTTTGTCTACAGTCCGCACGACCAGTCGGTGCGTCCGTTTCCTGCCGCACCCGCCTCTCCGTTCACATCCTCCTTGCCTTCCGCATCGCCCAAGTTCGTTTATAGCATAGTCAGGGATCATGAGGGAGGCCTGTGGTATTCCACGTTCTATGGCGGTGTCTATTATGTGTCGCCCATGGGCAGCCGTTTCCGGTCGTTCACGCCCGATTCCTCCCCGTTGCTTCGCGGCAACATTGTGTCGCGTTTCTGCGAGGACAGCCATCACCGCATCTGGGTAGCTACCGACGATGGCGGTGTCGACTGTTATCTGCCCTCGCTTGGCCAGATGGTCGATTTTCCGGGTCGTCAGCGGTTGTCCACCGTCAATGCTCACGCCTTTTTGCCGCTGGGCGACAATCTGTGGATAGGAACCTACGGGCAGGGCATCCTCTCCATGAACACCCTTACTGGCACCGTGACCCCCGTGGCCGGTGCCCCCAACAGCACCTACTCGTTTTGCCGCGACAGCCGTGGCCGTCTGTGGGTAGGTGCCATCGACGGCGTGTTTCTGGCCAATCTGACCAAAGGCACTTTCAGCCGTGTGAAGAAATTCCCGTCGCTCACGCTCGACATCGTGGAAGACCAGCGCGGCAACGTGTGGTTTGCCGCCCAGGAGGATGGTCTGTGGCGTCTCGATGCACGCGGCCGTTGGCACCGCTACCAACCGGCGGCCAAGGGTCAAAAGAACGCCATGCGGCAGATCACCGACCTCTGTGTGACCCACGACGGCCGTTTGCTTGTTTCCACGCCACAGGGCGTCTACCAGTGGCGTGCTGCCACCGACAGCTTTGATCATCTTTCCACCGAGATACCCCTGCACAATGTCAGTGCCATCGTAGAGGAGTCGGGTGTGCTTTGGCTCTCGTCCAACCAGGGCATTCTGAAGTATTCAGACTCCGACGGTCTGCAGGTGTTCAACCGCTACGACGGCCTTGCCGGCGAGCAGTTCGGCGCAGCCTCGGCTCTCAAAGGATCTGACGGTTGCATCTATTTCGGTTCTACCCACGGCTTCAGCTGTTTCTATCCCTATCAGGTTAAGGTCAATACCCACGAGGCTCCAGTGGTCATTACCCGCCTCGACATCTTCGGCCAGCCGGTCGCGGCTGGTACCGACCGCTTGCCGCAGTCGCTCATCAGTGCGCCCAAGCTCGACATCTATGCTGCCGACGACATGTTCGCCATTCATTTCGCATCGCTCAGCTACTGCTCGCCCGAGAAAAACCGCTACGCCTACATGCTCGAAGGCTTCGACAAGGCTTGGAACTACACCGTCCAGCCCACTGCCACCTATACCAATCTGCCAGCCGGTACCTACACCTTCCGTGTGCGGGCCACCAACAGCGACGGTGTGTGGGCCAGCGAGGAGGCGCAGCTCACCGTGGTGGTGCATCCGCCCCTGTGGTGGAGCTGGCCCGCCCGCATTGTCTATCTGCTAATCATCGTGGGCATCATCTGGTTCTATATTCATCTGCGGTTGAAGATTGCCGAGCGTCGCCACCGCCACGAGTTGCGCCGTCTCAACGAGCGCAAGGATTTGGAAGTGAAGGAGGCCCGCCTGCGTTTCTTCACCATGATAGCCCACGAGATACGCACCCCCGTGTCGCTCATTATCGGTCCGTTGGAGACCCTCATGCGGCACGTGGCCAACCACACGGGCGACACGGTGCTTACCGCTGAGAGTGACAGCCTGAAGATGATTGACCGCAATGCCCACCGCTTGCTCGAACTGGTCAATCAGTTGCTCGATTTCAATAAGGTGCAGCAGGCTGGTCTTGAGATGCGTTTTGCCGAGCGCAATGTCTACGACATCGTGCATGCTGTGGCCGAGCGTTTTGCCCCCACGCTCGAACAGAAGGGCGCACGTTTCACGGTCGATTATCCGCCCGAGCAGTTCACGGCTGTTGTCGATGCCGAAGCCGTTACGAAGGTCATCAGCAACCTCATGACCAATGCCACGAAGTACACCCACACCATGGTGGCCCTCAGTTGCCAACCCTCGGCCGACCGACAGACGTTCACCATTACCGTGGCCGACGACGGAGTGGGCATCAGTCCGTCTGACCAAAAAAAGATCTTCGGCGCATTCTATCAGGCACAGGACAACAAGCCCGGCACGGGCATCGGTCTGTCCATCGTCGATTCTATCGTGAAGATGCACGGTGGAACGGTCAGCGTTACGTCGCAGGTGGGGCGCGGTGCCACGTTCACCGTGGTGCTGCCCACGCGGCAGAATGTGGCAGCGGCACCGGCCGTCAGCCAGCCGCAGGCCGTCAGTCCGGCATCGGCCGCATCGGTGGCACCCGCCAACCCGCTGGTCTCGTCCGACAGTGCTGCGCCCCTTGCCGCGAGCGATCGCGTGGAGCCCGTCGCACCGGCCGACCATCCTTATCTCCTTATCGTTGACGACAACACCGATATGTTGCGTTTCCTCAACGACAATTTCCACACCGACTACACGGTGCTCACCGCCCAGAACGGCGAGGAGGCGTTGGCCAAGTTGCGTGCCAATCCTGTGGCCCTGATTATATCCGACTGGATGATGCCCGTCATGGATGGTGCGGAGCTGTGCCGCCGCGTCAGGGCCGACCGCCGTTACAGCCACATACCCTTTGTTATGCTCACCGCCAAGACCGACGATGCCACCAAGACCGAGAGCATGAACTGCGGTGCCGACGCCTACATCGAGAAACCGTTCTCCATGGAGTATCTGCAGGCTTGCATCCGCAACATGCTCGACATGCGCCGCCGCTTGTTCCGTATGTTCTCCACCACGCCCGAGGCCACGGTCAGCGATATTGAGGCCGCACCCGTCGACAGCGAACTGCTGCAACAGATGACGAAGATTATCGAGGAACATATCGACAGCAAAGACTTGAGCGTCAACTTCCTTGCCGAACAACTCAATATGAGCCGGTCGGGACTTTTTGCCAAGGTGAAGGCCATTACCGACGTCACGCCCAACGAGCTGATACAGGTGGTAAGGCTGAAACGGGCCGCCCAGCTGTTGCGCGAAGGCAAGTACCGCATCAACGAGGTGAGCTACATGGTGGGATTCTCCTCGCCCAGCTATTTCTCGAAGTGTTTCGCCAAGCAGTTTGGCAAGAAACCAGGTGAATTCAAGTGATAACCGAAAAAACAACTATCATAGCCATGAAGAAAATCTTATTGTCCGCCTTCCTCGTCTTGGCCGCTCTTGCGGCTCCAGCCCGTGGCCTGCTCATCACGACCACGGCCGGTGTCGAGGTCTATTTCCCGTTTACCGACACCAGCCGACCGGTGATGCGGTTTGTCAATTCGCAGATCTGGGTCGAAGGGCGCCACTATCAGTTTGGCGAGATTGCCGAGTTCCGGTTGGTTGATGCCGACCCCACGGGCATCAGTCTGCCTGTTGTCGACCGTCCTGCAGAAGGCATCCTTGTTCTCCGCACTGATGATGCCGTTACCGTGAGCGACTTGAGCGGCAAGATACAGCAGGTGCCCGTCAGCAAGACCGACGGACAGCAGACGGTCGACGTGTCGCGCCTGCCCCACGGCACTTATGTAGTGAAAGCCGGCAAGGCGCATTTCAAGTTCGTGCGGAAATAACTCGTATAGTTCAGTAAAGAATCATCATCGTCATGAAAAAAATCATCTGCCTCATTATGGCCTTGGCTGCCCTTTCTGCCCAGGCACAGGAACGCATACACGTTCGGCTGAACGACAATAACAACCACTGGGACTTTCCCTACGTCACCACCGACATCGACCATTTCGACTTTTCAACCGACCTCAGCAAGCTGCGCGCCATCACATCCGACGGCGTAGCGATACCGTTTGCTGCTGCGAAGGTAGACTCGGTGACCTTTGAGGACGAGCCGGCCGTGGAGACCAAAAACCACTACAAGGTGTTCCAGATGTACGTCACGGTGAACAACGGTAACGACATCACCTCGCGCGACGAATACGAACCGTGCTACGTCAGCTTGAATGGGTGCGGATCGTTCTCCAGCTATTCGGCTTCGGCAGGCATACGCGGACGCGGCAACTCGTCGTGGAGCTGGTACGACAAGAAACCCTACCGCATCAAGCTCGATGAGAAACACAAGCTGCTCGGACTCGGCAAGGGAAAGAGCTGGGTGCTGCTGGCCAACTACCGCGATGTGACCGACCTGATGAACACGTTCGTCTTCGAAGCGGCCGCATGGCTCGGCATGCCCTATACCAACCACACGCGCTACGTGGAGCTGTTCGTCAACGGCGACTACCGGGGCGTGTACCAGCTTACCGAACAGGTGCAGCAGGGCAAGAACCGCGTGGAGGTGGCCGACGACGGCGGCATGTTGCTGTCGCTCGACCTCGACGACGGCCCCAGTCTCAGCCCGGCGGCCACCGACAATTTCTGGTCGTCGGTCTATACCATGCCTGTCTGCGTGAAGTATCCCAAGGACGAGGCGCTCACTGCCAGTTGCCTCGACTCGGTGAAGGCGCAGCTGGCCGTGCTCGAACAAGCCATCGAGAGCCGCGACTCGGCACGCATCTACAGTCTGCTCGACGTGCCGTCGATGATCCATTACCTCCAGCTTCAGGAACTGGTGGAGAACGTGGAACTGGTGGCGCCGCGCAGCGTGTACCTCTTCAAGGACGGCGATGGCAAGTGGACGATGGGGCCATTGTGGGATTTCGATGCCGGATACGATTTCGATTGGGCCACCATGACTACCGGCCACAACTACTACTCCAACTACCGTGAGCTGGTGCTCGGGTCAAACCCGCTCAAGCGCAACGGCTACGATTCGAACATACCGGCTTTCTTCACCGACCTCTTCGGTTGCCAGGCGTTTGTCACCGACTACAAGGCGGAGTGGAACCGCATAGCCGACAGCATTGTGGTCAAGCCCTGGGAGGAGTGCATGCGCTATGTCGACGAGCTGAAGAAAGGTGCCGTCGAGCGCGAGATGACACGCTGGCCCATCAGCGGCAAGACCTACGACACGGAGGTGGAGTCGATGCACCAGTGGCTCAACCGCCGTGTTGCCTATCTCACCACTGTGGTCAACGCCTATCCCGACCCATCATCAAAGGGTGATGATGACAGCACCATAGCCGGAACCATCAAGGTAAGCACGTCAATGACATGGCGCGGCGGATACTCGCAAACCAACAAGGTGAAGGTCGACAAGGCGCAGTTCCTCAGCCTGATCGGTGTCAGCGAGGACGATTTCAACGAGGATAACCTTTCCATCGTGCCTCTTACCACCGACGGACAGGAAGGTACCAACGGCACCAACGGCACCTATGGCGGCTGGTTTGACGCCAACGGTAATCCCGGTGCTTACGCCAATGGCCATGTCTACATAGAGGTGTTCAACGACTTGTTCAACTGGAACTGCGGCCTCTACCAGTCCAATTGTTCTGACAGCAGCCACACCGTGACCATGCAGATGCGTTATCAGACAGGCTCCGTGATCAAGAAAGTGAACGTTGTGGTGACGTTCACCATCAGCGGAACCGCAGGCTGGTGATGCAAGTGCTGCAGACGTTGTTGTGACAGCATGGCTGGGTGTAGTCTTGGCCGCATTCAACGGTGGCATTCTACTATGTGTTCTGACCATAATTCTGTACTCTTCCATGACCTTCAAGAAGTTTCTTTGCCTTATCGTTCTGCTTCTTGGCATGGCCTGTGGCATGCAGGCGCAGCGCTATGTGGTGCGCAAGCTGCCCACGCAAGCGCTGCTCCCCGTGTCCAGCATCCATTGCCTGTTGCAGGATAGCGAAGGCTTCATGTGGTATGGCACCAATGGTGGCGGACTCTGCCGCGACAATGGTTACCAAGTTGCGGTGTGGCGCGACGATGCCCGAACGCCCCTTCGCCTCAACGACAATCATGTGGCCTGCATTGTGGAAAACCAGAACCGCCAAATATGGTTCGGTACGCACAAGGGGCTCTACTGCATCGACAAGGCTACCTACACGCTGACGCAACCGCTTGCCCTGTTGGCCAAGGCATCCATTGACGCGCTTTTTGCCGACCAGAGAGGACGTGTGTGGATATGCGCCAAGGGCAAGATCCTGTGTAGCGACGCTCAAGGCAACTTGCTGTCGAGTTGTGCGACGAATCGCCCCGTCAGCCAGTTTTACGACGATGGCAACACGCTGTGGGCGGTGTTTTGGCAGGGTGGGGTGAAGGTGTTGGACCGACGCGACTACATTAATGCGCGCTGCCGATTTCACAGTTGTCGCTGGCCGTCGGCAGCCAGCCCTATTTGCATGGCCAAATCGCACGCCTCCAACGGCTATTGGATGGGAACCTGGGGACTGGGTATCTGCTTTTATGAGCCGAAAGCCAACCGACTGACCCCACAACCCGCTACGCTGGGGGTGCCTGCCAAGCAACAGGTCATCGACATCAGCATCGACCGCAACCAGGGTGTCCTTTGGGCCACCACAATGGACAACATCTATGCCTATGCCATAAGCGGAAAGTCGTTGCGCCCTCTGTCCACCGATGCCTTTCTGCCAGCTGGCAGCAAGATTCTCGACCACATGACCCAAGACCGCAATGGCCATCTTTTTGTAGCCGGTTTTGTGCCGCACTCTTTCATCGTGTCCATCGACAACAACCAGATTGAGCGACATTCCGTAGCATCCATGTGCCAGTTGACGGGCTTTCCTTTGTTGGCCGACCGGGTGTTGGCCGACCATGGCGGCTTTTGGATTTGGCAGGGACGGCAGGGACTCACCTACTATAGTCCGTCCGACAACAGGGTGATTCCCGTGGCAGGCCATGCCTATGAACGTTGCTGCGCCCTGCGCAAGAGTAACGGTAGCGGTATCTGGGCGGCGGCTGGGAAACAAATCTTTGGTTTGTCGGCCACAGGCCAGGGCGTGCAGCAAACCTTCATGGCTTCGACAAACCACAATGTATCGTGTCTTTATGATAAAGGTGACGGACATTTGTGGATAGGTACTGATAAGGCAATCTACCGCTATGCCACCATTGCCCGACAAATGGAAAGGGTGGCGAAAACCACGGGCAATGTTGCGGATATTGCTGTCTCGGACAACCAAACTATCTTTTTTATCGTTGCAGGAAAGGGACTTTGGAAGCAGAAAGCCACTCTGCCGCCCGTCCGTATAGACCAGGGTGGGGAGGATTTCACAGCTCTCGCCCTACTCGATGGCACCACCTTGATAGCAGCCACAGCGCAGGGTAATGTCTATACCTTGTCCGACGGGGCGAAAAGTCTGACAAAAGAGCAAAGGATGTGTCTTGCCAACGGTGACATGATAAAGGATATCAAGACTGACCGTATGGGGCATGTCTGGATCATGGCTGACCAATACGTCACCGAATACAACCCGCAAACCCATGCATTCCGCATTTTCCGCAACACCAATCCGCTTGTCGATGTGGCTTATTTCTACAGTCTCGAGCCCACATCCAGCGGTATGCTGCTCAATGGGGCTGGCGCATTCTGTGCCGTCGGCTCGTCTGCGGAACTGAACCGCAGTGCCGGCCAGACATCCCGTCCGGTGGTTACCTCCGTGGTAGCAGGCGACTCCACCTGTCTCATCGGCCAAAAACAATCAACGTTCCGGTTGCCACACAACGTGCAAACGCTCACAGTGCATCTCTCTACACTCGATATTCTCCATGCCGGCGAGATAACCTACGCCTACCGCTTGAAAGGTCTTGGCGACCAGTGGGTGCGTCTTCCGCAGGGCGTTAACGCCATCACGCTCTCGGCTCTGCCAAAAGGCACATTCCAGTTGGAGGCCAAGGCTACCGACCGTCATGGTTGCTGGGGCGCCGAATGGCTGTGCCTGACGATAGAGTGCCCGCCCCGTTGGTATGAAACGTGGTGGGCTTGGTTGCTTTTTGCGGTTGCGGCCGTTGGGCTGGTCGTGGGACTGTGGCAGTTGCGCAGACGCATCCGTTGGCTTGAGACCTTGCAAAGGAAGCGCAAAGAACTGTCGTTAAGCGAAATCAGTATAAAGCCAGAAGAGACCAACAAGGCACGGATTGACGAGCAATTCCTGCGTCATGCCATCTCTTGTGTGGAGAGTCATTTGGCCGATACCGAATTCAATGTGGAACGGTTTGCCGAAGGTTTGTGCATGAGTCGCATGAACCTCTATCGTAAAATGATGGAACAAACTGGCCTTACGCCATCTGTTTTCATTCAGGATATCCGTCTTAAAAAAGCCGCCTCGCTGCTCGACAATGGCCCAAAGATGCCTGTTGCCGAGGTAGCCGGTAGGGTGGGGTTCTCTTCTTCCGGCTATTTCTCCAAGTGTTTCAAGAAAAAATTTGGCGTGCTTCCTACCGAATATGCGAGTCGAAAAGCGGCAAATACGTAACGAAACCATGGTCGAAATGTAACAAAACGTCTTGCAGACAACTGTTTCTAACGTTGGTTACCTGTATGGTTGGCGTTTCGATGCAATGCAATGTATCTTTGCGGCGTTACCAAAACCTTTATCCAACGATGAAATATCAATCTATCTTAATTGCAGCCGCGCTGACGGCTTTGTCGGCCTCGGCCGCCCAACGACAAGCCCTGATGTTCCGATCCACGGTAGGCAACTACTGGAAAATCGGATCAGTAGCCGTGTCCGACAAAGTGGTGGGCACGCCACAGATTATTATCAGGGCTGACAAGCCCAACCAGACCTTCAAGGGATGGGGCACCTGTTTCAATGAGTTGGACTATGATGCCTACAACATGATGGACGAGAACGACCGGCAGCTTTTCGTAAAGCGGCTCTTCAATCCTTACGGCGACCTGCGCATGACGGTAGGGCGCATACCGGTGGGAGCCAGCGATTATGCCCGGGGATGGTACAGTTGTAACGAGACCGACGGTGATTTCGACATGAGCGATTTCTCGATAAGCCGCGACAAGGAGGCGGTTATCCCTTCCATCAAACTGGCTCAGGCCGAATGTCCCGACATGACGTTTTGGGCTTCGCCATGGAGCCCACCCCAGTGGATGAAGACAAACAAGCACTATGCACAACGCATGACCAGCACGAACGGTTGTCCGTTCAATGTTCCCCCGTATTTTAATGACCAATTTATTGACGACGAGCGTTACTACAACGCTTACTGTCTCTATTTCAGCAAGTTTATTGATGCGTACAAAGAGGAGGGGATAGCTATCACTTCGCTGGCCTATCAG
Source organism: Eggerthellaceae bacterium (assembly GCA_963656105.1). Lineage (GTDB taxonomy): Bacteria > Bacteroidota > Bacteroidia > Bacteroidales > Bacteroidaceae > Prevotella. The sequence continues at coordinate 59,358 of CAVKHW010000003.1, forward strand.
AATGAGGCTTACTCCAATACGCCGTATCCCGGATGTTCGTGGACTGCCAAGACAACGGGCAAATTTCTTGCCGACTACCTTGGCCCCTACTTTGCCGCGCATCATCCTGATGTGACACTCATCCTCGGCACGATGAACACGGGCAGCCAAGATGTCTTCGAGCAGATACTGGCTACGCCCAACATCGGTAAGTATTGCAAGCAGATTGGCTTCCAATGGGAAGGAGCTAACGCCATGACCGAAACGCTGACGCGCCATCCTGAGTACGAGGCGGTAATGACCGAGAGCGAATGTGGCAGCGGAACGTTCGACTGGAACGCCGCCAACCATACCTTCTATCTCATCAATCGCTATCTGGCCAACCGCGTTACAACCTATACTTATTGGAACGCCATACTTAAAGATAAAGGCATCAGTACGTGGGGCTGGCAGCAAAATGCACTTGTGCAAGTCAATTCCGCCACCAATCAGCCTACCTACACACCCGAATATTACGCCTTCAAGCATTATAGTCATCTCATTCCGCCGGGTTCAAAGATTCTGACGGTCGACGAACGCAATCTGGTTCTCTCTGCGCTTACGCCCGATGGTGCCTATGTGGTGGTGGCAGGCAACACTTCTGACGTGGAAAAGACGTTGACCATGGATGTGGATGGAACCTATCTCACGGCCACCTTGCCAGCCAGTTCGTTCACCAGCTATGTGGTGGCCGACAGCCAGGCGTTGCAGGAGGTGTTGCTGCAGGAGGCCAAAGGCTTGACAACCGTTGAGGCTGCCCGCTTGGACAGCACACAGCAGACAACGCTACAAGAGGCTATCGGAAAGGCGGAAAGCCACGATTCACAAAGTCTCGACCTGCTGATGCAATCGGTGGAGAGCGTCATTGGCCTGAAAGACCAGAGCCTGCAGAAACAGGATACGATAGTAAACCCCGACTTTTCAAACGGCGGTAATGGTTGGACGGTGGCCAATGTGGCCAACGGAGGCGACTTCCGTACAAACACAATTGCAGGAAAGACCTGCTGGAACAACTGGTCGAATAATTTCACCTCTATGGATGTCTATCAGCAGCTCAGCGGTCTTGAGCCGGGTGCCTACACGCTTTCCTGTGTGTCGATGTGCGGTCCGGGCGAGATTTCCGACCAGCACGCATACCTCATGACGCAAGGCGACACGGTGGTTTCGCCCGTCAAACAAGTGGCTGTATGGAATACCGTTGATGGATGGGAGCGGCAGACTACCGAGAAAATTATTGTTGGAACAGACGGCAAACTACGCATTGGCTATGCCTCCACTTCGGGCGGCGGTACCAAAGGATGGTTCTGCGTAACCGGTTTCGAACTGAACCGTGTGGAGATGGCGCCTGACGATACCATACCCGTTTATGCGACCCACTTGTCGACGGCTGATTACGAAACGGTGAAGGCTGAGGCGGCGAACGTGATAGCTGACGAACGTTATGGCCTTGAAGCACGTCAGACATTGCAATCTCTGCTTGACGGCCAAGCCAATCAGTTGCTGTCGTTGTCCAATCAGACCGAGGTTGACGATCTGACACGGCAGTTGCGCGCGGCTATCGTGACCGCTCGGCTGTCGCAAACTCCCAGTGCTACAACCGATTTCTCCTTTGTTATACAAAATGCAGGTGCAGAAGCTGAGGCCGGATGGCAACTCTCGCTCACCAATGGCGATGCAAAAATAAAGAGCGGACAACACTATAGCGGCAACACTGACAACACTTATTTCGACTCTTACAACGGTACCGATGTAGGTCTTTGGTATACCGGTCACCAAACACTCCGTGACTTGCCCAACGGTACTTACCTTCTCCAAGCCAAAGCTCGTACCGATGGCGAGGGCGTGTATATCACGGCGCAGACGGCCAGCCAGTATCTCAAGACCGAGGTGCAGGCCAATGGCAATACAGGCGGTGAGCTGGGCAAAGGCTGGAGCAGTTATACGGTTCGCGATATTGTGGTTACCGACGGTGTGCTTACCATTGGATTTACCAATGACATGTATCTCACGGGCAAGAAATTTGCGGGCACTTGGATGTCGGTGGATGATTTCCAACTCTTTTATCTCTCCTCGAATACAGCATCGGCCATAATCCAGCCCGTTGCCGACGGTTCTTCGGCGCATGCCGGTAGAGGGCGAATCGTGGGCAATGCAAAATTGGTGTATCGTCTGGACGGAACCAAGATAAACCGTACAAACAATATTTCGGCTGGTCTCTATATAGTGGAAAGTGCTGGCAAACGAATGAAAGTGGCTGTGAAATAAGGTCCGAACCAGTATGCGGAAGGTGCGGAAATGTGACCTTCCAAAACCCTTGCGGTTTGCCGGATGTGATAAGAAAGCGTAGGCATCTGCCAGTTGACGGGCAGATGCCTACGTTCAAATTATGTTTCAAGAAGTGGCGTTCATGATTTCCACCTTCTCTTCGTCGGTCAGCGGCCGCATGTTTTCCATCATTTTCAGCACGCTCTCGTTGAAGGGTGCGAAGCCCTCCGGCTCCACAAATTCACCGTATGAGGTGGCGTTCTTCTCGCGTTCCAGGTCTTCCTTCGAGGCGTAGTCCACGTCGAGCACAAAGGCTTCGTTGTAGATATCGATGCTGGTGCTGGTCTTCTTGTGGGTGATGCGCATGCCGAACAGCATATCGGTGAGGTTAGCTATCTTGGGTGCACCGTGGTGTATGTCGTAGGTCTCACTGACGAAACAGTTGCTGACGGCAATGCTGGTGAGCGGAATGGTGAACGGTTTCTTCGTCCACACGCTGTCTTCCACCACGCTGCATCGCATGTTCTTCCAGTCGAACTGCGCATATTCCCGTCCCCAGTTTCCGCCGATGCTGTTCAGATTCATCCACGTGACGGTGTCGGCCGGGAGTTTTTTCAGTCGCCTTGGCCCCAGTATGCTCAGCATCACTTCGGGATTGATGCGCATCACGCCTCTTACCATTTTCTTGTATTTGCCTTCCAGGATGTCCTTGTTGTAGAGCGACTTGCCCGATAGGATGGTGATTTTCGGCTTGCCACTGGCCTTCGATGCCTTGAGGTAGAAATGGCAGATGGCTTTTGTCGCTTTGGCCAGCGTGTCGGTCAGCCAAGTCAGCTGGCGCACATATACCTTCAGTCGCACGTAGTCGTGCTTGCCTTTGTCCACCGTTACTTCCTTTATGCTTCTTACCAGTGGTGTGAGTTTTATTTTGCCGTCTGTCACCGTGCTTATATCTACGGAGGCTGCATTGTAGTTGATGTGCTGTATGTTGACAGTCGTGGCGCTTTGTGCCTTTTCGGGCAAGTTGCCCGAACCGTCGGTGTAGCCGAGGTATTTGCCTGTGGCCTTGTCGTATACTGAGGCATAAGTCACCGGAGCACCGGTTTCGCTGTCCACCGTGGTGGTCTGTGCCTTAGCAGAGAGGCACACGAAGGCCAAGCCAACAAGCAATAGTCTGACGAATTGCCGACGTGAGTCTTTGGTTGTTTTCATTTCCGTTTTGTTTAAGTTTCCGTATGTTGTGGCTCGGCTATTGCGCCGACGGTAATGCCCGAAAGCGAGTTACCATTTTAATGTGCCGTATTTCTCCTTGTACCATAGCTGCAGGGCGTTGATGAGGTTTTGCCACAACACGTAAGCACCGGGGGCGACGGCAGCCAGCGGGTTGAGAAACGATATGGTGAGCCAGATGCCCACGATGGTGTTTTTCTGTCCCAATGCTTGTCCGGCGCTGATGCTTGCCCCGAAGAAATGTCCCACCCATTTGCCAATGGTGAACTGGGCGAGCGCCACGAAGAGCGGCAGCGTAATGAGCAGTGCCATCGTCGGTCCCGAAACGGTAGAGTTGACGATGTTGCGCATGGTCTCGCCCGTCACGATGGCGAGATTGATGCACCACAGGTAGAATCCCAGATTGCCAAACTGTTTCAGCCATGCCACGAAGCGCGGTATGACTTTCCGGCTCAGCAGTGCGGCCACCAACGGAACGACCAGCACCACGGTGACGTTGCGGAACACCATGGCCGCAGCCGTGAGAAACGTGATGTCGGCTCCGCGTTCCACCATAGGGAAGAAGAACGGCACGATCAGCATGGTGCACAGGTTGGCGATGATGGTGAACGTGGTGAGCGACCCTATGCTGCCCCCCAGCTTCTCGGTCACCACGACAACGGCGGCTGCCGTGGGACAGATGACACAGATGAACACGCCTTCTAACACTATCTTTGTGGTAGCGTCTTGGGTGAGCGAGATGAGCAGCACCATCAGTCCCGCCAGCGATGCCCTGATGAGCTGGATGACGAAATGCCACACTTGAGGCCGCATCTCGCTGACATCGATCTTGCAAAACGTTACGTAGAGTAGCGAGAAGAGCACGCAGGGCACGTAGTCCATGAGCTTCGGTCCCACGGCATCGCCCACGGGCTGCAGCACGGGGATGTTGGCAAACAGAAGGTAAACCACCATGCCAGTGCAGATTGCCACCAGCAACGACCATCGTTTCAGGAATGTCAATGCTTTCATACCGTTAAGAGACTTTGGGTAAAACGTTATCCGATAATGTGTGCAAAGTTACGGCTTTTTGCCGTTAATCTGCAAGCTCTGCGTCGGAAATCATTGACAATGTGCCTGTGCAGGCCGATTACGGACTGACAAGAAGCGATTTCGCGCCCACGGCTGGCGTGGGAAAGTCGCAGCGCATCAAGTCCATCATCAGGTAGATTATGTTTTCGAGGTCGAAGTCGCGTCTGATGCTTTTCTCCATGCGAGCCACGATGTCGGGGTTGCGCTGGCGGAAGAGCGGCGACATGTAGACGAGGAACGGTATGTCGTGTCCGGCTTTCACGCTCACGGGGTTGCTCCGGTTGGCGTGGCTGGCCACTTGCGGATTGCTTTCGAAAACGTCCAGGCCGTGGTCGGGCGAATAGATGACGATGGCTTCTTTCCTTTTTACGGCATCGAACATGGCGTTTACCACATAGTCGTTGTAGCGCACCGCGTTGTCGTAGGCCGAAAGTTTATAGCGTTGGCCAGACAAGCTGTCGGCGTAGTCGCTCTCCTTGAAATGGCTGAATGTGGCTGGGTAGCGCTTGACGAATTCGGCGTGACATCCCATGAGATGTACAAAGACGAATGACTTGGCCTTGGTTTGGCGCAGTGCCGACTTGAGGACTGGCAGCATCTCGCCGTCGTAGGTTGTGCGCTGCAAACCGGAAAATATGTTGCCGATGAATATGCTGGTGTCGCACAACTCTGAGAATTGGCCGACAGTGTTGTCGTAAACTCCGTGTTTGCTTTGGTTCGATATCCACCAGGTGTCGTAGCCGGCCGCCTTGGCTATGTCGGGCAGGAACGGACAGTCGTACCACTCCTTTTTCCCCTTCATGCTTTTATCGAACGTGGTCATCATCAGCTGGAAGGCTCCTTGTGTATACAGTTCGGCTGCTTTGACGTTGGGAAAGAGCAGGGCTTCGCCGCTGTTCACTTTTCTTTGAAGCAAGGGGTTGGTGGGCTTAGCGTATCCGCAGAGCGAACAATGGTGGCTGGTGAGCGACTCGCCCATTATCCATATAATGAGTGGCGGCTGTCTCTGTGGCATCAGTTTTATCTTAGCCTGACTGTGGTGCAGTTTGATCTGTGGTGTAAGCGCATATAATATTATGTTGCGCGTGAAATCGACAGCCGTATAACGGAACATCCAAAAGTAGGGAATGGTGAGGCCGCTGCAAGCCAAAAAGACTATGAACCCTGCGCAATAAATCTTGGGCGACACCTTGGGTCGCCAACGCTTACAGACAAAGGCAACAGCCAATAGGAACAATGGCAGGACGGCCAAGTCGATGCATACCTCTGGCGTGCAAAAGGAATTGAGAAATTCGGAGGCTTCGTTGCTGTTGGTGGCGAGCATTGCGGCCACAATGTCTCTGTCGATGCACACTCCCACGGTGCGCATGCAGGCTGTCTGCAAAGCACTGTGTGTGACTGTGAGCGTAAAGACGACGGCGAAAACCGTCTGGCGCACGACCTTGTTGCGTATCAGTCGGCAGACCAGTGCGCAGGCGTAGGCCAGCGTGAAGGCTGTTGTGCACATCAGCGGCCGGCTGTCGGGCCATCCCTCGCCAATCTGCAACAGCATCGGGTAGAGCGTGGCGGCCATGATGGTCCACAGTTTTGTCCATTGTCCGTCGAGGCGTCCAGCGGCTATTGCCTTTATGCCTCTCTTAATGAAGGTCTTGTAAGATTTACCCCCCCCGTCCGCTTAACGGGAGTGGAGCAACACCAGTCGCGCGTTGTTCTCATCGTTGTTCTGATTCCACTATATGTCTATTGTTCTTTCCAGCACCCGCCTTTTTGTGACAATAGAGAAGAGTGACGACAACAGACGAGGTGACGAAATGTAACCAAAATGCAAAATTAGTTACAATTATTCTCGTGGCCAAATATTTCCCCATGATTTTCCGCTGCGCCGGTTGTGCGGATGGCGGTTTGTTGTCGCACTCCCCCGCAGGCAGGCGGTGCCTGTCGTGCGTGGGGAGCGGCGTGCGCCGTTGTCAGCGCATCACGCGTTTGGTGTGTCTGGCGATGTAGATGCCGGGCCTTCCTGAGGCGGCTGCGCGCTGTGCGTCTGTCGGTTTTCCATCGATGGTGTAGGTCGCTTCATTCCGTCCCGACGGGTTGATGCTGGTGTGGAGAATGCCAGTGAGCTCGTCGATCGAACTGACGAAGCCTATATAGCTGATGACCGACGTGCCGGTGGTGGAGGTCAGGCCGAAGATAGTGGCGCCGCTCGACACGTTCCACACGTCGCCTTTACAGTTCTCGTTGAGGTTCGACTGTGTGATGTCCCACGCCACGAGGGTCTCGCCGTCCAGGGTCAGCGTCTTGGTGGGTGCCACCTGCGACCCTTTGTTCTTGCCGTTGAGCCACCACAGGTAGCTCTTGCCTGTGCCCATGGCCAGGTTGGAACCTCTCACCACGAGGTATTTCTGCTGGGCTTTCACGGTGTAGTCGGTGTGGGCGTAGTCGAGCGTCAGCGCCACGTTGTTGCTGCCCGTGCCCGCATTCACGGTGATGGTGTTGGCTGCGGCGTTGTAGCTGATGTTGGTTTGCGCCACGCGCGCCGCGTCGCCCGTCTTCCAGTCGGTGGCCACAAACTGGTAGGCACCACCCGTGTATCCGCTCAGCAGGCGCAGGTAGTAGAGACCGGGTGCCATGGTGGAGCCTGTGGCCTCAAGGCGGAACACCACTTTCTCTTTGGCCGATCCGTCGCTGTTGCGCATGAGTTCGGCCGGCACGGCATATTCCACGTTGTAGAAGCCGTTGTCATCGGCCATTTTGTGCGTTGTGGGAATGGTCACGGTGGCCAGTGTGTGACCGTCGATGCTGATGGTACCCACGCGCCCTTTGTCGGCCGTGGTGAAGCGGCACATCACTGAGACGCTGTCGGTTTTTCCGCTGGTGTTGGCCAGCGTGTATTCCATGTAGCCGCCTTTGCGTGCGTCGCGGTAGTATTCGCCCAGATAGCTACCGGTGCCAGAGTCCGACGAGTGGGCGGCATCGTGCCCGGCCTCGCTCTGCTGTTCGCCCGGAGCCACAAAGTCGATGGTGCGCTCAGCCAGAGCCTCCTCTATGGCGTCGGCACGTCCCATGTCGCTTGCCGCATAGTTGTCGGCCGTCTGCTGATACCAGTAGCAGTTGTAGCGTGTGTGGTGAATGGTGTAGAACGGCACGAGCTGCAGCTTGTTCCACCGCCCCTTGTTCTGTGCGTCGCTCACATCGATGGTGAAGTGGCAGGGCTTGTCGGTGGCGGCAATGCGTTTGAGCACGTCGCTGCGGTTGCCGATGAGCAGCGGCGACGAGGAGACCGAGAGGCGTTTGGCTCTGGAGCCGGGTGCGTGGTCCATGCGCCCTTCGCCGGCGTATTCGTTCTGCAGTTGTTCGTAGGCCAGACCCGTCTGTGCGGCTTCCTCCTCGCTGGCGGCAGTGGTGGGTGCGGCCAGTAGGATGGGGCCGTACTTGAAGGCCACATAGTCGGTGTAGTTGGGGCATGGCTCATAGCTAAGCTGCATGGGCAGGACGACCTCCACCACGTCGCCCACGTTCCAGCTTCGCGTCAGCGTGGCGTATCCGGCCTTTCCCGGCGTGACAGCAATGTTGGCATCGGCGCCGTTCACCTTCACCGCGTAGCCCTCGCCGGCCCATTGCGGATGGCGTATGGCCAGCGTGAAGGTGCCGGCCTTGTCGATGGTTATCTGCGTGGTGTTGCCGTATGGGAAGTCGGTCTGCTGGGTGAGGGCGAAATGGTCGTCGGCCAGTTGCGAGGCGGTGAAGAGGTTCACGTAGAGCGTCTTGTTGTCCTCCGAGTGGGTGTAGACGAAATGTCCGTACTTGGAGTGGTTCTCCATGCCCGTGCCCACACAGCACCACATGGCCTGGTTGACCTGCGAGTAGATGCGGTAGCCCTGTGGGCGCAGGGTGGTGAAATAGACGTATCCGCCGGTTTCGGGGTCTTGGGTCGAGAGGATATGGTTCCAGAGCGTCGACTCGTAGAAGTCGGCGTAGCGCGCGTCGTGGGTCTCGTCGAAGAGGTCTTCCGAGAGTTTGAGCATGTTGTTCGAATTGCAGCTCTCGGGGCCGTCGAGGTTGCTGATGTACTGTTCGGCCTTGGCCGCCGGCAGAAAGTGCTCGCTCACGCTGTTGCCGCCTATGCACACCGTGCGGTTGTTGGCCACATCGTCCCAGAAATTGTGTGCTGCAGTGCGGTAGGCGGTGGCGGTGGCGTTGCCGTCGCGCAGCAGCTCCTGATAGATGCGCTCGAAACCGATGTATTTGGGCACCTGCGTGTTGGCGTGCTTGCTGTCGAGGAAGGTGGTGCTGGCGGTCTGCATGCCGTCCACCATGGTCTGGTGGCAGTATTTGCGTGCGGCTTCAAGATATTTGGTGTCGCCCAGCAGGCGGTAGGCATCGGCCAGCACCTCGTTCATGCCGCCGTGCTCCCACGCCAGCACTTCCTGCATCTGCTGGTCGGTGAGGTTGCTGACCACGTCGACGCTCCAGTCGCACATCTTGGCGAAGAGCCGTTTGGCCACGTCGCTGCCCGTGTAAATCCAGGCGTCGCGCAGACCGGCCAGCACCTTGTGCTCGCAGTAGAAGGGCACCCATCCGCCGTAGGTTTTGTAGGCGGCGAGGTCGCCTTTGTAGAGGCCAGTCCATATCTGGTTGATGGGCTGCCCGCCGAGGAAGCCTTTCAGCCCCTCGGTGTTGTTGTCGTATGCCTTTTGGCAGTCGTCGAGAATGAGGAGCATGTAGTCGAGCCGTTGCTTCAGCGCGGTGCGCGTGGTAGTGTCGCGCTCGGAGGCGTAGGCCAGGGCCAGGGCCGAAAGGTAGTGGCCGCCCACGTGCCCTTCGAGCGACCATGAGTCGAGTCCCCAGTTGGTGAACGACGGGTGGTCGGTCAGCCAGTCGCGGTATTTCGATGTGGCATCGCCCGTGAGCCCGGCCTGACGGACGAACGGCGTGAGCAGCCGGTCAGTGTCGTACTTCAGCAGCAGCCTGGTGTTGGTTTCCATGGCTGTTTTCAGTGGCCCGTCGAGCAGCGTCACCTGCTCCAGGTCGAAGTGCTGAGGGTAAATTTCGTGTTGCGCCCGTGTGGCGGCTGGCTGCATCATGCAGGCTGCCATGGCCGCAATGACGGTTTTTGTTTTAGGTAGATACATGGTTTGTTGCTTGTTGGTTTTGTTTTTATGGTAGATGTTTGCGCTGGTCTTGGTTTCGTAGTGCGTTGCAAATGTACTTATTTTTTCGTTTTCTTTCAAGTGCAGTCGCTTTTAATTTTCCCCTTGCCTGCAATTTCATGCCGCCTGCGCCTTTCTTTCTGTGCGCCATAACCGAAAGGGCAGTGGGTAGCGGAACCCACAATGCTTGGAAGCAATCCCCATATATAAAAGGATAGGGGCTTTACCCCTATCTTTTTTCATGACTTGTTAATGCACCGCCCCTTATGGGTGGCATATTTCAACGCCGTATTGATTTTAATTATGTGCCCCCTACAGGGGCTACGAATCATTGCGAGATACATCAGAGATAGGGGTGAACCCCTATCCTTTATTATGTCGCCCCTATGGGGTCGGCAGACGGCATGGCAACACCACAAACTACGGGGATTGAGGGCGGTGGGGCTAAGACCACAGAGGTTGCAATATGTACGGCGTTCGTCCCTGTAGGGGGCAAATATTATAGCGTAGGGGTTCACCCCTACGGATGAGGATTGTAGAGATGGGATGGCCCCTGTAGGGGGCGCATAATTAAAATCAATGCGGCGTTGAATTATGCACCGCTCTATTATAATAGGTGCCCCCCTTCATAGGCGAATTTATAGGAATATCTAAACGCAGGGATACCCATTGCGCTATAATCTGTTGTCCCTATGGGATATGTTGGTTGGGAAGTTTTTATCGGACACCCATAAAATCAAAAAACTTCGTGAAGATCTGATCGTACATATCTTGCAGCGTAATGTAAAAAAACATGAGATGGCAATATCTCTGATTCATTCGGAAACAATACGACAAAAAGCACTCGAAAATCGGCCGTGCCAGCAACCAAGTCGGCTTTCTGCCGGAAAAATGCGAAAAATACGTGGTTTTGCAATTAATTGAAAGTCAGTGTCTTATGGTCGGGCGTGCGAAAAGGGACAGAAAAGCGCGCCCCGTATGTCTGCGAAACCTAACGTTTCGCACTGTCAAACGTGCCAAACGCCACCGCCGTTGGGCACGTTTGTGCACGCCGTATGTGCCCAACGGGCACTGCATTAGCCATCTATCACACCTTCGTAGTTTCCAAACGCGGTTTTCTCCTCTGCCTGCGGACGCTCTGATGCTACTTTCTACACGCATTCTGGAGCTAAAAGAGCCATGCTGCATGAGGATGTTTTTTCAGAACGTATTTTACATAACAGTAGGCTTTATTCCTTCCCGATGACGGTCTTTTGTTCTTTGCTTGCTATGTGTTCCACGAGTATCATATTTACTCAAGTTTCAGATTTGCCGTTCAGCGGATGTCCCCGAAGGGAGCAAACTCTGCATAACCGCTGGTGGAGAGAGTTTAGCGAACGGAACCTGCGGATAGAGTGCCAGATGATAGAACCATCCTCGAAGAGGGCGAAGGCTCGCACAAAGCATCTTTGCATGATAGTTCGCCCTCTCAGAGGACGATTTTACGCCCTGCTACTGCATCCGCAGGTTCCCAACGGTCACCCGCGGTTATGCAGAGTTTGCCCCCTCTGGGGACGCATATTCCAGCATAAATTTCTAAATTAGAAACTTTAGTCATATTTACAATCTATGCTTTGATGGCCGTCAATTAAACCAAATGTTAAAGTGGCTCAACGGGTGTGTAAACGGTGATTCGCGTCTTTGCCCCTGCTGTGAAGGGTACGGAACTTGGCCGTATCTGCATACAGTTGCACATAACTGCTTTAAAGATGCAGAGAAGGAGTGTTGCAATAAAACTACGTTAAATATCTTATTTTGTCTTGCTTACAAGAAAAATAATCGTAATTTTGTCTTGTTGATGATACATTATTGCGATTCTTGATTCACCTGTTGTTTTTTAGATTTCTATAAATCAAGGTGATGCGGCAACGGTTGGCTTTTTCGAACGGCGCGGTAAAGGAGTGACGCGCGATTGTTTGACTGCCCCAGCCATTGGTATTATAGTCCAAGCCGCCGACAGGTGTCAGCCCAACGTTGGCGTTTCTATAAGACGCGATAAAATCAAAGAAAACAAATAATCGTCAGCCCGTTATTGGCAGGCGGCTTAAGCTTTTATGCCATAACGGTCATTTGTATAAATCAAGAAATGACAGAACAAGAGAAACAAGCGGTCATAGATAGCGGCAAGCAGTATTTCCGCTCGATCATTATACCCAATCATTTGAAGAATTTGAAGAAACTCGGATTAAAAAGCTTTGATATTAATCCGTTTCTGATTAACTATCTCGCCGCTTTTCTATGTGGAAATACCGAGCCAGCCAGCCTTGCGAAGGCTTTGGTTTATCCCCGTATTCTCGGCACAATCCTTAACACGAGCTTCGGCCAAAACATCCAGATATTCATATCGCAGCTCCAAGAGGTGGTAGGCGGAGCATCAGGTATCGATGGCATAGACATCGAGTTTGTCGATGCCATCGACGGTCGCCGCAAATACTGCCAGTGCAAGGCTGGCCCCAAGACTATTAACAAGGACGACATCGCCAGCATATTGGGTCATTTCAAGTATTTGATGAACAAGTCGAGACTCGACAGAATGGGACTGCAATTCGACGATCTTGTGGTAGCTGTGCTGTATGGAGAAAGAGAAAACCTGTCCGCTTTTTACAAAGCCATAGATGCTCACTATCCTGTATTTTGCGGTTCGGAATTTTGGGAACATCTTACGGGCGACAAGACTTTCTACCACCGCTTGGCCAAGGCGTTTGGAGAAGTGGTCGAAGAAGACGGCATCGACGGCAGTTCGATTATTCTTGCCAAAGTGGATGAGATAGCGGAAGAAATCAAACAAAAAGGCGGCTTGTAAATGACATTTATATCTGAAAACAATTTGGCGGCACTTACGGGAACATCCAACCGTACTGTGCAGACATGGGCGAAAAACGGTCTTTATCCTCTTCGCAGGCAGAACGGAGTAGATGGCTTCTTTATGGAAGAACTGACGAATATTCCCGAAGTGAAATCTATGGTAGAAAGCCGGTGGGAAGAAGAGGCCACGGTAACGCCTTTGCGCCAATACAACTCCGTGGAGCTGTTCGCTGGCGGCGGCGGACTGGCACTCGGCATGGCTTTGGCCGGTTTTCACCATGTGCTGCTCAATGAGTTTGACACGGCGGCATGCAAGACCCTCAAGACCAACAAGCCCGAATGGAATGTAATAGAAGGAGATGTTCGCCATATCGATTTCACGCCGTTGAGGGGAAAGGTGGATTTCCTCTCAGGCGGTTTTCCCTGTCAGGCTTTCTCCTATGCGGGAAAGGGTGCTGGCTTTAATGACACCCGCGGCACTCTGTTCTTCGAATTGGCGCGTGCCGTGAAAGAAATACAACCGAAGGTTTTCATGGGCGAAAATGTGAAGGGACTGATTTCGCACGAGGAAGGACGCACTTTTCAAACCATAAAAAAACGCCATTGCTGAATTAGGCTATACACTTGTTGAGCCGCGTGTGCTGCGCGCCATCATGTATCAAGTGCCGCAGAAGCGCGAACGCCTTATCCTCATAGCCATTCGCAATGACATTGCTCCTCTCGTGGAATTCCGCTGGCCCACACCGTACCATGAGGTGCTGACCCTTCGCGACGCTCTTTACAAAGGCGTAATATACGATAGTGATGTGCCGATGTCTGACGGGGCGCAATATCCCGAAAAGAAAAAGCGTGTGCTGGCCATGGTGCCGCAGGGAGGCGACTGGAGAAACTTGCCAGAGGATGTGGCGAGAGAATATATGGGCGGAAGCTGGTTGCTGGGCGGAGGAAAAACCGGAATGGCGAGAAGACTATCGCTTGACGAACCTTCGCTGACCCTCACCTGCTCACCCTGTCAAAAACAAACGGAACGATGTCATCCGTTGGAGACGCGGCCGTTGAGCATTCGCGAATACGCGCGTATTCAGACTTTTCCGGACTATTGGACGTTCCAAGGCAGCATGAGTGACAGATACAAACAGATTGGTAACGCTGTGCCCGTTAACCTCGCCTGGGCCGTAGGGCGCTCCCTCATTCGTCTATTCAACGACATACAATTGGCCTTGCCGGAGCAAACGCGGGATTGCAGGGAGGCTATATGTGAAATCAAGGACAAGCAGTCGATGCCGTCGGTTGTAAAAGATTGCAAGACGCAGACTTCTGTCATTGTCAACAAACAGCGACAACTCAATTTCTTGCGTCTTTATGATTAGACGGATTCTATAAACCGATTTTTATGGATTCGGGGATTTTATCCGGCAGATTTTTGGGCGATAAGACAGGCGGTGCCTCAGCGACAGAAGCAAGCTTAGTAGCTTACGGATTGCGCCGTCTTTTTTCTTGAAAAAAGTAAATGCAGTCCGGTTTGCTAATAGGCGTTCATTTCGCTTTGTGAAAATCGGATAAAATATGTAATCTTGCGTTGCCTTTAACCATAATAATAAATTGCTCATGGCATTATCCAACATAGAGAAACATTACAATAAGCACCCCGAGGACCTGCGGTTGCTGCGCCGCCACGGCATCGTGGAGTTTGAAACCACCATGCACCACTTGCACCGCTTTCTGCGTCCGGGCATGCGCCTGCTCGACATCGGTGCCGGCACCGGCCGCTACACGTCGGCGCTCATGGCCGAAGGCTACGAGGTGAAGGCCGTGGAACTGGTGCGACGCAACATCGACGTGTTCTTGAAGCGCGAGCCTACGGCCGACGTGGTGCAGGGCGATGCGCGCCACATGCCGTTCCTGTCCGATGGATGGGCCGACGCAACGCTACTGCTCGGGCCGCTCTATCATCTCATCGGCGACGACGGGAAGCTGGAGGCCTTGGCCGAAGCCAAGCGCGTCACCAAACCTGGCGGACTAATCTTTGTGGCTTATCTCCTCAACGAGTACAGCATCCTCACCTATTGTTTTGATGAAGACCGCATCGGCGGACTGATGCAGCGGGGCGTGGTGGATGCCGATTTCCATATACAGGCTCTCGCCGACGAGCTCTACGACTATGTGCGGCTCGCCGATATCGACCGCCTCGACCGCCTCGCCCGTTTGGAGCGCGTCACCATTTTCTCGCCCGATGGCCCCGCCGACTACATGCGAACACAGCTCAACCGCATGAGCGACGATACGTTCGCACGTTTCCTCGACTATCAGAAACGTGTGTCCGAGCGACCTGACCTTATGGGCGCCGGCAGTCATGTGGTCGATGTGGTGCGCTGCGCTGGCTAAGGGTGCGTGCGGCAGTGTATAGCGGTCATCCCATCTTCGTCATGCGGTAGCCCAGAGCCTTCAGCTCCATGGCCATGCCCATGAGGTACATCTGGTGGATGGCGGCCACATAGGCGGCAAAGGCTTCGCGCGTGGCAGGCTCCAGACGCTGGCGGAGCAGCAGGCTGTGGGTGCGTGCGGCACATTCAGCCACGGTGTGGGTGAGCCGTTCGTGGTCGGCCTCGCCGAGGAGCAGCACCTGCTGGCAGATGTAGTCGTCCATGTGGTCGAAGTCGCGCTGGTCGCGCAGATAGGAGTAGAGATCGTCAACCTGGCAGTAGATCGCCCAGTCGGTGTCCCAGTATTTGGCGATGGCCATACCCGTGTACATCATCCATGCCAGCGATACCACGGGGCAGTCGGCAAATTCGCGTATGCCGTCGGCCATATAGCTTTGGGCTATCTTGGGCCACAGCGCCTCAATGTCGGGTGCCTCCGGGAAACGCTCATCTATGCGATCCAATGAGCGCAGATAGCGCGTGAGGTCGTCGTGGAATAGTGATTCAAACGTGCTGTTGGTGTTGTCGGTGTCCATAAGTTGGTGGCATTTGCGGTTTGTTCATAATAATTGTGATATGGACAAAGGTAGGAATTATTGCCGAAACGGACAAAAGAAAGCTGGAGAGATATGGCATTGCCTGCCGTTTTGCGTGTATGGTCAGCAACTCTCAACTTGAATGGTGCACTGTGCAATGAAAAAGACTGGCCCAGAATGAAGCCATGTCGGTAAAGATTGGTAACTTTGCCGATGCGTAAACACATTTGCAATGAAACGCAAGCACATTATCCTTATTGCCGTAGGCTGTCTTATAGCAGTTCTTGGCGTGATTGCAGCCGCCTTGCTGCTGGTGGGGCGTGACGGCGACCGAACGTCTGAACCGAGAGCATTGGCCAAGATCGCGGCGCGGTTAACGGCACGACCCAAGGCCAACACTGCCCAACGCGACACCGTGAAACAAGTGGCTGCACCGCCCGACACCGTGATTGTGGGCTCGCTGACCGACGAGAGCGGCCAGCCCATGCCCCATGTGGTGGTGAGCGACGGCTATACCTGTGCGCTTAGCGACTCGCTGGGCCATTACCGCCTGAAGCGCAATGCACGGGCGCGCTTCGTGTATTACACCGTGCCCGACTACTGCGAGATACCCGTGCACTCGCCCGACGATCGGACTGCCTGCATCTATCAGCCTCTCGTAAAGGGCAACGACACCTACGACTTCACCCTGCGCCGTCTGCCCGGTGGGCGCGAACGCAACTACCGTCTCGTAGTGTTTGGCGACCCGCAGGTCACCACCTCCAAGAACCCTTACTACACAGGTCCCGACGACAACCGTATCTCGAAGACCGACCTCGAACGTTTCGCCAGCGAGACCATGGCCGACTTGAAGTCGCTCCTCAACCAACTGCCCGCCTACGAACCCGTCTACGCCATCAGCATGGGCGACGACGTGCAGTATTATGGAGGCTACTCTGCCACCCTCGAACGGCAGATGCGCACGGTCATGGGATCCTCGCGCATGACCGTATTCTCAGTTATCGGCAATCATGACCAGGACGGACGGCAGCTCTACCGACAAAAATGGGAAGACAGCTGGGGACCTACCGACTATTCGTTCGACCGGGGCGACGAGCATTTCGTGTGTTTCAACAATGTGCAGTTCGTGCGCAGCAAGGGCTATTGCCAGCCCGGCGAGCTCACCGATGCACAGATGGAGTGGCTACGCCAAGACCTTGCCCTGACCGACCGGCACCGCAAGGTGGTGCTATGCTACCATATACCGTTTACCTTCGGCAACAGTCCGCACAGCGGAGCCACACCCTTGGCCATCGCCACCGAGGGCGGACACTACAGCAGTTCGCGGCTGTCGGGCATTCTGGCCATGCTCAGCACCTTTGAGGGCGGGTTCGAATTGTTCTGCGGACACACCCATTTCGCCATCAACCACGAAATACATTACCAGGGCCTTGACCTCATAGAACATTGTCATGCAGCAGCTTGCGGCAATATCTGGCAGTCGAACGTCAACATCTGCGGTACACCCAACGGATATTATGTCTATACCTTCGGCGCAACGGCCATCACCGATTGCTTTTACAAGTCGGTGGGATGGCAACCACAAAAGCAGATGACCCTTTTCAGGGCCGAC
Organism: Eggerthellaceae bacterium; assembly: GCA_963656105.1. GTDB lineage: Bacteria > Bacteroidota > Bacteroidia > Bacteroidales > Bacteroidaceae > Prevotella. The sequence continues at coordinate 76,507 of CAVKHW010000003.1, forward strand.
ACCGATTTCAATGGCGAGAGCTATGCCGCCGACTGGCATTTGCCGCGCGACAGTGGTGTCGTTGTGGCCAATGTGTTCAATGCCGACTCGCGATGGGTGATCACTGCCACCGAGGACAGCATCAGCTCGCCTATGGTGCGGATCAGCGGCAAGGGACAGGACGCCTTTGCCACCGGCTACCACCACCGATACGCTGAGGCCATGCCCTACAGCTTCATCAGCAAGAAGAACGGCTATCTCATCATGAACCATCTCTTCTACTATGTGCCGAGGCGCAAGGATGCCGTCGTTACCGTTACCGCTACCGACCCCTACGGCCACACCTACCGAGCCTCGTCGGTCGATGCAGTGACCGAACCGTTCTACAACTATGCGCACTACCTGCGCTCCGTACCGTAGAAACCCCGATATGCCAAAACGATTACCGCCCCTTGTGCATGCTGATCTGCACAAGGGGCGGAAATCGTTTTCGGTTGTTGCTGGCATCGTTTCTCGCAGCGGCGGCCGTCGGTGCCGACCGCATGCGTGCCCCAGCGACCGGCCAATAACAGTCGGCCACGAGTGTGGCAGCTACAGCTCCAGCCAGTTTTTCACGATGGTGGCTCCGTCGGGAGTCAGCACACTTTCGGGATGAAACTGTATGCCGTGGATATTATAATTGCGGTGGCGCAGCGCCATAATCTGCCCCTCGTCGCTCATGGCCGTCACTTCCAGACAGTCGGGCAACCCAGTACGGTCTACCACCCAACTGTGGTAGCGACCCATGACAATGCGGCGGGGCAGTCCGGCAAAGATAGGATCGTTGCCAAACTGTGTGCCCTCGGTGGCCACACCGTGGTAGACCTCGGAAAGATTGGCCAGTTTCGCGCCAAACACTTCGCCTATGGCCTGATGGCCCAGACACACGCCCAGCATAGGTTTGCGCCCGGCATAGGTGCGGATTACGTCCATCAGCAGCCCCGCCTCCTCGGGAATGCCAGGACCGGGCGACAGGATTATCTTGCTGAAAGGCTCCAGCTGGTTGAGCGTGAACTGGTCGTTGCGGTACACTTCGACCGTTGCGCCCAATTGCTTGACGAGGTGAGCCAGGTTATAGGTAAATGAGTCGTAGTTGTCGACAATCACCACCCGTTGCCCCCGTGGGCTTTCGGTTTGCATATCTTCGTTCATCATTGTTGTTCGGTTTATATCGTTTTGTTTATCGTGCGGCCTCGCATTGTAGGCGCCAACACTCGTTGCCGCGCGCAGCGTTGCCGTCTGCCGTGTTGTGGCGAATGGTTGCCTATAGCTTCTCGGCTATTTTGACGGCCTTCATCAGCGCACCCAGTTTGTTGTTGCTCTCTTCCAATTCGTACATGTCGTCGCTCTTGGCCACGATGCCCGAGCCGGCTTGGAACCACAGCTCTCCGTTGCGCGAGATGAACGTTCGTATGACAATGGCTTGGTTGAGGTCGCCGTTCAGTCCTATGAAACCTATGCAACCGCCGTATGCGCCACGGTTGTGGGGCTCCATTTCGGATATGAGCTGCATGGCCCTCACTTTGGGAGCGCCCGACAGTGTGCCAGCCGGGAAGGTGTCGAAGAAGGCCTTGATGGGGTCGGCACCCTCGTTGAGCGTGCCGCTGACACGGCTCACCAGGTGTATGACGTGGCTGTAGAACTGCATGTCCTTGTAGAAATCGACCTTCACGTTGTGGCAGTTGCGGCTGAGATCGTTGCGCGCCAGATCCACGAGCATCACGTGCTCGGCGTTTTCCTTGGGGTCGTTGCGCAGGAACTCGGCATTGCGGCGGTCTTCCTCGGGGTTGCCCGTGCGGCGCGTGGTGCCCGCTATGGGGTCGATATACGACTGTCCTGCCACGATGCGGTTGTGTGTCTCGGGCGACGATCCGAAAATGCGGAAGCCGCCGAGGTCGAAGTAGAACAGGTAGGGCGACGGGTTGATGCTGCGCAGGGCGCGGTAGAGCTTGAAGTCGTCGCCCTCGTAGCGCTGCACGAAACGGCGCGATATAACGATCTGGAACACGTCGCCGCGCAGACAATGCTTGACGCACCGTCTGACATTGGCCTTGTGCTCCTCGTCGGTTAGCGTTGAGGTGCGTTCGCCGATGGGGTGGAAGTCGTAGGGCTTTACGTTGGCGCGGGCTGCTGCCATCTCCAGACGGTCGAGCTGGCTGTCGGCATCATCGCCGTCGGAAGCCATGGTTACGAACACCATGGTGTTGTTGAAGTGGTCGAAGACGATGAGGTCGCGGTACATGATGTAATAGATGTCGGGCGCGTCGTTCTTCTCCATCGTGGTGTCCTTCACGTCGATATTCTCGAAATATCGCACGGCGTTGAAGGCCGTGTAGCCGTATAGTCCGCAGTGGTTGGCCTCGTTCCCCGTTACGTGGAACCGTTGCAGGAAATGGTTGAAAGCCTTGGCGATGGCCAGTTTGCATGCTTCGCCTTTGCCTGCGCCGGTGGCAGGCAGAGCCTCTTCGGTGCGCGATCCGTCGGGGTAGGTGCAAGTCACGTTTCCGTGAGCTACGGCTATGGATGCCATGGGGTTGATGCCGATGAACGACCGTGAGTTGTCGTTGCCGTGATAGTCGCTGCTTTCCATGAGCGCCGACTGCGGATAGAGGTCGCGCAGCCGCATGTAGACGCCGACCGGGGTATAGAGGTCAGCGAGGATTTTTCGCGAATGTGTATGGTATTCAAAAGTTTCCATATTCTCCTGCCATTTGTTTGTTGTTCAGATAAGTTTCCACGTCCTTGTCGCCTCGTCCCGACACGGTGAGCACCACCACATCGTCGGCGTTGAACTGCAGTTTCTTCAGTGCGGCCACGGCGTGTGCGCTCTCTATGGCCGGTATGATTCCCTCCATGCGTGTGAGTTCGTATCCGGCGTAGATGGCTTCGTCGTCGTTGATGGCGAGCACCTGTTCGCGGCCTTGCTTGGCCAGATTGGCGTGCATGGGACCTATGCCGGGATAGTCGAGTCCGGCCGATATGGTGAATGCCTCTTCAATCTGTCCGTCGTCGGTTTGCATCACGAGGGTGCGCGCTCCGTGTATGATGCCCTCGGTGCCGCAGTGTATGGTGGCTGCCGTGTGGTTTGTGTCGATTCCGTGTCCGCCGGCTTCAGCCAGTACGATCTTTACTTGGTCGTCGTCGACATAGTGGTAGATGGTGCCGGCGGCGTTGCTGCCACCGCCCACGCAGGCTATGAGATAGTCGGGGTAGTCGCGTCCTATTTTTTCTTGCAGTTGCCACTTCAGTTCCTTCGAGATGACGCTTTGCATCTTGGCCACGATGTCGGGGTAGGGGTGTGGTCCCATGGTAGAGCCCACGATGTAGAACGTGTCTTCGGGGTGGCAGCACCAGTCGCGTATGGCTTGCGAGCAGGCGTCGCTGAGCGTCATGTTGCCTGTGCGCACGGGGTTGACCTTTGCTCCGAGCATCTTCATGCGTTCTACGTTGGTGTGTTGGCGTTCCACGTCGGTGGCTCCCATGAAGATCTCACACTCCATGTCCATCAGAGCGCACACCGTGGCTGTGGCCACGCCGTGCTGCCCGGCACCGGTTTCGGCTATGATGCGGCGTTTGCCCATTTTCTTGGCCAGCAGAATCTGTCCGATGGTGTTGTTGATTTTGTGTGCGCCCGTATGGTTGAGGTCTTCGCGTTTCAGGTAGATGTGGCATCCGTATTTCTCGCTCATGCGCTTGGCGTAGTAGAGCGGCGAGGGGCGTCCCACGTAATCCTTTAGTAACGATTCGTATTCGCGTATGAAGGTTTCGCTCTGGATGATGGGCAGGTAGGCGTCTTGCAGGTCGTGTACGCACTTGTAGAGTATTTCGGGTACATAGGCACCGCCGAACTGTCCGTAGAATCCCGTCTGTGTGGGGTTGATGGTCTGGCTTGTTGCTGTGTCTTTCGGCTGGTCAGCAGGGGTAGGGATGTTTATCTCGTTGGTGTTTGCCATTGTTGTGTTGTTTTTTGTGTGTGAGTGGTATGGGTTGTCGTTCGTGTTGACGGAGCGCAAGGGCTACTGGCCGAGTGCTTCGTACAGGGCGTCGACTGCCTTGTCGGGGTTGCGCGTTTCGTTGAGCAAGGTGACGAACTTGCTGCCGATGATGGCACCCGCCGCGTTGGCCTGTGCGCTTTGTAGAGTCTGCTTGTTGGATATGCCAAAGCCTATCATGCGCGGGTTGTGCAGGTTCATGGCGTTGATGCGCTCGAAGTAGGCCACCTTCTTCTGGTCGAAGTCGCTCTGTGCGCCCGTAACGCTGGCCGACGAGACCATGTAGATAAATCCGTCGGTATTATTGTCGATGAAGCGCACGCGTTCCTCCGACGTTTCGGGTGTGATCATCATGATGACGCGCACGTCGTATTTGTCGGCGATGGGCTTCACCACATCCATGTAGTCCTGGAAGGGCAGGTCGGGTATGATGCAGCCGCTGACGCCGCTCTGCACGCAGCTTTGGAAGAAGCGTTCGATGCCGTAGTGCATGACGACATTGAGGTATCCCATGAGCACCAGGGGAATGGTGACTTGCTGCTTGATGGCCTCCAGCTGTTCGAAGAGCAGTTGGAGGGTCATGCCGTTGCGCAGGGCCACGGTGCCGGCGCCCTGCACCACGGGTCCGTCGGCCAGTGGGTCGCTGAAAGGTATGCCCACTTCGACCATGGCTATGCCGCGCCGCTGGAGCGTGAGGATGGTCTGTGCGGTCATGTCGAGCTCCGGACAGCCGGCGCAGAAATATAGTGACAGCAGCTTGCCCGGCAGCGACGGTGTGTCTGTGCCGCGCTGGTCGGTGGGCGAAGCGAATAGTTGGTTGATCTTGTTCATGATGGTTGTGTTGATGAGTTTATGTGGTGTGTTGTTGTGCGACGTGCCGACGGTTTGTGGCGTTCATGCCCTCACCTGACTGATGAAGGTGCGCAGTCGTTCGGTGTCTTTGCGTCCCGGTTCGGTCTCGAAGCGGCTGTTCACGTCGATGCCGGCCAGCATGGGGTGTTCGAATTGACGCACACGCGTGGCGTCGTCGGGTCCGATGCCTCCGCTCAGCAGAAAGGGCGTGTGTCCGTCGTAGGCATCCAGCACGTGCCAGTCGAACTGCTGGCCGCTGCCGCCCACCGTTGGGCAACGGGTGTCGAAGAGAAAGAGGTCGGCCAGTCCTTCGTAGTCCTTGTAACGTGCCACGTCGTCCTTTCCGGCTATGCTCAGCGCCTTGATGACCTTGATGTTGGGTGCGATGTCGGGTATGAGTGTGCGCTTGAGGTTCTCGATCATCGTGGGGCTTTCGTTGCCGTGCAGCTGCACATACTGCAAGTTGTAGTTGTAGATGCGCGTGAGTATGTTTTGCGGCATGTCGTCTACGAAAACGCCTACCCGTCGGGGTGCTGCAGTGGGCTGTGGTGTGGGTTGTGGGTTCTGGCGGGCATGGTGCAGCCGCTCCTCGCTGTAGTCGGGCATGGAACCTACTCTCGATGATATCATCTTCACGTAGCGCGGACTTTTGGGCCAAAAGATAAATCCCATGAGGTCGATGTCGAGCTGCGCCATCTGGTTGATGTTGTCGGCGTCGCGCATGCCGCACACTTTGATGAGCAGACGGCGGTCTGGCTGCGTGTGGGCTGTGGGTTGATGGGTTGCTTGTGGTGCCATAGTGCTTGCCGTGTTAGATATTGTGGTCGGTGCCGTTGTTGCCGGCGGCCGTTTGCAGTTGGCCGATAAATTGGCTCAGGGCCTGTCCGGGGTTGTCGTGTCGCATGAAGTGTTCGCCCATGAGGAACCCGTTGAAGCCGGTTTCCTTGAGACGTTTCACGGTGTCGGCAGCGCCAATGCCGCTCTCGCTGACTTTGCAGACGCCCTCGGGCAGACGTGCGGCCATGCGGAAGCTGTTGTCCACATCGGTGACAAACGTTCCGAGGTTGCGGTTGTTGATGCCGTACATGTCGGGTTCGAGCGCAGCGTAGTCGAGTTCGTTCTCGCCGTGCATCTCGAGCAGCACCTCCATGCCCAGCTCGTGGGCGGTGTGGAGCAGTGTGCGGCACTCGGAGAGTGTAAGGTCGGCTGCGATGAGCAGCACGGCCGCTGCGCCGCAAAACCGTGCCTGCAGAAGTTGGTACTCGGAGATGACGAAGTTTTTGTAGAGTATGGGCAGGGTGACCCCCGTGAGTCGGGCTTCGCGCACAAACTCGTCGTATCCGCCGAAGAACTCGGTGTCGGTGAGGATGCTCAGTGCGGTGGCTCCAGCTTGCTGGTAGGCCAGCGGAATGACACCGGCGCGTCCTTCGCGCTTGATCCAGCCTTTTGACGGCGACTTGCGCTTGAACTCGGCGATGATGCCCGTGTCTGATTGCAGGAGCGCCTGACGCATGGAGACGGGCGGCTGATCCTCGTGTTTCATCTGTTCGTCGACCATGGCCATGAGGCGCCGTGGGGGCAGAAACTGCATCCACTGTTCCAGTTCCTCCCGTTTGTGAGCCACGATGGTCTGCAGGATGTCGGTCTGTTGGGTGTTGTTGTCCATGATGCTGCGCTGTTGGGGTTAACTGTTGATTTCCACGAAGCGGTGGAAAGTGCTGAGTGCTTTGCCCGATTCGAGGCTTTGGCGAGCAATGTCGAGGCACTCGTCGATGGGCTTCGTTCCCTTCTCGAGCACCTGTATGGCAAAGGCGGCGTTGGCCAGCACGATGTTTTTCTGTGCGGGCAGCGCTGTGCCTTGCAGCACGTTGTCGAAGATTTGCGCTGCTTCTTGCTCTGTGGCGCCTCCCACCAGCTCGTTGGGCTGTGCGATGCTGAATCCCAGGTCGGCAGGCTTGAACACGCGCTCATAGTTGTTGGTGGTGACTTTGAAGTCGTCAGTGAGCGAAATCTCGTCGTAGCCGTCGATGCTGTTCACGATGCCATAGTCGATACCGATGCGCTGGTACACCTGTTGGTAGAGGCGCATCTGGTCGAGGTTGGCCACGCCGAGCAGTTGGCATTGCGGTTTCGAGGGGTTGATGATGGGGCCCAGCAGATTGAAGAAGGTGGGGAAGGGCAGTGCCTTGCGTATGGCGCCCACAAATTTCATGGCCTTGGCGAAGAGTTGTGCGTGCAGGTAGACGATGCCGCACTCGTGGAGCGATCGGTTGAGCTTGTCGGGATCGTCGGTGAAGGTCACGCCGTGGTTCTTGATGACGTTCGACGCGCCGCTGACCGACGTGGCCGAGAAATTGCCGTGTTTGGCCACCTTGTAGCCTGCGCCGGCAATGACGAAACAGGCTGTGGTGGAAATGTTGAACGTGTTTTTGCGGTCGCCACCCGTTCCCACCACGTCGATGTATCGGTCGCAGTCGAGCGGTACGGGCACGCCCGTTTCGAGAATGCCGTCGCGGAAGCCCAGCAACTCGTCCACCGTGATGCCGCGCATCTGTATGGCGGTGAGCAAGGCTGCTATCTCGGCATCGTTGAGTTCGCCTTGTGTAATGGCTACGAGCAGGCCTTTGGTCTCCTCGCGCAGTAGCTCTTCGTGATTGAGCAGTCGGTTGAGAATTTGTGTTACGTCCATCGTTGTTTCTATCTTTATTTGTTTGTATGTTCCGTTTTGTTTTGCTTTCTGCCAGTGGCTGCGCTTTGCCGTAGCGGCTTAAAGTTTGTGGCGCATCACTTATATATAATAAGGTGAACTTGGTCGGATGCGTCGTTGCGTGGGCATTTTGCGGTGGTGGTGTTGCGGTAGGTATCGTATCGCGTTGCGGTAGGTATCGTATCGCGTTGCGGTTAGGCATCTATCGCGTTGCGATAGGTGTCGTATCGCATAGCCGTTTGGCATCTTTGGCAAGGAGCGTAGCGCTGCGGTAAAAGAAAAAAGGCCTGTCGTAAGAACGGCAGGCCTTTCAGTGTTATCTCCTTGGAGTATGCACACGGCTGAGCGACTCACGACTATTGCAATCTTGAGCTTCGCCACCACCAGTATGCAGACACTTGTTTCTTCATTGTTAATGATAATGATTTCATCCGCAAAGTTACACAAAAACTTATAAACAGCAAATTTTTTGGCGGGAAATGTGATTTTTTCTCGTTTTTGCTTGCAGATGTGCGAAAGATGGTCTATATTTGTCACCGATTCGTTTCGTGTCCATATTCGAAACGGTTTTTTCTTGAGGTTGGTAGCGTCCTGCACCAACCTCTTTTGTTGCAAAGCGGTTGCACGTTGGGTTGCAGTATGGTCAGTGGGCTGACCACAAGGCCAGTATTTGCATGATCTCAGCTGGTGGACGCTGCTGCTCGAGCAAGCGTTTCATGAGATCCATGTAGGGAGCCGCGTGGGCAAAGAACCGCCGGTAGCCTTCGCACAGATAGTTGAGACCCGGCTCGCCGTCGGCCGTGAGCGCGAACCGGTTGCGTGGGCATTCGCCGTGGCAGGCTCCGATCCATCGGCACTCGCGGCACTGGCGTGGCAGGCTGTCGGTCTTGGCTCGTCCGAACTGTTGTTGCCGTTCGCCGTACATCATCTCCGTCAGCGGATGTTGGCGTATGTTGCCCAGCCGGTACTCGGGAAACACGAAATGGTCGCACGAGTACACATCGCCATTGTGCTCCATCACGCCCGCATGGCCGCACTGCCGGGCCATGGTGCAGATGCCCGGTGCCACGCCCATCCAATTGGCCAGTGTGGCGTCGAACAGGTTCACAAAGTAGCGACCCACGTCGTGTCGCACCCACTCGTCGAATATGTCGCACAAGAAATGGCCCCACTGCTCAGGGCGGATGGCAAACGGAGCTATCTCGCCAGTCTCTCCGGGCGCAGCAAGATGTCGGCCGTCGGCATGTGCGCAGACCCGTTCCACCACGGGCGTGACCTGAATATACTGGCAACCGATGTCTTTGAAGAAATGGTAGAATGCCAGCGGATGGTCGCCGTTGAAGCGGTTGGCCACGGCCAAAGCGTTCCATTCCACACCATGGCGGTTGAGCGTATCGATGCCTGCCATCACTTTGGCCCACGACGGGCCGCCGCCCCGTGTGCGGCGGTAGGCATCGTGGTAAGCCTCCGGACCGTCGACCGACACCCCCACCAGCCATCCGTGGTCGTGAAAGAACCGTGCCCACTGGTCGTCGACGAGCGTGCCGTTGGTCTGCAAACTGTTCGCAATGCGTCGGCCGCCAGCATAGCGGCGTTGCAGCGCCACCACCTTCTCGTAGAAGCTGAGCGGCCGCAGCAGTGGCTCGCCGCCATGCCATGTGAAGAGCACTTCGGCTGTGGTCTGGCTCTCGATGTACTGGCGCACGAAACATTCCAACAGTTCGTCGGAAAGCACACGGCTGTTTTGGTCGGCATAGAGATGCTCCTTCTCCAGATAATAACAATAGTCGCAACGCAGGTTGCATGCCGCCCCTGCCGGCTTCACCATGACATACATGGGGTGGGCGAACGGCGCGGCGGTGGCGTGGCGATCAGGGTGCGGACGGTTGTCGGGCGATGGGGTCATAATGATGTAGCGATTGCAAGGCAAAGTTATAAAAAAGATTTGCAACATTGTCGGAAAAGACTTTGCTTTTTGCACACCTTTCATTATCTTTGCAGAAGATAAGCTGCACTCGGCAAATAGAAATCATGTTTTCTTTTCGCTCGTTTGCATTATTGATGCAAAGCAATAGCCGGTGACAAAACGCCGGCATCCTAAAACCTACTAAACGCCGATGGACTCCCATAACATGCGCCTCTGTCCAGCCCTCCTCCTGACGGCTTGCGGACTGAACGCTGCTGCGCAGACGCAGCGACCCAACATCGTGTGGATCATTACCGACGACCACGCTTTCCAAACCATCTCGGCCTATGGCAGCGAAGTGTCGAAGCTGGCTCCCACGCCCCACATCGACCGGCTGGCCGAGGAGGGCGCACGGTTCGACGACGCCTTTGTGGAGAACTCGCTCTCCACACCCGCACGCGCCTGTCTGCTCACGGGACTCTACAGCCACCAAAGCGGCCAGCGCACACTCGACAAAGGCATCGACTCGACCAAAACCTTCGTCTCCGAGCTGCTACACGAGGCCGGCTATCAAACGGCCGTCGTCGGCAAGTGGCACATGCAGTGCCGACCCAAAGGATTCGATTTCTTCCGCATCTTCTGGAACCAGGGCGACTATTACAATCCAGCCTTCCTCTCGCACGATTCGGGCGGCAAGTATGTGCGCGAACAGGGCTATGCCACCAACCTCGTTACCGAGCATGCCGTGGAATTTCTCAACGGCCGCGACAAGACCAAACCCTTCTTCCTGCTCATGGAGCACAAGGCACCCCACCGCACATGGATGCCCGACCTGAAATACCTCGGACTCTACGACAACATCGATTTCCCACTGCCCTCCACTTTCTGGGACGACTATGCCACGCGCGGCACCTGTGCCAAGCAGCAAGAGATGACCATCGCACGCCACATGCAGCTGGCCTACGATAATAAGGTGTACGAACTGGACAGTACCATGCGACAATGGGGACTCGCCCGGCTTGACGACCTGCAGCGCAAGGCATGGGATGCCTACTACGCTCCGCGCAACAAAGCCATGCTCGAGGCCAACCTGTCGGACAGCGCGCTGGCCGTGTGGAAATACCAACGCTATATGCACGATTACTTGTCGGTCATACGATCGGTCGACGAAAGTGTGGGCGATATCTACGAATACCTCGAACGCAACGGATTGCTCGACAACACCATCCTCGTCTACTGCTCCGACCAAGGATTCTACATGGGCGAACACGGGTGGTTCGACAAGCGGTTCATGTACGAGGAGAGCCTGCGCACACCGCTACTTGTGCGCTACCCAAAAAGCATAAAACCCGGAACGGTTGAGAAACGACTCGTCCAGAACATCGACTTCGCACCCACCATGCTCGATGCGGCAGGTGTGAGCAAACCCGACGATATGCCAGGACGGTCGTTGCTCGACCTCTTCGACGGCAACGACCAGCACTGGCGCAACGACATATACTACCATTACTACGACTATCCGGCCGAACACCATGTGCGCCGCCACGACGGAGTGCGCAACGCACGCTACAAACTCATCCATTTCTATGGCACCCCAATGAAGGGCGACCACGACACCGTGGACTACGAAGAACTCTACGACATGCAGCGCGACCCACACGAACTCAACAACCTCTTCGGCAAGAAAGGCTACGAGAAAATAACGCGCGAACTGCAGCAGGCTCTCAGCCGCTACCGCAAAGACCTGAAAGTCGACGAGTATTGAATAGGCCACTCGGCCATGACCCTACCGAACTATTTATAAACCGCACACACTATGCCATCAACCAAATTAGACAACATCCTCGCACAGTTTCTCATCGAAGGACAAGTAGCAAGCGTGAAGCCTCTGGGAAACGGTCTCATCAACGACACCTACCTGATCGCTACCGAGGGCGAAACACCCAACTATGTGCTACAACGCATCAACAACAGCATATTCACCGATGTAGAACTGTTGCAGCACAATATCGAAGCCGTGACCCGTCATATACGACGCAAACTCGAAGAAGCGCACACCGACGATATCGACCGCAAGGTGTTGCATTTCGTGCCCACACGGCAGGACAAGACTTATTACTGCGATGACGAGGCGTGCTACTGGCGCGTGTCGGTATTCATACCCGATGCCGTGACGCGCGAACAGGTGGATCCCGACTCCTCACGCAATGCCGGAAGAGCCTTCGGCGACTTCGAGCGGATGCTCGTCGACCTGCCCGAAAAGCTCGGCGAAACCATACCCGACTTCCATAACATGGAACTGAGAGCCCGACAACTGCAGGAGGCCATCGAGCAGGACAAGGCAGGACGCGTGGCCGGCGTAAAGGACATCATCGCAGACCTGCAAAAAGATCTGCACGATATGTGCAAGGCCGAACGCCTCTACCGCGAGGGGAAATTGCCAAAGCGCATCTGCCACTGCGACACCAAGGTCAACAACATGATGTACGACAGGCAGGGCAACGTGCTCTGCGTAATCGACCTCGACACCGTTATGCCCAGTTTCGTGTTCTCCGACTATGGCGACTTCCTGCGCACGGGCGCAAACTTTGTGGCCGAAGACGAGCCCGACACCAGCCGCGTGGGATTCAACGAGGATATATTCCGAGCTTTTACCGAGGGCTACCTCGACACTACGCGCTCCTTCCTCACACCTGTCGAGGTGGAAAACCTGCCTTATGCCGTGGCCCTCTTCCCCTTCATGCAGTGCGTGCGTTTCTTTGCCGACTACCTGAATGGTGACACTTATTACAAAATAGCTTATCCGGAGCACAACCTGGTGCGCACACGCAACCAGCAAGCGCTCTATCACCACGTGGTGAACCACTACGACCGGATGGACAACTTCATTCGGACACTCATCTGACAAACGACTCTGCGGCCGTCTGCCCAACGCCTCGCCTTGCGGCGAAGGCATGAGGTAGACGGCGCTTTTCTATTCTTACGCCAAGCAATTTTACATGAAACGAACACTTATCGCTATCGCAGCGCTCGCTGCCAGCACCATTTCCATGGCACAGGACAGCCCGCTATGGATGCGCCATAACGCCATCTCGCCCGATGGAACGCTCATAGCCTTTGCTTATAAGGGCGACATCTGGACAGTGCCCACTGCCGGCGGACAAGCCAAGCAACTCACCACCCATGCGGCGTTCGACAGTTATCCGGTGTGGAGCCCCGACAGTCGCTACATCGCTTTCGCTTCCACGCGCGAGGGATCTCTCGACGTATGGCTTATGCCGCGCGACGGGGGCGAACCCCGTCGGCTCACCACCAACAGCGCTTCGGAGATCCCTGTGGCCTTTGCCGACGAGGGACACGTGCTCTTCGAGACCGATGGCATGCCGTCGGCGCAAAGCATCTTCTTTGCCAGCAGTTCCTTTCCGCAGCTCTACAACGTCAGCATCAGTGGCGGACGGCCTACGCTCTTCTCCGAGCTAACTATGAAGTCGCCCAGCATCAACGCAGAGGGCGACGTGCTCTATTACGACCAAAAGGGTTACGAGGATCAGTGGCGCAAGCACCATACGTCGCCTATCGCACGCGACATTTGGCTCCGACACAACGGCCATTACCGTCAACTCACCCACTATGCAGGCGAGGACCGCGACCCTGTGTGGGGGCAAGGCAACTCCTTTTATTATCTAAGCGAAGAAGACGGCACATTCAACGTGTACCGTGCCAGTGTTGATGGTCAGGACAAACAGCAGCTCACCCATTTCAAGGGCAATCCGGTGCGCTTCCTGACACGTGCCAACGATGGCACATTGTCGTTCGGCTACGACGGCGAGCTCTACACCCTGCGCGAGGGCGAGGAGCCTCGCAAGGTCAGCGTCAGCATTTCGTCCGACCGCACTGACAGCCAGCTCACCCGCCAGTTGCGCTCGTCAGGTGCTTCTGAGATTGCCGTCTCGCCCAATGGCAAGGAGGTGGCGTTTGTGATGCACGGTGATGTCTATGTGACGAGTGTTGAATACGCCACCACCAAACAGATTACCGACACACCCGAACAGGAACGGTCGATCGACTTCTCTCCCGACGGACGCAGCATCGTTTATGCCGCCGAGCGCAACGGACTGTGGCAGATATACCAAAGTTCGCTCAAGAACAAGAAGGAAGACTTGTTCACCTATGCCACCGAGATAGAAGAGGAGCAGCTGGTGAAGTCGACGAAAACGAGTTTCCAACCCAAGTATAGTCCCGACGGAAAGAGTGTGGCTTTTCTGGAAGACCGCACGCGCCTTTGTGCAGTTGACGTGAAAAGCCATAGCGTGAAACAACTGATGGACGGCAAGTACATGTATAGCTATTCCGACGGCGACCAGTGGTTTGAGTGGAGTCCAGATAGCCGGTGGTTGCTGGCCAGCTACATCGGTACCGGCGGATGGAACAACCGCGACATCGCGCTCGTGCCGGCCGACGGCAAGGGCGAGGTGCGCAACATCACCAATAGCGGCTACAACGACACCAACGGCAAGTGGGTGCTTGGCGGAAAGGCTATGCTCTTCCAGAGCGACCGTGCCGGCTACCGCAGCCATGGCTCGTGGGGCACGGAGGACGATGCCTACATCATGTTCTTCGATCTCGATGCCTACGAGCAGTTCCGCATGAACAAGGAGGAGTATGCGCGTTGGAAAGAAACCAGCAAGGAGGAACAAAAGAAAGACGAAAAGAAAGAGGAGAAGAAAGAGAAGGACAACAAGGACAAGAACAAGACGGCCTCGGCCGACCCCGTGAAACCCGATAAGGTGGAGCCTTTGAAGCTCGATCTCGACAACTGCCGCGACCGTGTGATCCGCCTTACCGTCAACTCGTCGCATATGGGCGACTGTGTGCTCACTCCCGATGGCTCCACGCTCTACTATCAGGCACGCTTTGAGGGCGGCTCCGACCTGTGGAAACACGATATCCGCGAGGGGCGTACGCAGATTGTGGCCAAGGGAATCGGCGGACAGGTGGTGGCCGACAAGGATGTGAAAAACCTCTTTCTCTGCAGTGGTTCGATACGCAAGTTCTCGCTTGCCAACTCGCAGACCACCAACATCGGCTTTGAGGCGCGGTTCAATTACCGTCCTTACGAGGAGCGCGCCTATATGTTCGGCCATGCCTGGCAACAGGTGAAGGACAAGCTCTACGCTGCCGACCTCAATGGTGTGGACTGGGAATACTACCGCGCGACCTACGAGAAATTCTTGCCGTACATCAACAACGGTTACGACTTTGGCGAGATGCTCTCCGAGCTTTTGGGCGAACTCAATGTCAGTCACACAGGAGCTCGCTTCTATGGCAGCGGCTCTGCCTTGTCTACGGCATGTCTCGGTCTGTTCTTCGACCCAGCCTATGAGGGCGACGGCCTGAAGATACAAGAGGTCATCAAGCGCGGGCCGTTTGCCGTGCGCGACACGAAGGTGAAGGCTGGCGACATCATCGAGGCCATTGACGGACAGAAAATCATGGCTGGACAAGACTACAATGCCTTGCTCGACGGTAAGGTGGGGCGTAGTGTGCGTGTCACGCTGAAGGGCGGTCGCGATGTGACGGTGAAAGCCATCGGCCGTGGCGAGCAAAACAATCTGCTCTACCGACGCTGGGTGGACCGCAACAAGGCCATGGTCGACAAGTGGTCGGGCGGACAGGTGGCCTATGTACACGTAAAAGCCATGAACTCGGAGAGCTTCCGCGAGGTGTTCTCCGAACTGCTCTGCGATTCCAACCGCCAGAAAAAAGCAGTTATCGTGGACGAGCGGCATAACGGTGGCGGCTGGTTGCACGACGACCTCTGCACGCTGCTCAGCGGCCAACAGTACCAAAGTTTCGTGCCGCGTGGTCAGTTCATAGGGTGGGATCCGTGGAACAAGTGGGTCAAGCCTTCGTGCGTGTTGGTGTGCGAAGACGATTACAGCAACGGTCACGGCTTCCCTTATGTCTATCAGAAACTCGGCATCGGGCCTGTTATAGGTGCTCCGGTGGCAGGCACCATGACCGCAGTGTGGTGGGAAACCATGCTCGACGGACAGACCATTTTCGGCATTCCGCAGGTGGGGTGTATGGGCATGGACGGCAAGTTTGGCGAGAACCAGACGCTCACGCCCGACATCGTGGTCTATAATTCGCCCGAACAGCAGTTGTCGGGCGACGACCAACAGCTGCGCCGCGCCGTTGAGGAAATGATGAAGAAATGACGAAGAAACAAGGATGCCCGGCAGTGGGCATGCCTATATTGACCTGAGGTTCCGGATTTAGGTATTTATGCAAAGTTTGCCCCCTTTCGCGGATACCTGCAAAATGACAAACCCGAAACTTAAGTATTGACGTTCAACCCCTTGCCGCACGTTTGTGGCAAGGGGTTTTCTTAGGGTTTTATTTTTACTTTCCGGCACACCGGGATGAAGTGTCGGTCATTTGCCGTCACGGATGTGGGCGGCAATAATGCGTGCAATTTGTGCGGCCCCCTTGTCGGTGGGGTGTATGCCGTCGCGCTGCATGGTGCCGTCGGCCTCGTCGAACTCGGTATGCAGGTCGATGTATTGCAGGCGGTTTTTCTTGGCCGTCTGCTTGATGATGGGCATCTCGCCGTTCACGATGACACTGTCGGATATGCCCCAGATGTTGCGCGCGCGGATGGGGCTGCATAGATAAATCTGCGGCCGGGAGGGCAATAATCGCAGGGTGTCAATCATGAGCTGCAGGTCGCGGCCGTAGTGGTTGCCGTTTTTCCAGTTGTAGTCCTTGGCATCGTTAGTGCCGAGCTTCACCACCACGATGTCGGGATTGAAGGCTTGAGCGTCGCGCCATGCTTGTTCGCGCATGTAGGGATGGTCGCCCTCGTTGAGCAGAGTGCGTGCCGACACACCGAAATTCTTCACGTTGTAGCCCTTGCCCAGCGACTGTTGCAGTACAGCAGGGTATGCGTAGGTGTTGCTCATGTCGATGCCCAGGCCATCGGTGATGGAGTTGCCGATGCAGGCCACGCGCAAGGCCCGTTGATCGGGCGCTTTGATCGATCCGAGCCATGCCTTCAGATCATCGAGCATCTGCTGGTGGTAGGCGAATGTGTTGCGGAAACCGAAGCCATGCCCTCCCGACGGGTAAGCATAGAGGGAGCAGTCGTTGCCTGCGCGGCGCATGGCCGAGTAGTAGGCCACGCCATTGGTGACAGGAGGCACCGCCCGGTCGTCGTTGGCCAATATGATGACGGCCGGCGGTGTGAGGTGGCGGCGTACCTGCTGGTCGTTGCTCCATTGCGCCACCAGTGCTGCGTTGTTCATGCCGTCTGCACCCAGAAAATTGACGCACGACCCCTTGTGGGTGAGGTGCTCGTCCATCGACACTACGGGGTAGAACAGAATGGTGAAGTCGGGACGCGCGGCCCATTCGGCATGAGTGCTCACCGCCGAGGCCAGATGACCGCCGGCCGAGAATCCCATGATGCCCACGTCGTATGGATTGACGTGCCATGCGGCGGCTGAGTCGCGCACGGTGGTCATGGCGCGGTAAGCGTCGGTGAGGGGGATGGTGCGGTCGCCCTTGGGCATGCGGTACTCGAGCACGAAGAAGGCAATGCCCTGTTCGTTCATCCACGATGCCCATTGGTGCCCCTCGTGGTCGACGGCCAGGTGCGAGTAGCCGCCGCCTGGCAGGTCGATGATGGCACGGCCAGTAGGTTGTGAGGGAAGGTAGGCCGTGAGATGCGCACCGTCGGCAAGGGTGAGTGCAAACTGACGCGCGGTGGCCGACGGAACCGCTTGCTGAGGCTGTGCCGTGCATGTGATGCACAATGCCAGTATGGCAACGATAGACAGAATTTGTTTCATAGGGTAAACAATATGCGGGTTATTGGTGTTCTCAAGGTTATGGGTTCCTTATATTATATGGCTTGCATAAGTCTATTTGCAAAGATATGGAAAGTTTCTGTAATTTAAAGTCCTTCAGCAGCTGAATTTCCGATTATGCGTTTGGCCATGTGGTCATTGCGCCAAAAGCAGACTGGAAACGGGCAATTATCCGGCATTGAAATAAACACAGCAGTGGGCGGAATTTACTGTGCGAGAGGAAAACTGTTGTGAATATTCTGAAAAAAACGTTCCTCTACGCTCCTCGTTCTAGCGCACCGACCGACGCTTTCGATACTGCACAAAACAAGGCGTCGCATCAAACGAACGATGCCTGGCCGCCATGTGACTTGCGATTGGTATCGTTTCGCAGTGCGGTTCGGCATCGGAGCGTGTGCCATTCGGCATGTGCCATGCTGCGATAGGTGTCCTTTCGCCCTCCCGTTGGCCACCTATGGCAAGCCGGGTTGTCGGCAAAGTGCGCACATGTTGCACCGTTGGATTGTATCAGTCAGATTATCAGATAGTTGCGGAATTTCTCCATGATTATTCATTTTTACGTCAGAAAGGCAAACGATGGCAACTGTTTCAGTACACGAAAAGTTTTTGTCAATAATTCTTATAGTTGCAGCATAGCTGCAGCAGACGATGGGCTTCTCCAACGAAATTACACGATCGGCCTTATATGGCAAAATCCGTGGAATTCGAGATGTTCGTGTCGAAACATCGTCATCCTATCCGTGTCGGTGTGCGAACTGCGAATATTGTTCAAACCATCATTTTTAGGTATTGCCGGTTTGCCGGAAAATGTGTATCTTTGCGCCCGATTTGGAATAAGAGCAACGGATAAGCGAGAAACAGTCATTGCCCATATCATTCCTCAGGCTATGAATAGCAATAACGTGTAACAACGTTCTTGCATTTTTATATCCCCAAGAGTGTGCTAGGCCCGACGTACAATACTCCTTATGGTACCACAATTATTACCCATCAAACGGCAATAACTCTGATATGATAAGAAGCAACTACGTGCGTAGGGGTTTGGGGACTTTGTATATACTGACGATTTCATCGTTGGTAATGGCGCAACATAGCACAGACTCCATCGAACATGATTTAAACAAACAGTCGCACGCACAGGATGACAGGTCGGCCAAGACCCGGCAACTGGGCGAGGTGGTGGTTCGCGGCAACCAGGTGAAGCGCGTCAACTCATCGGCATACAATGTGGTGGCGGTGGACACGCGGCGCTTGCGCAACACCAACCTCGATCTGGCTCATGTGCTCGACCGAGTGTCGGGCGTGAAGGTGCGCGAAGACGGCGGATTGGGCTCCGGCGTGAGCATCAACCTCAACGGTTTCACGGGCAAGCATGTGAAACTCTTCATCGACGGCGTGCCGATGGACGGCGCTTCGTCCAGTTTCGGCATCAACAACATCCCGGCGAGCTTAGCCAACCGCATCGAGGTGTACAAGGGTGTGGTGCCTGTCGACTTCGGCGGCGATGCGCTCGGCGGTGCCGTCAATATCGTGACCGACCACTCGCCACACACCTATCTGGATGCCAGCTACAGCTACGGCTCCTTCAACACCCACCGATCCAATCTCGCGCTGGGCTGGACGGGACCGAAGGGGCTGACGCTGCGTCTGAACGCTTATCAGAACTATAGCGACAACGACTATAAGGTGAAGACACAATGGACCGACCTTGAGACCAATGCCGTGAGCGAGAACGAGCGATGGTTTCGCCGTTTCCACGACCGCTACCACAACGAGGCGGTAGTATTCCAAATAGGTGTCGTGGACAAGTCGTGGGGCGATAAGCTCATCGTGGGACTGAACTATAGCCACGAATACGCGCAGATACAGAATGCTAACCTAATGAAAATCGTGTTTGGCGGTAAATACCGCACGGCACAGGGCTTGGCTCCCTCGCTCCTCTACGAGAAGCGCAACCTCGGTGTTACAGGTTTGAACTTCCGATTGTCGGCACGCTACGACATGGTGAAGACCAATAATGTGGACACGCTCAGCCGCACCTACAGTTGGACGGGCGAGTACAAGGCGAACGCCTATCAGGGCGAGGGAGTGCCTACGCTTGCGGAGTTCAAAGGCTACACCTTTGCCGGGGTGGCCAACTTGACTTATCACATCGGCGACCACCATTTCTTCACGCTCAACGATACCTACACACACTATCGCCGCCGCACCACCAACAGCGCTGCCAACAGTGTGCAGCAGACGGCTTCCACCTTCATGCGGCGCGTCAACCGGAAGAATATCCTCGGACTGTCCTACAAGTTCATACCCGATGAACATTGGAATATGGTGGCTTTCCTGAAATATTACCACTCGCAGGTGCAAGGCCCCGTGAACGTCGCCTCCTCCGGCCGGGCCGACTATGAGGAGCAGAAGCGCGGCACCGATGCCGTGGGATGGGGTGCGGCAGGCACCTGTTTCCTGCTCAACAAAGACCTGCAAGCGAAACTCTCGTATGAGCGCACCTATCGTCTGCCCACCGACCGCGAACTCTTCGGCGACGGCGACTATGAGGACGGCAATGCCACATTGCGACCCGAGAAGAGCGACAACGTCAACCTAAACCTCAGTTACCAGCATACCTTGGGCGACGACCATACGCTCAGCCTTGATGCTGGATGCAACTACCGCCACGTGCACGACTACATCATCCGCACCATCGGACAGAAGGGTGTGGCAGTGAGCACCAACCATGGCAAGATTCTCGGACTGGGCATCGACCTTGGCGCACATTATTATTACAAGGACGTGGCAAGCATCGGTGGCAACTACACCGTGCAGAACACCCGCAACAAGGAACGTCTGAACTCCATCGGTGCGGCATCGGTCACTTACAACGACCGGGTGCCCAACCTGCCGTATTCCTTCGGCGGCGCAGATGCCAGCTACACCTTCAAGCACGTGTTGGGCAAGGCAAACCGACTCACCATCGGATGGAACATGAGATACGTGCACAAGTTCTTCCGCTCATGGGCGAGCGAGGGAGCCAAACTCTATGTGCCCAACCAGTTGAGCCACGATGCCAATATGACGTATGCCATAAAGGGCGGACGGTACAACATCTCGCTGGAAGCCAACAACTTTACCGATGCCCTGCTTTACGACAACTACAGTCTGCAAAAACCCGGACGCAATTTCGCGGTCAAGTTCCGCTACGTGTTCTATAAGCAATAAGGACGCATCGTATTTATCCTAATATACCAACTCAAAGAATGAAAAAAACTTATTTATCACTGCCCCGAAAGGCAGCGACAGGGCTGCTCTTGTGCCTTCTCGCTACGTCGCTGGGGTTGTCAAGCTGTAGCAGCAGCGATGCTGCCACCGACGACTCGTCACAAAAAGGCGACTCTGACGGCGGCTCGGAAAATGCCGTAAAGAACGGAAAAGGAGCCTACTTCCTCGCCGTGAAAACCGACAACGGCACGGAGTATATCATGCAGACCAACAGTCTGACTGCTGGCAACCTCGATGTCAAGAACAACATCATGGAGTTGCCCCAGACGGAATACACATGGGTCTTCAACGCACACGATGCCATCGGCATGGTTTACCAGCAGCAGTTTGCCGGATTGGGGTATGGACTGCGCTGGACATCCGACGATGCGCAGTTTGCGAAGCTCGGCGAATTTCGCATCGACACACGTTTCTCCAACTACGGATTCTTCAACGGACAGTTGCTGACGAGCGTGGGCGGTCAGGTGTCATCCGACGGCACACGCAACGACGGAGCTACCTTCGGATTCTGGAACGTGACGGCCGACGGTGTGAAGCTCGACCATAGCAAGACCATTTGGACAGAGAACATCACGGGCAACGGACAGCAAATCACCTTCTCAAGCATCATCGACAACGGCGACGGCACTTTCCTCACAGCCATGGTGCAGTCGGCTTTCCACCAGACGGGAACGGGCGACGGATCGAGCGTCGGCGACGTGAAATACCCCGACAGCTGTTGGGTGGCCAAGATGGACAAGGATCTCAACGTGCTCCATGTGTACCGCGACAACCGCATCAGCTATGCCGCCGGACAGTATCGCTCGCAAGTATTGCACGAGGTTCACAAGGCCGATGACGGTACGGTGTATGTGTTCTCCAATGCCTTCAACTCGGCCACAACCCGCAAGGCCGGTGCCTTGCGCATCAAGAAAGGAGCCGCCGAGTTTGACAAAGACTATTATTTCGACCTCCAGACACCCGCCGGTGGATATAAGTTCCGCCGCGTATGGCACATGACGGACAGCAAGTTCTTGCTCGAGATCTACAACGAGAAGACCATCAATACCATGACCGCAGGCCATCAATTTGCCCTCGTCGACATGGATAGTCGGATGTTCACTTGGCTCAGTGGCATCCCCGCGAAGAACCTCATCACTTCGGGTTCGGAAACGGGCGGTGTGCCGATGTATGCCGATGGCACCATCTATCTGCCCATCACCCAGTTTGGCCAGGATGCCACCATCTATCTTGTCAATCCCAGCACAGGCGTTGCCACCAAGGGCATCACCATCAAGGGAGTGACGGAAATCAGAACAATCGGCAAACTCAATTAAAAATCATTCACTAAAAAATATAAAGAACAAAACAAAAATGAAAAACTTTATCTTTTCCTCTGCGCTCATGGCACTTGCGGCTTGCATGACATTTACATCATGTTCGAGCGACGACAACGACGACAATGGTGGCGGCACTAACACCATCGACCCCAAGGAAATGAGCTTCGTGGTGACTTCCGGTGATCCTACCAGCGATCTTACCGGCGGCGTGTACATGAAGGTTTACAGCGATCTCTCTACCACCAAGACCGGACAGAGTGTCTATGGCGCCAGCGATGCCGTGAGAAGTTACGATAGTTTCACACAAGTGACTTACAATAAGACCAGTGGCATCTTCACTGGCTACATCTATGCACGTGGCGCCTCTGAGCAGGGGCTTGGCAGCAAGAAGGCCGGTCTGCGCAGCTACAAGGTGGAGAACGGCAAGCTCGTGGAGATTGCTGACCCCGTATTGGTAGAGGCTTTCGGCAACACGGGTACTTTCGGCACTTACTCGTATGCTGCACAGATCAGCAAGCCCTATGCCATGGTAGTAGACAATGCTGGCTCTGGCAACAACATTGCTGTGGCATTGACCCAGTATGCCATCGATGAGGTGAACCCAAACATCTCCAACATCGTGGACTTGGGCAACAACCAAGTGGCCATGGTGCTGAACTACAGCAACCGCGACTCAGCTGTGGTGGCTATCTGCGACTATAGTCTCAACATCAAGAAGATGATTTACGACAACCGTATCGGAACATCCGTAGGTGCCATGCGTTCTGTGCGCTACACCCAGAGCGGACTGGACGACAACGGCAACGTGTATGTGTTCTCCGGTTCCAGTGCCAACGACAGCAAGGTGGGTGCCATCCGCATCAAGAAGGGCGAGACCGAGTTTGACAAGAACTACAAGTTCGACATCCTCAGCAAGGCCGACGGCTACCGCTTCCGCAAAGCCTTCCACATCAGCGGCAGCAAGTTCCTTCTGGAGTTTTACACCGACAAGAACAAGTATGGCAACATGGATGCCTCGGGCAAGATGGCTGTGGTCGACATGGATGCGCAGAGCCTGACATGGGTGACGGGGCTTCCCGATGCCTCAACAGTGTCCTTTGGTTGGGGCGACGGCTACGCCGGGTCTTACTACTTGCCTGTGGCTGCACCAACCAGCATGAGCGGTGGTTCGACTTCAAGTGCTTCCGTAACGCCTACCATCTACAAGATTGATGCCACTACCGGTGCAGCAACCGCGTTCATGACATTCAGCACCGGCGACCTGCTCAAAGCTTTGACCATTCTTAAAAGATAATGTTTCAGTGTTATAGGTTTATGACTCATCTCAGAACGTTGCTTGTGGCTGCTTGTGCGGCTGCAAGCTTTGCTTCGGCACACGCGCAGACTGCTCTTCCCGGCAATATGCCGGAGGCTGTTAAGGATAATGCACCGGCGGAGGCGGTGTTGCAGAACATCATGTCGCGCACGAGTGTTCGCAAGTTCAAGCAGCAACCCGTGGAGGACGCCAAGATAGAGGCTTTGCTTCGTGCAGGCATGGCTTCGCCCACATCAGGCGACATGCAGCCTTGGCATTTTGTGGTATTGAAAGACAAGAACGACATCGAACGGTATGCCGCATCCAACAAATATCATGCGGAGGACATCAAGAAGACGCCGCTCTTCATCTTTGTCTGCGCAGATACTACCCGTATGGCCGAGGGCCAGGGGCGCGAATTGTGGGTGCAGGACTTGTCTGCCGTATCAGAAAATATACTTTTGGCAGCCCATGCTATGGGACTTGGGGCTTGCTGGACTACCATTTATCCTATCGAAAAGAAGGTGGCAGGGATTTCCCGTACGTTGCATCTCCCGCCCCACTTGATTCCTCTGAACGGAATCATCATAGGTTATCCCGACGAACCGATGCAGCCAAAGGACAAATGGGACGAGAAAAAGGTGACTTATGGTATTGTGGAATAGGTAGGCAATTGCCCTGTATGGTATAGTGGAAAAGGTAGGCAATAGCCTTGTTAAACGGAAAAAGCGGTTCATAGGAACCGCTTTTTCGTTTGCCTAACCCTCAGTTTAACCCCACGAACTGATAATTAAAGGGTTGTGTAGTGTCGTTCGTTCGGTTTGTCGGCCATTCAATGGGGTGTGTCATCGCCGGCGTTATTTCATTACTTTCTTTCCGTCCTTGATGTAGATGCCTTTAGGCAGCGCATTGAGATTGTGGCCGAGATACACACCGTCGATGCTGTAGATGCCTTGCCGATGTGGTGCGATGTCGGTAGTGGGTGCGTTCTGGATGCCCGTAATACTCCATGTGCCGTGGAGGTAATCGTTGGCAAAGCAGTTGAGCTTGGCTAAAGCGTGGCAAATGGCGTGTGCCTCGCTTGGCGAAACGTTGGTGCTGATGATGCAGGGCGCGCTTTCCACGAGCGCCTCGCTTTCAGCCTCGCCCAGTCCGGTGATTTCCTGCACGAGCGACACGACGGCCTCTTTGTTGGCGGTACACTCTTCGAGCACCACGTCGTAGTGCTTGGTCGTATCGGGCTTGATGGTTACGCTGCTTGTCACGGCTTTCCCGTTGAGCGCGATGGCATGCAGTGTGTTGCTAAACGCGGCGCCTTTGGGCGAGGATATCACGCTGTTGACGAGTGTGAGCGAATTGAGGTCGGAATGCGAGCTCTCGGTGCCCGTCATCGTTACGGTGGCATTGTTTACGGTGAGCTTTTCGCTTGTTCCGTCGTATCCTGTCAGCCCCCAGCTTCCACTGAAGTTTGCCGTGCAATCGGCTATCTGGAGCGAGTTGTTGAAGTAGAGACCCATGCCTTTCTCCGCTTTCGCGTTGAGCGTGCCGTAGCCATTGATAATGGTCGGGTTGCCGTTCAGCACGATGGCCGTGTGGTTTGCCTTTATGGTGTTGTCGCCCGTCACGTTGATAATGAGGTTGTCAGCCGAGCTGTTTTCAATACCCTTGACATCGCCTGTCGTCTCGATGGCTGCGTCTTTAAGGTAGAGCGTTTTCTTTTCGGGGTCGTAATTTGCGGTTCCGCTCACGCCATTGATAACACTCAGGTCGTTGCAGTTTTTGCTTGTTACCTCAGTGCCGGCAACCTTGAAGCCGTATTTCTCGCTCGTCCTTCTTATCACCACTTTTGCCGCAGGTTTGCCGTTGATGGCAATGCCATGCAGCGATTCGTCGAATGCGGCTCCTTCGGGCTCTACGATTTCACAATCGTCAAGAACCAAAGACTTTAGGTTGGATATCGCGCTATATCTCGTATTTACCGTGTCGAGACGTTCAGCCGTTATGTCGGCGTCGCGAATGGTGCAAACCGAACGGGTATAGGTCCCCTTTATGGCTTGCGAAGCGTAACATTTTATGTTGACCGTGCAGTCGTCGAATGTAATGGAGTCTCCGTATATGGGGCTGGCCGACAGAATGTCGAGCGATCCGCCGCCGGTAATGGTTACCGGAGCAAGTGTGATGCCAAAGGGAGCTCCATAGGTAATGATGTGGTTCTCTCCGAACAATTTTATTGTCATATGAGGATAACGGGCATCATGTCTGATAGCCCATCCCGTGTATTCGGTATTGATAACAGCGTTCTGGAGCGTGAGCGTATAGTTGTCGGGATCGTATATCATGGCTCCGCTCACACCGGGTATGACGCTCAGGTCGTTGCAGTTGGCGTTGGTCACATGTTCGCCATTGATAAACATATCATATACTATAAGTTTCCCAATCACCACTTTTTGGGTTGTCACTTCTCCTTTTACGACAACAGCCTTCTGCGTTTTGTCGAACTCGGCACGGCTGGGCTTTATGATAGCAATGCCCTCGTCTTCAGGACTGACATAGCTGTCGAGATCAATGTTCGATTCGAGATCAAGAGAAGCCATCCCTACGACCGAGCCTTCGCTGCCCTCTGCCGTTATCTCGGAGTTGATTTTTACGGAGAGGATAGCGCCGTCGCCGTTACCCGAAAGGCCATAAACGCCTTTCGCGTTCACGGTGCAGGGAGTGACGGTGAGTGTGGCATTGTTGATGGCTATGCCCGCGCCATTGACGCTGGTGGCGTTGAGCGTTCCGCCGCCTTGAAGGGTTGTGGGGCATGCCAGCGACAGAGCCGACTGATTGGACGTGATTTTGTTTTCGCCCGTTATGTTTATTACAAGTCCGTTGTCAGCATAGTTGGTTATCGCTTCGGTGTTGCCTTGCAGTGCTATTGTGGCGTTGTCGAGGGTGAGGACATTGGCGTCGGGATCGTATGTCACTCCATTCACGCCCGTAAACGTGCTTATTCGGGAGTAGTTGTCTGACGTAATGTCTACTCCGGCTATCTTCAGGCCGTAGGTTTTCTGCGCCTTGGCTTGGACTACACTCACAATCATGAGCACGAGCAGCAATATGGCTCCTCCCTTTGCTCTGACGAGATTGATAATATTATGCTTCATAACTGATAGGATTTTCATTCCCGTTGGGTAGTACCACAGGGGAAATGACTGGTAAAACGTTTAGTCTTCAATGGTAAGTGTATGGAGCCGTTGTGCAGAGCGCTTCCAATCTTCCGTCCGGCGAGCCAACGGCATGCTGTTGATAACAGTCAGTTTATTATTCTGCAAAGTTAATTAATTTTCCAATAACAACGACTGATAACCGCAACAATAATTGCTTTGTGTTTCAAATTAATGGTGTCCGGTAAAATATTGGTCTAACATAGTTAAACGCTGAATGGATGCTCTTTATAAGGTTAGAGATAACTCAGGGCTTACTTTAATTGCGTGGTTTGTTATCCATATCCCCAGAAAGGGGATATGGATAACAAACCACGCAATGTATCAATAATTGTGCAAGTAATATCTTGTGCCCTTCAGTGATTCTGGGGCTCTATTGTTGTGTTGTTTTCTCGAGGAAGTCCACTTCTACGATGCGCAACTCGGTCTTTCCCTTGGTCGTCACAAAGCGGTCGAGATTGTTGGCGTTGCCGCCTGCCAGTTCCTTGGTGTCGCCCAGCCGGTTGCTGTCGCGGCTGGGAGCCAGCATCTTCACGGTGATGCGGTCGGCTGGCACGGGGCGGTCAATGGCTATGTGCACGTAGCCGAGTGTGGGGTAGGTGAGTCCCTGCCACACGAGCCGCTTGCCCTCGTAGACGGCCAGCGGATATATCCTGTTGCGCCATCCGGCCAGTTTGATGGCAATCTCGTCGATGCGTGCCGTGCGTTCGAGTACGAAGGTGGCCCATGCGTTTTGCGGTGTGCCGTCGCTCTTCCATTCCGACTGCTCGTTGTCGTCGCAGGCCAGCTGCGCGCTGCCGCCGTTCGATCCGGCTTGTATGTCAACCACGCGCAGCGCATTCTTTTCCTGTCTGTACGAAGGGGTGGCCGGCGTGGGGCCGCGGCTGAGGTTGCAGGGCAGCGTCAGCGAGGGTGTATAGTGGCTGGTGCCGTCGTGGATCACTATGGTGTCGGTGTGCATCTCCAGGGTGACGGGCGGCAGACCCTCAGCAGCGGCTGTTACCGTGATGGTGCCGGCGTTGACGGTCGACCGCACCAGAGCGCGGTTCACGCCGCACTCCACGGGCAGGTCGAGCGAATGCACGAAATTGCCGAATGTTGTGGTGGTCTCTGGACCGTCGAGCATGCCTTGCTGACCATTGGCCATGTTGGTTGTGCTTTCCTGACGGGCTTCGCCTTGCGGTCTGGCCAGTCCGCCCAACCACTGGCCTTCGCCGCTGAGGTTGAAGTGTACCATGCGGTTGTCGAGCGGGCATCGCCGTCCATGCCTGTCAGCCACTTCAAACTGCAGCAGCGCCATATCGGCACCGTCGGCCTTGAATCCCTCCGGATTGCCTATTACCGACACGTTGAGGCGGTGGGGCTCACCGGCGGTCTCGATGGCGTGCCGGCATACCTCGCGCCCGTTGCGGTAGCCAACAGCCTCAAGGCGTCCAGACGCATAGCCGATATTGTCGAAGGTGAAGAGGTATTGGTGACTGCGTTTGCCTTTGCCCAGCGAGCGGCCGTTGAGCAGCAGCTCCACTTCGTCGGTTGTCGACACGGCATATTTGGTGAGGCGCGCACTGTCGGCATAGTTCCAGTGACCCATGATGCGCACGGCATCGTGTTCGGGCGTTACCCAACCGTCCCACATCACCTGGTGGGCGAAGAATGCGTCCTTGGGCAGCCGCATGGCGTCGGTTACGCCGCTCGACCGGTAGTTGGCCTCGCCCCGGTAGTGGGTGTTGGTGTCGGAGAACACAATCTTCGCACCGCCGTCGTTTACACGCTGTCCGGTGCCGGGCCGCTCCAGATAGTAGTCGTGCCAGGCCTTCACCATGCCCACGGCCATCTGGTCCATGTTGTGGTTATAGTCGTCGGCCCGTGCACCGCGGTAGAGCGGTCCGTCGCCTTCTTGGTGGTAGGGGTAGCTCCACTGATCCCAGTATTTGCGCAGACCCTCGTCGCGGTGATACTCCATCATCCACATGGGCTTGTCTGCGCTCTTGTTCACATAGAGCATCTCGCCGCCGTATTCGGCCTTGTCGGAGTGGAGCATCTCGCGGCTGCCGATGGCGCGTCCGCCGTGAGGGTCGTAGGCGTCGCGCAACTGTCGCATCTCGCTCATGTGACTTTCGGAAATGCCCTTGTTGCCGCACTCGTAGAAGAGGATGCTCGGATTGTTGCGGTTGTAGACGATGGCATCGCGCATCAGTTCGAGGCGCTGCCGCCAACGGTCGCCCTCCACGTCGCGCTCGGCATCGCCGGCTGGCATGGCTTCGATGAGCCCCACGCGGTCGCAGCTCTCCACGTCCTGTTTCCAGGGCGTGACGTGCATCCACCTGACGATATTGCCGCCCGACTGCACCATGAGACGGTTGCTGTAGTCGGAGAGCCAGGCCGGAACGCTCATGCCTACGCCCGGCCACTCGTTGCTGGTGCGTTGGGCGTATCCGTGGAGCATGATGGCGCGGTCGTTGAGCCATGTTGTGCCGTCGTGGAACGCCGTCTTGCGGAACCCCGTGCGCATCACCTGCTCGTCCACGACGCTGCCGTCGTCGGCCACGAGTTGCGTGCGGATGGTGTAAAGGTATCCGTAGCCCCAACTCCAGAAATGGGCATCGGCAAGCTGCCCCTCGACGGTTGCCGTGCAAGTGCTTCCGGGCTGCAGCGTGTAGCGTGGGCCTTGGTAAAGACCCACCTCGCGGCCGTCGAGGTCGGTAAGGATGCAGCGGTAGGTGAACGAGCGTGGCATGCGGTCTTCGTTGCGCACCTCGCTCTCGGCGTGCACAGTCACACTATTGCCGCTGATGTCGTAGTTCTTGCCGTAGACATAGACACCGGTGGTGCCGAGATTCGAGTAGAGCGGCAGTGTCTGGTACAGTTTGCCGGTGGTGTGGAGCCATACGTTCTTCGGAATTCCGCCGTAGTTGGCGTTGAAATTCTTGTCGTTCCACTGGTAGCGACTACCTGTTGCACGTTCGCGGTAGTTCCAAGAACTGTTCACCCAAATGGCCAGCACGTTCTCTCCCTCGCTGACGTATGGCGTGAGGTCCCATCCAGAGGCCATGACACCGTTCTCGGTCAGACCCAAGCTGTGGCCGTTGATGAACACTTCGGCACCGAAGCGCACCCCTTCCAGCTCAAGGAAATACTTGTTGCGCATCACGCCGTGCAACGCAAAGTGCTTGCGGTACCACATGACTGTGTCGCTCAGTTGGTGGATAGGCACACGGAAGGCTTCGTCTTCGTTCCATGCGCGTGGCAGGGTGACGCGCTGCCACGCGCAGTCGTCGTAGGCCGGAGCGGCGGCTCCCGGCAAATCACCCAGTGCCAGCAGCCAACCGCTGTTGAAATTCATCTTTTGCCTGACGTTGGCTTGACAGCGGGCTTCAGTAAAAGCAAGCACGAGCCACAGAGCAAGAAATAAGTTGCGCATGAGAAAAAAAGAAATTAAAAAGCGACAAACCGCCGGCGCTGTGCCGCGTCCGACGGTTTGTCTATTGTTGTGAGAAAGTTTCTTTTGTCCTGTCTGTCCGACTGTGACGGACAAAATGTTGTAAGTTCTTGCGGGCGGTTTGTAGCCTATTGCAAGTGTCAGCCTATCGCTTGTTTATCTTGTAGGTCTTGCCGTTCTCTTTGACCACATAGACACCGGCTGGCAGACTTTCGATGTTGTCATCCACTCGCTTGCCGTCGAGAGTGTATACGAGGCGTCGGGCGGTGCCTTCGGCGTTGATACCATAGATGCCAGTATTGACCACAATCTTTAGCACACCGTTTGCTGCGGCCAGCGATGAGCTGTCCCACATCATGCCTTTGGGTAGCGTGGGCAGTGATAGCTTGGGCGTGCCGCTGAATTTGCTGGCCGTCCAAAGCACGATGCTATCGCCTACGGCTGGAGTGTAACGGTCGCTGAGCTTCACGATGACCGAGTCGTTTATGGTCAAGGCGCCGCCCACCTCAAGATATGAACGGCTGGTGCTTGTGTTGCGGTTGTTGGTAATGGTCAACTCCAATCGTCCTTTCGATACGACAACGTTGCCGGCGGTCTTGATGAGGCCATAGTGGTTGCCGTAGTAAACACCGGGAGCCAGTGTGCCGCCGTTTACGAATATGCTCTGCAGCATACCGCGACCCTGCACCAGACCGGAGTCGGTCACGGCTACGCTTGACGTACCCGTCAGTAAGGTTTTGTTGGTCGATTCATCGAGCCGTAGCTCACCGCCGGCAATGGTCACAGCGCCGATATTGGGCTGTGCACTTGTCGTGCCTATGTTCCAAACGCCCGAACCGATTTTACGTACTGTAGCACCGGTAATCTGCAACGGGCAGGTCTTCAGCATATCCTCGTTGAGTGCACCGATGGTCAGCGTGCCGGTGGTGTTGATGGTGCCATCGCCTTTCACGTGGCCGATGGCCATCGAACGGGCGCCGGCCTGGAAGGTGGTGCCGCTTGTTACCTGCAGGGTAGCCTTGGGTAGGCCGTAGTCGTTGTTCCAGTCGAAGCTGGGACCATATGTGCTGCGCTGTTCCTGTCCGGCTACGACGGTACCCTCGAACGCGCTCCAGTCGCCACTGAGCGTGTTGCGTGGTCCGGCTGCATAGATATAGAGCGAACCCTGTCCGAATAGTTTGCCGGTGTAGTCGCAGCGGGGATCCATCCAGAAATTGCCCGACACTTTCTCAGGCACCACGAAGTGCATGCTGTTGGTGCTGTACGAACCCATGCTGTTGCTGTCGTAAACCTTCGACCCGGTTGTGGCAAAGCGTAGCGTGTCGGCGTTCGTGCCGTCGAAGAGGTTCACTGTGCCGCCCTCTACACTGAGACATTTCACTGAGCTGGCTGCTCCGAGCGTCAAGGTGCCTGCGCCGCGTTTGGTGAGCGTGTAGCGTCCGCCGGTCGACACGAAGCCAGTCTTCATGGTCAGGGTGGTGCCGTTGGCCGTCTTCACGGCAGCGTCGGCACCTGCCAGACGTATGTTCTGTTTGTTGATAATGTTGGCAGTGATACCAAGTTCGGCATTGCCCGATAGCTCTATCGGATTAGCCACGCTGCCCAGTGAGCCGTAGTCCTGCCCGTCGCTGTTGGCCAACGACGACACGTTGAGCGTGCCGCTCATGATGCGGGCGGTGCCTACAAAGCGGTTCACGTTGTTGATGTTTACGGTGCCCTGGCCAGTCTTGGTGAGGTCGGCCGTACCGATAATGCTGTCGCCCGAAATGGTGTAGGTCAGTGTGTCGTTGTCGAAGACAATGGCTGATGCCGTTACTGGTTCGGTGATGGTCACGTCGGTGCGCTTGGCGTTATCGCCGAAGGTCACGGCATCGCCGCTCACGAACATGTCCTTCAAGCCGCCCACGGTGAAATTCTCGGTGGTCAGCAAGTCCCAGTTGCCGTCTTCATCGCCTTGCCACTCCACGGCTGCTGCATCGCGTTGGTCGGCTATGGTAATGTAGATCTTGCCGTCGGCCACGCTGAGCTGTGCCTTCTGGTTGTTGATGCCGTCGATGGTTATGTTGGCTATGTCTCCCTCTAGTTTGTCGTAGGATATCAGCTCGTAGGTGCCGGCTTCAAGTCGGTCTTTGCCATTGGTGTATTTGGGGCATATCTCGAACACTGGGGCGCTATACTGCGGTCCCTGGCTCCAGTCTTTCTTCTCCAGCACAAGTGCGCCTGCGTTAAGCTTGTCGGCCGTCTTGGTGTTGTCGTCGATGTCAAACACTACACGTGCTCCGAAACCGAGGTGGAGTGAGTCAACGCTTACTTCGCCCACGTGGTTGCTGCCGCCGGCGAACAGCTTGGAGCCATAGTCCATGCTGATGCCAGCCTGAAACTTACCGCCATTGGAACTGAGCTGGGCAAAGCGGTTGAGCCACACGTGCGACTGCTGCATGGTGCCGTCGAAGCTGAGCGTGCCAAACCATACGTCGGTTGGTCCTGTGTAGGTCTGCACCACAGCGGGCATTATGAGTGTGCCCTCGCCCTGCTTGGTGACGCGCGTGTCGCCCGTGAAGGCGGCACCCGTCAGTGTGTGGGTATAGTAAGAGGTTGTGATATTGCTATTGCTATCGTGTCCTTGTGTCCATGAGGGTGCCACGTCGAAGAATATTTCGGGTTGTGCGCTTTCGGCCACGGCCACGGTCATGTCGGACGTTTCGGCCATGATGACCTGCTTGTCGTTGAGGGCGGTGGTGATGGTGCCGCCGTTGCTTACCTCCGTCTTACCGTTGGTGGTTTCGGGAGGCGGCGCAACTGTGATGTTCTCAAGCTCGCCGACAAAGTAGGATACGTGTGGCGGTTGGTTGTAGCCGTTCATCTGTGTCTGCATGGCGTTGCGGTATTGCTTGTCGGAGAGCAGGGTGGCCATGCGGTACTTGGTGGGTATGGTGGTGGTATAGATGCGCATGTCGCCCGAGGCTGTGCGTGCCACGATTTCCTCGCGCCAGTCGCCGAAGATGTCGGCCTGTAGGCAGGGTGTCGACTTGGTGGAGTTGTTGGTCAGCGCACCAGTCAGTTCGATGATGCTCTGGTCTTCGTACTTATGGATGCTGTTGGCGCTATTGTCCTCGTCGAGCAGGTCGCCGTCCCAGTAGATGCGGAACACGTTGCCGTACCAGTAGCCGCTGGGCAGGCCTTCGGCGTGCTTGGCCGTCACGGCGCTGATGGCCTGGTCGTGAGCCGATGAGCCGATGGCTCCTGGTACGAGGTTGGTGAAGTTGGCGAACATGCAGCGGCCGTCGTCGCTGCCTCCAGCGAGACGGTATAATATCTTCGAGGTGGTGGCATCGCGGTAATTGTTGGCTGGCTGCGTCTCATTGCATGCGTACACTTGCAGCCCCTTGCGGTAGGGGTCGAACTGTCCCACGTGGTGAGCATCGCCGTGGCCGAGTCCCGAGGTGGAGAGGCCGTGGCCGTTGTCGTCGATGACCATTGAGCCGAACACAATCTCGTCGCGTCCGTCAAGATCTACATCGGCTATCGAGTAGTTGTGGTATCCCTGCCCGTACCAAGCAGATCCGGGCTGGTTGTTGTTCCACCGCCAGCGCACAGAGAGCTGGTGGGTGGTGGGGTCTACGTCGAGTGCCGCCATCTTGTGGCGGGTGTAGATGCCGCGTGCGAGGAAGATGCTGGGTTTGCGTCCGTCGAGATAGGGCGCGCCGAAGAAGAACTTCATGGCGCGGTGGCCGTAGCCGTCGCCCCAGGCAGCGCTGAGGTCGCTCTCGCCGGATTCAAGGCGTTTCAGCGGGAACTCCTGCACGGTGTAAGGTTTGCCAGTCTTTCCGTCCATATAAACGAGGTACTCGTCGCCTTTGCAGAGAAACTCGTAGACGCTACCCCGATAGTCCTTGGTGGCGTCGCCCACGGTGTAGGTGGTGCCGTCGGCCATGTGTATAATGCTCTTGTCCTGCAGGCGCGCTACGCACTCAGCCACGCCATCCTGATCCCAGTCGTAGGCCATGATGTTGATTTCGTTTTGTTGGAAATCCCACATGTTGGGTCCGCAGTCGATCCACCAGAGCAGGGTGCCGTCGAGCTTCTGCACCTCGATGCGCGCGAAGTCTTTCTGCGAGGTGTTGTTGGGATCCTGGTCGGTCTTGAGTTGCTTGGTGATGAGTTCCATCTCGCCATCGCCGTCGACATCACCGATGGTGGCGTCGTTGGGTTCATACTGGTTTGAGATGTCGGTAGTGCCGTCGTTCGAGATGCGTTTGGGTTTCTTTACCTCGAGCCACGCGTTTCCGAGGTTGTAGCCTTCCTTGCTGGCTTCGCCCTCTTTGCCAGCGTGCACGGCCTTTACGGTATAGTGACTTTCGAGTGTGCCGTTGGGATCGGTGTAGTTAGAGACGGACAGTGGTTGGTCGTTTACCAGCACGCCGTCGCGGTAGAGATTGTAGGTGGTGCCGTAATACTCGTCGGCATTGATGCGCCACGAGCAATACATGCCGCCGGTCTGCTTCACGGCGATGAGGCCGCGGTCGAGGTTGTCGAACTGCCTTTGCGCGAAGCTCGCCATGGAGCTACTGGCTAACAGCAGCGCAGCCGTAATGATTCGTTTGTTCATGTTTGTAGGTAGATTAATTGTAGAATGTATGCAAAGGTACTTTTTCTTTTGCTAATTGCCAAAAGTAGCAATGTATTTGTATGGTGTCAGTTGCCGTCAGGCTTGGTTGTTTCGTAGATGGGTGCCGCATACCACACGAAGGTCGAAGCATTGTCGGGATGGTCGGGTGCGAAGTCGACCCAATCGCTGCGCAGGTGGCCGGCAATGGGAAGTTGCAGTAGTTTGATGCCCATGACGACCATCTTGGCCACCTCGTAGGCTCCGTATGGGTTGAAATGAGTGTTGTCGGCCAGTGCCTGCATCTGTCCGGGGAATGAGTTTGCAGGGTAGTGAACCAGTGCGCGTTTGCTTCCTTCATAGCCGAGCGTCTCGAAGAACATGCGCGTCATGTCGTGCAGCTCGACGACCGGCACGCCCTCGCGCTGAGCCACGGCTCGCATGGCGTTGGGATAGTCGCCGTGGGTTTCGATGATATGCTGGTGTGAGGAGTCGAAGGCGCGCCGTTGGGTGGGTGTGCAGAAGACTATGGCGCCGCCCTTCTGACGCACGCGGTCTATGAACACTTTGAGATTATAGCTGAAGTTGTACCATGCGCCCGAGCCTGCGCTACGCTCTTTTTGGTCGTTGTGCCCGAACTCGCAGAACACGTAGTCGCCCGGGCGCATGTGTGTTGTGATGTAGTCGAGCCGGCCTTGTGCGAGAAACGACCCGGCTGTGAGTCCGCTCTCGGCCAGGTTGCATACGGCGACGCTGTCGTCCCACCAGCGTGGAAACATCTGTCCCCAAGAGGCCCATGGCTCCCGGCTTTGGTCTACGACGGTTGAGTTGCCGCAGAGGAAGATTGTGGTTACAGTGGTGTCCGGGTCTATCACGATGCGGCTCACGGCCGGAGCGGATCCGTTGAACTCGAGGGTGAGACGGTCGTCCCAGTGCAGATAGTCGCGTTCGCGGTCTTTGATGCGCACGCTCTGGCGGTCGTCGATGCGCGGACTGCGCTTGTTGACCACAAAAGTCACCGTGCGCTGTTCGCGGCGGCGCGTGGCGGTGGGTTCCACCATGAGACGCCTGTTCTCGGCACGCACGGTGGTCACGGCTGCGTGGCTTCGACTGCCGAGGGTCACGCTGACACGGTAGTTGCCGTCGGGCACCTTCGCGCTGAAGAAGAACGGGGCGTTGCTGCTCTTCGTGGGCGATGCCGTAACATCGTATCCGTAGCCTGTGGAGTCAGAGTAGCGTGGCTGCGGTTGTGTCAGGTCGAAGTCGTAGTGTTGTGCCCATGCTTCGATGGTGGTCAGCAGGAAGATGGCATATAATAATAGGTGTTTCATGTCTTGGTGGAGTAGGGATTAAAGCTTGTTGCCGTTTATCGTTATGTTGCCGACCTTGGTATCGGGTATGACGGTAGGGTCGAAAGCTCCTTGTCGGTTGGTTACATTGATGTGGTCGAAGGCAAACCGACTGAGACGATACTTGTCGGACAGCCCCACGTCGAAGAAATTGTCGCAGTCCATGTGTATGTTGTCTATGGCAATGTCGTGGCAGTTGGATGTCGGCATGTCTGTGCGGTCGCCGGGCTTGAAGAATTGAGTCCATGGTCGCACCACCAGAAACGACCGCGTGCGGCCGGTGATGTGTTCCACGCGCACGAATTCGTAGTGCTGGGGCGTGTCAGGGCGCATCTTCAGCCACAGCACCCGGTTCACGTTGTCGGCCTGGCAGTGGCGCAGCACGATGTTGCGGTCGTGAAGGCTTTCCGACCCGAGGGTAAGGCATCCGTGTACCACACCATAGTGGCAGCACTCTATGAGGATGTTGTGGTTGGGGCCATTGGTGGTGTCGCAGTCGGCCCATGTGCCCTTGCCGCCTTTGAGAGCCACGGCATCATCGTTGACACTCATGTAGCATCCACTTACCAGCACGTCGTGGCAGGCATCGATGTCGATGGCGTCGCTCGACGGGGCTTTCAGTCCCTCGGTGGGCGAGGTGATGCGGGTGCGGAGGTAGCGCACGTGGTGGCTCTTGTATATGTGGTTGGTCCAGAAGGGGCTGTTCGTGAGGTTCACGTCCTGCACGGTGACATTGCTCGACCGCGATATGTAGACCAGTCGTGGGCGTTGCTCGTCCTTGTTGGTGCATTGGGGGTTCCACTGTCTGCGCATCCAGAACTGTCGCCAATAGTGATGGCCGTTGCCGTCGATGGTGCCGGGGCCGCTGATGACGAAACCGTTCAGACTGTCGGCGTTGACCAGTGCGGTGTAGTAGGCACAGGTCTCTCCCTCGATGCGTGTGGTCTTGATGTCGAAGTCTTCAATGCGGTCGGATCCTTTCAGTCGTCCGCCTTGCTCTATGAGCAGATGGGTGCCTTGTCGGAAGTAGAGACTGCCCGAAACAAACGTGCCCTGCGGAATGACTACCACGCCGCCGCCTTCGCCTGCGCAACGGTCGATGACCTGTTGCAGCGCGCGCGTCTGCACCCGTGTGGAATCGGCCGCGACGCCGTAGTCGGTCACCACATAGCGGCGTCCCAATCGGTTTATGTCCACCGATGCGGTGTCGGCAAACCAAGGGCTCATCTCCGTGCCGTCGGGCCATAATTGTTTTTTCTTTCCAGCCGCGAGGCTCATGATGGCGGTCAGCGCAAGGCATAGAGTGACCAGTGTTCGTGTCATGGTGTTTATAGGCATGGTTGAAATAGATGTGCGGTTTTACAGTTTCTGCAAAGTTACACGCTTTTGTTTCCAAAAACAATCGATATTTTGATTTTATTCCTTGGATTTTTGACAACTTGCCCGTCTCCGGGCGCGCGGCAGCCGCTGTGCACAGCAAAGCCCGGACACCATTAAATAAATTATAAATCCAGTATTCGAGCCGCTCTTGTTCCGTTTTTGAAAAATACCCAACGCTAATTGTCACCCCCTTGTCTGAACAAACCCGTTACCTTTGCACCCGATTTGAAAAAGTGAAGAATTATGAAGACAATGAAAATTTCTTTCGTGGGCATTGCCATCGGCTGCATGTTGCTGGCAACGTCCTGCCAAC
Source organism: Eggerthellaceae bacterium (assembly GCA_963656105.1). Lineage (GTDB taxonomy): Bacteria > Bacteroidota > Bacteroidia > Bacteroidales > Bacteroidaceae > Prevotella. The sequence continues at coordinate 114,035 of CAVKHW010000003.1, forward strand.
AGAAAAAGACAGAACAGACCACGCGTGCAGACTTCAAAACCATGAAGGTGCAACGCACCACGCTTGATGTCGAAACATCCTATTCGGCATCGATTAAAGGTCGTCAGGACATAGAAATCTTTCCCCAAGTGTCGGGTAAAATCCAACGGTTATGTGTGAAAGAGGGCGACAAGGTAGCAAAGGGACAATTGCTTTTCGTGATTGACCAGGTGCCCTACCGTGCCGCCCTCGCTACCGCACAGGCCAACGAGCGGCAGGCACGTGCCGCCCTCGCTACGGCCCAGCTCACCTATGAGGAAAACAAGGAACTGCTGGCCCAGAAGGTTATTTCGGCCTATGCCTACCGCACGTCGGAAAACGCCTACCATACGGCTCAGGCGCAGGTGGCCCAGGCTCAGGCGCAGGTGGTCGACGCCCGCAACAACCTGTCGTACACCGAGGTGAGCAGCCCGGCAAACGGCGTGGTAGGCACGCTGCCTTACCGCGTGGGCGCGCTGGTGGGTCCAAGCATGCCGAAGGCACTCACTTCCGTTTCTGACAATTCGCAGATGTACGTCTATTTCTCCATGACCGAAAAGCAACTGCTGGCCTTCATCCGCCAGTACGGATCGAAAGATGCGGCACTCAAGAGTATGCCTGCCGTGAAACTGCAACTCGGCGACCAGTCGGTCTACGAGCACAAGGGGCGAGTGGAGAGCATCAGCGGCGTGATCGACACACAGACCGGCACGGTGAGCCTGCGCGCGGTGTTCCCCAATGCCGAGCGGCTGCTCAACAGCGGTGGTTCGGGCAATGTGCTGATACCCTCGGTCATGAAAGACGTCATCGTGATACCGCAGGCTGCCACCGTGCAGCAGCAGGACAAGCGCATCGTGTATAAGGTGGTGGGCGGCAAGGCCGTGGCCCAGCTCATCGGTGTGGAACAACTGCAGACCGGCAATCAGTTTGTGGTGACCAGCGGGCTGAAACCCGGCGACGAGATAGTGGCCGACGGTGCAGGCATGGTGCACGAGGGCGACATTGTGAAATCCAAAAAGTAGCAGCAATGAAAGGCAACATATTCATCAAGAGGCCAGTAATGGCCATCTGCGTCGCCGTGCTGATTGTCATGGTGGGCCTGATATCATTGTTCTCGCTGCCTGTGGAGCAGTATCCCGACATCGCGCCGCCTACGGTGCGCGTGGAGGCCACCTATACCGGTGCCGATGCCGACGCGGTGATGAAGAGTGTCATCATGCCGCTCGAGGAGAGCATCAACGGTGTGGAGAACATGCTTTACATCACCTCCACGGCCACCAATTCGGGAACGGCACAGATCAACGTGTACTTTAAACAGGGCACCGACCCCGACATGGCCACGGTCAACGTGCAGAACCGCGTGTCGAAGGCGCAGGGACTGCTGCCGTCGGAGGTAACCAAGATTGGCGTGACCACGCAGAAGCAGCAGAACAGCTTTCTGCAAATCGGTGCACTGGTGAGCAACGACGGCAAGTACGACGAGACGTTTCTTGCCAACTATCTCGACATCAACGTGGTGCCCGAGATAAAGCGTATCAACGGTGTGGGCGAGGTGCTCGAACTGGGCGATACCTACAGCATGCGCATCTGGCTGAAGCCCGACCTCATGGCGCAGTACCAGCTGCAGCCGTCGGACGTGACGCAGGTGCTGGGCGAGCAGAACATAGAGGCTCCTACGGGTGCCATCGGTGAGAATTCGGCCAACACCTTCCAGTACACGCTGAAATACCACGGTCGTCTGAAGAGCGTGGAAGAGTTCAAGAATATGGTGATACGCAGCAACGACGACGGCACGCTGCTGCGACTGAAAGATGTGGCCGAGGTGGAGCTGGGACGCCTGTCGTACAGCTTCCACGGCGAGGTGGACAGCAAGCCGGGCGTTACCTTCATGACCTTTCAGGTGGCTGGAGCCAATGCCACGGAGGTCAACGAGAACATATCGGCCAAGCTTGCCGAAATGTCGAAGGCACTGCCCAAGGGATGCGAGTTCGTGGAGATGCACAGTTCCAACAACTTCCTGTTTGCTTCCATACACGAGGTGGTAGAGACGCTGGTCATTGCCATTCTGCTCGTCATTCTGGTGGTTTACTTCTTCCTGCACGATTTCAAGAGCACGCTCATCCCGTCGATATCCATTATCGTCTCGCTGGTAGGCACGTTCGCCTGTCTGGAGGTGGCTGGCTTCAGCATCAACATCCTTACACTCTTTGCCCTGGTGTTGGCCATCGGTACGGTGGTCGACGATGCTATCGTGGTGGTGGAGGCCGTGCAGGCCAAGTTCGATGCCGGCTACCGCTCGCCCTATCTTGCCACACGCGATGCCATGCACGATGTGAGCATGGCCGTGGTGTCGTGCACGCTGGTCTTCATGGCTGTGTTCATTCCTGTGTCGTTCATGGGCGGCACATCAGGCATATTCTACACCCAGTTCGGCATCACCATGGCCACGTCGGTGGGACTCTCCATGATATCGGCACTGACGTTGTGCCCGGCTCTCTGTGCGGTGATGATGAAACCGGTGGACAATGGCGACGGCGGCCAGTCGGTCAAAGGGCTCAGCGGCCGTGTGCGGGCCGCCTACAACGCATCGTTTGGTGCAGTGATGGGCAAGTACAAGCGTGGGGTGATGTTCTTCTTCCACCATCGCTGGTTGGCCTGGACGGGCCTTGTGGCCTCTGCCGTGCTGCTGGTTGTGCTGTTGCGCACCACGAAGACAGGTTTCGTGCCGCAGGAAGACCAAGGCGTGATGATGATCAACGTGAGCACTTCGCCCGGCAACACGCTGGAGGAAACCAACAAGACCATGGCACGGATATCGGGCATACTGGCTCGACAGGAGGAGGTGGCCCACTACAGTACGGTGGCCGGCTACGGCCTGCTGTCAGGACAAGGCACATCCTACGGCACCATCATCGTGAAACTCAAGACTTGGGCGGAGCGCAAGGGCAAGGAGCACTCGGTGGACAACGTGATGGCACGGCTCAACGCCGAATTTGCCAAGCTGAAGGAGGCGCAGGTGTTCTGCTTCCAGCCGGCCATGATTCCCGGCTACGGCATGGGCAACTCCATAGAGCTGAACATGCAGGACAAGACGGGCGGCGACAAAAAAGTGTTCTATCAATACGTCATGAAGTTCATCGGCGCGCTCAACCAGCGGCCCGAGGTGGCGGTGGCCTATACCGCCTACAACATGGACTTCCCGCAGGTGTCGGTCGATGTGGACGCTGCCAAGTGCAAGCGGGCTGGCATATCGCCATCCACCATCCTTGATGCGCTGGGCAGTTATTGCGGCGGATCGTATGTGAGCAACTACAATGAGTTTGGAAAAGTGTATCGTGTGATGATACAGTCGTCGCCGCAGTTCCGTCTCGACAAACATTCGCTCGACAATATGTTTGTGCGCAACGGATCGGAAATGGCACCAATCAGCGAGTTCGTTACCCTGACCGACGGTGTGGGACCGCAAGTGTCCAACCGGTTCAATCTCTACAGCTCCATCCAGGTAAACGTGAACACTGCCGACGGCTACTCGTCGGGCGAGGCACAACAAGCCATTGCCGAGGTGGCGGCGCAGACCCTCCCGTCGGGCTACGGTTATGAGTTTGGCGGCATGGCACGCGAGGAAGGCAACGGCAACGGTGGAAAGACGGTGTTTATCTATGCCATCTGCCTTGTGCTCATCTATATCATCATGGCCTGTCTCTACGAGAGTTTCCTCATACCATGGGCCGTTATACTGAGTGTGCCGTTCGGACTGATGGGCAGTTTCCTCTTTGCTAAAATCTTCGGACTGGAGAACAATATCTATCTGCAGACGGGTATCATCATGCTGATAGGTCTGCTTGCCAAGACTGCCATCCTTATTACCGAGTATGCCGTGGAGCGCCGGCGTGCCGGAATGGGCATCATCTCCTCGGCGTTCTCGGCCGCACAAGACCGCCTGCGCCCCATTCTCATGACAGTGCTCTGCATGGTGTTCGGCATGTTGCCGCTGATGTTCTCCACTGGAGCCGGTGCCAACGGCAACAGTTCGCTCGGAACAGGTGTGGTGGGCGGACTGCTCGTGGGATCGATCTCGCTCATCTTTGTTGTGCCGGTGTTCTATGTGGTCTTCGAGTGGTTGCAGGAAAAGGTGCGCAAACCCTACAATGAGGCGGCCGACCTGCAGATTCAGCAGGAACTGATAAAGAGCATCGAAGAAAAAAGCAAGGTGGGTAAGTAACAGAAAGGATTGGTTTCCGCAAACCGGCTCGTACTGACGGTGCGTCCGGTTTACGGGAACCCACCCGAAACGAAGAACCAACAAGAAAACGATTATGAAGAAAACAATATTATCGGTAGCCGTGATAGCATCGCTGAGCGGCTGCGGCATATATACCAAGTATCAGCCTGTGACCGCAGTGCCCGACGGTCTTTACGGCGACCGTGACAGTGTGTTGCGGATGGAGTCGCAGGCAGACAGTCTGTCGGCGCATGCCGCCGACACGCTGAACTTGAGGTCGCTGCACTGGCGCAAGCTTTTTACCGACGGGATGCTGCAGCAACTTATCGAAAGAGCCTTGCGGCAGAACACCGACTATCAGTCGGCAGCGCTCAGGATAGAGGAGGCGGCCGCCACCCTAAAGGCGGCCAAACTGGCTTTCCTGCCATCTTTCGCAGTGGCTCCACAGGCTGGCGTGAGCAGCTTCAACAATGGCAAGGCCACACAAACCTACTCGGTGCCCCTAACCATGAGTTGGGAGATAGATATCTTCGGCCGCATGCGCAACGCCAAAGAACAGGCCAAGGCTCTCTACGCCAAGAGCAACGACTACCGTCAGGCGGTACGGACACAAGTCATTGCCAATACTGCCAATACATACTACACCCTGGGCACGCTGCGACTGCAGCTTGACATCTCAAAGGAAACGGAGAACGCATGGAAAGAAACCCTTGCCACCGTACGCGCACTGATGAACGTGGGCCGATACGACGAGGCTGGCGTCAACCAGATGGAGGCTGCCATGCACCAGGTGCATACCTCGGTGCTCGATCTGGAACAACAGATAGCACAAACCGAAACAGCCATGGCCATACTCCTGGGTGAGACACCACGCCATTATGCCACGGACAGTGTGTTGCCGCCATCGTTGCCTGGATGCATATCCGTAGGTGTGCCATTGCAGCTTCTTGCCGCCCGCCCCGATGTGCGCATGGCGCAGCGCACCGTAGAGTCGGCCTTCTACGGTGTCAATCAGGCCCGGTCGGCGTTCTATCCCTCGCTCGTGTTGGGAGGCAGTGTGGGATGGACCAACAACTCGGGCGCGCTCATCGTAAACCCCGGTAGACTGCTGGCATCGGCACTCGGATCGCTGACGGCTCCGGTCTTTAGCCGCGGACAGAATATGGCACAACTCAAGATTGCAAAAGCGCAACAGGAAGAGGCAAAACTCGCCTTCACGCAGACGCTTCTCAATGCTGGCAAGGAGGTGAACGACGCTCTTACGGCCTGCCAAACGGCCAAAGAAAAGGCGGTGTCGATAGCCTCGCAGGTGACGGCGCTCGAGAGCGCACTACGCAACACTACCCTGCTCATGCAGCACGGTAACACCACCTATCTCGAAATACTCACCGCCCGACAGTCGCTGCTGAGTGCGCAACTTACCCAGTCGGCCAATAATCTGTCGCTCGTACAACAACTTATAACTTTGTATCAAGCCTTAGGCGGAGGCTCCGAAGAACAATCTTTCTGATAATTCACCTTTTCAAGGATCGGTTACAATTGATTTTTCATACCTATTGAGTAATCGATAGTTTTAGGGCTGTCTGTGAAGTGATTTCACGGGCAGCCCGTCTGTTCTTTGCAGCGGGAGGATGGCGGAGGATCGCTGTGCAGAACCTCAATGCGCACGGAACTCCTTGGGGGTCATGCCCGTGTTTTTCTTGAAATAGCGGCAGAAGAACGACTGGTCGGGAAACCCCATGCTGTAGGCTATGGTTTGGAGCGAATCGGTTGTGGTGAGCAATCTTATTTTTATCTCCTTCATGCAACACTGGCTAATGAACGATTTGGCGGTTCTGCCTGTCTGGTTGCGCACAACGGCCGAGAGGTACCGGGCGCTGATGCAGAGCTTGTCGCAGTAGAACGACAACTCGCGCTCGGTAGCGGCATGCTCGTGCACAAGGGTGAGGAAACGCATGAAGAGCTTTTCCTGATTGCTGATGCCCACCGTGTCACGGCTGGCTATCTGTTTCTTGCAGAAATCGTATTGGTCGAGAAAGAAACACTGTATCAGCAAATGTGCAATCTGTATGCTGTGTTCCTGATCGTGCTTGTCGAGTATGTGGCTCACGGCCACCATCATGTTGCTGATGTGTATTGCATCGTCGGCAGGAATGTCGCCCACAGGATATTCGGTGATGAATGCAAAGTAGGACGGCTCAAACCGACTGGTGAGCTGTTCGGTTATGGCTTGTGTGAAAGTTATGTACGACACGATAAAGTTGTCGCTTTGACTTGTGCAGCGGAAAAAGCTGGTCGGTAGCACCATGAGCATGTTGCCGGCACTTAGCGCGTAGGGCTTGAAATCGATTTCTATTTCCGCCGTACCCGATTTGACAAGCATGATCATCGTGTTCCGGTTTTTGTAGGCATCGCTTTCGGGGAAAGGACACCTTCGGTTCACGTACACGGTGATGTTGCTTTCTTCGCTGTTTAGATAGTTTTCTTTTGTACCCATAGTCTTCATCCTTGTTTCGCGACATAGTTGCAGTTTGTCGGCAAATGTAGTAACTTCCGTCAAAAGATAAGCCATGTTTTTTCCGCAAAGTGCTGTTTTTTCTTTACTGAAGTTTCGGATTTAGGTATTTTTGCTTGAATATACGTCCCCGAAGGGGGCAAACTCTGCATGACCGCGGGTGACCGAAGGGAACCTGCGGATAGAGTTGCAGGGCGTAAAATCGTTCTCGAAGAGGGCGAACGTTCCATGCCGAGATTCTCTGGGAGCGTGTTCGCCCTCTTCGAGGACGCCCATTAAGTTACCATTTTAAGTCCGCAGGTTCCGCTCACTACGCTCGCTCCACCAGCGGTTATGCAGAGTTTGCCCCCTTCGGGGACACTTGCTAACCTGAATAATTCATAGGGATAAAAAAAGAAGCGTTGTTTTTTTGCCACATTGACAAAAAATGAGTACCTTTATACTGCTGAAAAACAAGGCATTAACAAC
>CAVKHW010000004.1:0-92460 GCA_963656105.1 Eggerthellaceae bacterium
TCAAAGTCGTTAAGACCTCATAAACAACTGATATACAGTATGCTTTATTCGATTTGCCTTTATTTGTTTTATCTCGTTTTCCGTGTGGAACTTTCGATGTTGGGCGACCCTACTTTGGGTGTGACGAGGAGGTGCTGACTGTTCTACTCTACTTTAAGGCATTGTTTATTGAAAATCTTTAAATATATGTCATACCTAAAAATGATTATTGTGAATGTGAAAAAAAAATGTTTATTTTGCATGTATTAAAGGTGGTTCTGAAGCGTAAGTACTTTGTGTATAAGCTTGCTTGTAGCCTTATCTTAAAGTCTTGTTTTGACAATTTAGGATTTTGCGTTGCAAGAAACGTTAAAATATACCTTTGCATTTACGCTAGAAAAGATGCGACATAACAAAAAGTAGGTAAAGATGAAAAGTCAGAAACTATATGAGGCAGACGACAAGCTTATCAGCCTCATCAAAGACAATTACAATATTCTGCAAAGTTTAGGTAGCTTTGGTATTAATCTTGGCTTTGGTGACAAAACCGTTAAAGAAGTGTGTGAGGCTCAGAACGTTGATACTTATACTTTTCTTGCTATCGTGAACCTTGCTATCAATGGATATAAAACGTTTGACGATTATTCGCGTCTCTCTATTCCCACGTTGTTGCATTATCTTCATGCAAGCCACCAGTATTACCTTGCTTTCCAGTTGCCGTTTATTCGTAAGGAACTTACTGAGGCTCTTGACGAGAAAGATAATCTTGCTCGTCTTATACTGAAGCTCTATGATGAATATGCAGATGAGATAAACAAGCACATGAAATATGAAGAGAAATTTCTTTTTCCGTATGTGGAGTCTTTGCTGAAAGGTGAACCTCTTCCGAACTATGATATTGAAACTTTCTCAAAGCATCATGGACAATCTGACCAAAAGTTGCGTGAGCTTAAAAATATCATAATCAAATATCTTCCTAGTGATGGGCTTCACAATAATCAACTTTCCGCTACTCTTTGTGATATTTACAGTAACGAAGAATGGCTAGCCAAGCATTCTGAGGTGGAAGAACAAATTATGATCCCCGCCATTCGTATGCTAGAACGTAAGTCAAAACAGAATGACGTATCCGCAAAGCTCTCAACAATGATCAATAAGTCGAACAATTCAGAAACGTTGAGTGAGCGTGAAAAAGATGTTATAATAAGTCTTGTACAGGGCATGACGAATAAAGAAATTGCCAATCACTTATGTATTGCGCCAAACACTGTAATTACCCATAGGCGTAATATAGCAAGAAAACTTCAAATTCATACTCCTGCAGGACTTACGATTTATGCTATCGCAAATAATTTGGTAGACATTTCTGCTGTTCAGATTTGATCTTACCAAGCCTATGCGTTTCAATTTAACTAAAAAGCGTATGCCTTTTAGTAGATACATATAAATATAAAAAATGGCACAGTCCTTAAAAAAAAAGATGTGCTTTTTTGTATATGCATTTTAGGCGTTCTATCCAAAAAGGTGTCTTAAAGCCTCTTCAACTTTCCTCACAGGAATTAGGTTTATCCCTCCAATATCTTTTCCCTTGAATGCCTGAATATTTTGGCGTGGCAGTATAATATTTGTAAAACCAAGTTTCTGTGCTTCAGCTACACGCTGCTCTATACGACTTACAGGGCGCACTTCACCGCTAAGTCCCACTTCTCCAGCCATGCACCATCCAGCCTCGATAGGTGTGTCTACATTGCTCGACAGAACAGCTGCTATTATACTTAGGTCCATCGCTAGGTCCGTGACGCGAAGTCCGCCTGCAATATTTACGAAGACATCCTTCTGTATTAGTTTGAAGCCAACGCGCTTTTCCAGTACGGCAAGCAGCATGTTAAGACGTCGTTGGTCAAAGCCTGTGGCAGAGCGTTGTGGGGTTCCGTATGCTGCTGTTGAAACAAGGGCTTGCGTTTCGACAAGAAACGGGCGCACACCTTCTATAGCGCATGATATGGCGATGCCACTAAGCCCGTCACGGTCTTCCGTTAGCAGGAGTTCTGAAGGATTTGAAACTGGACGTAGACCATTTTGCATCATCTCATAGATACCTAGTTCGGATGTGCTGCCGAAACGGTTTTTTATTGAGCGTAGTATACGATACATGTAATGCTGATCACCCTCAAATTGGATTACAGTATCAACAATATGCTCCAATATTTTTGGGCCAGCAAGTGTTCCTTCTTTATTGATATGTCCTATTAGGATTACTGGCACTCCTGATGTTTTTGCAAAACGAAGCAATTTTGATGCGCATTCCCTAACCTGTGTTATGCTTCCAGGCGAGCTATCTGCATCTGCAGTGCATATAGTCTGTATGGAGTCAATAACAACGATATCAGGTTTAGTGTCTTTGATGCATAAGAAAATATTTTCTAGCGATGTTTCACAAAGTACTAGGCAGTTGTCGCTTGCCTCAGGGGTTAGTCTTTTCGCACGCATTTTCAGTTGATGGGCACTTTCTTCACCGCTTACGTAGAGTACTTTTTTCTTAAGTTTTAGGACGGTCTGCAATGATAGTGTGCTTTTCCCGATACCTGGTTCTCCGCCAAGCAACGTTATGGAACCGCGCACAAGTCCTCCACCCAACACACGGTTCAACTCCGCGTCATTCATGTCAAATCGCGGCTCGTCTTGTGCAGATATGTCTTTCAGCTTTTGTGCTACGTTTCCTTGGCCTGTTTTTGTGTTCATTGTGGAAACAAGTGAACTTCTGCCAGTATCGGCAGGAACACGTAACTCCTTGAACGTGTTCCACTGTCCGCATACAGGGCATTTACCTATCCATTTTGCTGATTCCTGCCCACAATAGGAACAGACATAAACCGTTTTATCTTTAGCCATTTTTCTTCGTTTTCTTTTTCTTCAGCACGACCAATTAACCATGTCCAATGGTTATTTTTTGAAAATTATCCTGGATAATTTCTATCTCGTGCAAAAGTAGTTATATTTTTTTTCGTCGGCAAATAGCAATGTTCTATTATGTATATTAAATATATGTTTAAACATGCATGAGATCAGCCATAATGGTATCACTTACGAAAAGTCCTTTTTTTGTGAGTCGAAGATGTTTACCATTAGGACTTAGGCATAGTAAACCTTCTTTAATATGTTTTTCGGATTCGTGTAAAAGGAAGTCAACGTATTCTTTGCCAAAAGAATGATGTATGTCGTCAAGCAGAATGCCTTCGGAAGTGCGTAGGCGGGTCATCACAGTGTCGTCGAATTTCATGTCTTGTGTGAGAATTTCCCTCTCGAATGGAACATTGTTTCGTTCTATTTCGTTGATATACTGTTGGATGTTGTCCACGTTCCATTGTCTTGATATTCCATTGAATGAATGTGCTGCTGCTCCCACACCAAGATAGTTTACTGATTTCCAATAACTGCTATTGTGGCGTGAACGGAAAGAAGGCTTGGCGAAATTACTTATTTCATAGTGTTCAAATCCGTTTGTTGTCAATTTTTCTATCAGAGTCTCATACATTTCTAGTGAAACTTCTTCGTCACATTCTCTTATTTTTTCGCTTTTAAGCATGTTGTACAGGGGTGTTCCTTCTTCGTAAGTAAGTGAATATGCAGAAATATGCTCCACATCAAGTTTTAGGGCAGAATTTATATCTTCTTCCCACTGTTCTGTAGTTTCGTTAGGAAAGCCAAACATAAGGTCTATACTGATATTTCGGATGCCGACATTGCGCAAACGTTCTATCGCCAATGGTATTTGAGTAGCATTGTGGCGACGGTTCAGAAACTGCAGGCGTGCATTATCAAACGTCTGCACTCCCATGCTTATTCTGTTTATAGGTAGTGTCTGCAGTTCTTGACAGAATTTGTCCGTGATGTCATCGGGATTACATTCCATTGTTATCTCAGGCATAATTCCGTCGTAGCTTCCTATAATGTAATTTTCCGATATCGAGTTAAAGATATGTCGTAAATCTTCTATTGCAAGTAGTGAGGGCGTTCCTCCGCCCAAATATATAGTGTTTATAGGTTCGTCTATATAATTCTTTCTTATTGCCAGTTCACGACAGATACTGTTGGCATATTGATGTTGCATAGAGTTTTGTGTCGTTGAGTAGAACCCGCAATAAATGCAACGGCTTTTACAGAATGGAATATGTATGTATAATCCCGCCATGATTTGTAAGTTTTCGATGCAAAATTACTAATATGTTTTAAAATTGTAGATAAAGTCATTCAAATCTTTTGGAAGCTGAAGAAAAAACAATAACTTAGTTGCCGTTAAATCTAATAGCGTCGTAAAAGGGAGAGAAACACATTATCCCTAAACTTCGACACAAACCTAAAATCTATAATGACATGAGAGTTTACCAAACTAATGAAATCAAGAACATTGCCTTGCTTGGCAGTGCGGGTTCCGGCAAGACAACTCTTGCCGAAGCAATGTTGTATGAAAGTGGTGTCATAAAGCGCCGTGGTACGGTAGAGGCTAAAAATACAGTTTGCGACTATTTCCCAGTGGAGCAGGAGTACGGATATTCCGTATTCTCAACGGTATTCAATGTGGAATGGAACAACAAGAAGCTCAATATTATTGACTGCCCTGGTTCAGACGATTTCGTGGGTGGTGCTATCACGGCGCTTAACGTTACAGACCAGGCTCTTGTACTTATAAATGGACAGTACGGACCTGAGGTCGGAACGCAGAACTTGTTCCGATATACGGAGAAGCTAAAGAAACCGGTAATCTTCCTTGTGAACCAACTTGATAGCGACAAATGTGATTTTGATACGCTCATTGCAACAATGCAAGACATATATGGTTCGAAGTGCGTACAGATACAATATCCACTTCAAACGGGTCCTAATTTTAACTCGCTCATTGATGTCTTACTCATGAAGAAATATTCATGGAAGCCGGAAGGTGGTGAACCAATAATTGAGGATATTCCAGCAGAGGAGATGGATAAGGCAATGGAACTGCACAAGGCTTTGGTTGAGGCTGCGGCAGAGAATGATGAAAGCCTTATGGAAAAATTCTTTGAGGAGGAAACTCTTACAGAGGACGAAATGCGTGAAGGCATTCGCAAAGGGCTTGTAACCCGCTCAATATTTCCCGTATTTTGTGTATGCGCAGGAAAGAGTATGGGCGTACGCCGCTTGATGGAATTCCTCGGAAATGTAGTTCCTTTTGTAAGTGATATGCCGAAAGTACACAACACTCGTGGTCAAGAAATACCTGCAGAATCAGAAGCACCAGCATCACTGTATTTCTTCAAGACAGGAGTTGAGCCTCATATTGGTGAAGTGTCCTATTTTAAGGTTATGAGCGGAACATTAAAGGCAGGTGAGGATCTTTCAAATGCAGACCGTGGTTCAAAGGAAAGAATTGCTAACCTATATGTTTGTGCCGGTGCCAACCGACAGCCTGTAGATAAGCTTATGGCAGGTGATTTAGGATGTACTGTAAAACTGAAGGACGTAAAGACAGGTAATACTCTCAACGGAAAAGATTCCGAGAATAGGTTTGACTTTATTAAATATCCTAATTCCAAGTATTCACGTGCTATTAAGGCGAAGAATGAGGCAGACACAGAGAAGATGATGGCTGCTCTTACAAAGATGCGTCAAGAAGACCCGACTTGGGTTGTTGAACAGAGCAAGGAACTTCGTCAGACAATCGTTCATGGACAGGGTGAATTCCATTTGCGCACATTGAAATGGCGTATGGAAAACAACGAGAAGATACAGGTTGAATTCCTGGAGCCTCGCATTCCTTACCGCGAAACCATTACGAAATTGGCTAGAGCCGATTATCGCCACAAAAAACAATCTGGTGGTGCAGGTCAGTTTGGCGAGGTTCATCTCATTATTGAGCCTTATGCAGAAGGTATGCCCGACCCGACATCTTATAAAATCAACGGTCAGGAATTTAAGATGAACATCAAGAACAAGGAAGTCGTAGACCTAGAGTGGGGTGGCAAACTCGTGTTTATCAATTCCGTTGTTGGCGGTGCCATCGATCAGCGCTTCATGCCTGCCATTTTAAAAGGAATCATGGAACGAATGGAACAGGGACCACTCACAGGAAGCTACGCACGCGATGTAAGAGTTGTTGTTTACGATGGTAAGATGCACCCTGTTGACAGTAATGAACTTTCATTTATGCTTGCAGCGCGAAACGCTTTCTCAGAAGCTTTCAAAAATGCAGGTCCGAAGATACTAGAGCCGATATACGATCTTGAGGTTTATGTTCCTTCAGACTTCATGGGTGATGTTATGAGCGACCTTCAAGGACGCCGTGCCCTTATAATGGGAATGGATTCTGAGGCCGGATATCAGAAACTGCAGGCAAAGATACCACTTAAAGAACTTTCCAATTATAGCATATCTCTAAGTTCTATAACAGGTGGACGTGCTTCGTTTACAACTAAATTTGCAAGCTACGAACTTGTTCCTAATGATATTCAGCAGGAACTCGTAAAGGCTCATGAGGCTGAATTAGAAGCATAAGATTAGCAAATAATCTATTTTTACGCATATTATAAATGCGATACAATAAAATCTCCCGTTCTGTATAGGCTGGACGGGAGATTTTGTTATGCTATATTTGTTGAAATAAAAGGATGTCTTTCTTGTTTTGTGATAATAGAGTAGGGGTGCACAACATTAGAACGGCAGTCCTACCGCAAAGTGGAACGCAAAATCCCGGCTGAAATCCGGATTAACAATAGCCCAATGCTCATCTTTCGTTTCGTAAGCAGGGTTGATAGCCTTCATGCCCATATCGAAACGAATTATAAAGTAGTTGAAGTTAAGGCGTATGCCCAGTCCGTATGCAACCGCGATTTGCTTGTAGAAAGAATCAAAGCGGAATTGTCCTCCCGGTTGCTCGTCATATTTGCGTAATGTCCAGATATTTCCCGCATCTATGAAGGCAGCGCCATAAAATTTCCAAAAGAGGAAAGTTCGGAACTCTGCGTTTAAGTCAAGCTTCATGTCGCCTGTTTGGTTGATGAAATCTATGGCCCCATCCTTTCCCTTAAACTTTCCTGGTCCCAGTCCTCTCACGCTCCAGCCTCTTACAGAGTTTGCTCCTCCTGAGAAATATCGCTTTTCGAAAGGCAGAACCTTGCTGTTGCCGTATGGATATGCCACCCCGAGGCCCGCATGAAACGTTAATTGATTGTTTCTGTCAAAGTCAATGGCATGCGTATACTCAAAGTCAAATTTTGCATATTGTGCGAAGGCGATGTTGAACACCTTGTAATGTCCGTTTTCGTCTTTGGGAGTCTTTGTCATGTGCGAAATGCCGTTAAGTAGATTTCCTGACGTTTCGCAGTTTATTTTGAACGCTTTGTTCTTGCCTGTGTAAGACATTCCGAAGCCGATTTTCATAATAAAGAGGTCTTCGTAATTGTATTTCAATATAGCATTCTTGTTGTCTGCATTGTCAAGGTAGTTACTCTTGAACGTTGATGAAATCCAAGGCATATATATGTAGTTGAGATCAATAACGTCAACCTTATAGTTATGTCGGCGAGTTGAGTCAAACCATCGGTATCTTAGTCCGCCGGAAAATACTCGACGGTGAAATTCCGGTCTGTTTTGCAGGTTGTAGCTCACCGTTACTTCTGTTGTTGCAGATGAACGGCGTTTGAAATCGTTAGAGAGAAACGGGCATACAAAACTGGGGAATGTCAGTTTGGATTCAATGCCGTATTCAATATAGTTTTGATTTTTGTATCCTTCTAGCCCGGTTATAGCTTCGAAAGCTCCGCGTAACTTCACACTGAATAGTTCAGATCCGCGGAACAGGTTTCGATTCTCATAAGTAAGTGATGCTGCAGCTCCGAGATCCCCCGCCGTGTTCGTGCCTTCTGGTTGAAAACTTATGCTATTCATTTTGTTAGGCGAAAATTCCACAGTGCAGTCAAGCAAACTGTCAGCCTCTTCGCTAAACCTAATATTTGTGTATCTTATGGCTTGCAGCTTTCCGAAACTGTTGTACGTGCGTCTCAGGTCGGAGGAGCTGAACGGTTTACCTGGAGTAATCCAGTTGTTTTCTCTGATTGCGCTTTTGCGTAATGGCAATTTTTCACTTTCATTGCATACAAATTTGATATCCCTTATCGTGTATCTTGTGTGCAATGTATCTTGTGTGTTGTTTGTTTGCTTGTATTTTGCAAGGTGCAACACAATGTCAATATTACCAGTACCTTTAAGAGAGTCGGCTGTATATGATATGAAGTTCTTGTGGAAATGAAAATATCCGTTTTCTGTCAGCGCACTTGTTATATTTTTCCGCTCTTGGTCTAGGTTTTCTATGTTGAACACGTCGCCAGACTTTATGCGTCTTTTCTCTGGGTAGTAGCGGTTGAAATTGGCTGCAATGCTGTCATCCTGGATGTCATAGCGTATGTTTCCTATGCGGTATGTCTTTCCTGGTTTCAGCAGGTAGGTTACATTTACCTTGTTTTTCCCTACTTTCTTGTAGATAGGCTCAACTGTCGCATTCAGATAGCCGTTGTTTTGCATTGCTGTAGTAAGACTGCTGCATGTAGCGGCAGTAAGTGTAGAATCTTCAGCTACAGGCTTTTCTCCGATTCTTTTCAGTGTGCGGTTGATCCATTTTGTAGAATCTTTTCCCGCGAGCGAATATGTTGCAAGGGGAATACGTAAGGAAGAAAACCATTTTGTGTTTCCGCGTTGTTTGATATATGGCTGATAGGCAGAAACGTCAAGAGATTTGTCGGCACTCTCAATCTTTACCTTGTTTAGCAGATACTCGTTTTTGGGTATGAACTTTGTGACAGAGCATCCTGAAAGAGCCACTGCCAGGATTGTGCAGGCTGGGGCGGAAAGGTGTTTCATTGATGTTTTGTTTGCCACTTGCTTCTTCTCAAAATGATTGTAACTGCAAAAGTAAGAAAAAAAACGAACTTTTCTTTGCTTATTGTATATATTTGTTCATTATTGGAAGGTTATCACCTTTGTCTCAATCTAAATTCTTACATTTGCAGTGAAAAATAGATGAACCTGCTGCTTGCAATAAAGCAGACAAACGCATTCCAATAACATGATAAGCAAGAACCAGATAAAATATCTTCGCTCTTTAGAAACCAAAAAAGGCAGGAAGAAGGAAATGGCTTTTGTTGCCGAAGGGCCTAAAGTCGTGGCAGATCTTATGGAAATCCAAAGACCTTTGCATGTTTTTGCAACGGATAGTTGGATAACGGAAGGCAAATACAATGATGTTGTGCCCGTTACGGACGAAGAATTGCGAAAGATAAGTTTCCTTCAGCATCCGCAACAGGTAGTTGCCGTATTTCCTATGTTCAAAGATGATGTTTCTACTGTTGACCAAAGTAAGTTGAGCCTTGTTCTCGATGGCGTTCAAGATCCGGGCAATCTCGGTACAATAATACGTATAGCCGATTGGTTTGGCATTACAGACATATTCTGCAGCGTAGAGACAGCCGATGTTTACAATCCGAAAGTTGTGCAGGCAACGATGGGAAGCATTGCGCGTGTGCGTGTTGCTTATACTGATTTATGCGCTATGTTATCTTCTTTGCCGTCAAATTTCCCTATATATGGAACCTTTCTTGACGGTGAAGACATATATGGCAAGGAGCTTCCGGCAACAGGCCTTGTTGTTATGGGTAATGAGGGAAAAGGTATTTCCGCTCCCGTTTCGGAATATATCAACAACAGGTTGCTTATTCCGAATTATCCGCGTAGCCGGAAAACGGCAGATAGTCTCAATGTTGCTGTTGCCACAGCTATAGTATGTTCTGAATTTCGGCGTGGCAGATAGACTAATATAGTCTATTTCTGCATGCTCATCTTCATCTTTCCGTCTGTGGTAATGAAGATGTCAACGATGTAACTCAAGTAAGTGTCAGGTATGGCCAGCTCTGCTTCATAGCGTATGCCGTTGGCTTCGGAAGCCTTCAATGTTATGTCGCTTAGAATACTCTGCCGCAAAAAATCCTCAGGCACAAACTTGCAGAAGTCGCTTTTCCTGAAGTCTTTTGAGTAAACTTTGTTTTCCTGCTTGAATAATCCTACGTGCACGGTGTTGTCGAAATACACGCTCTCTTGCTCCATGCCGTCATCGTTGTATGTTGTTTTGTAGACCTTATATCTTGTAGGGTTAACCTGCACGTAAGAGTGATAACGTTCGTTAGAGCAAAACACCACAGTGTCGCTTTTTAGAGTCCTGTTTTGGTTTACGGAAACTACTTTTTTGTTTGTAAACTGCATCTCATAGCTTGGGTCATTGCTTTTGACAAGTTTTACTATATCTCCGTTTTGATTTTTAAATTCAAAGATGTGTGCAGTCTGTTTCAGTATAGCATATTTCGACTCATTGGCACTTTGAAATTCCAAAGTGTCAGAATAGATAGCAAATTTAATGGGCTGACTCACAGAGTCGGGGTAGTATATGGTGTCGCCTTTCACTTTGAACACCACGTTCTCTTCGTCGGAGTCAATCCATATCCCCTGCAATAAGTTCTTCGCTTGCGTATCTTCTGTACGTATGGCGGCATCGGTCTTCTTCTCGCCCTTGCAAGACAAGATTAAAAGGGCAATAGCGAGCAGTAGGAAAAAAGCCTGTCTATTTCTGTTCATGTCAACTATTACTTTTTCAAGCGATGGTTTTCATTTGGCGTACAGAAGCATCATCTTTTCTGCACGCCAACTCTGTATTATTCAAATAAGTCCGCTTCTTTTAGAGACTTGCCGAAAGCGTCCTTTTCGCTCGTTTTTACGTCTTCTTTGGCGATAGGCCAATTTATGTTCAATGTCTCGTCATTGAATCTTATTGAAGCCTCGCTCTGAGGGGCGTAAACATTGTCTACCTTATATGTAAATATGGCTTCTTCGCTCATTACTAGGAAACCATGGGCGAAACCGCGCGGTATAAAGAGCTGTCGCTTATTGTCTTCACTAAGTTCCACCATTACATGTTTCCCAAATGTGGGCGAACTCTTGCGTATATCCACAGCTACGTCAAGCACTTTACCTTTTATTACTCTTACAAGCTTAGCCTGTGAGTATTCTCCCTTTTGGTAATGTAGACCTCTTAGAACGCCGTAAGAAGATTTCGATTCGTTGTCCTGCACAAAATCCACTTTCCCGATGTTCTTTTCAAACTCATCTTTCTTGAAAGCTTCAAAAAAATAACCACGAGCATCGCTGAAAACTTTGGGCTCTATAATGTATACCCCGTCTATTTCCGTTTTAATATAATTCATAAAGCTTTTTTATTTCATGCAAAATTAAACATTATTATTTAAAGTCCGCATGGTAGCGGATTTTTTTTGGTAGCGTAAACTATTTATCTTAGTTGTTACAAAATTATTCGTCCAAAAGTAGTACCTTTGCACGCAATGATTGAATTGGAAAGACATATAGAAATACTTTTGCTCGACTGCGACTGCGTAATCGTTCCTGGTTTCGGAGGTTTTGTTGCGCATCATCGTGACGCTCGTTTTGATGATGCAGACAATATGTTCCTGCCCCCATTGCGCACATTGGGCTTCAATCCGAAGCTTAATATGAACGATAGTCTTCTTGTGCAGTCGTATGTAGAGGCATACGACATAAGTTATCCCGAAGCTTTGGCGCGAGTAGAGACGGAAGTCGATGAGTTGAAGCACAACATAGATAAAGACGGATATTACGAGTTTGAGAATCTTGGGCATATTTCCCTTAATTCACAAGGTGGATATGTCTTTGAACCGTGTGAATCAGGTATACTGACCCCAGAACTTTACGGCTTGACTGGAGTGGAACTGCAAACGGCATCTTCTTTAAATGCTGAGGGTGGTAAAGTGTTGTCCGTAGAGAATATGGAACCTGTAGAAGAACCTTTACGTGTATCTAGTGAAACAAAAAAATCGGCCGATACATCGACTCCTGTCCAGAGACAAGTTGCAGCTTCGAAAGGTATTGCCGAAGAAGAAACAGAGCGCACGATAAAGATAAAGGTCAGCGTGCTACGCAATGCCGTTGCAGTGGCGTGTGCCGTAATAGCATTCTTTGTTATAGCCACACCCATTAAGACCGACATGCAGAATGCAGGAAAGTCTTTAAGCAGTTTCCAAGGAGGAGCACTCTATACTTTGCTTCAAGAAGGTGAAACTACAAGTAACACAGACAACTCTGCCATGAATCGGCCAAAGGAAAAGGCCGCGGCGGTGAAATCTGCAGCAGCCCCATTACAGGAAAATAAGACAGAAAAGGCAGTAGAAAAGAAAGAAAATCTTTCTTCCGTCGCGGTTGTGGATACGAAAGACAATATTACCGCAAATGCAGCAAACTATTGCATTGTGCTTGCTAGCCGGATAACGAAAACAAACGCCGCGGCGTTTGTTGAAAGACTCCACGGGCAAGGTTATGCTGACGCGCGGGTTTTGGAAGATAAACCGCTTAAAGTTGTTTGTGGAGCTTACGCTTCTGAAACGGAGGCCTTAAAGGCATTGGCAAAGATGAGAGAGAAGGCTGAGTTTAAGGACTGTTGGTTATTCCATGCAAAATAGAAGTCTATGAAGAGAGTGCGTTGCCCCAAATGCGATAACTATATTGTTTTTGACGAGACAAAATATCGTGATGGACAGTCATTGGTGTTTCAATGCAGTGAGTGTGGTAAGGAATTCGGCATTCGTATCGGGGTGTCACGTCTTCGCGACCGTCAAAAAGACGAGCAACTGGACGAGCGTGCCGATGAGAACGGGTGTGGTTCGATTGTCGTAATTGAAAATGTGTTCCACTATAAGCAGGTCTTGCCTTTGAAAATGGGCGATAACACGATAGGACGCTATATGAAAGGGGCGAAAGTTGACCTGAAAATAGAGACAAATGACCCCAGCATGGATATAAGCCATTGTGTTATAAACGTTACGCGAGACAAGAAAACCGGGAAGCTTAAATATGTGCTTCGCGATGGACCAAGTAATACTGGCACTTTCGTGGACAATCAGATATTAGGTGACAGGGAGAAACGTGTCATCGAAGATGGTTCACTTTTTACCCTTGGTGCAACGAGCATAATACTGCGTGCTGCTGAAGAGTGACCAAACAGCAGCTATATTTTTTTTCGTCCGCCAATATTCTCAGATCTAACGTGAATATTGGCGGACGGCTTTTTGGATAAATGTGTGAAGCGGTAAAAAATATGATGTAAAATCACAAATTTCAGGGGCTAAAACATACCGTTCTTATCATTCTTTGTCCACTTCACACAAGTATTTGGATATTTCATCAATAACATTAGTACCTTTGCATTTTAAAAAATCTTTTAAGCCACGTTGGATGGTTAGAAGTGATTTAATATTCGGGAGTAAAGACTACAATATTTTCATAAAATTATTAGTTAACAAGTAGAGAGAGATTAAGTTCATAAAAATGAAAAAGAGAAGAATAGACACGTCGCGTGACAAAATTGATTTTGGATCGGGCAAGATAGGTGCCTTGTTCAGAAAAATGTTTTTCCCTACACTAGTCGGAATGATATTCATGTCGTTGCAGACAATAATTGACGGCATACTTGTGGGCAGAGGTGTTGGATCAGAGGGTATCGCAGCCGTAAACATCGTGGCGCCAGTATGGACAGTGGTAACAGGATTGGGGTTGATGTTCGGTATTGGAGCTTCTGTCATAGCAAGCATGCATCTAGCCAACAATAACCAGAAGGCAGCCTGCATAATCCTCACACAGGCTTTCGGCGTAGGCTTTGTTATCATTGCTGTGATGGCGATTTTATGTTTGCTTATGCCGCGAACAGTGGTGTATGCTCTTGGGTGCAGTGCTTCACTTGAGCGATATGCCCTTGATTATCTGTTAGGCTTGTTGCCGGGCACGGTGTTTCTTCTATGGCAATGCGTGGGCATGATGATGGTCAGGCTTGATGGGTCGCCTCGTTATGCCATGTGGATGCAGGTAACAGGAGCTGTGGTAAACCTTGGACTGGATTGGTTTTTTATATTCCCGATGGGCATGGCTGTAAAAGGAGCAGCTATTGCCACATCAATAGCCTGCATTACATGTGGTGTGATGAGTATAGCTTATTTCGTATGGTTCTCCGAAAAATTGAAGTTTTATCGTTTGAAGGCAAGTGTCACGTCTTTGGCTCTTACGCTGCGTAATACGGGGTATATGGTGAGTGTCGGGTCTGCCACGTTCCTTACTGAAATTGCTATGAGTGTTACAATGATTGCAGGTAACTATATGTTCATGTCTATGCTCCATGAAGACGGTGTGGCAGCATTCGCAATAGTGTGCTATCTTTTCCCCGTTATATTTTCTGTAAACAACGCCGTGGCGCAGTCAGCACAGCCAATCATAAGCTATAATTATGGTGCGGGTGAGGATAAACGTGTGAGCCGTGCTTTGCGTGTGTCGCTTTATGCAGCTCTGTTGTGCGGATTTGGTGTTATGCTGGTTCTTGCTGTTGGCGATCATTTCATAGTGAGCGCATTCTTACGTCCAAGTGAACCTTCGTATAGATTGGCAATAGAGGGATTGCCGTGGTTTGCCACCTGTTCAGTGTTCTTTGCCATAAATGTGGCTTTTGTGGGATATTACCAAAGTATAACGATGGCAAAGCGTGCAATGGCATATACTTTTCTTAGGGGAATCGTCTTTGTCGTGATGGGCTTTATGATGCTTCCCCATTTGGTGGGTGTCGTTGGGCTTTGGACTGCAATACCTACGGCTGAGCTTCTTACACTTCTCCTTATCATAGCCTGTTATCTTGTCAATACACAAAAGTCATTGAAGGGGCAAAGTGCTTCATAAGAAACAGGCCATTCCATTAGCCTGCATACGTAAAACTAAAGAGGCAGGAAGTCTTTGTGCTGACTTCCTGCCTCTTTAAAGTATTACGTGTTTCGTATATTCTCTTTATTATACGAGATATTGGTCGCTTATGCTCTCGTTGTTGACAACGCGGCGTATTGTTTCGGCAAACATTTCTGCAACGGAAAGT
This sequence comes from Eggerthellaceae bacterium, assembly GCA_963656105.1. Taxonomy (GTDB): domain Bacteria; phylum Bacteroidota; class Bacteroidia; order Bacteroidales; family Bacteroidaceae; genus Prevotella. Next base: position 14,993 of record CAVKHW010000004.1, read on the forward strand.
TGTTTTACTTTTGCACAACGTAGAGAATATGGGATAGAGTCTGTGAAGACAATTTCCTCAAGAGCGGAATCTTGCACGCGTTCGCTGGCAGGACCGCTCATTACGCAGTGTGATGCGCATGCTCTGACGCTTTTCGCACCAGCTTGTTTCATAATGTCGGCAGCCTTCGTTATTGTGCCAGCGGTGTCAACCATATCATCAATGATGACAACATTCTTGTCCTTCACGTCACCTATAATCTGCATGCTTGCCACAACGTTTGCTCTTGCGCGTGTCTTGTTGCACAATACGAGCGGGCAACCCAAATATTTAGCGTAGGTATTAGCTCTTTTACTGCCGCCTACGTCTGGAGAAGCTATTACTATGTCTTCAAGATGCAAGCTTTGGAGGTAAGGAAGTATCACCCCTGAGGCATAGAGGTGGTCAACAGGAACATCAAAGAAACCTTGAATCTGATCGGCATGCAGGTCCATGGTAATCAATCTGTCAATGCCTGCAACACTCAACAGGTCGGCTACGAGTTTTGCACCGATACTTACGCGTGGCTTGTCTTTGCGGTCTTGTCTAGCCCATCCGAAGTAAGGAATAACAGCATTGATGGATTTTGCGGAAGCCCTTTTGGCTGCGTCTATCATGAGCAGCAATTCCATAAGATTGTCTGAGTTTGGGAATGTGCTTTGCACGAGAAACACGTCTCTTCCACGTATAGACTCCTCGTATGATACAGCAAATTCTCCATCAGAAAATTTTGTTATTACCAGTTTGCCCAACGGACAACCAAGGCTTTGGCATATTTTTTCTGCCAGATACCTTGTGTTTGTTCCAGAGAACACCATAAAAGAGTTTTTCTCACTCATTTTTTTGAAAGTATTTTGGGGGTTTGTTGTTAGTGATTTGTCAAGAGAACATTTTCTTTATCTTGCCGAAATGGTTTATTAGGCGTTTGAAATCCGTATCGTGATGTATATCGAACTTATCCCATAAGTCCGAACATACCACAATTCCGCCGAATCCAAGATCTTTATATATTTTGATGTTGTCAATTGTTATCCCGCCCATAGCATATACGCGCTTGTCTATTAATCCCTTCTTTACAGCAACTTCCAATTCGGTTGCTGTGTATCGCGAACTGTTAAGGAATACATATTCAGAATGCCTTTTTGCGTCTTTCAACTGCTCTATTGAAGTGCAAGTGCGACTGACCTTTCCCTTGTAACCTTCTGGTATGCAACCTGTCGGGGCGTCAATATGGATTTTTTCAAGACCATACTCGTTCTTCAGATAATAGTGACCGTGTACGGTAATCTTGTTGTAATAGCTGTCAGCCAACAAAGACAACAACCTTTCGCAGTATAAAGGCGATGACTCTGGCTTGTTTATATGCAAGTTGGTCATCCCCTCTTCAAAGAGTGCGGTTATTATTTTGTCTTCTTCCACGAAAAACGTGGGCTTTGTCATTATAACAAGCTTCATTGCGTTTCTATTATAGTTGCAAAATTATGAATTTTTAGTTAATAATACAATTTTGATATTGGAAAACTTTATCTTTGCATTGTAATTTTAAGAGCGAAAATGGATAGACAGATTATTGCAGGCATACGTAAGCCTGCGTATGTTATTGAGGAAAAGTTGCTTAGAAGAAATCTTCAACTTATAAAATCTGTAGCGGAAAGGGCTGATATTGAGATAATTCTCGCATTTAAGGCTTTTGCTATGTGGAAAACATTTCCTGTTTTTCGGGAGTATATTGATAGTACGACAGCAAGTTCGCTTAATGAGGCTCGCCTAGCATTGGAGGAATTCGGAGCAAAGGCACATACTTATTCTCCGGCTTTTACCGATTATGAGATTGAACCCATAGCAAGGTGTTCCAGTCATATAACATTCAACAGTATGTCTCAGTTCAGTCGCCTTTCAAAAAAAGCGGCAAAGGCTAATCCGTCCGTTGCCTTCGGGATAAGGATAAATCCAGAATATTCTGAAATTGAAACAATGTTGTATAATCCCTGTGCTCCGGGTTCTCGTTTCGGTGTCTTGATGAAAGATTTGCCAGAAATATTGCCACAGGGGATAAGCGGCTTTCATTGTCACACGCACTGTGAGAGTGGGGCAGAAAACTTCGCCAGAACGCTAGCAGTGGTGGAAGAAAAATTTTCTCGTTGGTTTCCACAAATTTCATGGATAAATTTTGGAGGAGGACACTTAATGACACGTGAGGGATATGACGTTAATCTTCTTGTTGACGCTATCAATGGCTTCCATTCGCGTTACCCTCATTTGAAAATTGTGTTGGAACCAGGCAGCGCCTTTGGCTGGCAGACAGGTGTTCTTGTTTCTCATGTGGTAGACATAGTAGAGAATAGTGGTGTAAAGACTGCTATTCTTGACGTTAGTTTTACCTGTCACATGCCAGACTGTCTTGAAATGCCGTATATGCCCGTTGTTAGTGGAGCAGAAGTCGTGGACGAAACATCTTCTTCGTTACAGAGCGAAGGCTTATATATATATAAATTAGGTGGAAACAGTTGCTTGTCTGGTGACTACTTGGGTTCTTGGAAATTTGACCATGAGTTGTTGATTGGCGAAACTGTAGTATTTGAGGATATGTTGCACTATACGACAGTGAAGACCAATATGTTTAATGGCGTTTCTCATCCAGCGTTGGCTATGCTACGCTATGACGGAACATTGGAATACTTGCGTGAATTTAACTATGAAGACTATAAAAATCGAATGGATTAAGTCTTTTATATTTGTAAGAAGAGGTGTTTTATTATCCATATCAAGGGATATTATTGACTTTTTTGATGAAAAATGTAGAAAAAGTTTGGCGGTATAACATAAACTTCTTACCTTTGCATCCGCATTTAGAGAAATGCTTGCCTTAATGGTGCTTTTATTGCGGAAATAGCTCAGTTGGTAGAGCACAACCTTGCCAAGGTTGGGGTCGCGGGTCCGAGTCCCGTTTTCCGCTCTTCTTTGAATTATTGTAAAAGCCCAGGTGGCGGAATTGGTAGACGCGCACGTTTCAGGTGCGTGTGTTTCACGACGTGCAGGTTCGAGTCCTGTTCTGGGCACGTTTTATCTAAGTTGGAGAGGTGGCGGAATTGGTAGACGCGCTACTTTGAGGGGGTAGTGACAATTGTGTCGTGGGAGTTCGAGTCTCCTCCTCTTCACTTGTATTATTTGCTTTTTTAAATGTGTGCGGCAATAGCTCAGTTGGTAGAGCGCGACCTTGCCAAGGTCGAGGTCGCGGGTTCGAGCCCCGTTTGCCGCTCATGATTTTTTATTGAGACACATCATTTTCCCATGAATTTATATTTAAGATATTTCGATAAGGAAACTCTTGTCTCCAATGTTGATGAGGCTATCGGTTTCCTAAGGACTATTAATGAAATTCACATAACACCTGAACTTGAAGCCGATTTGCGCGATTATGCGCAAGGAGATGTTTTCTTTCCGAAACGTTATAAGGTCAAATCGCATGTATACTTTATCATCATAAAGACTTCAGCGGAGACCATGCTCGACTTCAAGCAGAAAAAAGCATTGCGCCCGGCTCAAAGCCAAGCGGTGTCAGATAGAAGGTCGCAAAATGACGCGGCTGTTTCCAAATTGGCTGAGGAAAAGGCCGGATGGTACGAAGGCGAACTCAATTTCAAACGTGTGGTATTGGTGCCAGCCACAGGAAAACATGAATATCGTGATACGATGTTTGTGGCTCGTTGTAAAGCCAATTCGGGACAGGAATGTTATAGCCGCATCGTTGAGCATCTGCGCGATAGGGTGGATTACCGCAGCCAGTTTCCTTCGGCCAAGGGAAAGAATTTCAAATTCAAGTATCTTGGGTTGTGGAAGTGACAGCCTGATAGTTTGAACCATTCAAATAGAATTCGCTACGATGAATAAAGTGATGCTGATAGGCAATGTGGGAAAAGATCCCGATGTGCGATATTACGACGCTGATCAGGCTGTGGCGAAGGTTACCTTAGCCACAACCGAACGCGGATACATGCTCAAGAATGGTACTAAAGTGCCTGATCGTACCGATTGGCATAATCTTTTGTTCTACAGACAACTTGCCAAGGTCGTAGAGCAGTATGTGCACAAAGGCGATAAACTATATGTTGAAGGCCGCCTGCGTTACACCACTTTCGATGACCAAGCGGGTAAACGCCACTATGTAACCGAGATTCTGGTGGAGAATATGGAGATGCTTAATCCGCGCCAACGTGCAGATGCTGCGCCAGGCAACACGACAGCGGCGGACGAAAAGACTCCGAAATCGCCTTCAACGGCCGGCGATGACGGGAAGTTGCCTTTCTGATTAATTGAACTATATTTTGGAAACTGTTCTTTTATTCCAACTAAGTGACTGGCTGGTGTTGCAACCGCTAACACCGGGTATTGTGGTAGCAGCTTTATTGGCTGCTATGTTGCTTTTGTTGTCGGGATTTGCCAGTGGGTCGGAAATAGCCTTTTTTAGTCTCTCACCGCAGGATATCGACCAGCTCGACCCTGAGAAAGATGTCAAAGACCGAAATATCCAGCATCTGAGAGCTGACTCCGAACGTACGTTGGCAGCCATTCTCATCACAAACAATCTGGTGAACGTCACCATTATTATGCTCTGCAACTATGTGTTCGGTACGTTGGTGCAGTTTAAGGCTCAGTGGCTCGAGTTTATTTGCATTACAGTGCTGCTCACGTTTCTGTTGCTTCTCTACGGTGAAATTATGCCTAAGGTGTATAGCCGTCAAAATCCTCTGGCCTTTTGTCGCAGAGCCGTGTCGGGTGTCATGATGATGCGTAAGTTGTTTTGGCCTATCGAGACCATTCTCATTACCGGCGGAAACATTGCAGAAAGAGCTGTGCCTAAGGAAAAGCGACAATTATCTGTCGACGATTTGGAACAGGCACTTGAACTGACCGATAAGGATGATATCAAGGATGAGAAAAGCATGTTGCAGGGCATTATCCGTTTTGGCGACGAGACTGCCAAGGAGGTAATGACTAGCCGTCAGGATATTGTGTCGATCGACATTAAAAGCAGTTTTCAGGATGTTTTGGCCAGTATCGCCGAAAACAACTATAGCCGCATACCCGTTTATCAAGACAACGATGACAACATCCGTGGCATACTATATATCAAGGACTTACTGCCCCATCTGTCTAAAACGTCAAATTTCAGATGGCAAAGCCTCATTCGCCCGCCTTATTTTGTTCCTGAGACCAAGAAAATCGATGCTTTGCTTCGCGAGTTTCAGGACAACAAAATTCATATCGCTATAGTTGTCGACGAATTTGGCGGTACTTGCGGACTTGTCACCCTTGAGGATATTCTTGAGGAAATAGTGGGCGAAATAAATGATGAGTACGACGAGGAGGAAAAAGTATATTCAAAATTAAACTATAATACCTATCTGTTCGAGGGTAAGACGCTACTAAGCGATTTCTGCAAGATCCTTCAAATCGATGATGATGAGTTTGATGAGGTGGCAGGCGATGCCGATACGGTAGCAGGATTGTTGCTCGAACTGAAAGGCGATTTCCTCAGCATTCACGAGAAATGTGAATACAAGCATTACTCGTTTGAGGTGATGGCCGTGGAGGGACGACGCATTAGCAGAGTGAAAGTTACCGTTCACAACAGTAAACACGATGCCGCTGCTAAGGGTTGAAGAAGTGGCTCCCGGTGTGCAGATGGGACTCTGGCATATCACGGAGCAAGTGGAAGACTTGCCAATGCCTTGTGTGGATTTGTCGGGCTATCATGGAAACAGGTTGCTGGAGAAATTGGTCATCTATGCTTTGCTTCAGCAAATGACCGGACACGATGACTGGGTCATTGGACATGAACCTTCAGGCAAGCCTTCCTTGGAACACATGCACATCAGTGTGAGCCACACCAAAGGATGGGCGGCGCTGTTGTTGTCCGCCGAATGTGATGTGGCGGTCGATATAGAATATGTGTCGACGCGTGTTAGTCGTGTCGCAGAGCGGTTCATGCGCGAGGATGAGGACGGTGGTAGTCTGCGCTCCCAACTCATTTGTTGGAGTGCTAAGGAAACGACATACAAGTATTTTGCTGAAGACCATTTGGCTTTCTTTGATATGCGCATGACCTCTCTTGGTTTGTCGGATCATGGTGTGATCGGCATGGAGAACCTGTTGCGGCAACAGTTGCTGCCTGTCTATTATGACCTGACACCCGATTATGTGCTGACCTGGGCTGTAGGAAGGACGGACATATGATGAGGAAAGAGAATGCCTGTCACCCTTCGCCACGCAGCATTGTGAAAGCCCACTACACCGGACGGACAATCAATGGCAAGAAGTTTGACAGTAGTCGGGGCGGCGTACCGCTCGCCATTCGGTTGTGCGACCTCATAGATGGATGGATTATAGCCATGCAGCAGATGTGCGTGGGCGACAAGTGGGAAATCTATATCCCTGCCGAGATGGGCTACGGCAAGTTCTCGCAGCCAGGCATTCGCGGTGACTCCACCTTGATATTCGAGACAGAACTTATCGGCATAGCGTAGAAGCGAAATGATAAAACAGACCAATGATGGTTTAGCCATTCGGAAGTCAACGGTAGAGGATATTCCGGCGATTCAGGGCATCTTCGCCTTGGCTCGCAAGTTCATGGCAGAGACAGGCAACCCTAACCAGTGGGCTGACGGATATCCCAGCGACGAGTTGCTGCAAGAAGATGTTTCGAGTGGCGATAACTATGTCGTAGTGGAAGACAATGCCGTTGCTGCCTCCTTTGTGCTGAGGGGTGGCAACGACCCCACATACGATGTAGTCTATGAGGGTGCATGGCAAAACGATATGCCTTATGCCACTATCCACCGTATTGCCTCCAACAGCCAAGTGAAAGGCATCTTGCACTTGGTTATGGAATATGCCTTGCGGAACAATGATTCCATCCGCATCGACACTCATCGCGACAATCGAGTGATGCAAAGTGCCATACGCAAGGAAGGCTTCGTCTATTGTGGCATCATTCGCTGCTGGAACGGCAGCGAACGTCTGGCTTATCAATTCACAAAACGCTGAGGAGACAAAGCGGCTTCCCCTTTTCCATTTAATGCTAAATCATTATTTTGTCTTCTCCTCCACCGTCCAATCGGTGATGTTATGTTTCTCCACGTCGAAGTTGATGCCCACTTTCACGATGGGCAAGCCGCATTGCGTGAAACGCTTGGGATATTGTTTCAAGTCGATTTCTCTCATTGCGGTTGCTGCGTCCTTGTTGATCTTCAACTCAAAGAGGTAGAGGTGCGTGGCGGTGCGCAACACCATGTCTACACGGCCACGAGGAGAGCGAACCTCAACGTCTACATAATGGTTGAGGATGGAGAAGATGACATACATCATCTGCTGGTAATGGCCCTCGGTGTTGGCACCTTGGCAGTAGGGCACGGTCTCAAGAAAAGCCTGAAGCATCTCCAGTGCCCCGTCCATGTTGTTGCGTCGGATAAGTGCCGACATCTTTGCGATGGTCGTGGTGCCCTTCACGGTGTTGGTGCCAATGTAATTGGTCAACAGACAACGGTATAATCCCACGCGGATTTCCTTGTTCGGGAGGTCGAGCGTGTATAGCTCTGTTTCTGGGTCGTAGCCTTTTATGGTGATGTATCCGCTCTGGTAGAGCAAAGGTATTACCGAGGTCATGTTCTCCGTTGGCGCGTCAAACTCCGACTTGTCTGCATCGCCACCGCCAATTTCCGACGGCATGATGTCAAACTTCTTGAGCATCTCGATGAGATAGGTGGGTGTGCCGGAGGAGAACCAATAGAAGTCAAGTTGGCCTGCAGCCATGGCGTTGAGCAGGCTGTAGGGGTTGAACACGTCGGGCGACTTGGCGGCGAAGTGGTAACCGTCGTAATACTCACGCAACTTTTTGAGCGTCTCCTCACTTGTCTTGCCCAATTTCTCAGCCAACGCTTCCACGTCTGCCGACATTTGTGTGGTCAATTCGTCCAGGGTTATTCCGCAAATGCCGGCATAATCGTCCCTCATGCTTATGTTCGTGATGTTGTTCAGCTCGCTGAATATGCTCATCTGCGAGAATTTCGTGATGCCCGTGAGGAACACGAAGCGCAAGTATGGCTCACAGTCTTTCAGCGGACTGTAGAAGTTGCGCATGATGTTGCGCACCACTGGCAGCTTCTCGTCCTCATGCACCACGTCGAGCAACGGCGCGTCGTATTCGTCGATGAGCACAACCACTTGCTTGCCTGTCTTGTAGTAGGCTGTCTTGATGAGAGCGGTAAGTCTGTCGTTAGCGTCTACGGCAGGATTATCTATGCTCCATATTTTTTCTTGTTCATTAAGTCGCTGGCCAAGATGTCTCTCCAGCAGATCTTTCTCCATGTGCTTGCCGCCAGCCATGCTGAAATGCAACACGGGATACGCAGTCCACTCTGGCTCAAGTCTTTCCATGGCAAGCCCTTTGAACAGTTCCTTCTTGCCCTCGAAATAGCTCTTGAAAGTGGACGTGAGCAACGACTTGCCGAAACGGCGCGGACGGCTGAGGAAGAAGTATTTGCCTGCGTTTGCCATGCGGTAGATATACTCCGTCTTGTCGACATAGAGCATGTCTTTGTTGATGATTTCCTCGAAAGTCTGTATTCCGATAGGATAGAGTTTCTGTGCTGCCATATTGCGGTGTGCTTTAGTTCATTTGCAAATTTACGAATTTACGAATATTATCTTACAGGCATCGACTACTAAGGTAAATTCCTTACCCCTCGAAAACCATTTTTTTTTGCTCTGATAAGCAAAATTTTTATTGGACTACCTTTGGTTTTTAATGGATTATGAGGACGAGGGAGACAGCTACAATTACGAAAAGGGGAAATTCTCGGTCATTAAGTTCTTCTGGGATGAGGCTATGCATACCTTGACTATCGCTCCTCGCAGGGGAAGCTTCAAGGGAATGCTCGAGCACCGCAAGTTCCGTGTTGTTTTGGCGGGGGCTGATAGAGGAGCCGACAACTTTCCGATGACACCGACCAAGACGGTGGAATACAATGGAAAGGCTATGAAGGTAATCTTATAAGTTGGATTCTTGGATAGAAATGGTGTGAATCCCATGCTTCGAAACTAAGGTCAGTTCTAAATGATGCTGCGGTATCCGATATAGGCGCAGACATGGTATGGAAGTCACCTTGGTTTTTGTTTGGGAAAGAATGGGTATCATCACTATTCCATCTGAACCTTGAGGGGATGCGTAAGGTGCTTCTTCCATTCTTTCATGAAGGCGAACCACGTCTTGGCCGAATGGAAACCGAAATTTTCGTTGGCGCTGGTGTAGGTCAAGTAATAGCGCAAATGCGTGCCTTGTGGTCTGATGGTGAACATGTAATTGTCCTTATTGGCGGGCCATTCCTTGTCTCTGTATTCCTTGGGGATAAATATACCGAGCCCCACGGTTTCCCGTTTCCAGTTGATGGTGTCGGTTGCTGGCCAGTCGGTACCCCAGCATCCGCACAGTCCGTCCTTGTCAGAGTATTCCTCGGAACCTTTGATGTTGATGATTCCTGTGGAGAAGATTGTGGTTGGAATGTTGCGGTTGAAGGATGCTTCCACCTCAAAATCCCGATGGCCGGCATAGAGTTTGTAACGCAGGGTCATGTCTAACGGTATGCTGTCGGGTGTGTAGCCCCATCCCCGGTCGGCCACTTCCACAATGGTGCGCACAGGTCCCATGCAGACGATACGTTGCGCGCGTTGCCTTACGGGGGTAATCATCGTGGGAGTCTGTCCGTTCCATCCGCGCAAGGCACCCAATCCAAAGCTATTGCCCACCCAAAGCACATCGTCTCCGTAGCCATGCGCTTTTTGGTCGGCCGATGTGTAAAATTGTGTGTCGCGCAGCTCCAGTCCCTTGTGAAACTTGCCGTAAAGGTCGATGGTTTGACGTTCGTCCATATAAATGCGCATGGCAATTAGCTCGTTCTCAAATGCCACGCCATGGTGGTGAAGCACGGTGTAGGGTTGTCTGGTCGCTGCGTCTATGGTAATGGATGACAAGTAGATGTCGTGCTTGTTCTTTTCCTTAATCTTAGGATTGCGCAGCATTATCTCTGCGTATGTGCGTGATTTGTACGGTGTGTTTTGTTCTTTTGGAGATAGGAATACTGTGGCCTGTTGTGTCTCGCCTTTTCCGATATCGGTAAGGAAAGCCAGTTCGTCGTACTGACCGTCGTCGTTGAGGTCGTCCAATTGACAGGCTACTTCTTTACCATTTACGCAGACCTTTGCGCTTCGTACATTTTTATACGGACGAATGTCGATGACGACAGGTGATTGTTCCTGTGCTATGTCGCTGAAGAGCGACAAGCGTAAAACGTTCTGTGCTTGCAGCTGCATGCAGCACCACAATGAAATGATTATGCTGATAGCGTGTTTCATGTTGCTCAATACCGTGTATCTAATTACAAATGTATTATTATTATTCCGCTTTCATGTGCTTTTCTTATACTCTCTTATGATTTTTTCAGAAAAATAAACTTATCCGCCAAATTATTTGTTATTATTTTAATATTTTTAGCTTAATATTTTGGCTTTAAAAGATTTTTTGGTACTTTTGCCATGAAAAACAAAAGGATAGCGTGCATAGATTTTCCTATATATTGTTGTTTTTGCTGTTCTTGTGTTCGGCTTGTGAGTTCAAGTTACGTCCCAACGATTCCGAACAGGATGCCAGTCATATCAGTGTGCAGCGATATGACAGGCTGCAGAGCCGTTATCTTCTTACTGGTGATTTCTCGGCATTGCAGCAAATGAACACCGAATATCCCATCGAGACCCGTACGCTGATTGAGAAGATGCTTCAGATTGGCGACGTGAGCGACCACAATATTAGTGAGAAATTCCTTCGGTTTTACCAAGACTCCACTTTACAAACGCTTATTAGCGATGCCGAGTCCGAATATGCCAATATGGATGATCTGAATAATGGTTTCCGCAAAGTGTTCAAACAGTTGAAAGAATGGATACCCGATCTTCCGCTTCCTCGCCTTTATGCGCAAATCGGTGCTCTTGACCAAAGCATTGTTGTGGGTGAAAAGGTTATCGGCATATCGCTCGACAAATACATGGGTTCCAAGTATCCGCTCTATCAGCGCTATGGTTATTCGCCCGAGCAGTTGAGTAGCATGGGGCGTAATTATATTGTGCCCGATGCTGTGATATTTTATCTCTTGAGCCTTTATCCCATGACCAATTATGACCAACGCAGCCAAATGGACAAAGATCTGCATATGGGCAAAGTGATGTGGACTGTCAACAAGGCACTGGGTGAGAAGATGTTTGATACCGATTTCGTAAACATTATAGACCGTTATATGCACCGTCACCTCGATATGACGGTAGCATCGTTGCTCAATACCGACGATTACAGTAAATTTTATTAGATTGATGTTTGCGTCAAGCCTGACAATGGTTTCGCCCGCAAGCGCATAGATTCCGAAACGCCATGATGATATCAGAAGGCCGTTTCGGATGTTTTGTTTGTGGCGTTAACGCTAGCGCGTCAGTCCCAGTTCTTTGATTCGCTTGTTGAGCATATCGGTAAACTCATGGTTTTTCAATCCCCACTTTGGCGCGCAGACCATGTCGGGAGGGCTTTGGCTTACAAAACGTTCCAGCACGATGTCGTCGCGCAGTCTTGATATGTATTTTATCACAAGGTCTACATATTCGTGTGCCGTGAAGACATGAAAGGGATGCTCAGCATATTCCTTGGCCAAGGATGTGCCTTTGATTATCTGCAGCTGGTGAAGCTTCAGAATATCAATGGGCAGTTCGGATATGAGCGAAGCCTGTCGCAGTATTTCTTCCTCGTCTTCGCCGGGCAGACCGAGTATGACATGCCCGCAGGTCAGTAAGCCTATGTTGTGTGTTTTGATAATGGCTTGTCGGCTACATTCGAACGTGTGACCTCTGTTCACTTGTTGCAAGGTGTTGTCGTTGGCCGATTCGATGCCGTATTCCACTATGATAAACGTTTGCTGGTTGAGCCATTGCAGATAGTCGAGCACTTCATAGCTTATACAGTCCGGGCGAGTGCCTATGACCAGTCCTACCACGCCGTCTACTGCCAGTGCTTCCTCGTATTTAGCTTTCAGCTCCGCCAGTGTTCCATAGGTGTTCGAATAAGCTTGAAAGTAGGCCAAATACCGCATGTCGGGATATTTCCGGGAGAAGAAAGCCTTGCCTTCCTCCAGTTGCCGGGTTATGGATTTCATTCGGTTACAATAGGAAGGATTGAAGGTGTTGTTGTCGCAAAACGTGCATCCGCCCGTCGAAAGTCTGCCGTCTCGATTGGGACAACTGAACCCAGCATCGACGGAAATCTTTTGCACACGGTAGGGGAATTGCTCACGTATCCAATGGCTATAGTCTCTGTAAAACATGATTAGGTGGCAAACGGCCGAAACAAATATAATTTGCAAAAAAGCAAAAACGCTTTGCAAATTTATCAAAATATGGCTAACTTTGCAAGAAATGACCATAAAATCAATTGGAAAATGAAGAAAATCATGATGATGTGTTTGGCCGCCCTGTTGGCTGTATCAGGCCTAAGGGCTTCCGAAAAGATGGATTTGAAAAGCCTTGCGCAGGGCGAATTTTCAGCGAAGCGCATCAGTGGCATCGACCCGATCAAAGGCACAGACCAATATGCGCAGATTTCACAGGACGGCAGCCAGATTGTGCAATATTCTTTCAAGACCGGTAAAAAGACGGGTGTGTTGTTCGATGTTAATAACACGCAGGGCGAGACCATCAGTTCTTTCGACGGTTACATAATGGCTCCCGACGGAAAGCGCATGCTTATCCGTACCAACACACAGTCTATTTACCGCCGCACCTACAAGGCTGACTTTTATATCTATACCGTGAGTTCACGCAAATTGGAACATCTCTCCGCTGGCGGCCCGCAAGAGATGCCCGTGTGGTCGCCCGACGGTAACCAAGTGGCTTTCATGCGCGACAACAACATCTTCTTGGTGAAGTTGCTCTACGACAACAGCGAGAGCCAAATCACGAAGGACGGAAAATTCAACGAGATAATCAACGGCGTACCCGACTGGGTGAACGAAGAGGAATTCGCATTCAACAGCGCACTGACCTTCAATGCCGACGGAACGATGTTGTGTTGGCTCAAATACGATGAGTCGGCGGTTAAGGAATACTCTTTGCAGATGTATAAGGGGCTTTATCCCGAGCGCAAGGAAAACGCTGTGTATCCGGGATATTACAGTTACAAATATCCGAAAGCCGGTGAGGACAACTCGAAAGTGTCGGCTTGGAGCTACGACATAAAGAGCCACAAGACGCAACAGTTGCAGGTGCCGCTCGATGCCGAAGGCTACATGCCCCGCATCCTGCCTACGGGCAATGCCGAAAAGATCCTGGTTTACACGATGAACCGTCATCAAGATTTGCTCAATATCTATACCGTTAACCCCCGCACCACCTTGTCGCAACTGCTCATAAAGGAGAGTGTGCCCAAGTATGTGAAGGAAGAGGCTATGGAGGCCATACGCATCGGCAAGGACTACATACTGATGCCTTCGGACCGCGACGGCTACATGCACCTGTATCTCTACGACCAGAACGGAAAATTGCTGCGTAAGATTGGTGCAGGCAACTATGATATAACCGATGTCTATGGCTACGATGAGAGCACGGGCGACGTGTATTATCAGGCAGCCTCTGTCAATCCGCACGACCGCCAGATTTGTGTCACCCACAAGAACGGCAAGACCGTGCGTCTTTCCAGCAAGGACGGCTGGAACCAAGCTGTTTTCTCGGGCGATTTCAAGTATTATGTCAACACGTGGAGTGACATCAACACACCTTATGTATATACCACCTGCAACAATCAGGGAAAGGTCATTGCTACCCATTTGGACAATAGCGAGCTGAAGGCAAAGACCGAACAATATGGCTGGAGCAAGAAAGAGATGTTCACGTTTACCACGTCCGAGGGCGTGAAACTTGACGGATGGATGGTCAAGCCAGCCGATTTCGATGCCAACAAGAAGTATCCCGTTGTCATGTTCCAATATAGCGGTCCGGGCAATCAGCAGGTTGTCAACTCGTGGAACGCCGGTTCTATGGGTCAGGGTTGCGCCTACGACCAGTATCTTGCCCAACAGGGATTCATCGTGGTCTGTGTGGACGGACGCGGAACGGGCGGCCGTGGAGCCGAATTTGAGAAGTGCACCTATCAGCATCTCGGTAACCTGGAGGCCAAAGATCAGGTGGAAACGGCACTCTATTTAGGTTCATTTCCCTATGTAGACAAGGATAACATTGGTATCTGGGGCTGGTCTTACGGTGGCTACTGCACGCTGATGAGCATGAGCGAAGGGCGTGCGGTCTTTAAGGCCGGTGTGGCTGTGGCGCCCCCCACAAGCTATCGCTTCTATGACACGGTCTATACCGAGCGTTATATGCGCACACCGCAAGAGAACCCCGACGGCTATGCCGATTGCGCCATTTCGCGCGCCGACAAGCTCCACGGCTCATTGCTCATCTGCCATGGTGCTGCCGATGACAACGTGCATCCGCAAAACACCTTCGAGTATACCGAGGCGCTGGTGCAGGCCGACAAGGATTTCAAGGAAATGCTTTACACTAACCGCAACCATAGTATCTATGGTGGCAACACACGCAACCATCTGTTGCGCCAAATCACCAACTGGTTTGTGGAGCATCTGAAGAAATAAAAAGACTCAATTTTCGGATTTCCCGCTTAGCAGGTGGCCCCCTTCGGGGACTTGTTTTCAAGCATAAGTCTAATTCGAATCCGGTAAAAACTTTGCAACAGGAAAGTCCCGTAGGGACGACAGATTATAGCGCAGGGGCTTGCCCCTGCGTTTATGTATTTTACTAAATTGGCCCCTGTAAGGGGCGCATAATTCATCGTGATATTGAAATCTGCGCCCCTTGCAGGAGCCGGAGGCTTCTTGGTTCACCGCGAAAAAGTGGTGGGGATATGTGAAAGAAGAGTATAAAATCAAACGAACGAAATGTTGCCAACGGCAACGCTTCGTTCGTTTGAGGTACCTGGCGGAGTCGAACCGCCTTGAACGGTTTTGCAGACCGTTACCTGACCGTTCGGACAAGGTACCCTGTGCTGCTTGTTTCAAGCGTTTGCAAAGGTAGCAATTCTTCTGCTTTCCACCAAATATTTTCCGTTGTTTTTTGCCGTGTATAGTAAAAACGTTCGCTTTTGACAGTAAAAACGTCCATGATGATAGGCGGTACTTGCCTCGATAGTTGTCGCCGCCGTTACCTTATAAAGTTCCCGAAGCAGTCGTTGCGTTCAAATTTTTGCATGATTGCTTCCTCGGTAGAGGTGGTCTTCACTATTTGGTAATGTTTGCGAAAAGCTTCGTCATTGCCCCGTTCGCGCATGGCGTAATAGATGTCCTCCCAGCGTGTGGAGATGCCCTCGCCGATATCATAGTCTCCAATGTTGAACATCGTGCTCCAGTAGATGCCGCTATAATCGTCTTTGTCTCGGTTCACCACCATACGTGTGCCGATGGAAGCTATTTCGTTGAAGCCGCGGTCGTGCTTGTATGTCATTTGAATTTCGATGTTTCGACGGCAATATGAGAAACGCGTGGAGTTTCTGTAACTTTTAATAGTTAAGCGGTTTTCTTGTTCCTGTTTTATTGAGCAAAACGGCGTTGTATATGTGGGCGCGGAAAATAAGATTCGGAATATGGACGGCTTCTGTCAGTGTCAAATAATATCTGAAAAATCGGTGGTCTTTGTGATGTGCCAACTAGCGTGCGAAAACAGGGGCGTGCAGCAGTTGAAGTGTCTGAAAATGGAGGTCTTTGGCAGCCAATTGCCAGGCTAGACCGTCATAGCTGCTGAATGGAGCGGCGAAACGATAGTTGCGCGATGTCGAAAGACCATGATTCGCCTCTCCATAACACGTGAATTGAGGCGCGATAAAGCACTTATTTCCCTCTTTTTATTATGAAGAGAAGGATGAATTAGTGGCTTCGCTCTGTAACTCTCTGCATGCCAGCGAATTGCAAAAGCCTCGAAAAATCGCGTATTTGAGGCAAGCAGATGCAGTGATGCGTTTCATCGCATTTTTTCGTGGGGTGTTTGTCAGAATGTTTCTCCGTAGTCGCTACACTGCTCGCTGGTCTGTGTGGTAGGTCTATTTTTGCAGGTTGTTGCCACGAAACACAGTTTTGTCATCTACCCGATGAGCTTTCTTTCAAAAGAGGTGGCCTTGTCGGAATGCGTGTCAAGCAGATGTCGATAATGAAGAAAAGTTTATCAAAAAGAGAATAAAACAATGAATTTACTGTGATTTTTTATTTCCTTTGCAATCACAAACCATCCATGCACATGAACAATACGGCAATACTTACCATCACGGGTAGCGACAGCACAGGCGAGTCGGGCGTTCAGGCCGACATCGCCACCATCTCATCGCTTGGCGCCAAGGCTGTGTCGGTCATCACGTCGGTGACGCTGCAGAACACGCTTGGTATTCAGCATTTCTACGATTTGCCGTCGGAGATTGTCGGCGGTCAACTCGATGCCATAGTCAACGACGTGATGCCCGAAACCGTAAAGATAGGTATGGTGCGGAGCATGGACACGGTAAAGGTGGTCGTGGCTGCCTTAAAGCGGTACAAACCCCAGTCGGTGGTTTACGCTCCCGTTCTCTTTTCCAGCCACGGCGACCGGCTGATGGGCACGGAAACGATCGAGACCTTGCGTCAATGGTTGTTCCCCCTATGCAAAGTCATTATCGTGCGCCGGCGCGACAGCGACCTGTTGTTGCGCGGATACATCGCCGACAACGTGTGCTTTCTCGACGATGCCGCCGACCACGGAAGCGTCAACCTGTTCGCGTCGGCGATGGCCGTCTATCTGAGTCAGGGCGCTGGTGTGGCCGATGCCATTTCAAAGGCGCGCGCCTTTGCCAGCCACCGCACGCAGACCGCCGTGAAACTTACAGGCCGCAGCGGTGAACTGTACGCCGATTTCGTGCGCATGGTGAAGGCTGAACCATCCACTAAGACCGATGTGGCGCATTACGCCGACGCGCTCAATGTCAGTGCCCGCTACTTGGCGCAGGTGTGCCGCATGGTGGCCGGCCGGTCGCCCAAGAGCATTGTCGACGCCTTTCTGGTGGAAGACATCAAGATGCATCTGTCGGCCACGCGCGACACCATCCAGCAAACGGCTCTGGTTTTCGGTTTTGCCAATCAGGCACACTTGTCCAAGTTCTTTAAGAAACTGACGGGCATGACCCCTACCGAATACCGTGCCGCTGGCAGGGATTTCGGTGAGGACGACCAAGAATGAACAATTATTTATAAAAGATAAAAACAAAATGGAAAACAGACAAGAACTGAACCGCAACTTGGCACAGATGCTCAAGGGCGGTGTGATTATGGACGTTACGACACCCGAACAGGCCAAAATAGCCGAGCAGGCTGGTGCGTGCGCCGTTATGGCGCTTGAGCGCATCCCCGCCGACATACGCGCGGCAGGTGGCGTGGCTCGCATGAGCGACCCGAAGATGATAAAGGGCATACAGCAGGCCGTGTCGATACCTGTCATGGCCAAGTGCCGTATCGGCCACATTGCCGAAGCGCAGATATTGGAAGCCATCGAAATAGACTATATCGACGAGAGCGAAGTGCTGTCGCCAGCCGACAATGTGTATCACATCGACAAGACAAAGTTCAAGGTTCCTTTCGTCTGCGGTGCCAAGAATTTGGGCGAGGCCCTGCGCCGCATTGCCGAGGGAGCGTCGATGATACGCACCAAAGGCGAGCCGGGAACGGGCGACGTGGTGCAGGCCGTGCAGCACATGCGCATGATGCAGAGCGAGATACGTCGCTTGGTCAGCATGTCGGAAGATGAGCTGTACGAGGCAGCTAAGCAGTTGCAGGCTCCCTTCGACCTTGTGAAGTTTGTACACGACAACGGAAAATTGCCCGTGGTGAACTTCGCAGCCGGTGGCGTGGCCACTCCGGCCGATGCCGCGCTGATGATGCAGCTGGGTGCCGAAGGCGTATTCGTCGGTTCGGGCATTTTCAAGAGCGGCAATCCCGCCAAGCGCGCCGCAGCCATTGTGCAGGCCGTAACCAACTATAACGACCCGAAGAAGATAGCCGAACTGAGTGAGGATTTGGGACCTGCCATGGTGGGCATCAATGAGGACGAAATAAAGACCTTGATGGCCGAAAGAGGAAAATAAGCGTATGAGGATAGCTGTGCTTGCCCTTCAGGGGGCTTTTGCGGAGCACGAGGCGATGCTCCGGCGCTTGGGAGCCGATTGTTTTGAAGTGCGACAGTTGGCCGATTGGCGGCAGCCAAAGGACGGGCTGATTATCCCCGGCGGCGAGTCGACCACACAGTCGAAGCTCCTCCGCGACCTCGGTCTGCTCCAACCTGTACGCGAGGCCATCATAGGTGGTCTGCCCGTGTTTGGCACCTGCGCCGGCTTGATATTGCTGGCAAAGACCGTTGAGGGCGAAAACCGCGAGCGGCTGGCCACCATGGACATCAGCGTCAGGCGCAATGCCTATGGCCGCCAGCTTGGCAGTTTTGCCACCGTGGCACCATTCGGCTCCTTGGGCGCTGTTCCCATGACTTTCATCCGTGCCCCATACATTCATAAGGTGGAGGGCGATGCTCAGGTCATGGCCGAGGTCGACGGCCACATCGTGGCAGCGCGGCAAGGCAACCAACTGGTTACGGCGTTCCACCCGGAACTCAACGATGACCTCCGGGTACACCAATATTTCTTGTCGATGGTCAATCCTTGATGGCTGACGACAATCTTACGGGAGAGACATCTGTCACAGAGTCCCCTTTGTGCTGGGGAGTTCGAAGTGGTAGATGTCTCTTTTCACTGCCATCTTCAGACTTCTGGCCAAGGCCTTGAAGATGCCTTCTATCTTGTGGTGCTCGTTTTGTCCTTCCGCCTTTACGTTGAGGTTCATGAGCGCCGCGTCGCTGAGGCTTTTGAAGAAGTGGTAGAACATTTCGGTGGGCATTTCTCCCACCTTCTCACGATGGAATTCGGCGTCCCATACCAACCAGGGCCGTCCGCCGAAGTCGAGTGCCACTTGGCAGAGGCTGTCGTCCATGGGCAGGCAGTAGCCGTACCGCTCTATGCCGCGCTTGTCGCCCAAGGCTTTGCGCAGGCACTCGCCCAAGGCGATGCCCGTGTCCTCGATGGTGTGGTGCTCGTCCACCCATAGGTCACCTTGGGTGTGTATCTGCAGATCCATCATGCCGTGCTTGCCGATCTGCTCCAGCATGTGGTCGAAAAAGCCGATGCCGGTCGATATGTCGGTCTTGCCCGACCCGTCGAGGTTTATTTTCACATGGATTTGAGTCTCCTTCGTGTTACGTTCCACTTCGGCCACGCGTTCGCCGGCAAACAGCGTCTCGGCTATCTTGTCCCAGTTCATGCCGTCCTTGCCCAAGATGAGCGCCTTGCAACCCATGTTGCGAGCCAGCTCGGCATCGCTTTCGCGGTCGCCGATGACCCACGAGTGGGCGATGTCGTAGTCGGCATTGTCCATGTATTTCTTTACCATGCCCACTGCGGGTTTCCGCATGGGCGAGTGATCCTCGGGGAAATGGCGGTCCACCAATATGTCGTCAAACGTAACGCCTTCGCCCTCGAGCGTCTGTAGGATGAAGTTGTGGACTGGCCAAAACGTGTCTTCGGGAAACGATTCTGTTCCCAGTCCGTCTTGGTTGCTCACCATTACCAGTTTGAAGTCGAGATGCTTGCAGATGAACGACAGATTGCGGAACACACCTTGCGTGAACTTTAGCTTGTCGAACGAGTCGACCTGTTCGTCGTAAGGTTCCTCCACGAGGGTTCCGTCGCGGTCGATGAAAAGTAATCGTTGTGCCATATCTTAGAGTGTAGTTTGCGTTTTCTCCTTTATTTTTGCTTCGATGCAGCCGTAGGCGTAGTAGAAGACCAACGTACACCACATCATCAGGTAGCACCACACAAAGGTGCATACCACAGTGACTGCGTAATAGCCTGCACCGAAAAATGTGGGGAGACCCGACGCATCGCCCATAAGCGTGCCTATGTTGTCGACCCATTGGGCAAGCCACATGATGCAGAATGGCAAATTCACTATGCAGCCGGCCAGCCCGCAGATGATGAAGCATAATAGGCCGCAGACAAACAGGAAGCCCCAATGGTGCCACCCTTGACGGTACGACTTGCCTAAGATGCTCCATACCTTTTGCGAAGGTTCCATCAGATACTTGATGGATGAGTAAACGGTCGGTAGCAAGAGGAGCGGCCAAGCAATGTAGCTTATTATGCATATAGCCGACAAGTAGGTGGTGGGCGGAATGCTTTGCGATCCTGAACGAGCTGCAGTCGTCCATAAGACAATATCGAAAGCCAGCATCGTGACAATGCTAATTACGCATGCCACAGATAGATATACGCCTGTAGCTCGTGCCACACGTGGCCAGTTGTACTTGCGTGTGTGGCCGTTGACCAAGCTGATGAAGGATGTGCTTGCCCACACCGTGGCGCAGATGGCCAGCAATGCAATGATGCACAGCGCAACCATACTTGTGACAAGCAGATGCGTGGTTTGTGGTTCGTATGTCGGATTGTTCAAGAGCGCAGGATAGAAAAAGCAGTTCAACCCCGTAATAACCGATAGCACGGCCATCGGTAGCCATGTCTTCTTGACGATGGTGTTTAGGTTTGAGCAAAACAAGTCGTAAGCTGCGCGGAAGCACGATCTTACGCTTCTGATCTTGTATAATTCTGTTTCCATGATTCGTTGTGGTTTAAGGTGGGCTCTATAAATTAGCTTTGCTGGATTTTGAGAATGTTTTTCGAGTGCATGTTGTCAGCAAGTAAGGGAGTAATGCGGGCATTGCGACCGAGCGAGATGGCGATATAGACCGAAAAAAAATCAAAAGACGGCAAAACGTAACCCATATTGTCTTGTTGTTTGTTACGGTGGTAATTTATAGAACCCACCTTAAGATTATAGCGATGCCCTGCGCCGGAACTCGGCACACGTGATGGCCGTGGCAATAGCCACGTTGAGGCTGTCGGCTGTCGCACGCCCTTCGGGATAATTGGGAATGAGCAGTTTGTGTGTGATGAGCTGTCTGACGGCAGGCGAAATGCCGTTGCCCTCGTTGCCCATAACTATCACGCCGCCTGCGGAGAGCGGCTGCTGGTAAATCGTGCTGCCTTCGAGCAACGTGCCATAGACGGGACAATCTGCAGGGAGTGACTCGATCCATTGGGGCAAGTCCACCTGATGCAGTCTCACGCGTGCTATGCTTCCCATGGTGGCCTGTACCACTTTGGGATTCCATGGGTCGGCAGTCTCGTTGGAACAGTAGATGTCAGTCACTCCAAACCAGTCGGCTATGCGGATAATGGTGCCAAGATTGCCGGGGTCTTGCACGCCGTCGAGGGCTAGGGTCAGTTCGGTGCCAGTGGGCAAGGGCGGGTTCGGATGGCAAGGTATGGGGAATACGCCCAATACCTGTTGTGGGTGTTGCAGAAACGATATTTTGCGCAACTCGTCCTCCGTTACTGTGATTACTTCTGCAACTTGTAAGGCCGCCTGCGCGTTGTGGCTGTCATCGAGCCATTGTTGTGTGGCCACGATTAAGTGGGCCGGTATCACTTGCAGTAGGTCGCCCGTTACTTTCGGACCTTCTGCCACAAACAGTTGTTCCTCCTGTCGACGCTTCTTGTGCCCCAAGGAGGCTATGAATTTTATCTTGTTCTTGCTTATCACATTGCAAAAATACCTTTTTTTATCGAACGCTTTATGTTTTTTTGCATTTCTTTTCATTAGTTCAATTAATTTATTAAATTTGCAATGTATATTAAATTGGTAAAGATTAAACTACTTATATGAAAAAAATCATTTTGGTGGCATTGCTGTTTGCAGCAACCACAGCCGCTCGTGCCGAGTTGAAATTGCCTTCATGGCTATCGCAAGTGAAATTGTCGGGTTATGCCCTCACTCAATATCAATATTCCGGTCAGACAAACGCCAAGGCCAACTCGTTCAACTTGCGTTTGGTTCGTGCTATGCTCGACGGGCGCATTGCCGACGATTTTTATTGGCGATTGCAAGTGCAGCTCAACGGCAATACTACCACCAATACGTTGTCACCGCGCTTGGTGGATCTCTTTGCCGAGTGGCAGAAATACGATTTCTTTAAAGTGAAGGTAGGACAGTTCAAGCGTCCGTTCACTTTCGAAAACCCTATGAACCCCATCGACCAGGGTTTCATGTCGTATAGCCAGCCCATCAACAAGCTGGCTGGTTTTGCCGATCGCAGTGGTATGCACGCTTCCAACGGACGTGATATCGGTGTGCAGTTGCAGGGCGATTTCCTTAAAGTCTATGGCCGCAACCTGTTGCACTACCAGGTGGGCGTGTTCAACGGGCAAGGGATCAATACCAAAGATGTCGACCAGCAGAAAGATATTGTAGGTGGTCTTTGGGTGATGCCCATAAAAGGTATGCGCATCGGCGTTTTCGGAAGCGAAGGGTCTTATAGCCGAAAGGGTTCTTGGACCAATGCGCAAGGTGTCGAACAGACAGGAGTGCGCCGCCTGCCCCAGCATCGGTATGCCATATCGGGCGAATACAAAGCATGCGATTGGACGTTCCGGTCGGAGTATGTGCATGCCACGGGAAAGGCCTTCGCCAAGACTTACGAGAAGTCAGAGGACCTCAGCAACTGTGCCGTCAACGAAACGCTTGGCAACAAAGCGGATGGCGTTTACGCTTTGGTGATAGCCCCGGTGATAAAAGAAAAGCTGCATGTCAAAGCCCGTTACGACCTTTATCGGCCTTCAGCCGACTGGAACCGAGCAAAGACCTTCTATGAGGTAGGCATGGATTACTGTTTCTCGAAGAATATACAGGTCAATGCCGAGTATGCGCGTGTCAACGATCGCTCGCTGGATAAGCACAATTATAACATGGTCGACGTAGAACTTGACTTTCGCTTTTGATTCGTGATTTTATCATTTCATCCATTATGACCGAAGATTTAAAACATCATCACCACCACCGTGATCATCGTTCCCACTCACGTCAACACATGGACAACTCTGAACTTTTTAAGCAAAAGACATTGAAGGCCAATCGGTTTCGTAAGTTGTTTGCGAAAGTGTTGTTCTACGGACTGTGCCTTCTCGCAGTGTTCCTCGTGCTATTTGTCGGTTGGCTTTATACGAACGAATAGTTTTGTTAGGCTGATGGCACCTTGACAGCGTTTGCTTCAAGGTGCTGTCAGCGGCTCTTCGAAAAGAAAATCCAGGTAATTTGGTTATTCTTGGCTTTTAATTTGGTTATGCTCGGCTTTTAATTTCAACCTTCGTTAAGCTCCCATGACTATGCCCTTTTTGCCGAAAAGCACGACGCAAGACACGTCGTTATTAATCAAAGTTGATACTTGTCATCGCAAATGTAACACAACTGTAACAGTTATGAGATAGGAATGAAATTTTTTGTGTGTTACTTTGCACCATCAAAATGAACAATGATTTATCTTTGTAAGCAGATGAAAGAAGAAGAAAAAATACAAGTCTTGGTGGTCGATGACGAGGAAGACCTTTGCGAAATTCTGAAGTTTAACCTCGAAACGCAGGGATATAACGTAACTACGGCTTATTCCGGCGAGGAGGCTTTGAAGAAGGATATATCGAAATTTAGTCTCATCTTGCTCGATGTAATGATGGGAGGCCTGAATGGATTTGATGTGGCCCGACGTTTGAGAGAGAACGAATCGTCTTCCAACACTCCCATTATTTTCCTTACAGCCAAAGGAACGGAGAACGATAAGATAACTGGTTTCAATGTAGGTGCCGATGACTACATATCCAAGCCTTTCTCGATAAGGGAAGTGCTCTTGCGCATCAAAGCCGTGCTCCGCCGAACCAACAAGCCGAAAGAAAAGGAAACGGAGAGTCACCGGATTGTTTTCAAGACGCTGATTGTGGATTTAGATAGAAAAACTGTCAATGTGGAAGGATTGGATGTCGACTTCACCAAAACAGAGTTCGGCATTCTATGCACGCTGCTCGAACAGCCGGGACGTGTCTTCTCGCGCCATGATCTCATTCGTCAGATCTGGCCAATGGACGTGATTGTGTCCGACCGTACGGTAGATGTGAATATCACCCGACTGCGTAAGAAACTTGGAATATATGCGGACAACCTTGTTACGAGGCTTGGTTTCGGTTATTATTTTGATGCTTGATTAGTTGTTCAACATGAACAGGAAGATATCTATTGGTACGAAACTTTACTTGAGCGTACTCTCTTTGTTTTTGCTTTTTGCCGTGGCGTTCATCGTATTTCAGCAATATCGCGAGAAACAATATAAGATAGATACACTCAACCTAAAGCTGCAGGACTTCAACAACCAGTTGCATGAATCTGCGCCCATGAGTGAAGGTCGCATCAATGCGGATTGGCTGAACGGCTACCTTGGTCGCCATCACATACGCGAGATACGCGTAACCATCATCAATGAGGATGGTGTCGTGTTGTATGACAATGTGAACAAGGATGTGCGCAAAATGGGAAACCACGCCCATAGGCCTGAAGTGATGCAAGCGTTGAAGATAGGCCGTGGCTCGGCAGTGGATCGGAACAGCACTACCATGGGTAAAGATTATTTTTATACTGCGACGTATTACCCAAGCGACAAGTATGTTATAAGGTCGGCGTTGCCTTATAACATGGATTTGGCCAAGAACCTACAGACCGACCAACACTATCTATGGTTTGCGCTGGTTATCATGTTGCTGTTGATAATAGTGCTATACCGGTTTATCCATAGGTTGGGCAATAACATTACAAAATTGAACGAATTTGCCGCCAAGGCTGACCATGATGGTCAGATAGGCACGAATGACCTCGTGGCGTTTTCGGACGATGAACTGGGCGATACTGCTGAACGTATAGTGAAGTTGTATCTTAAATTACAACGCACACAACAGGAGCAGAACGTGTTGAAGAGGCAACTAACGCAAAATGTGGCCCATGAGCTGAAGACCCCTGTGGCGAGCATACAAGGATATCTGGAAACAATTCTCGAAAATCCCAAAGTGGACGATGCAACACGCCAACTGTTTCTACACCGCTGTTATGCGCAAAGCCAACGGTTAACGTCGCTTCTCGCTGATATGTCGATGCTCAATCGAATAGACGATGGGGCACAATTGTTGTCGTTTGAAGATGTGGATTTGTCGGAGCTGATACAGACTGTCGAGAAAGAATCTCAATGGGCGCTTCAACAACGTGATATGACCATGAGTTGCAATATACCGCAAACCATACGGGTACACGGTAACAGAAGTCTGCTTTACAGTGTTTTCCGAAACCTGGCCGACAATGCCATTGCTTATGCCGGACAAGGAAAGCATATCTCAATCACTGCCGAGAAGCATGGATTGATGTGGTATTTTAAGTTCTGTGACGATGGAGTGGGCGTGGCCCCCGAGCATCTGTCCAGGCTTTTTGAACGTTTCTACCGAGTGGACAAGGGGCGTAGCCGCAAGATGGGCGGTACTGGTTTGGGACTGGCTATTGTGAAAAACGCTGTTCTCGTGCATGGCGGAACCATTAGCGTGAACAATAATCCTCATGGTGGATTATGCTTTGAGTTTACCATCAAGTCGTAAACCGAAAAACGGTTGGCGTGCCCGCACATTATAAGTCGTCGAAGTTGACGGGCACTTCTACCGGTGTAACTTTTACAGTTTTGTTTTCCCACTGCTTGGCTTTCTTTTCCGAGACAGCTGAGAGATGGCCGGTGAGGTATTGCTCGATTATGAGCGCTGCAAGCGGAGCGGCCAAATCGGCGCCAAATCCGCCGTTCTCCACATACACGCTAACTGCAATTTGCGGTTGCTCCATTGGTGCAAAGCCCATGAAGATGGAATGGTCCTGGCCTTCGTTTTCTGCAGTGCCTGTTTTCCCGCATATAGCATAGGCTGATGTGTTGATGCTGGAGGCCGTGCCGTTTACCACACACGATCTCATACCTTTTACCACAAGTTGGTAAGCAGCAGGTGTTGCCAGCGAATAAATGGGCTTCAGGAATTTTGCGTCCAAAGGCTGGGCAGATGTGTGTTCGTGTATGTGGGGGATGAAATAAAATCCGCGATTGGCAATGATTGCTGCAAGGTTGCAGAGTTGCAGCGATGTGGTTTTCACTTCTCCTTGCCCCATTCCCACCCACATGATGGTGGTGCCGTTCCAGTTGCCGTGGTGTGAGCATAGTGATGCTGAGTCGGGAATGATGCCGCTTGCTTCGTGGTCAATGTCTACGCCGAGCGTTTTTCCTAACCCTAAGCTATGCATATAGTTGGCCCAAGTATTGATGGCTTTGTACTTGGTGGCATACATTTTCCGATTGTCGACCATTTCTTGAAACGACTTGCAGAAATAACTGTTGCACGACTGTCCAATGGCCTGCACCAAGGATAGGGGAGAGCGGTGCTCGTGGCATCCGATGTGGATCTTGTTGAAATAAAATCCTTTGTTGCAGGGATAAGTTGCTTCAGCTGAAATAGCTCCTTCAGAATACATGGCCAAAGCTTGAGCGACCTTAAATGTTGACCCGGGCGAATAGACGGTTGATATGGCTCTGTCGATGCCTTGGTCTATTCGGTCGTGGCTGACCATCGCCAATATGCGTCCCGTTGATGGTTGTATGGCGATAATGCTGCCTTGTTTGTTGCGCATCAGCCGCAGTGCCAGTTGTTGTAAGTCGTCGTTGACAGTTAGCTGACCGTTGCTGGGTGATGTTGCGTTTGCTGAACAATAGTGGTTATCCTGTGCGGCTCTGGCTGCATGATTGGAGTATGCTAAACTTAGTATTATCAAGCAGCTTTTCAACAATGTTTTCATGTGGCTTGTTATTTGCAATCGCAAAGTTAGTTATTTTCTGCGATTTATAGGTCGTAAGGAATGTATAAATCAGTGAATGACACACACGTAATGCCGATAGGATGAGGTATGAACCGGCGGCAAGTGGCATGTAGCTTGCAATGATGTAAAAAGAAAACGGACTGGCTTGTCGGCCAGTCCGTTTGTAAAAGTATGTAATTCAGAAAATTACTTGCTGCTCTTGTCGAAATCGGCCTTCAGCTTAGCCAATACGTCGAGGTCGGCCAAAGAAGTACCTGCTGCAACGTTGTTGATGGCAGGAGCCTCGCTTTGCTTGCGTGCAGCGTGGCGGTGTGTCTTCACAACGTCTTCCTTCACATCTTCGAATGTGCGAGAGTGCGACAGGATGATGCGACGGGTTTCCTTGGCGAACTCAATCACCTTGAAAGGAAGCACCTCGCCCTGCTTGGCCTGTGAGCCGTCTTCCTTCTGCAGGTGCTTAGGAGTGGCGAAGCCCTCACCGCCCTCAGCGAGTGTGATGACGGCACCCTTGTCCATCAGCTCAGTAATTGTGCCTTCGTGCACAGTGCCAGGAACATATGTCTTCTCATACTTGTCCCAAGGATTCTCCTCCAGCTGCTTGTGTCCGAGGCTCAGACGACGGTTCTCCTTGTCGATTTCGAGCACAACCACGTCGATGGGAGCGCCCACGGTGGTGAACTCAGAAGGATGCTTCACCTTCTTGGTCCAGCTCAGGTCGGAGATGTGGATCAGACCGTCAACACCTTCCTCGAGCTCAACAAAGATACCGAAATTGGTGAAATTGCGAACCTTTGCGGTGTGCTGGCTGCCCACAGGATATTTGGTCTCGATGGTTTCCCAAGGATCTTCCTTCAGCTGCTTGATGCCAAGGCTCATCTTGCGCTCCTGACGGTCGAGAGTCAGGATTACGGCCTCTACCTCGTCGCCCACGTGCAGGAACTCTTGTGCTGAGCGCAGGTGCTGGCTCCAGCTCATCTCTGAGACATGGATTAAGCCTTCAACGCCAGGCTGAACCTCTACGAATGCTCCGTAGTCGGCGATAACGACAACCTTACCCTTCACGTGGTCGCCCACCTTGAGGTTAGCGTCGAGAGCATCCCAAGGATGAGGAGTGAGCTGCTTCAGGCCGAGAGCGATGCGCTTCTTGTCCTCGTCGAAGTCGAGAATAACGACGTTGATCTTTTGGTCAAGCTCAACCACCTCGTGAGGATCGCTGACGCGTCCCCATGACAGGTCGGTGATGTGCACCAGTCCGTCAACACCGCCGAGGTCAACAAACACACCGTAAGAGGTGATGTTCTTGACAGTGCCTTCGAGCACCTGTCCTTTCTCCAGATGAGAAATGATTTCTTTCTTTTGGGCTTCCAGCTCGGCCTCGATAAGAGCCTTGTGTGAAACCACTACGTTGCGGAACTCCTGATTGATCTTCACAACCTTGAATTCCATGGTCTTGCCTACGAACACATCGTAGTCGCGTATGGGGTGAACATCAATCTGGCTGCCGGGCAGGAAGGCTTCGATGCCGAACACATCAACAATCATGCCACCCTTTGTGCGGCACTTGATGTAGCCCTGGATGATCTCGTCGTTGTCGAGAGCTTCGTTGATCTTCTCCCAGCTCTTGCTCAGGCGAGCTTTCTTGTGGGAAAGAACGAGCTGACCCTTCTTGTCCTCCTGATCCTCAACGTACACTTCAACCTTGTCGCCAATTTTCAAATCGGGGTTGTAGCGGAACTCAGAAGCGGGGATGATGCCATCGCTCTTGTAGCCGATGTTGACCACCACTTCCTTTTTGTCGACTGAGATTACAGTACCTTCAACCACTTCATGCTCCTGAATCTTGTTGAGAGTCTCGTCGTAAGCCTTTTCCAGAGTTTCCTTGCTGGCAGCGTTCAATGAACCATTTTCGAACTCGTCCCAATTGAAGTCGTCCAATGGTTTAACGTTTTTGATGTCGTTTAAATTAGACATAAATGAATAAATGTTAATTAAATTAATAAAGTTAGACTTTATGTGAAATATTCGGGCGCAGTTTACCCACGCCTTCGCAAATCGACTGCAAAGTTACTTCTTTTAACTTGAATAGGTGTTTGGAAAGGGGCGATAAAAACAATATTTATAACTTTTTAACAGGTTGGCGAGACTGTCTTTCATCCAATGCCTGTCCGTTTGGATCGTTTGCTATGCCGTAAATAGGTTTGATAAATATTGACAAAACTTTTTCGTGCGCTGAAATGCTTGCCTTTAATCTTCTTATAAGCCCTAAAATTGAGGTCTAAGGATGCGTTTTCTAACAGTCGGATTATCAGGAGATTACACGCTGTTGATATATATTCTGTTCGCTTTGCCCATTGCTTTACTTGCCAAATGTGCCCAATGGAGGTGCGAAAGACCATCGGTCGCCGAATGATTCTTGCCGAACGACGCATCGGATGACGGTCGTCCGCACCGCCGAACAGTAGCTATCGCACGGCGGTGGACTGCCGTACGGCGTGTCTGTTGTGCTTTGCCTTG
Organism: Eggerthellaceae bacterium; assembly: GCA_963656105.1. Classification (GTDB taxonomy): domain Bacteria; phylum Bacteroidota; class Bacteroidia; order Bacteroidales; family Bacteroidaceae; genus Prevotella. Next base: position 44,512 of record CAVKHW010000004.1, read on the forward strand.
TCTCGTTTGGCTTCAAAACATCCTGTCGGCGTGCTAAAACGAGCGGTGCGGAGGCATGTTTTTTTCAGAATTTACACGACTGTTTTCCGCTCGAATCAAGCTTGATACATGCTTGTGTCAATTCGACTCCTGCTTGGCTTTGGTTGTTGTCTTAGTTTTGCGAGGCTTGATACCGAGCAAGTCGCGCCATCCGTTGAAATCGCGTTTGATCACGAAGCCGATGCCCTGTGTGTTGAGCGAGTTGCGTGTAAAATAGCGGTCGTTGGTTTGGTTGTATACCCGCACACTGAAATTTCCGTTAGGTGAGAACAGGTAGCGTATGTCGAAATCGCCGATAAACGATGTTGTGGCGTTGGCATTGTCGCGATAGCCGAACTGCCCGTTGATGAGCAGTCGGTTGTTGAGCATCCGACCATTGAGCAGACCTTCATATTCGGCATTGTTCCACCCCTCGTCGCCAGTCGAAATGTTTGCTCCGAAGTTCCAGTTGCTATTGTTGACAAAGTTTCCCAAAACATTGTTGATCTGTTGACTTAGCTGTCCGCTGAGTATGCTTTGCATAGCCAAACTGGTTTGTTTTTCGCCCGTGTTTGATCCAAGCGAGTTGTTGGAGCCAGGCGAGAGGAACCGCCCCACGGCCAAGAGGTAGATAACCTGCTGGTTCATTTCCTCTTCGCTGTTGATGATGCTGTAAATCATTTGTTTGGCATCGCTTCCCACGGAGGGCATGTCCAAATCGAAATCCACTTTGGGCGAATTGGGTGTTCCGGTAATGTTCATCAAGCAGTTCACGCGGATATTGTTGCTTGAGAAGCTGCGCCCGAGTTGCAGGTCGGCCAGGCTCACCGAGTTCACTGGATATTGGGCTTTGAGGTTGAGGTCGGCATTATAAGGGTCACCGCCAAAGGCTATTACACCTCCCTGGAGAAATTCAAAGTCGCGCTTGATGATGTTCTGTATGGTCAGCTTGTAGCTTCCGTGATCCACCAGATAGTTGCCATAGACATCCACTCCACCTTTATTATAATATAGCGCGCGTATGACCCCTGATCCATTGAGCGCGATGTAGTCGCCGGAGGTGTTGTCCATAATAACCTTCAGCGTAGCGTCGGGGTGCGTGTTGATGAGGAAATTGATGTGGATATCGGACGGCATATCGAAATCGTCGTCGTTGGTAGTGTCCGGAAGGGTGTTTGGTGCATTTTGCGTGGACAACGAGTCGCGCGAGGACCAATGGATGAACTCGCGCGAGGCGATGGCGTCGGGGTTGGAGGCGTTGTAAACTATTTCCGATCCCTTTTCGGGCGTAGCGTCTATATCGATGTCGACCCGTCCCGATTGGCCTTTTATGCGAGCGTTTCCGCTGGCATAGATGGTGCCGTAGAAGGAACTGCCGTCGCTGCCGTCCCAATCGTAGCCCAGCAGATGTTGTAGCTGGATGCCAAAATCATAGGTGAGGTGCGACAGATGACGATGATATAAAGATCCGTTTACTACGCCCAGGTTGGCATTGCGGTCGCGCAGGGTGTCGTTCTCGAACCGGATCTCGTTGACGAGGAAATGTATTGAGTCGCCATGCAGCTCGTATGAGGTGTTCAGTGGTTTGATGCCTATCGTGCCGTCGACTGCCGCATCGCCCGTGAGGTTGATTTGCTTCAGGTCGCCCCAAAGGCGCAGGTCGCCATTCACGCTCAGATCGGTGTTGTGCATGAAGCTTGAGCAAAACGACTCTACAAAGTCGCCGCGTGTGTCCTTGGCCGTGATATCGAGGTCGATATAGTTGCGTTTCGGCGATACATAGCCGTTGATGGATGTAAGGCGTGTGCCCACAAACCACGAGCTGCCAAGCGTGTCGATGGCTTGTGCGTCGATATCTATCTGCTGCTCCTCCTTGTTCCAACCCACATTGGCAAGCAACGTTCCCATGTTGCCGTTTTCAAACTGGAACTGATTGACGCGAAGAGCACCGTGGCCGCCCACGCCGTCGAACAAGTTGGTGACATACGCTTTTCCTGAAGCCAGACCGCTGAAGTCGACGGAGTGGAATCCCACAAGGTCGAGGACATACTCCACATTGATGTCCTTCAGCTCCAAGGTGATGGAATCTGCGCTCCCCTTTGTGGCTGTGCCCGACACCTTCGCATATTGGTGGCCGTTGCTTATTTCCAAATCGTTGATTCGCAAGTGGTTTTTGCTGTATACGATGCTGGCTGGACGAACGGCAAAAAGCGTGTCGCCGACCGAAAACTCCGATGGGCGCACGTTGAAACGTGCTTCGGTAACCCCTTGGCTGTTTTGGGCAAAGCTGACAACCGATGCCAGGTGGCCTGTGAAGCGGTGGCGCTTTGCATGGTTGTCCATGTTGATGTCGGTGACCAGTTCGTCGTCTTGGGCCGTGGCAGCCACATGAACGTCTACCCCTGTGCCTTCCGCGCCCACTTGGGTGGCACGCAGGTTGGCTTGCAGATGATTTAGGGGCGACGTGAGGTTGACGTTCACATCGTGCAGATGACGGCCATCGTAGATCATGTCGGGAGCGGTGAGCTGAAAGTCAATGTGCTGCATGCGCGAATTCATGTTGGCATACAGACTGACCGGTTCGTTGATTTCGACGGGCAAATCAAGCAAGTGGCGCAACCAGTCGCCTCGGGTAATCGTGGTTTCAAGCGCAAAGTCGGTGTAGCTGGTGGATTGGCTGCGCAATGGTGTGAACTTCTGAATGCTCGGGAGCTGTGCAACGATAAGATTTTCAAGCGTTTGCCGCAATGATGAGAGGTCGAAGTGACCGTGCGCTTCTCCGTGTCCGAAATCGCTGTCGAAAACAAGGTAGCGACCTTTGGAGTCGTTGCCCATCTCGAAATCCAATTTGTCGAGACAGTAGTCGTTGTCGGATTTTGTAGCGTGAAAATTCCTGGCCGTGAGCTTTCCTTTGGCTTCAGAGAAATTGCTGCCTTCGAACGCTACATTTACCGTTCCGCTGTATGTGGTTCCAGCGTGTTTCTTTCCCGTCAGATTTAATGCTGTGGGATTTAGTCTCGACACATTGGCGTTGAACGTTATCGACGGCACGTTGTTCCGCTTCTCATAGCTCCCCTCCACATTGGCCGCAATGTTTGGGTCGAGAATGTCGGCCTTGCCTTCCATGTGCCCTTTGTCGAATGAGGCGTTGATATCTATGTTTTTATAGGAATATTGGCTCCAGTCGAAACGGCTCAACTTTCCGTGTGCCGTATAGAACTGGCTGTTGAAGTTGCCTTTGGCCTCCACCACGCCAGCCAAAGTGCCCAGGCGGCTGTCGTCGAGCAGCTTGCCTATGTTGACCCCGTCGGTTGCTATGTGCCCGTCGAATTCTTTGTTTTGTAAAACAAACGATAGCTGGGCTTGGCTGTCATCTATCGAAAGGGTTCCGCGTGTCGACGCATTGTGCCCTTGTCCTCTGGCCACGCCTCGGAAACTGGCACGCCCTAACCGTTGCAATATGGCAGGAACGCTGATTGGTAGCGCCGCAATCAAAGGTTTGGTTGCGGTCAATTGGTCGACTGTAACCGTCCAATAGGGTGTGCCGTTCCATGTCCTTATCAAACCGTTGGCATTCAACGAGGCTAATGCCGGGGCGGCAAGCGATTTGGCTCCAGCGTCGCGGGCGATAATGGCTTCCAGTTGGTGAATGCGTAAACTGGTGGACGTTCCGGAAAAAGATGTGGTGAAAACAAGCGGCGTGTAGCAACGCTTTAGAATCCCCAACATGAAACTGAAGTCTGACGGACTGACGTGAGAAGTGTTGATGTCTCCGCTGAAATGCAGCGTGTTGAGCGATGGAAATTTGTCTTTTGTGCGATAAGTGGCTGAGAGTTTTTTTGACACTATGTGCGAGTGTGGCAATGCTAAATCAAAGTCTTGCAAGTGTGCCTCGCTTCTTCCGGCTTCCAGTTTGAAGGACAACGATTTCAAACAGAGCCCAGACTTTTCGTTGAAGGCGATCTTCTTTACTTTCAAATTCAGCGAGTCTTCGCGCAACGTGTTTAAAATGAGGTGCGAACTGATGTCGGATATTTGCAAATGATGCACGTCGAGAGTGGACTTCCGGGGCGCGTCAAGTTGGTCGTAGCACAACTCTCCATGTCTGATTATCAAACTGTTAATCTGCAGGTTGAGAGGATTGTGCGTTGTGGAATCTTTAGATGCCAGCGAATCGACAACGTATGCTATGTTGAGCGGTGACTGGGATGTGGGGCGGTATAGCCGCGCCTTCATTCCGAATATTTGTGCGGAGGTGATGGATACGCGACCGTACAATGCCTCCATATAGTCCAGCTTGACTGACAGGCGGGTGGCTTTGAAGAAAGCTATGCCCTGATGGTCGAGCAAAGACACGTCGTCGACTATCAGACGGTTGAACAAGCCTACATCCACACGTCCAACTGAAACCGGCGTCCCCAATTTCGTTGAGATGGCTTGCGCCAATTGGCGGCCAATAAACGATTGCGCCATGGGGACGTTCACCATGGCAATCATAACGACGTATAAAGCTAACAATGCCCATATTGCCGTGTTGATGAAGTGCTTGATTCTTTTCAATGTTATGCAAAATTAAAAAAATAAACTTGTAACCGAAATAAAATGGTTAAAAATATCCTTAATGAATTTAATTTTATGTATTTTTGCAACAGTTTTGGAGGGAAGCGCCGGACAATAGCAAAAAAGTGCGGTAAAAGTCAGGATTTGTAGTCACTCTTAGCATATCAACAAACAATTATATTCAACTTATGGCAAATATTATTAGGTTGCGCAAAGGCTTAGACATTAACCTAAAGGGTAAAGCCGTAAAGGAAAGGATAGCCTGCCAGACCTCTAAGGTAGTGGCTTTGTGTCCTTCCGATTTCGCTGGTGTCATACCCAAGGTTACTGTAAGGGAAGGAGACCATGTCCTTGCCGGTGACGCCTTGTTTGTCAACAAGCAGTTTCCTGAGGTTCAATTCGCTTCGCCGGCGAGCGGAACGGTTAAATCGATCTTACGTGGGGAAAGAAGGCGCGTGCTTTGCGTCAGTGTGGAAGTCGACGACAAGCAAGAATTTCGGGATTTCGGTTGCCACAATGCCGAGACGATGGATGGCGAGACGGTCAAAAAACTGTTGCTTGAGGCAGGATTGTTCGGCTACATCAATCAGTTGCCTTATGCAATCTCCACTAATCCCAGTACCACACCCAAAGGCATTTTTGTGTCAGCTCTCCGCGATATGCCGCTGGCTGCCGACTTTGAATACGAGTTGGAAGGCAACGAAAAAGCATTCCAAACGGGGCTTAAAGCCTTGAGTCGCATTGCCACAGTGCATCTTGGGGTAGGAAGTAAACAGACATCTGACACTTTGACCAATGTGCAGGATGTGGATCTTAACATATTCGACGGCCCTTGTCCGGCAGGTAACGTGGGCGTTCAGGTAAATCACATCGACCCCGTAAACCGTGGCGAAGTGGTGTGGACTGTAGACCCTTCGGCAGTGATCTTTATCGGACGGCTCTTCCTCACTGGAAAAGTTGACCTTCGTCGCACCATTGCCATCGCGGGAAGTCAGGTGAAACATTGTGCCTATACCGAGGTTTTAGTAGGCAGCCAACTGGCTGATATCCTGGCCGATAAGTTGACGTCTACCGATCACGTTCGTATCATCAATGGTAATCCCCTGACAGGCCAACAGGCATCGCTCAACGATTATTTGGGCGCACACACGTCGGAGGTGACTGCAATCCCCGAGGGCGACGATAAAGAAGAAATCTTAGGATGGATCCTCCCTCGTACGAACGATTTTTCCGTGTCGCGCAGTTATTTCAGCTGGTTGCGTGGAAAAGATAGCGAATTCGATCTTGATGCTCGCATCAAAGGAGGCGAACGCCACATGATAATGAGCGGCGAGTATGACAAAGTCTTTCCTATGGATATCTATCCTGAATACCTTGTGAAGGCCATCATTACCGGCGATATTGATAAGCAGGAACAATTGGGTATCTATGAAGTTAGCCCCGAAGATTTCGCCTTGCCCGAATTTGTGGATTCGTCGAAACTTGAGCTGCAAAAGATAGTAAGAAAAGGACTTGATCTTCTTCGCAAAGAGAACGCCTAAACAGGATTACGCTTAAGCAAATCAACACAGAAAGAATTATGAGTGGATTAAAAAAACAATTTGACCAAATACGGCCTCTCTTCGAAAAAGGCGGCAAATGGCATGCGTTCCAAAGTCTCTACGAAGGCTTTGGCTCATTCTTGTTTGTGCCCAACACAACATCGAAAAGTGGCGTCCACATCCATGATGCCATCGACTCCAAGCGCATCATGAGCATCGTGGTTATTGCTTTGATGCCAGCTTTGTTGTTTGGTATGTACAATATAGGATACCAAAATGCACTTGCTGCAGAAAAACTGGAAGAAACGGGCTTCTTGGCCTTGTTCGCTTATGGCTTGTTGGCTTTGTTGCCAAAGATATTAGTGAGCTACATCGTCGGCTTGGGCATAGAGTTCGCATGGGCACAATGGAAGCACGAGGAGATACAGGAAGGATATCTGGTGAGCGGTATCATCATTCCCCTGATTATCCCAATCAACACTCCATTGTGGATATTGGCTCTTGCCGTCGCATTCTCTGTCGTTTTCGTAAAAGAGATTTGGGGCGGAACAGGAATGAATATCTTCAATGTGGCCATTGCCGCACGCATGTTCCTATTCTTCTCTTACCCTAGCCAAATGACAGGTGATCAGGTGTGGGTGACACAAAATTCCATCTTTGGATTGGGTTACGACCTGACTCAAGGCTATACAGAAGCTACACCACTTGGCATTATTGCACAAGGGGGCAACATCACGACCAGTATGTCTGACATGATATTGGGATTTATCCCAGGGTCAGTCGGCGAAACATCAGTCGTTGCCATCGCAATCGGTGCTGTTATCTTGTTGTGGACAGGCATAGCCAGCTGGAAGACAATGATATCTGTTTTCATAGGTGGCATAGTCATGGCACTGGTCTTCTCGGCTACAGGACAATCGCCTCTTCATTGGTACGAGCATCTCGTGCTTGGAGGATTCTGCTTCGGCGCAGTATTTATGGCTACCGACCCTGTTACCTCCGCTCGCACCGAAACGGGCAAATGGATTTATGGATTCCTTATTGGTGCAATGGCCATTATTGTAAGAGTAATGAATCAGGGATACCCTGAGGGAATGATGCTGGCCATCTGCTTCGGCAACATGTTTGCACCGCTCATTGACCATTGCGTCGTTGAGGCAAACATTTCCAAACGTGCAAAGCGCGTAACCAAAAAATAAAAACATGAAAACAAATTCCAATTCATACACGATTATCTATTCGATAATCCTTGTCTTGATTGTCGCTTTCCTCTTGGCGTTCTCTTTTCAGGCATTGAAGCCTGCGCAAGATGCCAATGTGGCTCTCGACAAACAGAAGCAAATTCTCTATTCGCTTAACATCCGTGGTCTGAACGATCAGGAAGCTACAGACAAATACAAGGAGGTGGTTGTTTCTGACGATGTTTATGGTGAAGATGGTCAAAAGAAAGAGAACGGCGAGGCCGGTGGTACGAATACTGGTTTTAAACTGAACTCTGCCGATGCAAAAGCTGGCAAGCTGGCTCTTTATGTTTGTAAAGTAGAAGGCCAAACCAAATATGTTATTCCTGTCTATGGAATGGGGCTTTGGGGAGCCATTAGCGGTTTCATTGCCATCAATGATGATAAAGAAACCGTTTACGGAGTTTACTTCAATCATGAGAGCGAAACGGCAGGCCTAGGTGCAGCCATCAAGGACGACCAGTCGTGGCAGGAAAAGTTCCAGGGCAAGCATCTGTTTGCAAACGGCAACCGCAACACCATCGCTTTGGCAGTCGAAAAGAAAATCGAAGATAGCCAAACTCAAGTAGATGCTGTTACGGGTGCCACTCTCACCTCCAACGGTGTAACGCAGATGCTGCAGGAAGGACTGGGTAAATACACGAAGTTTCTTAATGCAAAATAATAAAAACTTTAATCCTTAGAAGATGAGTTTATTAAGCAAACAAAACAAGGAGGTTCTCGGTAAACCGCTCAACCTTGACAATCCAATATTGGTGCAGGTGCTTGGCATCTGTTCAGCTTTGGCTGTAACCTCGCAGCTCAAGCCGGCGATAGTTATGGGGTTGGCGGTAACTGTGATTACGGCGTTCTCAAACGTCATTATCTCTATTATCCGCAACACAATCCCAATGCGTATCCGCATCATTGTGCAACTTGTAGTAGTCGCCGCATTGGTGACTATCGTGAGCCAAATACTCAAAGCTTATGTTTACGACGTAAGCGTGGAGTTGTCAGTGTACGTCGGGCTTATCATTACCAACTGCATCCTGATGGGACGCCTTGAAGCATTCGCAATGATGAATAAGCCTTGGCCTAGTTTCCTTGATGGAATAGGCAATGGTTTGGGCTACGCGCTGATTCTTGTTGTCGTTGGCGGAGTGCGCGAACTGTTGGGACGTGGCAGTCTTTTGGGCTTTCAGATTATTCCTTCAAGTTTTTATGATTTTGGTTATATGAACAACGGCATGATGACGATGCCAGCCATGGCTCTTATCCTGCTGGGTTGTGTCATTTGGATACATCGTGCGTTCTTTTACAAAGAAGATAACAAATAATTATGGAACATCTCATTAACTTGTTTATACGGTCCATTTTTGTGGACAACATGATCTTTGCATTCTTCCTCGGCATGTGTTCGTTCCTTGCTGTGTCGAAGAACGTAAAGACATCCTTGGGGCTCGGTCTTGCTGTGACGTTTGTTCTCGTGGTCACTGTTCCTATTGATTATCTGCTCCAGACCAAGGTGCTTGATCCGTTGGGGCTCTCGTATCTTAGTTTCATCATCTTCATTGCGGTCATAGCAGGCATTGTGCAGATTGTAGAGATGGTGGTTGAGCGTTATTCACCGTCGCTTTACGCTTCGTTAGGTATATTCTTACCCCTCATAGCTGTGAACTGTGCCATCATGGGTGCATCGTTGTTCATGCAGCAACGTATCAATCTTGACCCAAGCAACACACAATACATTGGCAATGTATGGGATGCCGTAGCCTATGCTTTAGGGTCGGGCATCGGTTGGACACTTGCCATTACATCAATGGGTGCCATCCGCGAAAAAATGCAGTATGGCGATGTACCAAAACCTTTGCGTGGATTGGGCATAACTTTCATCACCGTAGGACTTATGGCAATGGCCATGATGTGCTTTTCTGGACTTAATATTTAATCAAACATGGATTTCAGTTTCATCCTCAGTAGTGTAGGGGTGTTCCTCGCTGTGATACTCCTATTGGTCATCATTCTTTTGGTGGCCAAGAAATATTTAAGCCCAAGCGGCAATGTCACCATAACTATCAACGACAGTAAGACGCTGAGTGTTGCTCAAGGCGACTCGCTTATGTCTACCCTCAATGCCAATGGCATATTCTTGCCTTCCGCATGTGGCGGAAAGGCTAGTTGCGGACAGTGCAAAGTTCAGGTGCTTGAGGGCGGTGGCGAGATTCTCGACTCTGAGAAGCCTCACTTCACTCGCAAGCAGATCAAGGAGCATTGGCGTCTGGGATGCCAGTGCAAGGTGAAGGGCGATTTCAAGATAAAGATTTCCGAGTCGATCATGGGTGTGAAAGAATGGGAGTGTACGGTAATCAGCAACAAGAATGTTTCGAGCTTTATCAAGGAGTTTAAAGTGGCTTTGCCCCCAGGTGAACATATGGATTTCGTACCTGGTTCTTATGCTCAAATCAAGATTCCTGCTTACGATTGCATCGACTACGACAAGGATTTCGACAAATCCTTGATAGGAAAAGATTATATTGGTGCTTGGGAGAATTTCAATATCTTGTCGCTTAAGGCTCACAATCCGTCTCCCACAATCCGTGCATATTCAATGGCCAACTATCCTGCTGAAGGCGACATCATAACGCTTACCGTGCGTATAGCCACCACACCGTTCTTGCCTCGTCCTCAAGTCGGATTCCAGAATGTGCCCACGGGTATCGGCTCAAGCTACATCTTCAGTCTCAAACCTGGGGATAAGGTTATGATGAGCGGTCCTTATGGCGATTTCCATCCACACTTTGATTCTAAGAAGGAGATGATTTGGATTGGTGGTGGTGCAGGAATGGCACCTCTACGTTCCCAAATCATGCATATGACAAAGACCCTTCATTGCACCGATCGCGAACTGCATTTCTTCTATGGTGCGCGCAGTCTTAATGAGGCGTTCTTCATGGAAGATTTTTGGGAGTTGGAAAAAGAATTTCCCAATTTCCATCTTCACTTGTCGCTTGACCGTCCTGATCCTGCAGCTGATGCTGCTGGCGTGAAGTATTATGCAGGTTTTGCCGTTAATTGTGTGCGTGATACCTATTTGAAGGATCATGAGGCACCAGAGGATTGCGAGTATTATCTTTGCGGTCCCCCCATGCTTATCAAGACCGTAACAGACTATCTCGACAGTTTGGGAGTTGATCCCGAAAGCATCATGTACGACAATTTTGGATAATAAAGTCATTATAGATGTGAAATAAAAGAGCCGCTGAATTTCAGCGGCTTTTTGTTTTACACATTTTCTTTTGATGCGGATGATCTTGGATTCTTCCGTTTTTCCCCCCCCTACTGATGAGTGGCTATTATGCTAATTGTCATTCTTCAATTATTCGCTTGATTTGAGCTTGCTATACCTTGTAGCCGGATATTCCTTTGCAATCAGATGTTTAATGGTTTTGTCGACATTGCTTTCCTCCGAAACGTAGTATTGCTCCCGCATTATTCAGTCTTTATTTGCCATGTCTTTAGTGGCTTGTGTAAAAGCCATTTGTTCAAAAAAGCCTTTCCCGAGCTTTTGGCTTATGTCGAGCGCATTGGCTTTCATGGCTGCGTATGCCGTCGGCGTGAGGTCGGTCAATGCTTGGTCGATGTCGCGAAGCGAATCTACGGCTATACCGAGCTGGTTGTGTGTGATGAAGGGAGCCAATGCAGCTTTCTTCCAGATGATGACCGGTATACCGGCACGCAGATAGAGTGATGTTTTGTGTGGATTGTTGATTCGTAGATATTCGCCCCAGTTACCAGCACATTCGTCGAACGAATCGCCATCCCATACAAGTCCGAAATCACTTTCCACACTGCCGATGAGTTCTTCCTCTGTCAGTTTCCCTCGATAGGTTACGCCCGTTTTCTCTTTATCTGCATCCTCGTAGCCTGGTCCATAGAGCGTTATCTGCCAGTTGTGCATTATCTCGTCGAGATGATATAGAAATCCGTTGCGCCAGCGTCGCAGGTTGCTGGTGTAGACCACCTGCCACGGATGGTGCGGTGCGGGGTAAGGTCTTGGTGCGGCATCGGTAATGAAGTCGAATATCTGGAGATTATAAAGCTTTCCTTTGAATTGCTGGCTTTTCATGTAGTCGAGCATCGTGGGATTGTGCACGATGAGCGCATCGGTCTTGTTCAACAGGTAACGTTCGCGGTCGGCAGTGATTTTCTTTCTGCGGAAAGCGTCCAGATCGTGCACGATGGTGATTACCTTCGCGCCTTTCCAATGAGCCAGAGTGCAGGCTACATGGTAGAATTTCTTCATTGGATATTGAAGACATAAGTTGTCGCCATGCTTCACGGTTGTCAGGATGCGTGCTACGCCCGAAAGCTTGATGATAAAGCGCGATATGGGGTTCACGCTTTTTCGCATCGGCGTCAGGTTGTTGTATCCCAACTTTTTGAACACTTTGTCAACGTCGGTTTTGGCCTTGCTGACGGTAATGACCTCTATGTAATGGTTCATGTTCGTTTCGATTGTTTATTCATTTAAACGCCATTTTTTGTCATATTATTATGCAAAACAAGTAAAAAACATTGCTGCGAACTTGTTTTTCCTTATTGCGGCATTGAAGGTTTGCAATTTATGCGTGGTTATTTGTCGTTCACGCGAAAATCCGTTACTTTTGCAAAGTATAAATATTAATATAGAATATCCCGTTTATGACTATTGGTGTCATCATATCTACATACAATAACCCTCAGTGGTTAGAGAAAACCCTTTGGGGTTATTGTGCCCAACAACGCTCGGCCGATGAGATTATTGTGGCCGATGACGGGTCGGATCCTGACACGGCGGCACTGATTAAGCGGTTTGAACCAGTGCTTCCGCTCCGACATGTGTGGCACGAAGACAATGGCTTTCGCAAGACTACGATACTTAACAAGGCGCTCAGCTTGTCGCAAAGCGATTACATTGTCTTTACCGACCAGGACTGTGTGCCTCGTAGCGATTTCCTTGCTATCCATGAACAGATGTCTGAACGCGGACGATTTCTGTCGGGCGGCTATTTCAAGTTGCCAATGGCCATCAGTCGTCAACTTACGAAAGACGATGTGCTCCGTGGGCAAGCTTTCAGCCTGTCGTGGTTGAAGGCGCAGGGGTTGAAATGGTCGTTCAAGTGCACGAAGCTGCTGCAGAGCCGTGCTTTCGCGTGGTTTATGAACCATATCACACCCACTCATGCCACTTGGAACGGCATGAACAGTAGCGGTTGGCGTTGCGACTTGTTGGCCGCCAATGGCTTTGACGAGCGCATGCGCTATGGAGGCGAGGATCGTGAACTTGGCGAGCGGTTGACCAATGCTGGTATTTGTGGCAAGCAAATACGTTACAGCGCGATTGTGTTACATCTCGACCACAGCCGTCCTTACGTTAACGACGAGGCATGGCAGCTCAACAATGCCATTCGCCGTGCAACCAAGCGGTTACGGCTTACGCGCACTGCTTACGGCATAGAGCGTGAGTAGGGCGTTTCCCAACAGTAATTTGTTTATTACATCTTGATAACACCATGTCGAGCTTGTGGCGGCTGTCTCAGTCGCAGCAGGGCGGTCTTGCCTGCGGTGGACTTTGGATAAGCATCATAAAAGATGTTGCGCGAGGCTAAGCACTGCCCAAGATAAACAGAAAAACGCCGACTTCCGATGAAGGAAAGCCGACGTTTGAAAAATATGGAAGGTATAAATTATTCCTCTTCGTCAGAAACCTCTTCGGGTTTCATGTTGGTGTAAACGTTTTGAACATCGTCGAAATCCTCTAGCTTTTCTATCATCTTGTCGATGGTTTCACGTTGTTCGGGTGTCACGTCCTTGAGATCGGTAGGGATGCGTGTGAATTCAGCACTCGTAATCTCAAAGCCATTGTCCTCGAGGTGCTTCTGAATGTCTCCAAAGCTGGTAGGCTCACCATAGATGGTTATTTCGTTTGTTTCTTCGTCCACATCGTAATCTTCGTCCACGCCGTAGTCGATGAAATCGAGGATGAGGTCATCCATGTCGGTATCGTCTTTCTTCTTGAACGTGAATACGCACTTGTGGTCAAAGAGGAAGCTCAGCGAACCCTGTGTGCCAAGGTTGCCGTTGAACTTGTTGAACACCGACCTTACGTCGCCAACGGTGCGAGTTGTGTTGTCGGTCAGTGTGTCAACGAAGATGGCTATTCCGTGTGGGCCGTATCCCTCATAGGGCACCTCCTTGTAGTCGCTGGTGTCCTTACCCATGGCGTTCTTTATGGCACGCTGGATGTTATCCTTCGGCATGTTCTCCCGTTTGCACGTGGCGATGATGGCGCGCAGGCGAGGATTGTTCTCGGGCTCGCCGCCGCCGGCTTTCACGGCGATGGCAATCTCCTTACCCAGTTTAGTAAATGTGCGGGCCATGTGACCCCATCTCTTCATCTTTGTTGCTTTGCGATATTCAAATGCTCTACCCATTGGAATTGTAGTTTATCGGAGTTCGGCTCCGAGTTTGTTTGTTAAGTTTTTAATGATTTTCTGCATGATGGCCTCAATCTGCTTGTCGTTGAGCGTGCGCTCCTCATCTTCGAGGATGAAGTTCACGGCATAGCTCTTTTTGCCTGCAGGCAGATTTTTGCCTTGGTAGACATCGAAAAGTTCCACCTTTTTCAGCAGTTTCTTCTCGCTTTGCCGTGCTATCTGCTCAATCTCGGCAAATTCGGTGTTGGTGTCGACCAGTAAGGCGAGGTCGCGGCTTACTGCCGGATATTTGGACAGCTCCTTGAATTCGACCTTATTCTTTTTGATGGCTTTCATGATGGCTGTCCAGTTGATGTCTGCAAAATAGACATCTTTTTCCACGCCACACTCGTGACAAACCTTCTTGGTCAGTCTGCCGTATTCGCAGAGAGTCTTTCCACCGCGGTTTTTCAGTGTCAAAGCCTCTGCGAATAGGTTGTTTTCTGATATTCCAGCTACCAGCATCGCATTGGCAACACCTGCGCGGCGCAGGATGTTCTCCACGTAAGCCTTCAGCTCGTAGAAACTCGTATCCTCGTCGGGGTGTGCCCATGAGCCTTCCACGCGCTTGCCGGTGATCCACAGTGCAAGATGCATTTCCTGCGAGTAGGCCACTATCGACGCGTCGTGGTCGTCCTTCTCTGGATCATAGTGGTAGGCGTTGCCCATCTCGAAGAACTTGAGGTTGGCTCGCTTGCGGTTGATGTTGCGGGCCAGCGATTCCAGTCCGCCGAACACCAATGTGGGTCGCATCACGCCGAGGTCGGCGCTCAACGGATTCATCACCTTCACGGTGTTGTCCCAACGGTAGCTGTTCAGTTCGTCTTTGTCGTAGTAGCTTGCCTTCGACATCGAGTTGTTCAGTATCTCGTTGAAACCGCATCCCACCAGTTGCTCGCTGATGATGTTGGCCAACTGGTGCTCTTTGTCTTGCTCGCCGGCCACGGTGAGCGACGACTTCAACTGTGTGGGGATTTCCACGTTGTTGTATCCGTAGATGCGGAGGATGTCCTCCACCACGTCGCACGGGCGTTGCACGTCCACGCGATAGGCGGGAACAAGCAGGTCGAGTCCTTTCTCGTCGGCTCCCTCAATCTGCATTTCCAGACTTGTGGCTATGCTCTTGATGGTGTCTTCGCCGAGTTGTTTGCCGATCAGACGGTCGCAATATTCGTAGTTGAGGCGTACCGGGAAGTTGTGCAGTGGCTCGGGATACACGTCCTTGATTTGCATCGACACTTTTCCGCCGGCCAGTTCCTTACACAGTATGGCTGCTTGCTTGAGGGCGTATAGGGTGCCGTTGGGGTCAACGCCGCGCTCGAAGCGGAAACTGGCATCGGTCGACAAGCCGTGGCGGCGTGCGCTCTTGCGTATCCATGTGGGATGGAAATAGGCACTTTCGAGCACCACGTTGCGTGTCGTTTCGTAGGTGCCCGATCCTTTTCCGCCAAAGATGCCGGCAATGCACATGGGCTCTTCGGCGTTGCAGATGCTGAGGTCGTGCTGGCCGAGGAGGTGCTCCTCGCCGTCGAGTGTGACAAATTTGGTGCCTTCGGGCTGTGTGCGCACCACGATTTTGTGACCCTTTACCATGTCGGCGTCGAAACAGTGCATGGGCTGACCGTAGGCCATCATGATGTAGTTGGTGATGTCCACTATGTTGTTGATGGGTCGCAGGCCGATGGTTGTCAGTTTTTCTTGCAGCCATTTGGGGCTTTCTTTCACCTCGCAGTCTGTAATGCTTACACACGCATAGCGTTTGCAGGCCTCGTGGTTTTCTATTTCCACATCAATTGGCAGTGCCTCGTCGTCGACTGCAAACTTTGTGCAGTCCGGACGGTGCAGTGATGTTTTATAGCCTCTTTGCAACAACCACGCATAGAGGTCGCGTGCCACACCATAGTGGCTCAGGGCGTCGGCGCGATTGGCGGTTATGTCGATATCGATCACCCAATTGCTTTCGAGGTGGTAGTATTCGGCAGCAGGAGTGCCTTCCTTTGCATCTTCGGGCAGTACGATTATGCCGGCGTGGTCGGTTCCTACGCCTATCTCGTCTTCGGCGCAAATCATGCCGAAGCTTTCCACTCCACGAAGTTTCGATTTCTTGATGGTGAATTCTTTGTCGCCATCGTATAGCACGCATCCGAGGTCGGCCACAATCACTTTCTGGCCGGCGGCCACATTCGGTGCGCCGCACACGATTTGCTGTGGTTCGCCCTTGCCCAGATCCACTGTTGTGACGTGCAGGTGATCGCTATTGGGATGTGGCTCGCATGTGAGCACTTTGCCCACGTACAGACCTTTCAGTCCGCCTTTTATGGCTTGCACCTCGTCCAGGGCATCCACTTCCAGTCCTGTTGAGGTCAGCGCGTCGGCGGTTTCCTGTGGGGTGAGGTCGAAATCGACATATTCTTTCAGCCACTTGTATGAAATCTTCATGATTGTATGGTTTGTTTATACCTATTCTTTATAAGTCCATGCAAAATTACTAAAAATCCATGAACTATCAAAAACAAGGTTCACATTTTTTCAATGCGCCACGGGCTGCCTGCGCTTGGCGAAAAGGGTGGGGCGAAGGCGCGTCGGGGTGGTGGTTGCGTCCCTTTGCGAAAGGTGCCTTATCGCATCGCGGCTTGGTACCTATCGCATCGCGGTCTGGCAGCTATCGCGTTGCGATTCGGCACTTATCGCACCCACGTTTGGCACTTATCGCAAAGCCCTTTTTGTTTTGCCAGTGCTTCGTTGCCCATGTGGTCGTGGCAAAGAATAGACTCGGCTTTCTGCAAAACGAAAAAGCCGCCCCGGGCTTAGCCCGAGACGGTGTCTCTCAATTTTCTGTTCGTTCTAACGAATTACTCAGCAACAGTTGTGTCAGCAACAGTTGTGTCAGCAACAGCAGCGCTGTCGAGGCTGTCAACAACAGTAGTGTCAGCTGAATCCTGAGCAGGAGCAGCAGACTCGTTCTTATTGCCACAAGATGCGAAAGAGATAGCGGCCATAGCCACGAACATCAAAACTAATTTCTTCATTTTCTTTGCTTTTTAAAATCTGTAAAACGATCTATGTTTATTAAAACGCTGCAAAGATAAGGCTTTTTTCAATACGCTGATCTTTTTTTAGCAAGTTTTTTTTGCCTCTTTTTGTAACCTTTTTGTAAACGACTGATATTCAAGAATATATAATCTGTTAAGTGATGTTAAATAATTTGTGTGCCTTAACAGAGCCTAAAAATGCGCCATTTTAAGGTAAATCTTTCGATAGAAAAGCGTATCTTTGCATACCTATATAATATAAGACTAAGTAAGACAACAACCATGATAGATACAAGTGCCTTCCAAGGCAAGCGCGCAGCTTTTTACACTTTAGGTTGCAAACTGAATTTTTCCGAAACCTCCACATTCGCCAAGACGCTGACCGACATGGGCGTGGTAACCGTGGCCAAAGGCGAGCAGGCCGATATCTGCTTGATCAACACCTGTTCGGTTACTGAGGTGGCCGACCACAAATGTCGCCAAGCCATCCATCGCATGGTGCGCTCCAATCCGGGCGCGTTTGTTGTGGTGACGGGATGTTATGCGCAGCTCGAAGGCGAGACCATCAGCCAGATACCGGGCGTTGACCTTGTGTTGGGTTCCAACGAGAAGGCCAACCTCATACAGTATCTTTCTGACGCATGGTCGCAGCCCCGCGACGGTCATTTGCACCAGCATCATCAAGTAAAAACGAAGGACATAAAGACCTTTCAGCCTTCCTGTTCGCGCGGAAACCGGACGCGCTATTTTCTGAAAGTGCAAGACGGTTGCAATTATTTCTGTACCTATTGCACCATACCCTTTGCCCGGGGACTGTCGCGCAATCCATCCATCGCGTCGCTGGTGGAGCAGGCACGGCAAGCGGCCGCTGAGGGAGGCAAGGAAATAGTGCTCACGGGAGTGAACATAGGCCATTTCGGCGCTTCCACCGGCGAGCGGTTTATCGACCTTGTGAAAGCACTCGATGAAGTGGAAGGCATACAGCGTTTCCGTATCAGCAGTTTAGAACCCGACCTGATGAGCGACGAGCTGATTGACTATTGTGCACACAGCCGTGCCTTCATGCCCCATTTTCATGTGCCATTGCAAAGCGGCAGCGACGAGGTGTTGCAACTGATGCACCGTCGTTACGACACCCGGTTGTTTGCACACAAGATAAACCTTATTAAGGAAAAAATGCCCCATGCTTTTATAGGGGTAGACGTGATGGTGGGTTGCAGAGGCGAAAAACCAGAGTATTTCGAAGCCTGCTACGATTTTCTCGACAAGCTGCCGGTCACACAGCTCCATGTGTTCCCCTATTCAGAACGGCCCGGTACAGCCGCTCTGCGCATACCCTATGTGGTGGACGACAAGCAAAAGAAACAGCGGGCTCATCGCTTGCTCAAGTTGTCCGACGAGAAGACACAGGCATTCTACGCCCAGCATATTGGGCAAGAAGCCGACGTGCTTTTCGAGAAGGCAACAAGGGGAAAGTCGATGCACGGATTCACAGAGAATTACATTCGGGTGGAACTCGCACCCTCGCAGGCTCGCGAAGAGTACGACAACAAGATCATGCGTGTGCGGTTGGGCGGCTTCAACTTCGACAAGTCGGCCTTGAAGGCCGAAATACTCAACTGAACACTTCAGTCCGAACCTCTCCAACTACCACCAACCAAAAAGAAAAAATGAAGGTAGCAATAGTTATATTAAACTGGAACGGTTGCAACATGATGCGCCAGTATCTGCCCACCGTTGTGAAATACTCGCGCGACGATGCGGAAATATGGGTGGCCGACAATGCCTCGACCGACGATTCCATGTGCGTACTGCAAAACGAATTCCCACAGGTGAAACGTCTGCAACTCGACAAAAACTATGGATTTGCAGAGGGATACAACCGGGCATTGCAACAAATAGAGGCGGAATATTATATCCTGCTCAATTCGGATGTGGAGGTTACACACCGCTGGCTCACACCGCTCATAGAATACATGGACACGCATGCCGAGGTGGCGGCGTGCCAGCCAAAGCTGTTGTCGGAGGCCAACAAAGACAGTTTTGAGTATGCAGGTGCATCGGGCGGATACATTGACCGCTATGGTTACCCGTTCTGCAGAGGCCGGATATTCGACACAGTGGAAGCCGACAACGGTCAATACGACTATCAGACAGATGTGCTTTGGGCCACGGGGGCCTGCTTGATGATCCGCAGCAAAGACTATTGGAACGTCAACGGACTGGACGGCCGCTTCTTTGCGCACAATGAGGAAATTGACCTTTGTTGGCGACTGCGACAGCGCGGACGTCGCATCGTGTGCCTGCCCGAAAGCATCGTTTATCATGTGGGCGGCGGAACGTTGCCAAAGAGTAATCCTATGAAAACATTCCTCAACTTTCGCAACAACCTCACAATGCTTTACAAGAACCTGCCCGACGACGAGTTGAAGCAAGTGATGCGCATGCGTTTCGTGCTCGACTACATAGCTGCCTTGCAGACACTGGTCGTGAACCGCAACTGGGGTGATTGCAAAGCCATCATTAAGGCACGCCGAGCGTTCAAGCAATGGAAGCATCAGTTTGATGCCGACAGGGATGAAATACGCAGCACGCGAACGGTCAACCCTGTGCGTGAACGTGTCAACTTCAGTGTTCTTTGGCATTACCACGTGAAAGGATTGAAGAAATTCTCGCAGCTGCCGTGTGGAAAATAGCCCGTTGGCAAGGGGCGATGTTTGCCATGATATGCTTTAGACCAACCTTTGAAACCGAAAACGACCCCTTGTCGCACTATGTGGCAAGCGGTCGTTTTTCAATTGCGCTCTTGAGAGTGATAGGGGTTCAGCGGTTTATTTGCCTAACAGCTCATCAAGATATTTGTAGAATTCTTCGCTTTCGCCAACTACAACTTTGCTGATTTTGCCTGTTGCATCCACTACAATCTTTGTGGGGAATCCACTTATGCCGTAAAGCACAGTAACATCGGGCGTGCCCTCGTTGCGTACATGCAGCCAAGGCAGTTCGTACTTTTTCACGGCATCGCGCCATTTCTGGTCGGTGTCGTTGCAGTCAATGCCCAGTATCTCCAACTTGTCCTTGTACTTAGCGTAATATTCTTTCATCTTCGGCATACCCTTGATGCACCATCCGCACCATGAGCCCCAAAAGTCGAGCACTACGGCTTTGCCCTTCAGACTGCTCAGACTGATGTCCCGGCCGTCAATGCTCTTTAGGGTGAAGTCGGGCGCAGGGTTGCCTTCGGCCACCTTCTTCTTCGCTGCCTCGCGGTCGAGCGTCTTCTGTGAGCGAGCGGCATAGTTGTCTATCATTGCCTTTAAACGTCCTTCGCGTACTGCGGGCGATAAGGATCCGATGGCCTCCTTGTACTTTTCTACGCTCACTTCACGCAGCAGATATTGGCTGGCTTCTTCGTCGGCGTGCGCCTTGATGTACTTCAGCGAAGCTTCTGATTTGCTTTCCTTAATCTCCTCATACGCTTTCTCTATTACCTCTTCCAATGAGTCGGGGTTGGCGCCCTGCTTCATCTTGGCCTCGTAGTCGCGCTGCAGGTTCTTTATTCCTTCGTCGAACGAGGCGGTAACTTGACGGCATTTTTCCACCTGTTGGTAGTAAGTGCTTCCGCCAATGGTGTAGTTGTTGAGCGAACCGGTTATTTTCAAGTCCTCGCCGGGCATCGCTATCGTTGCCAGATAACCGCCCATAGGGTGCGCTCCCTCTCTCTTTGGATGGCGAATTTGCAGGATTAGGTTTTGGGGCTCATCCACCGTCACATGAAAGTCGAAAGCTCCTTCTTTGCCCACAACTTTCACGGTTTGGTTTACATCATTAGAAACTAATGTCATCGCAACAAGTGTGTCATTGCCAAGCCCGTTGAGATTGCCCGAAACATGAAGGTCGCCTGCCATTACGCAGGAGCAAAGTGCCAGACAAGCGGATGCCAACATTATTTTTTTCTTCATAATTGATTGGTATTAATAGATAACTGATTGGTGTCAAGTGGGATTGTTCTGTTCATTGCTTCTGTCAGTCAACTTGGCGTATATCTCATCGAAGATCTGGTGCAAATGCAACTTGTTACCAATGATTTCGCGCAACGCTTTGATGCGTTTCTCGTTCGGTGAATTGGGAATCCATAGTTTTATGTATCCGTTTACGCCATATTTTTCCTCCATGTGGTTATCAAACCGTTTCCACTGTTTGTCGTTGTCGAGCATGGGATAGTTTTCCAAGCCATACTCGATAGCCCGTTCAAATACCACTACAGGTTCCAAATCGCGGTCGGCTTCAGCCACAATCATACCGTAGATACTGCGGGGAGCGTGCGAGGCCGATGCTCTGTGGTCTTCCACGGCCTCCTTCATGATTCTTATTTGTTCGGCGGAAAACCAACGGCGAAGACGCATGTCGGATGCCAATATCTTTCCACCTGTGACGTGGTGCACCGCCCGTGGCCCTTCCATGCCCAAGTCGTGATAGGCCGCAATAACATAAACCATGTTGGTGTCAGCACCTGTGGTCGAAACCAAATCAAGCGAATTTCTGATAACCCGTTGTACATGGCGTAGGCCGTGGCTCTGGCCGAAGGCATTGTAACGCGGTAAAATCTCACGCTCCACAAAGTTCATGATTTCAAGGTTCACATGTTTTTGCATGGCTTAGGCTATTTTACAGAACAGAAGTATCTGTGCCGCGGTGACAAGTCCGTAGATGAATAGGTTGCGCGAGGTCATTCCGAGCACAGCGTTGAGCGCTCGCCCCTTGCCAAGGCTAATCATCTTTTTTGCAGTCATCTCTTGCGGCACAATGTATATCAAACCAAGAACGACAAAGCCGCAAGTCTTCCACCACGGCGTGTCTTCTCCAAGAACGAGAAAACAATATAGAATGATTTCTGATAAGTAAGGCAGAGCTTGGTAAAGCTTTTCTGCTGCCTGAGTGCCTATCCGCACAACCAATGTGATTTTTCCGCTCGCTAAATCGTTATCGTGGTCGCGGTAATTATTCACGATGAGCAGTGTGTCGATTACCATCCCACAGCATACACCAGCAATGAGAACATAGATGTTGAAGTACTGCCAATATATGGGCATGACAACATACCATGTGAAATAGACTGGCACAATGCCAAAAAAAACAACAACCAAAACATCGCCCAAGCCCTTGGAAGCAAAGAATGTGGTGTAGAGAAAAGCGCAAACCACGCAGATTGCACCTACCATTACCATTTCCTGTCCGCCAAATGCAACGAGCGGAAGTCCTACGGCGCAGGCTGCAAGCGAAGTGACGGCAATGGCAATGCGCATGGCCGACAAGGTGACCCATCCCTCGGCGCAGGCGCGTTTAGGCCCCAATCGTGTGTTGCGGTCGTCCGATCCATGTATATAATCGAAATAATCGTTAATCAAGTTGGAGTCGATTTGCATGATCCAAGCAAACAACAAACACAAGATAGCTGGTAGAACCGAAAAGCATGTCCAACCTACGGTCTTCAAAGCCAAGGATATGCCGATGATGACAGGTACCGCAGCGGCTGAAAGCGTCTTAGGGCGCGTGGCAAGTATCCATGCGCGAAAGCCGTTAGTATGTATGATTTCGTTGGTCGGTTGCATATCCAAACGCTTAATTGAAGAAGTTCCAGCTTACGCCGAAACGGAACACACGTCCATTGAGAGGATAGTGAGGCGTGAAGAAATAGTTGCCTGTGCTGGCGTTTACATGGCTCATCATCACGAAGAAGCGTGTGTGCTTCAAGTGAAAATTGGCGTAGACGTTAACCAGCGGATAGTTGCCTATTTCCGTCTTCTGGTCATTGGCCTGCACAGCATACTGACCTATGGAAGGTACATAGTCGGGTGCTTTGTATTTGGTGAAAAAGCGCAGGTCGGCTCCGAAGTCGCATTTCAGCACATGGGCAATCTTGAATTTTAGATAAAGGTTGGTGTAGATGTTAATCAATGGCAGCGGTAGCGCATCCTCGTTGGTGGACTTTTGCAATGTGATTACTGACTCCCAGTTGAGTGGTCCGAACGTGAAGTCCTGCTTCAGGTCGGCTGTTATCACAGTGATTGGGCTGCTTTCCTGCCGCACATCTACGGTATTGCTGTACCGTCCCTTGTCTGTAGTGTTGTATGAGGTGGCGAAATAGGTGTGGTTTTTTATCTCATCGAAAGCCACGCGGAGTGAAGTGCGTGTTTTTTGGTAGGTGAAGGTGCCTTGGGCGCGGAAATGATCGGTCATGGCAAGGTCATCGTTGTCCCACCAAAGATGCCTTCCTTGATAATGCCTGTAATAGAAAGAAGGCTTTTCGTGATGGTAGAAGCCCGAGGCAGCCAGTGTTATCGTGTCCTTGAACAAGGGGAAATTGAGGTCGATTCCGCCGTCCACATGTATTTCTCCGGCATTGATTCCGATTACGCCAAATTCTCCGGTTACGTTGTAGTGGAGAGTTTTTCCTTGTGTTTTGATGAGTTGAGCGCCGACGCTCACTGCGTTTTCGTTCCATGAGCGCATAGCTGTGGAGTCGGGCAATGTGAAGTGTCGTAGTTCGTGCGTGCCGAAAATTTTCAGTCCGGCCTTAGCCCATTTGTTAAAGCCTTCCAATAATGATATGGCGAACGTGTTGCGTATGCTCCAATGGCTCGTCTTATCGTAGATGGAGTCGCCGCTCAGTTTTTCGTTGACAAGATAGTTGTTCAGGTAATAACTGTCAGGTGTTTGGTAGGCTTCGTAGATGCGCCGGTAGTTATTGAAATCGAGCGTGTGGATGAAACTGGTGACAGGCACATATTCGTCTTTAAGCCACGACGTGTCTTCCTTGGCTTTGGTGGCTTGCGCTATGAGGCTGTCGGCAGCCGCTTTTCCGTTTACCGACACGCGGCCGCCATCCGTGGCGTGTGCCGAAAGGCTGTCTGTGGCTAAGCTGTCGGCCGTTGTCCGAACGCCGATTTTTGCGTTGTCGGGACGCCCTGCAAATGTTGTCGGCTGCTTTGCGTTGTCTTCGTTTAATTCACGTCCTTCAGAACGGGCTTGTTTTTCAGCTTCGCTCTTGGCCTGGCGTTCCGCGGCTTCTTTGTGCGAAGCCATGGCAAATTTGCGTGCTGCAATTTCTTCGGCGGTCATGGGCACCTTGCGTTTGAAGCCCACGCTGTATCTATGGGTGAAGAAAAGGTGCTGGTTGTCGTTGCGGTTCCAATTTTGCGAGAACATGGTTGGTATTTCGGAGCTTTGGAACGATTCGTCGAACGATTCGGGATGGGTGATGTAATTGTCGTCGGTAATACCGCCGTTTTCCGTCACTTTCTGGTGATTGGTCGAGAACAAGAGATGTGCCTGATAGCGGTCGCCGAGATAAGAACCGTACATGGAGTAGTTGAAATGAGATGTCGACTGGCTGTCATAGTATCCCCGGCCATAAAGATAGTCGAATTTGAAGCCCACGCCAATGCGTTTGCCGGCATTCACACCAAACTTTGCGGTGAAGTGATCTTCGCCGTTGGTGCGGTCGCCGCAGGTGTTGTATGTGAGGTTGGTGAATGGCGAAAGGGTGTTGGTGAAATGAAAATCCTGTATGGGAGTTATGAAATAGTCGTAGGGATTGGTGAACAAGAATTGCGATTCCTGTTGACGGTCGATGAAGATACGTGCCTGGCGTGGTGCCCCCAGATTGCCGGTAGTGTTGTATTCGCCACGCAGTCCGGTGGTGAATATGGTGTTCATATACATGTGCGAGAGCGTGTCGAGTTGCGCTGCTTTTCGGTCGCCGAAGCGCGGGTCGACAGTCCATACGCTAATGCCCTTTGGGATTTCCTTGTGTGTGGAGGTGGAATCGGAACGTTCACGGCGTTGTTGCGCCGTGGTAATGTTTCCGTTGCTGTCCATCGAGTTGTAGTTGTCGGTGTTGGCGCGGCGTATTTGCGCAATGGCAGGTACTACGGTCAACCACACAATGAGAATGGTGAGTAGGTTTTTCTTCATTAAAATTTTATTCGTAAGGCACTCTCTACAATCTTGAAAACTACCGCCACCAAAATGACAATTGTTCCAACCGTATGGTCGGAACTATAGTAGATGACCAGCCCCGCAATGGCCAGAAGCATGAATATGATGTTCAAGACATTGCGCAGGCGCAGGCGGTTGTTGTCGGGGGCTTGTTCGCCCCGGTGCCTGTGCGACAACGAATCGTTATCGATTTCCATGTAATGGGGTGTTGTGACTATTAATAATTGATGTTAAGCGCTTTGCACACTTTGGCGAAGATGTTGTCCTTTCGGTCGATGGTTTTGCTGCGGAACTTTCCGCTGTACTTGGCCAGTTTGGTTCCCTTTTTGTTGAGTCCCCACTCGTCGGTAATCCACTCCTCGGCTTTTGTTTCCATGCCCTGTGTGTCGGTGCGTTCCATTTCGTACTGGTAGCCCATGCGCTCCATGGTGAGGTGCAGGTGTCCGTTGCTTGCTTTTGCGATGAGCGAATAGTTGAAAACGGTTTGGTCGAGCGACAAGGCTGATTTTTTGAACACCAGCCATTCTGAGAGCCGTGCGCCAACAGTGTGGTCGGCCTTGTTGTCTACGGCCACTTTGCTTATTTCTTTCAATTGGTTGGGCTCTGCCACGATCGCTGCCAGGGCTTCGCGCACTTTGTCGTATATCTGGTCGGCGCTCATGCCCGGCACATCTTTGTCGAGCGTGAACACCACGTTGCCATTGACCACAGGCACTGCTCCAGCAAGATACTTGGTGTCTGCTTTCTTCGTGCTCTTTTCGAAGAGTGATTTTTTCTTGTTTTTTTCAGTCTTTGTCTGTTTGCTTTTGGCTTGCGTAGGCTCCCAAGTGTTTTGTGCCACTCCCATGAGTGGGAAGAGCATCATAATGGCAAATAGTATTTTTTTCATTTCAATGCAGTATTTATCATTATAATAAGCAAAGTTAGCAAATATTGCTTCATATAGTGAATAAGCGTATCACTTTTAACGTTTATTTTAACTCCAGTAGTTTTTCCAGCCTTATGATTTCGTCGCGATACTGTGCTGCTTGTATGAAATCGAGGTTCTTGGCAGCTTGTTCCATTAGCGTCTTGGTGTTGTCGATGCTCTTTTGCAGTTCGTCGCGCGTCATTTGGCGCACGATGGGGTCGGCTGCAAAGGTTCCGTTGTCCGCTTTGGGCAAGCTGTATTCGGCGGCCATCCGCGGTGTTTCGTTCGCGTCGGCGCTGGCGGTGGGCAGCGCGTTCTTTATATCCTTTACGATTTGCTGCGGTGTGATATGGTGGTCTTCGTTGTACTTCAGCTGTATGGTTCGCCGACGTGCGGTTTCGTCGATGGTGCGCTGCATGCTGTCGGTTATGGTGTCGGCGTACATTATTACCTTTCCGTTGACGTTGCGCGCCGCCCGTCCGGCGGTCTGGGTCAGACTGCGGTGGCTGCGCAGGAATCCCTCTTTGTCGGCATCGAGAATGGCCACCAGCGACACTTCGGGCAGGTCGAGTCCTTCGCGCAGCAGGTTCACACCCACCAGCACGTCGTAAACGCCTGCGCGCAGGTCGTTCATGATTTTCACGCGGTCGAGCGTGGCCACGTCGCTATGTATGTAGTTGGCCTTTACGCCGTGGTCGAGCAGAAACTCGGTGAGTTCTTCGGCCATGCGTTTGGTGAGCGTGGTGACCAGCACGCGTTCGCTCCGGTGTGTGCGCGTGAGAATCTCGTCGAGCAGATCGTCGATTTGGTTTTCCGACGGGCGCACCTCAATCTCGGGGTCGAGCAGCCCTGTGGGGCGTATGATCTGTTCCACCACGATGCCCTCCGACTCTTGCAGTTCGTAGTCGGCTGGGGTGGCCGACACGTAAATCACCTGGTGGATCATTTCGTGAAACTCTTCGAATCGCAGGGGGCGGTTGTCGAAGGCGGCAGGCAGTCGGAACCCGTATTCCACCAGGTTCTGTTTGCGGGCGCGGTCGCCGCCATACATCGCATTGATTTGTGGCACGCTGACATGGCTTTCGTCGATGACCATCAGGTAGTCTTTGGGGAAGAAATCGAGCAGGCAGTACGGTCGTTGGCCTGGCTCGCGGCCGTCGAAATAGCGCGAGTAGTTCTCGATGCCCGAGCAATGTCCCAGTTCCTTGATCATCTCCATGTCGTACTCCACGCGTTCTTTGATGCGCTGCGCCTTGATGCCGTCGCCCAGTTCGTTGAAATAGTCAACCTGTTTCACGAGGTCGTCTTGTATCATGCGAATGGCACCTTCGGTCTGTTCTTTGCTTGTCACGAAGAGGTTAGCCGGATAAATCTGGTATTTTTCAAAGCGTTGCAGTGTGTGCAGGGTGAGGGCGTCGCATTCTTCGATGGCATCTATCTCGTCGTCCCACCAGCTCACGCGCAGCACGTTGTCGCTATAGGCCATGGCCACGAGCACGGTGTCGCCCTTCACGGCAAAGTTGCCTCGCTGCAGATCGATGTCGTTGCGCACATAGAGCGAGTTGACTAGCTTGCGCAGAAAGTCGTTGCGGTCGAGCCGCTCGCCAGTGTTGATGGTGATGATGTTCTCCTGCATGGCAATTGGTGCCCCCATTCCGTAGATGCACGACACCGACGACACCACCACCACGTCTTTGCGGCCAGACAGCAGGTCGCTCACGGCGGCCAACCGCAGTTTGTCGATTTCCTCGTTGATAGCCAGGTCTTTCTCGATATAGGTGTCGGTGGTCGGCAGGTAAGCCTCGGGCTGGTAGTAGTCGTAATACGACACGTAATAGTCGACGGCATTGTTCGGGAAGAATGCTTTCATTTCCTCATACAGCTGAGCTGCGAGCGTCTTGTTGTGGCTCAGTATGAGGGTTGGTTTGTTCACGTTGGCAATCACGTTGGCCACCGTGAATGTCTTGCCCGACCCGGTGACACCGAGCAACACTTGTGCGGTCTCGCCTTGCAGTATGCCGTCGGTCAGCTGCTTGATGGCTTGGGGCTGGTCGCCTGTGGGACTGAATTTTGATGAGAGCTTGAAATCCATGTATTTGCAAAATTACGAAAAATCCTTCGGGTCGCATTTGCATAGCCCGTCTTTTTTTATATAAAAAATATTGTGCTGCGATAGATATCCTTTCGCATCGCGATAGATATCCTTTCGCATTGCGATAGATGCTTTATCGCGCTGCGATAGTTGCCCAACCGCACGGCCATTCGGTAGCTATCGCACAAGGCTGACGTTTATGTGTGGCCAGCATGCGCCTTCTGTGCCTTTCGGGAGCGGTTGCCGGAGTCTTTAAAAAGCGTTAAAAAATGGTAGACTTCCGAAACATTTTGTATTTTTGTGCCGTCTTTTTTGAAAAACAGAACGTAGCAGAAGCTACCTTAAAAGATGCATTATGATGAAAAAAATACTCTTCACATTGATGATGCTCGTTTGCGGCATCGTGTATGCACAGGCTCAGGCCAAAATCAAGTTTGAAAAACTAACGCACGACTTCGGTACCTTTGTCGAGAGCGAGAATGTGCAGAAATGCACTTTCACGTTCACCAATGTAGGCGACAAGCCGCTGGTCATCAACCAGGCAGTGGCCAGTTGTGGATGCACCGTTCCTAAGTACACAAAGACTCCCGTGCAGCCTGGCGAGAAGGGAACCATCAGCGTCACCTACAATGGTCGCGGCCGCTTCCCCGGTCATTTCAAGAAGACCATCACGGTGCGTACCAATGGTGTGCCCGAGATGACACGCCTCTATATCGAAGGCACGATGAAAGAGGAAACCAAGGAGTAATCGATGCTCGTGCCCGCCCGGATGTTTGGTTTGCGGCATCTATTTCGCCTGTAGACATAATCGGCATTGAAAGCAGTTGCGCTATGCGACGGAGCACGTTCGTACCTCACCTGTAAACCATGCCGCTGGTGCCATTGCGTCAGCGCATGTCGGTTGTGTCGTGCTCTTGAAAGGTGAAATGCCTTTGTGTAAGAAAGTGTGTTACTTGCTTGTTTTTTAGCCTTTCTTTTTTCTGTTTGGCTCTTGCTTTTTTGTTTTTTTAGTGTATCTTTGCACAGATTCGTTAGCGACATGACGCACGATCGATGCAGACCTAACTCTATAAACCTATTATAATATGCAAGAAACAGTCAAACATGTGCTCACAGGCGACTTCCACTGGAAGAAGGCCCTGTGGTTTATCCTAACGGCCATCTTCACCGTTGTGGTATGGAACCTGCCCCCTGAGGTGTTCGGTATAGACGGTATCACGGTTGTTCACCAGCGTGTCATAGCCATCTTTGTCATGGCTGTCATGCTTTGGCTCACCGAAGCCATACCGGCGTGGGCCACATCGGTCACCATCATTTTTGTGTTGTTGTTTTTTGTAAGCGACTCGTCGTTCTCTTTCATGCAGGGCACAGAGGGCGAATATGGCCAGCTGCTCGACTCCGTGGGTATAATGGCATGTTTTGCCGACCCCACCATCATCCTGTTTCTTGGCGGTTTCATCCTCGCCATAGCCGCAACAAAGTCAGGACTTGACGTGTGGATGGCCAAGGCGCTGATCCGTCCGTTTGGCCACCGCAGCGAGAATGTGCTTTTGGGCTTCCTGCTTATCACCGGCATCTTCTCCATGTTCATTTCCAACACGGCCACAGCAGCCATGATGCTCACCTTCCTGACACCCGTCTTCAAGTCGTTGCCGGCCAACGGCAAGGGGCGCATCGCCCTCACCATGGCCATACCCATCGGTGCCAACCTTGGCGGTATGGGCACACCTATCGGCACCCCGCCCAACGCCTTTGCCTATAAGGTGCTCAACGACCCGGCTGGCTTGAACATGGATATCGGCTTTGGCCAATGGATGGCCTTCATGGCACCGCTGGTGCTGGTGCTGCTCGTTCTCTCCTGGCTTTTGCTAAGACTGTTCTTCCCGTTCAAGCAGAAAACTATCGACTTGAAAATCGACGGCGACATGCAGCACAACTGGCGCACCGTGGTGGTGGGCGTTACCTTTGCCGTAACCATCTTCCTCTGGATATTCGGAAAGCCCATTGGCATCAATGCCAATACGGTGGCCATGTTGCCCATAGCAGTCTTTGCCTTTACCGGTGTGATTACGGCCAAGGATCTGCACGATATCGACTGGGGCGTGATATGGATGGTGGCCGGCGGCTTTGCGCTCGGATTGGCCATGAACGGAACGGGCTTGGCAAAGGCCGCCATTGCAGCCATACCGTTTGGAGAGTGGAGTCCCGTCATTATTCTCATCATTGCCGGTGCCGTGACATTCTTCCTTTCCAACTTTATAAGCAACACTGCCACCGCCGCCTTGATGATTCCAATCCTTGCTGTCGTGTGCGAAGGAATGGGCGATAAGCTTGCCATTATCGGCGGAACATCGTCGGTGCTCATCGGTATAGCTGTGGCAGCGTCGGCGGCCATGTTGTTGCCCATCTCCACACCGCCTAACGCCATAGCCTATTCCACAGGTCTCATCGAACAGAAAGACATGGTGAAGGCAGGCTTTCTCGTAGGCCTTATCACGCTTGTGCTCGGCTTCTCGCTGCTTATCGTGGTAGGCAAGTATGGACTGTTGTAACCACACGCATTAACACAAAGAGCCCCCATCACCCTACAGCGATGGGGGCTTTTACATAAGGATGCAAAGCATGCCCTTACCAGATATGGGCACGCTGTTTCTTGGGAATAAACATCTTGTCGCCCTTCTTCACGTTGAAGGCCGTGTACCATGCGTCAATCTGTGGCAGGGCAGCGTTCACGCGAGCCATGTTGGGAGAGTGCACGTCGACCGTCAGCAGGTATTTCACATACTCGCCGGTGCTGTTCGCAGCCCATACGCGTGCCCAAGCGAGGAAGAAACGCTGTTCCGGCGTAAACCCGTCAGCAATGGGCAATGCTTTCTTTTTCAGCGAATTTTGTAAGGCCGTGTACGCAATGTTCAAGCCGCCGTTGTCGCCAATGTTCTCGCCGAGCGTCTGCTGGCCGTTCACTTTAGCTCCGGGCAACACCTCGAACTGCGAAAAGAAAGCACTCAGCACACCCGTACGCGCATCAAAATTCTTTTTGTCGTCGGCTGTCCACCAGTTGCGCTGGTTGCCGTCCTTGTCATATTGTGCGCCCTGGTCGTCGAAACCGTGACTCATCTCGTGACCAATCACTCCACCGATGGCACCATAGTTCACCGCGTCGTCGGCCTCTGGGTCGAAGAAGGGCGGCTGCAGGATAGCGGCAGGGAAACATATTTCGTTGGTCGTTGGGTTGTAGTAGGCATTGATGGTCTGTGGTGTCATGCCCCATTCGGCCTTGTCCACACGTTTGTTCACGTTGCGGGCAATCTCGTCGTCGTTGCTCCAGCGGGCTATGCAGGCCATGTTTTCATAGAGCGACAGGCTGTCATCAACCTGCAGACCCGTGTAGTCTTTCCATTTGTCGGGGTAACCAATTTTGATGATGAAATGGTTCAGCTTGTCCTTCGCCTGCATTTTTGTGGCTTGGCTCATCCAAGTCAGTCCGTCGATACGCTGCCCCAAAGCCACCTGCAGATTGCGCACGATGTCGAGCATACGGTCTTTGCTCGACTCGGGGAAGTATTTTTCCACATAGAGTTTGCCAATCGCTTCGCCCAAGACGCTGCTCACCAGCGATACGGCACGCTTCCAACGCGGGCGGTCTTCCTTCACGCCTGTCTGCACTTTCGACAGGTCGAAAGCCACCTTGCGGAAGTCGTCGCCCATTTGCGACGCAGCACCGCTGATGATTTTTGCCTCGGCGTAGGTCTTCAAGTCATCGAGTGGGGTGTCGGCAAGAATCTTTTCCACCTCGTGTAGCGGCTCGGGTTGTCCTACGTCCACATAGTCGAACGCAGGGTATCCGCTTGCCAGAAAGATGTTGCCCCAGTCGATACCCGGATATTCGGTTATGAGTTGTGTGTACGACAGTTTGTGGTAGTTGCCCTCCACGTCGCGCAATTTCACACGGTCGTAGCTGGCTTTGGCTATGCGTGTCTCAATATCCACAACGGCTTGCATCTTTTTCTCGGCCGTGGCTTCGTCGTTGCCAGTCATGGCAAAGAGCTTTTTTAGGTACGTTTTGTATGCTTCCAGCACACGCTTGTTCTGTGCGTCATCGGAGAGATAATAATCGCGCGTACCCAATCCGAGGCCGCCCTGACCTACATAGACGATATTCCACTCGGCGTTTTTCTGGTCGGCCATCACGCCTATGCCAAACATCTTGGTTCCCTCACCGTTGCGGTCGAGCTGGGCAGTTACCAGCTGGTACTCCCTACGATCTTTGATAGCTGCAATTTTTGCCAGTGTCGGTTTGATGGGAGCGTATCCCTCGCGGTTCATGCGGGCGGAGTCCATCATCAGATTGTATAGCGAACCGATTTTCTGCCCTAATGTTCCAGCCGGCTGGGGCGTTGAAGCGTATTGCAGGATGATGTCCTGAATGCGTTTCTGGTTGAGCTCGTATAGGTCGGTGAATGCGCCGTTGCTGGTGTGCTCGGCATCGAGCGGGTGGCTTTTCAGCCATCCGCCGGCTGCATAATGGTAGAAATCATCGCCAGGACGGATACTGGTGTCGAGGTTCTTCGGGTCGATACCTGATGATTGTGGGGCTTGGGCAAATGCGGTCGAAGCACATAGGGCAAGCCCTGCGATTAGAAATCTATTGTTCATGACAAATGTTATTGATATTCATATGCAAAGATACATCTATTATTTGTTATGCTAACCATTTGCGGGCCGATAACTTCAATAATTTTATTTTATTTATATAATCTTTTTTTTCGTGAATGTTTGAGTGGTTTTTCTTTATTGTGCGTATTACAATTGTTATTGACGCAATCCATGCTTTACGTCTTGCGGCGTTCCGCTTTGGCTTTTGAGCCACTTTGACAGCTTGCGCAACAGGCGTGTGGAAGCATTGTGCGAGCCGCTTGCAGATAAGTGATGGCAGTCTTGCAGATATGTGATGGCATTAAATCTAAATCATAATAAACATCTATAACCTATGACAAGCAAGATGAGTAAGCTGAAGAACGCCCTGTTGTTGTTGAGCTTTCTTCTGTCAGCAGAGATGGCGCTGGCGCAAAATCACTTGAAGTTGCAGTTTAATTTTGACAACGTGTCGGGCACGCGTGTTACCGATACTGTGTCGGGTCTTACTGCGCAGCTGATGAACCAAGCCACGGTTGTGAACTACGGCAACCGCCGCGTGCTGGATTTGGGCAACGGTACTGGCTACTTGGACATGACCAAGGATGCCGGCTCGTTGTTGAGAAATATGGGCGATTTCACAGTATCGGTCTATTATCGTGTGGACAACAGCGCGTCGCTTTCCGGCGCGGGGTTCTTCCTGTGGAGCTTCTCCCAGTCGGATGCCAACACGCAGACCACCGCCCCTTACACCGCTTACAGGCTCAATGTGCAGCGCATGGCCACTTCGACCGGCGGCTGGGGATCGGAGGTGGGCATGGAAGTCGGCACCGAGGCCACAAAGGGCAAGTGGACACACATGCTCTATCGGCAGAGCGGTCAACAAGGCGAACTGTTTGTCAACGGCAAGAGAGTGAAACAGGTTGCCAACATGCCAATTCTCAGCAAAACCTTT
This sequence comes from Eggerthellaceae bacterium, assembly GCA_963656105.1. Lineage (GTDB taxonomy): Bacteria > Bacteroidota > Bacteroidia > Bacteroidales > Bacteroidaceae > Prevotella. The sequence goes on from CAVKHW010000004.1 coordinate 77,991, forward strand.
ACCGATGTTCCTGCTTATAACTGGATAGGACGTTCGCCCTTTGCAGCCGACAATTACCTGCAGCAAACACTTGTAAGTGATTTCCGGATTTATGACGCTGCGCTCAGCGATGAGCAGGTGGCTGAACTTGCGGCGGAAGCCAGTCGGATAGAGTACGACTACAAATACGGCGTTCCTGGCGATTTCTCCGCGTTGAGCACGGCCATCAGCGAGGCACAGACGTTTCTGTCGTCGACCACCGGCGAATATGCTCCTGGAGCGTTGGCCGAGCTGCGCGATGTGGTGCTTCAGGCTCAGATGGAGCAAAAGGCCGGTCGCGCTTCGCAGACCCTTATCAATCAATATGTGAAATCTCTCAAGACGATACAAGATAAAACCAAGGCTACGTTTGGCTATCATGCCAAGACCGTATTTAAGCATAGTGCAGACCATGGGTTCAAGCATCCGGGGGGAATCGTGTCGCAAGACGACATCGACCGTGCCAAGCAACTCCTGGCTGATGGTGACACCTGCATTAAAAAGGCGTGGGATATACTTTGTGCCAATGCCTACTCGCAGGCCGATGTGCAGACCTGGCCCACCGAAACGGTTGTACGTGGAGGCGGCTCTGGTCAGAACTACATGAACTGTGCGCGTGGTGCCGCTATGGCGTACCAGAACGCCCTGCGATGGAAAATAGGTGGTACGAAGGCCAATGCCGACGCTGCTGTGCGCATCATGATGAGTTGGGCAAACACCTGCAAGGGCATCGGAGGCGATACCAACTTGTCGTTGGCTGCCGGCATCTATGGCCATGAGTTTGCCAATGCTGCCGAACTGATGCGTGATTACGAAGGTTGGTCGGCCGATGATTTCGCCCAATTCAAGCAATGGATGATACAGGTGTTTTACAATCCGGCCATTGACTTTCTGCGCCGCCGGCACGACACGTGGCTCAACGCGCGCTATGCTTCGCTGGGCGAGCGGCCAGGCCATTACTGGAGCAACTGGGGATTGTGCAATGCACTGTGTGTGATGAGCATCGGCATTCTGTGTGACGACGTACACATGTATAACCAAGGAGTCAGCTTCTACAAGTACGACCATGTGGGAACGTTCAAGAATCGTTCCAGCCAAAACGTTATTTTAAACGACGGTTGCAACGAGTTTGTCGGCAACCTCGTTCCCGTGGTACTGCCCGACGAACGTGGTCCGCTGGGTTATCTCGGCCAAATGCAGGAGAGCGGGCGCGATCAAGGACACGCATTGATGGCCTTGGGATTGGCTCTCGACATCTGTCAGGTGGGCTTGACACAAGGCGACGACCTTTTCGCTTATATGAACGACCGTATTGCTGCGGGAGCAGAGCATGTTGCTGCGCTCAATTTTGGTGATGTGGCGGCATCATCGCTACCCTGGATTACCTACAACTATGCCGACTGCCGTGGAATCATGGGAGCCGGATGGGGTCAAGCAGGACCTAACGAAGGCGGAAAGGGCGAATACCGTCCTTATTGGGATCGTCTGATTGGTTACTATGAAGGATTGCGTGGTGTGACCATGCAATACTCCGAGAAGGCACGCGCAAAGGTTTGCCCGGATGGCGGTGGCGGCAATTATAGCCAAAATTCGGGTGGTTTTGATGCCGTCGGATTCTCCACGCTGACCAGCTGGCGGCCTGCTGTCACGGCTGCACAGGCCATAACGCCGCTACATGGCGATATTGTGTATGAGGGCGACACGCTCGTCAATCAGACCAATTTGGGAGGCTTGGGCTACAAGTATGAGATCGGCCCATCGAAGGGAATCCCGGCAGACAGCACCGAAATTGTACTTATCCCTCAGCTGCCCGACGGGGCTACAGATACTGGGGTGTGGCTATGGAACACCGGAGCGACAACTCGCCAAATAACAGTGAAGGCCGATCATAGCTATGTCTATCGCGTGGCTTATACAGCTGCCAACGGCCAAGTCAGCTATCAGGCGTTTGCGATAGCAGTGAGCGGTGATGCCGATCCCGACCAAATGACCAATGAAATAACGGTAGATGGTGTTATAGACCAAACCACCGAGAAGACGGTATTGGCGGGAACGCCGGTGATACTCTATGCCGGCCCTACAACCGGTTGGACCAATGACTATCTATGGGATACGGGCGAGACGTCGAGTGTTGTCACGCTACCTGCCGTCATGACGTCGCGTACGTACACCTGTCAGTATGCCAATCAAAGCGGTGCAGTAAGCGAGAGCCGCTTTGTGCTGAACGTAGTGCCAGCACGGCAGATTATCAATGGAACTGAAACCGCCGAAATGCAGGTGCTCAGCGGAGCTGCCGTTGCGCTGCAGTTGGAGATACCCGAGGCGGCCAATCCCAACGAAGTGGTGTGGGAGGATGGTGCTACGGGCTGCGAGCGCACGTTCGACAACGTGACACAAGATGTGGTGCTGACAGCATTTTATGGTGGCGTGGACTACACGTTCACCATAAACGTGAAAGCCACTGGCGGTTACTCCTACTACGATTTGTTGACCACGGACAAAGGATATAATCTCGTTGCGTCGACTGCCGAGCTCGAACAGTTGGCCGACGACTATTTCTTCGTTCTGGCGAGCGATGATGCCGACTTGCTCGCAGGTTTGAAAGATGCACCCAACAATGGTAATAAAGCCCTGTTCTTCGAGACTCCTGTCGACCCCGTCAGCGATCTTTCCAAGGTCTTTATGATAGAGGCGAACGACAATTCCTTCCATTTGCGCAATCTGGATTACGACGGATTGCTGTTGCAGACAGAATGGAATCGTCCCGACCAACTACGTACCCACGACCAGCCTTATGCCTGTGAGTGGTCTCGGTTGTTGTTGGCTGTCGACAATGGCGCATGGACCATACAGAACGGCAAGTATACCGGCAATTGGCTTGGACTGTGGACACCTGAAGACGGCTACAAGGACGGAGAGGAGATGGCGTGCAACAAGACGGGCGACGATGTGGCTCGATGGCAGATTTTCGCCGTCAAGCGAAGCCGCTTCTACGCCGACTTCATAGCGCAGGCCGCTGACAGCGACACACTTGATGTTACGCCGTTTGTTGTCAATCCTGAGTTTATCGGTAACGGATATGGCTGGAACATGAGCGGCACATGGGGCAACCAGCGTTACAACGGTGCCGTGGAGGTGTGGCATTCCACAAATTTCGACTTCTCGCAGACGCTTGCTGGATTGCCCGACGGTTCGTACACCATTACCTGTCAGATGGTGAACGGTGAAGGCAGCAACACCGCTTACTTGTATGCCACGGCAGGAGGGCAGACCGTAAAAGACGTGGTGAAACAGAGTTGCGCAGGGTCCACTTTCGATGCCCAACGCGACAAGATGCTTGCCAGCGATAGCTACGGACTGCTCAAAGTGACAATCAATGTGGTAGACGGAAAGCTGACCTTCGGACTTGCCGAGCCTTCGGCGGGTACCACCTGGATGGTGTGGGACAACTTTACGCTCGCTTACAATGGTCCGATATCATCGGGCGTGAAGGATGTGTATGCCCAACCATTGCCACAGTCTGACGCTTACTACGACTTGCAGGGCAGGCGAGTAAGCAAGCCCGTGCATGGCGTGTATATCCATAACGGTAAGAAAATTCTTGTGAAGTGACTTGATGTTTCAAAGTAAAATCATCAGGGAGTGTACGGAAATGTATGCTCCCTGATGATTTTGCGGTCATCGGGTCGACGGCGCGACACCATCTTCACCAGAAACAACGCTTTTAGGATTCATGCCCAAGGTGTGACGATTGTGGTCGACCAAAACGTCATAGACGAGGGCCGATGCGCAGCGTGCGGCAAATCTCCGAAACGTCAAGCCTCAGGCACTGGATCCGGTGCCTTCTTCGCAATGTTAGTTACTCGAGTTTCGGATTTGTCGATTAGCCGGAGTCCCCTGCTGTGACATATATTCAAGCATAAGTTGCAAATCCGATACTTGAGTAATTGTTCGGCGATCCAATTAATACAAATGTGAGGGAATTCACGACGCAATAGGATAACTGTTGTGAATATTCTGAAAAAAACGTTCCTCTACGCACCTCGTTCCAGCACAACGGTGAACACTGTTGTGACCGGAAAAGATAAGGTGCCACATGAAAAACGCACACCCGTACTGCCATCTGCCTTGCGGTAGATGCCGTTTCGCGGTGCGGTACAGCACTGGAGAATGCGCCGTTCGGCAAGAACCATTCTGCGGTAGATGTTCTTTCGCTATCCGATAGACCACCTTTCGCAATCCGGGCTAATAAAAAAATACGCAGGTTTCACGCCGTTAGCGTAAAACTTCCTGCTTATCAGCTGATTAAGAAAGCACGTCGTAATTCCGTATTTTTGCGGCAGACGGACAAACAATGGTCAGCGATTCTGTAGACGAAAAGGTTTTGTCAATAATTCTTGCTATAGCTGCATAGTTACGAAACTTGAGTTAGTTAGTTTAAAAAAAGTAAATGCCATTAAACGCGAGCGTCTTTTTCGCGTCATAAGAACAGTTGCAACTAATAAGATAATCTGGTTCGCAAGAACCCATGAAACATTAAAAACTTAAAAAACGAACAACAAAGATGAAGAAAGTATTAGTTATGATAGTGGCAGCATTGGGCATAACGATGTCAGCCTATGCGCAACATGACGATAACCAGCAGGGCGAACGTCCGCAGATGAGCAAAACAGAGATGATACAGAAGCAGACCAGCCGCATGGTGGAGCGCTATGGGCTCAACGACGACCAGGCGCAACAGCTTCTGAAGCTGAACACGTCCTACGACGGCAAAATCATGGGCATGCCCGGTGGAAGAGGGCCTCGCCGAGATGGACAACGCCAGCCGCCCATGCGCCGTGACAGCGTAGAGCGTCAGCGGCCGTCGAAAGAGCAGATGGAGTCGATGAGGAAAGAGATGTCTGCAAAAATGGACGCTTACAAAGCTGAGGTGAAAAAGATTATGACCGCCGAGCAGTATGCCAAGTATGAAGCCGACCTCAAGCAGTTCCAGCCCGGTCGCAAGCCTTCAGACAAGTAACTTTTAGGGAGCAACAAATTATAGGGGGATAGGACATTTTGTTCTGTACCCCCTTTTTCGTATGTTCGTAGCGAACCAACAAATCGTCGGAAAACCATTCCGCTCTCCGTCCGCTTGATATGTCTTGTTTTCACGTTTTGCAATACCTATAAATGAGTATTTTGTTTTTTCGGTGTAACTTTGCAACAAGGTTGTGGGTAAATATTCGTAATTTTGCAGTATAAAAATAAGCAAGCAATATGAAATTGTCGGAGTTGCACACTGGTCAGTCGGCCATCATTGTCAAGGTGATGGGACATGGCGGATTTAGGAAACGTGTTGTCGAGATGGGCTTTATTAAAGGTAAACGCGTTGAGGTGTTGCTTAATGCCCCATTAAAAGACCCTGTCAAATATCGGATTCTGGGCTATGAAGTCAGTCTGCGCCATTCTGAAGCCGACATGATCGAGGTGGTCACGGAAGACGAGGCGCGCCAAATGAAGCGGCAGGAAAAATTGTCGGATGCCGACAGCTTGCGCACCGTATTGGATAAAGCCGACCCCGACGACGGCCCTCTGACCGACGTTCAGCTGGCTGACGAAGCTGACAAACGACACAAGGTAATCAATGTGGCATTGGTGGGTAACCCTAATTGCGGGAAAACCTCGCTCTTCAACTTTGTCAGCGGAGCGCATGAGCGAGTGGGCAATTACAGCGGCGTGACGGTCGATGCCAAGGAAGGGCACGCCTCGTTTGGCGGATATGAGTTCAATCTGGTGGATCTGCCCGGCACCTATTCGCTTTCCGCTTATTCGCCTGAAGAATTGTATGTGCGTAAGCAGTTGGTGGAAAAGACGCCCGATGTGGTGATCAATGTCATCGATGCCTCCAATCTGGAGCGCAATCTGTATCTTACTACCCAGCTTATCGATATGCACATCCGTATGGTGGTGGCACTCAATATGTTCGACGAGACGGAGCAAAGGGGCGATACCATCAAGACGGACGAACTGTCGAGTCTCTTCGGCGTGCCCATGCAGCCCACGGTGTTTACCTCAGGTCGTGGTGTGAACGAACTTTTCCAAAAGGTGATCGACGTGTATGAAGCGACAGAGGATGCCGATTGCCATTTCAGGCATATCCACATCAACCACGGGCACGAGATAGAATTTGGTATAACCGAAATACAAGACCACCTGAAGAAGGAAGCCGGGTTGCGCGAGCATTATTCCACCCGCTACCTGGCCATCAAACTCTTGGAAAACGACAAGGAAGTGGAGGCGCTCGTAAGTACATTTGCTGACGCTCCGGAGATTCTGCGCCACCGCGATGAGGCTTCCAAAAGAGTTTTGGAAGAAACCAAGGAAGATGCCGAGACGGCCATTATGGATGCCAAGTACGGATTTATACACGGCGCGTTGGCAGAGGCTGGCTATGTGACGGGAACGGATAGGGATACTTATCAGACAACCCATTTGCTGGACAGGATTTTGACCAACCGCATAGTGGGATTCCCTATCTTCATAGCGTTGTTGGGCTTGATGTTTTTTGTCACTTTCAATCTTGGGTCTTATCCCAAGGACTGGATCGAACAGCTCGTTGGCTTGTTGGGCCAATACCTTGGTGAATGTATGCCCGACGGCCCGGTCAAGGATTTGCTTGTCGATGGTATCATCGGAGGCGTGGGAGCCGTTATCGTGTTCCTTCCGCAAATATTGATACTCTATTTCTTCATCTCGTTCATGGAGGACAGTGGCTATATGTCGCGTGCGGCATTCATTATGGATCGGCTGATGCACAAGATGGGATTGCACGGCAAATCGTTCATTCCTCTCATCATGGGCTTTGGCTGTAATGTTCCTGCGGTGCTGGCCACGCGCACCATAGAGAGCCGGCGCTCACGCCTGGTCACTATGTTGATATTGCCGCTGATGAGCTGCGAGGCGCGCATCCCCATTTACATTATGATTATCGGAACATTCTTCGCCCTGAAAATGCAGTGGATTATCATGACGGCACTTTATGTAATAGGTATCGCCATGGCTATTGTCATGAGCAAGATATTCACAAAGTTCATGGTGAAAGGCGAAGACACGCCGTTTGTCATGGAGCTTCCGCCCTATCGTTTCCCCACAGCCAAGGCGGTAGGCCGGCACACTTGGGAGAAAGGCAAACAATACCTAAAGAAGATGGGCGGCATCATATTGGTCTCGACGGTCATAGTGTGGGCGCTCGGATATTTTCCGCATAATGAGGGCCTTACGCCGCAACAGCAACAAGAGCAGAGCTGTATTGGACATATCGGAAAGACCATCGAGCCTGTGTTCGAGATGCAAGGGTTCAATTGGAAACTTGATGTGGGGTTGCTCGCCGGTGTGGGTGCCAAGGAAATAGTGGCATCTACAATGGGCGTGCTTTATTCTAACGACGACAGTTTTTCCGATGACACAAGTGTCAATGATGAGGGCGGAAAGTATGAAAAACTACACAAGTTGATTACAACTGATGTTGCCCAGTCACAAGGTATGTCCTTGTCCGACCCGCGGTTGGAACATGTGGCAGTGCTTACAGCCTTTTGCTTTCTGCTTTTTGTATTGCTTTATTTCCCTTGTCTGGCAACTGTTGCAGCCATAAAGGGTGAGACGGGATCATGGAAATGGGCTCTTTTTGCGGCTGGCTACACCACCGTGTTGGCGTGGATCGTGTCCGCGCTGGTCTTTAGAGTTGGCATGCTTTTCATCTGAATAATCCAAAGGCCAGTTGCCCTGCTGTGTTACGGCAGCAAGTCCTAACGTCAATCAAAAAACGGGAACGCTACTCTTCGTGTGTGGCTTTCCACCATGACGTGTTCTTTTTGCCCTTCAAGGCCACCACGTTGCGGCTTGGATCAGAGATGGTTATGCCGCTGAATTTCTCTACGGGGATGTAAACGGGGTGGTCGTAGAGATACGAGTAGAGCGTGTCGGTCGCTACCGCATAAGGAACGGTGCGCTTGATCTGAGCCTCATAGTCGCTGAGCATTGTCGCGTTGGGGCAGACATGCTCCACATAGTCGCTAAGATCGAAAAATATGGAAGTGCTGTATCCATCGAGCGTTTGTAGCGAATCTGTCAGACTTTCGTCCAAAGTATAATGGCTGTTGATGTTGCGCATAATGTTGGCCAATGCGTCCATCTGGCGGCAGTCGATAGCCGACAATGTGCCACAAGGGGTCGAATAGTTGGAGTAGAATTTCAGAAACGTGTTTGTTATGTTTTGGTATGAAGGGGTGGATGAACTCAAGTAAGACCACATGGATACATAAGGCATGCCCTGTGCCAATATCTCTGAGGTGGAGGCAATGAGCCAATTGGTGGCATTGCGAAGCTCGTAGGCTGTTTCAGCGTTGGCCATATAGCAATTGTCAAACAACAGATATTGGAGTTTTATGCCAGCTTGGCCGATACCCTGCGCGAGCGTCTCTACATCGATGGCATGGGTGCCGGGTGTGTTCGAGCCAAAGAAACGTGTTGTGGGATAGGTCGATGGATGGTTGTTTGCAGCCAAGGGCGACTTTGCTTTGGCTTGCATCTGCGCCCAATCGTCTGCGTAGGTCCATCCGCATCCGTGTCCACCGACAATCATGGCATAGTTGAGCGCATAGGCGTTGTCCTTCACATCATTGATGATTTGTGCTATACCTGCTGATGTGGTATAGTCGGTACCCTGATAAGTCTTGATGACGGTATGGCTTATTGCACCGCTCTTGTAGGTTACCTCATATAGACTTGAGGCGTTTGCCGATGTGCTTGAAAACACCAGCAGACGTCCAGAATATCCCTTGTTGGCCACAATGGCGTATTCGATGCTGTCCAGATTTTGTTGTAAGTTGTGGTAAAGACCTTGGCTGCCGGCATCGTTTCCTGTCCAGGGCATAAAGACTATCACGGTCTGTTTGTTTATGTCATTCACGTTGGTGCTGTCTTCGTTATAACAGCTGGTAAAAAACAAAAGGCAGGCCAGTATGCTGGCGAATGATGCAAGCCCTGATTTGTTGGCAAGGCGCAATAGGGGGGAACGAAAGATATTCATACGATTTGTTCTTTTCAATCAAACGGCTTGCCTCCCATCCAATAATTATGGTGGCACCAGTTATAGCTAATAGGATGGCCTTTCCTGTTGATGGGGTCAGCCAATTATTGGCAAAGTTACTGCTTTTGAACCAAACTTGTGGTCGTTGCAGTAAAAAATGTAACCCAAGTTTCGGATTAGGGGCTTATGCTTGAATATACGCCCCCTTCGTGGGCATCCGCTTAATGACAAATTCGTAACTTGAGAATGTAATTCGGAAATTAGCTTATCGCCCTATCCGTCGTTTGCTGTCGTCGATGGAAATGCAAAGGAAACATGTTTTGCAACGCTGACAAACTTCATGAATTTGTAACCGGGGCTCAATGTTTTTGTAACATGGCCTGTCTACCTTTGCGGCGTGAATAGTAAAAGGATTGTTATGAAACAAAATCGAGTGACAGTTGTAGCGTTGATGCTGTCTGCCTTGCCAGCAGCTGTTGCTGCACAAGTGGAAGCGGATACCACTAAGACAACACAGCCCGTTACCGACCAGCAACTGGGCGGTGTTACCGTTACCGCCGTGAGGCGTACCGATACCGAGGCGGCCACCTTGCAAGAAGCCAAGCGCAGTGCCAATGTAGTGAACAATGTATCGGCTCAGGAAATCAAGCGCACTCAAGATACTAATGCGGGCGAAGTGATACGCCGTATACCGGGGGTGAGCCTCATCGACGATAAGTTCGTCATGGTGCGCGGTTTGCAACAACGTTATAATAATGTTTGGATCAACGGGGGAGCAGTGCCCAGTTCGGAGGCCGATAGCCGCGCTTTCTCGTTCGACATGATACCCAGTGGCCAGATAGACAATCTGACGATAGTGAAGACACCCACGGCTGAGTATCCTGCCGACTATACTGGCGGCTTTATTCATATCAACACCAAGGAAATACCCATATCCAATTCGTTTCATATCTCCATAGGGGCAGGTTGGAACAGTCAGTCGGCGTTCCGCACTTTTTATAGTCAAAAGTCGTCGGCCACCGATTTTCTCGGTTTCGACGCAGGGCTCCGAACGCTTCAGGGCGGCATGGAGAAAGCCTTTGCCACGCTCGGTCAGAACAGCGGTGGCAACACGATGATTAATCTGCAGGACAATGGGTTTACCAACGACTGGCATGTGCGGAGTCATAAACCACTATGCGACTTGAAACTCAATGCCGACTATGCTCATAGTTGGAAGGTGGGCGGCAGTAAACTCGGCTTGCTCGCTGCGTTGAACTACACAAACGAGTATCGTGCCTACCGTGGGATGGTAAACAATTTCTATGGAGCCTACGATACCGACAACGACCGTGTGAATCCGTTGCGGCTCTCTACCGACAATCAGTACAACCAAAACAACCGGTTAGGAGCCATGCTCAATCTGACATGGCTCAGTGCGGACGGTAACACCAAGTTTCAGTGGAAAAACATTTTCAACCAGTTGGGCAACAGCCGCTACACTACGCGTGAAGGCACCAGTGCACAGTCGGAACAAGAGCGGTCTGCCGAATACTATTACCGCAGCCGCACCACCTATACCACCCAGCTGGCCGGCAATCATGCCATTGGGGCGGATGTGCTCGACTGGAGCGCGGGTTATGCTTATGCCAACCGTCGGTTGCCCGACCGTCGCCGATACATACTTTACAATGAAGATCCGCAACAGAATGACCAGTATGTGTGGCTGTATCAAAACGATATCTCGCGCGAATGGACATCGCTCGACGAGCACATCCTCTCTCTTCAAGCCAACGACAACCACCGTTTTGATTTCGGCGAATGGCATCCGTCGCTCAAGGCTGGTGTGTACGGCGAATACCGCACACGTAGTTATACCACCCGCAACCTCTTCTATTGGTACAATACAGCCGACAACCAGTTGCCAGAAGGCTTCCGCGGCATGGATATGGCTACGTTGCTTAGCGACGCGAACAATTTCGGCGCCAACAAACTTTACCTGTTGGAAGATGTGAACAAAATAAACGATTACAGTGGCAATAACCTTCTCGGTGCTGCCTATGCCATGGCAACACTGCCGCTGGGTAAGGTGGATGTTCATGCCGGAGTGCGTTGTGAGTACAATCAGATGGAACTTGTATCGAACACCAAGGCGTCGGTAGTGAGCCATGAGAGCCATTACTATCGCCAAGGCGACCTTTTCCCGTCGGCCAATCTGACGTGGCATCTTAACGGCCAGCACCAAATGCGTGCCTGCTACGGGCGCAGTGTCAATCGGCCTGAGTTCCGCGAGCTCTCGCCCTCGGTGTACTACGACTTTGACCTTGCGTCGGATGTGCAAGGCAACTACAATCTGAAGAACTGCTATGTTGACAATATCGACCTGCGTTACGAGTGGTATCCCAGTCGCGGTGAGGTTATCTCGCTGGCTGCGTTCTACAAGCATTTCGATTCGCCTATCGAGTGGGTCTACACCATGTCGGGCGGAACCGACGTTGTCTACTCGTACAAGAATGCGCGTTCGGCCGATAATTACGGTCTTGAACTTGATATCCGCAAAAGCCTCGACTTTATCGGTCTGAAAAACTTTTCGTGGAGTTTCAACGGATCGCTTATCCATAGCCGGGTTCATTTCGAGGCTGGCAGCAACGAGTACGACCGCCCCATGCAGGGCCAGTCGCCCTACCTCGTAAACACTGGACTGTTCTACAACAATACACGTCACCACTTGTCGGTCAACTTGCTCTACAACCGCATAGGAAAACGCATTGTCGGCGTGGGACGTACGGAGGGCGGCGGCGACGCTTCGCACACCATCCGTGTGCCCGACAGTTACGAGATGCCGCGCGATGCCTTCGACCTGACGGCGGCCAAGCGCTGGGGACGATGGGAGGCGAAGCTGGCCATCCGCGACTTGCTCAATCAGAACGTGCTCTTCAAACAGTTCCAAACGGTCGACGGAAACGAGGTGCAGCAAGTGATACGCAAATATAAACCGGGACGTAACATCAATCTCTCGGTAACAGTAACATTATAATTTCATAAACGATGAAAACAAACAAGATGTTTGTGGGATGCATGGGCATCCTCGCGCTGTCGATGACCATTCTGTCATGCAGCAACGACAATGACGATCCTCAGCCCTCTACGGCTTACAAGTGGTCAACCGACGGTGGCTATAAAGCCTGCGACCACCTGCTCTTTACCGATGAAGGCAAGGAGGCTCCCCAAGGCAAGGTTATTGGCAATGGCGAGCAAAACTTCGTGTTCAATGGCACTCAGACGCTTGAGCGCGGTACCTATACACTGAAAGGATGGGTTTATGTGGCCGACGGTGCTACGCTGACCATTCCGGCAGGCACTGTCATCAAGGGTGACAAAGATACCAAAGCTGCTCTCATCGTGGAGCCCGGCGGAAAGCTCATTGCCAGTGGAACCGCTACACAGCCTATAGTCTTCACCTCTGCTCAAGCAGCCGGCGACCGTCGGCCGGGCGATTGGGGCGGACTGATAATCTGCGGAAAGGCACCTAATAACAATGGTGTGCTGGCTCAGCAGATAGAAGGTGGCCCACGCACAAAGCACGGTGGAACCGATGCCAACGACAACAGTGGCTCGCTGCAGTATGTACGTGTGGAGTTCGCTGGCTATCCGTTCAAGAAAGACCAGGAAATCAACGGCCTTACCTTAGGTTCGGTAGGTGCCGGTACCACCATCGACCACGTGCAGGTGTCCTACTCTAACGACGACAGTTACGAATGGTTTGGCGGAACGGTGAACTGCAAGTATCTCATCGCTTTCCGTGGTTGGGACGACGATTTCGATACCGACAACGGCTTTTCGGGACAGGTGCAGTATGCTCTCTCGGTGCGCGATTCGCAGATAGCCGATGCTTCGCAGAGCAACGGTTTTGAGAGCGACAACAATGCCAGCGGTTCCACCGCCGAGCCTTACACCTCAGCCACTTTCTCGAATGTGACCTTCCTTGGCCCCAAGACATTCGACAATTCGTTTGCCAACACTACCGACTACATTAAGGGAGGCGGTGTGAATCCTGAGAATGGCTCTTCGATGGGTCTCTTCCAGGCGGCTATGCATATCCGTCGCAACTCGCGACTCAACGTCAAGAATACGCTTGCCATAGGCTGGCCCATCGGCATCATCCTTGACAACGAGAAAGGAAACACGCAAGGTGCAGCCACCAACGGACTGATGAGTCTTAAAGGCATTACGTTCGTGGGCATGGATATCGTTGGGTCCGACTTCAACAAGGTCTACAAGGACGAGCTCTACGACTATGTGACCAAGACGACCGATGCAACGAAGAAGTCGTTCTCCAGCACCTTCTTCCAGTTGGCAGCCAACCAGAATAATGTCATTAGCAGTTGGATGGCACGCACATGGAACGGTATCGCCTCGGTTTTGGCCATCAGCAATGAGTATCCCGGCATCGGAGCCTTCCCCGACGGAAAGGACTGGACAGCAGGATGGGCCAACTTTGATCCGCAGAACACGCAATATTAATGCAGGCATCGTCAGATGACCTCTACCGACAAATGGTTGTATTGAAACCGTACAACGAAAGTTGAAAACATAAACCGACAGGCCCGGGGATTAAAAAAATCCCCGGGTCATTGGTTTTTAATTACTGAAGTTTCGGATTTAGGGTATTTATGATTGAATATATGCCCCCTTCGGGGACGTACATTCAAACACACGTCCACGATCCGTAACTTGAGTTAATTATCGTCCGCACAATCATGGCGGCCAATGCCTGTCTATTGGAGGAAGCCGATTGTGTGGTCTGTGTAAAAATGTTAAAATCTGAAAATCGTTGGCTGTTTGTGCTTGTTTGTCGCCAAAATGCGCTATCTTTGCATTCGCTTTTGAGGAGCAAGTGAAACAAACGGTAAGGGTGGTTACCAGAGTGGCCAAATGGGGCAGACTGTAAATCTGCTGGCTCTGCCTTCGGTGGTTCGAATCCATCACCACCCACTTCATGATACGATGAAAAATATTTAATGTCTGCATAAGGCTACCAATATGGGCTTTGTGCAGACATTTTTTTCAATTGTGCTACGCCAGACACCAACAAATTCAAGTCCGACACGCGAGCAACGTAATTTTCCCCTTGTTTTGTCGTTAACGAGCCTTGCAGTATTTGGTTATTGCGAATGTTGCTGCATGGTTCTGTTTTCCGTAATGATCGGCGGAGCGTAGGCGGCGACATAATAAAAATTAATGGTGTCCGGTAAAATATTGGTCTAACATAGTAAAACGCTGAATGAATGCTCTTTATAAGGTTTTGGATAACCTGGGGCTTACTTTACATAGCGTGGCTTGTTGTCCTTTGCCCCTGAAAGGGGCGCATATTATAGGATAGGGGCTTGCCCCTATTTATCA
>CAVKHW010000005.1:0-88573 GCA_963656105.1 Eggerthellaceae bacterium
GCCTCCGGGACAGCAGCTTCTTTATGCGTACTGGTGATGTGTCTGTCATTTGCGTGTTTGTTTTGTTTGGCGTTCTTTCGTCTGCCAATGAGTGAATGGATAGGTTTGCTGTAAGAGAACCGCCCGTCCGCCTTTCCAAAGCGGACAGGGGTTCTTTTCATTCATTGGTTGTTGTCTAACCTGCATGGTTCATGGGTCTGGCCAATGCCAGGGTTGCGAAACCATAGCTTTCGCACTGCGAAACCATAGCTTTCGCGCTGTCAAAGCATAGCTATCGCAACGCCTTAGCATAGCTATCGCGATGTCATCCTCCGGACAAGCCTTTGCATGAGCCATGCAGCGGTGAGTTCATCATTTTACGACGACCTTTCTTGTGATGGTCCCCTGCGATGTCCGCGCTTTGACCACATAGACGTCGGCGGCAAGTCCTGTGAAGCCGACACGCTGGCCTGAGAGGGTGTAAACCTCCACGGCACCGTTGTCCGCGCCGTCAACAAGGATGTTGTTGCCGCTCACGGACATGCTGACTTCGTTGTCGGTGCCCACGTTCTCAACGCCGCTGACTACCGTGTGCAGGATAACTGGCTTGGCGAATGTTCCGGCTATGTCGCTAAACTTCATTTCATCAGCAAGGTCGGTAACCGAACCTGTCTGGTTGTCATATAGCTTGAACGTGATCTTCTCGTCGGCCTTGCCGTTGACGGTCATCAGGATGCGGCCGTTGACAACAAATCCTTCACCACGGCACTCGTCGCCCACGAAAGCTCCGATGGTGTGCCGACCCTCTTCCAGTTCGGCTGTACCTTTGGCTATGATGGCCATGTTGTCGGCAAAACGGCGGCTGTCGTAGTTCCACACCTTGTTGATGCGTGCCGCAGCATGTTTAACGTCTGTATTCTCGCTCGCCACCGTTGGCAATGAGCTTTCGTACGGGAATGTCACCTCCATGCTGCCCTCCGGCAGATAGACGAGGTAGCCTTCGCCTGCCTTCCATGTCTTGATGGTGCTGCTCCACGCGCCGTCGGCATAGGTAGCCATACCGTCGCTCTTGGACAGGATGACGGCGTTGTCGGGCAGTTTGATATATTTAAACACATCGTCGAACGAATGGTTCTTGCAGTAACGATTTGCCATCCAGTTCCATTGGGTTGAAAGGTCCACGTGGGTGGTGTCGTCACGGTAGCTGTAACATTCGGGTATGATGAAGTCGACGGTCTGACCTTCCTTCACTTGCATCTTGTAGCAGTTGCGCACTTCGAGGCGTTGCAGGTCGCCGAAGAATCCGTATTTCGGGTCGTTGTAGACCAAGGCAGACTGGCTGCGCAGCTCCTGCGCGTTGTCGAAATACTTGCTCACGTCCACGCCGCCGCCATAGAGCGAGATCCAGTGCCATCCGGCTTCTTTCTTGAGGTGCTGGGAAACGTTGAGCTGCGTTTCGCAACCATAGTTCTGATAGGTAAGGTTCACCGTGCCTTCTCCGACACGTTGCGGTGTGATAATCCACTCGTTGGTACCGGCCACGCGTTCGAAGGTAGCCAATTCCACATAGCTGCTAAACGAGAGCTTAGCATCATATTCGTTGAGGATATAACCTTCGGGCACGGTGGTGGCCACAAGGCGCACGTCAGAGTCTTCCATGCCGAGCTCTACGGTCTGAAGCGAGATCGACTCCAATCCCTGAGAGATAACGAGCTTGTAGGTCACGCCATATTCATAAGTCTTGTATTGTACAAACGTACCGTTCTCGTCGAAACCAGAAGCAAAGAAAGGCATGTAGAGGCGCACATTGGTGGAGCCATAGGCATTGACGGTTGCGGTAGAATTGTCAGCATCGATTGTAAGGAGAGCGTCCTTGCCTTCGTCCTGCACTTCCTTCATGCTGATTTTGAAGTTGTTCTGGTACCAACTGAGGAACTCTTCGCTCTTCTGCGCTTCGGCATACAGGTCGCTGCTGTCGTAGTTGTTCAATAATGTGCTGTAAAGATTGGTCTGACCAAACTCGCTCGAAAGCATCTCCTTCAGCATCGGGTTCTCTTTTGCCTTAATAAAGACGCTGTCGTTAGGAACCACCTCCACTGTCACCAGTATCTGCGTGTTGGGGAGGTCTTGGTGAGAGACATACACCATCACCGAACGGCATGCCGTCTTGGCCGTAATGGTACCGTCGTCGTTGAGCTGCAGCGTCGGGGTGTCGTAGTTTTCGGATTCGATGGTGTAGGTAAGGCCTTCCGTCTGCGTCGTGGCGTTCTCGGGAAGGATCTTGACGGTGTGCTTAAGGTACTGGGTGACCTCCTCGCCTTTGATCACGGAGATGGTTCTATACTGCAGATTAAGCGACTCAACGGGCTGGATAACCTTCACCGTCACCGTCACCGAACCGCCATAAGCCGCGCTTCCGGTCATGGTGTAGGTGCCAGGTGTCGCCGGGTTCCAGTAGCCAGAATTGTCTCCTTCGCCGGGCACCCACACGATGGCCTCCGCGTCAGAGGGTTTCCACACCACTTCCTCCGTAGCGTCTTTTGGCATTACGGTTACAATCTTTGTCAGTTTGGCGTCAAGATCGTCATAATTGCCCACGGCCACCTCTATGGTAGCGTCGGGATAGTCGGGGTTGATTTCTAAAGAGGTGATGGGCTGGTGGATATAAAGCGGTACTTCACTTTTTACTGTTCCTGCGCTTACTTCTATGTTCATCCCTTTAATATTAGGGTTTAACGGTGTCAGGATATTGTTCTCCACTTTCACGTAACGCAAATAGTTGCCTACAGACCATTTGAAGGCATCGGGCATGGTAGCGTTGGCCGGTTCGCAGGTCACCAGCGTCGACAGATCCAACGTATCGCCCATATTGATGTCGATCCTTTCGGGTAATTTGATACTTGTGATCGGCGTGTAGGTGAGCACTATGGGGTCGGACGGCTTGGAACCAATGGTTTCGTCGCCTCCCGACAACTGTACGGTTTTGGAAAGCGTAAACTCGGTTCCGCTATATGTTTCGGTATTGATGGCAAACTTCACTTCTTTGCCCGCGTCATCAGACGAAACGCCGATGCGAAAGGTGTAAATGGTACGACCATCGGTCGTCTTACTGGAGGCTCCGATAGCGCGGATTCCATCGTCGACAAAAGCTCCAAACACATAGTCACCAACAGATACCGCATTTCCATCGGCATCCTCCAGCGTGGCATACACCACAGCTTCATAGGGATAGCTTTTGAACCAGTTGTAGCTCCAGTTCCTGTCCGCCTTCGTCTGGACTATTGCCAGCAGAAGCAAGACTGTTAGGAGAATCGCTTTTTTCATGTTCTAAAAAATTCTAAGTTAATAATTAGGGTGTTCTGTTCTCTATATGTTGCATTCTTCTGAAATTTTAAAGATATGCGCGTCAGGTTGCGGAAGGTTTCTTCTTGCGCGGTTTCACAGTACCTTTGACAAACAGCGAATTCTGGCGTGCCGGCGAATCGGTATACACCACGATGCGCTGATGGAACCGGCCTTCTACATTGGCCGGGTTGAAACAAACCGTTACATGGGCGGTATCGGCAGGTGCAATCCTCTTCTCGGTCGACGTGGCCGTCGTGCATCCGCACGATGTTCGCACATTGGTAACAGAGAACGGCTCGTCGCCGTTGTTCTTGAAAACGAACGTATGGCTCACGGTGCCTTTCTGTTGCTTTACCTCACCGAAATTGTAAACCGTGCCGCCCTGCCATCCTATTTCGGTCTGCGCGGAGACCGACGTGAAGACAGTGGCTGCAACAAGCAAGAGACCGAGAACCTTGCGTGCCACGCCCGCATAATCCCTGACTGTCTTTTCCTGCGAACGGATGTCGTCAAGATGCTTTTGTATCATCTCGTCCACTGCCTCAAAAGAGAGACTGCGGTTAATGGCCGGAGATTTTTTTGCTTTGTCATTCATCATCTGTTAGTATTTGGTTAGTGGGAGTTCACACAATGTGTTGCTCCAAAATCGCACTGCAAAGAAACAAAAGCGTTAACATCTTTTATAGGATATTTCTTCCAAAAAGTGGCCAATAAGTTACAATAAGCCGAAATATGTGTAACATTATGGCCTTTTCTTTAAAAAAAGTAGGAAATCGTTACATAGAAAATTACATTTTTTATATATTTGCATTACTATTACCAAATTACATGTACGACGATTGCGTCACAACAACCTCCAAACATAATGAAACACAACATCACTTTCAGGATCATATCACTGTGTACGCTTGCTGCTCTATTGTCGGTTTCGTGTAACCGTCTGCAACATCGTCCCGACATCTCCCGGCAACGGGCCATGGCCGATAGCGTGACTAAAACCGTTGACGACACAACACAATTGCGTAAGCTCGCACGCGATTACCAACGGAAACATGATGCCGTAGGCGAAATGATGGCATACAAGCAATTAGGTAAACTTCTACGCGAAAACAACAATTATCAGGAGGCTATCGACTGCCACCAACGGGAGTACGCATTGGCCGAATCGCTACAGGACACCAACGACATGGTGCAAGCCCTGAACAACATAGGAACCAATTTTCGACGCTTCGGAGTGCTCGACGAAGCCACCAATTACCATTACCGCGCCCTCACACTCGCCAACGCCTATAGCGACAAGGAAGACAAGGTGGCGAAGAAGAACAAAGTGGTGTCGCTCAACGGCATCGGCAATATCAGTCTGACGCTGAACGACAGTCTGACCGCCGACTCAGTGTTTCGCGCCGCCTTAAAAGGAGAAACAGAACTGGGCAGCGAACTGGGACGCGCCATCAACTTTGCCAATCTGGGGTCGCTGTTCGAAAGCGGAGGGCGAACCGACTCGGCATGGGTCTACTACCGCAAATCGATGAAAAGCAACCAAGCAGCCCATTCCGACTTGGGCATTTCGCTCTGCTACAACCATTTCGGACGGCTATTGGAAAAGGCTGGAAAGACGCAACAAGCCATCGCCCAATATCAAAAGGCTTACTCACTGATGGAGAACAACAACGACAAATGGCACTGGCTGGAGTCGTGCCTCGCTCTGGCTCGCATCTATGTGCAGACCGGACAACACACCATTGCCACCAAATATCTTAGCAAGGCGCTCGCCGAAGCTGAGAAACAAAACTCCATCGAACACCTTGCCGAGGTATACAGACTTTACTACCTTATATATAATAAGGAGAACAACTGCCGCAAGGCATTGGAATGCTTTACCAAGTCGAGCGAATACAATGACAGCGTGAACAGCGAGAAGAATCTGGTGCACATGCAGAACGTACGCGTGAAATACGAATACGAACGCCGGCAGAGAGAAATCGACACTCTGAACAAGAACTACCAGACTGAGCGCATCCTAAAACGCGTAGGCATGCTCTCTGCCGTCACCATTGCCCTGTTGTCGGCAATGGCTGTGATATTCCTAAGTTACGTCATCAAGTCGAGAAAGCAGAAGCAGAAACTCATGGTAGAGAACGAAAAGGCAATGACCTCGTTCTTCACCAACATCACACATGAGTTCCGCACACCGCTCACTGTCATCTTAGGGCATGCCGACCGCATGTGTAAAGGACTTGTTACTGAAAGACAGATAGCCGACACTGGTACTGCCGTGGGGAGACAAGGCCGGCGTCTGCTCGCACTGATCAACCAAATACTCGACATATCGAAAATCAAGGCCAAAGCTGCTCCTGCAGAATGGTTTAGGGGTGATGTCATTGGCTACATATCAATGCTGCTCGATAGCTTCACCGCACTGGCTGGACAACGCAACATAGACATTGTGTATGCGCCAAAGCAAGAACATGTATCTGTGGATTTCGTACCCGACTACATGCAGAAAATCGTGTGTAACCTCATGTCGAACGCCATTAAATTCTCCAATCCCGACAGCAACATCCTCGTCACGGCTGCCATCGACGGCAACGTATTCACCCTGCGCGTGGCCGACTTCGGAATAGGCATGTCGGCAGAAGACCAAAAGCACATCTTCGACCTATATCACCAAAACAACGACGGACTGCGCGACATGGGATCGGGCATCGGCCTCGCTCTCGTCAAACAAATCACCAAGCAACTCCATGGCACAGTCAGCGTGGAAAGCCATATCGGAAAAGGGTCGGTATTTACCGTCACACTACCCACAACAAGCGGGTGTAAGACGAAAGAATTCACCACTGACAATTTCTTAAGCCAGCCGTTGACGGACGAAACAATGCCCTATACAGAAACGGAAACGCACGACAAAGCCGTTTCCGATAAGACACCAAACAAAAATGACACGCGCCCCGTGGTATTGATCGTAGAAGACAATATCGACGTAGCCGAATACATCCAGCTTTGTCTGAAAGACAAATATCTCATACGCTTTGCACAAAACGGAAAAGACGGACTGGAGAAAGCACAGCAGCTCATGCCCGACATCATCATCACCGACCTGATGATGCCTGTGATGGACGGCCTGCAACTCTGCACCGAGATACGCCAGTCGGACATACTGAACCATATCCCCGTGGTAATGGTCACAGCCAAGAACACCGACCGCGACCGTCTGCAGGGACTCTCCACGGGAGCCGATGCCTATCTCAGCAAACCGTTCAACGCCGACGAACTGACCGTCACCATCGAAAATCTGCTACGCCGTCAACGACTAATGCGCGAGAAATACTCACAGGCCGTAGAAGCGAAGCAGGAAAAGCCGGAAGAAGAATTACAGCCGAAAGAACGCGAATTTCTGGAGAAACTGACGCGCGTCGTGACTGATGCCATGCCCAGCGGCGAGCTGTCGGTTGACATCATTGCTTCGCGACTGTGTATGAGCGGACAACAGATGCGCCGCAAACTGAACACCATCACCGGAGAGACTCCCGCATTCTACATCCGTCGTATTCAGATGCAAACGGCAAAGGTCATGATGGACAACGATAAAGACGTGCCAATCAACGAAGTGGCACGCAGCGTGGGTTACTACGACATGTCGCATTTCACGCGAGTATTTAAATCGATGTACAATGTCACGCCGTCGCAATACAAAAGCGAACATTGCGTGAAATGACAATCTGTAACACACTGAAAGAAATAGACGAAAACATTTCGTCCTCCATGCTATTTGCAGTATCTTTGCAGACATGAAATCACTACGCGAACTCTATAAAATAGGCAAAGGCCCATCGTCGAGCCACACTATGGGGCCTCAGAAAGCCGCACAGATATTTGCCAAACAAAACCAAGATGCCCAGAGTTTCCAGGTGACGCTCTTTGGCAGTTTGGCCGCCACCGGCAAAGGGCACATGACCGATGTGGCCATTGAGGAAGTGTTACAACCCATCGCTCCGACGACCATCATTTGGAAACCTGATATATTTCTGCCCTTCCATCCTAACGGAATGACTTTTGAGGCCAGCCACGGCAACTATCCAGCTACCTCGTGGACTGTTTACAGCATCGGCGGCGGCGCACTCTCGGAGGGCGACCACCCTACAGGTGTGTTGCCCCCATCGCCCGACATCTACCCGCTGACACGGCTCAGCGACATACAACGATGGTGCGACGACCACGGCCGTGCCTATTGGGAGTATGTCAAGGAATGCGAGGACGACAACATTTGGGACTATCTGCAAGAGATATGGCAGGCCATGAAGCAAAGCGTGGAGCACGGCATCGACCAGGAAGGCGTGCTCGCCGGTCCGCTCAACCTGCAGCGCAAGGCCAGCAACTACTACATCAAGGCCAAGGGCTACCGCCAGAACTTGCAGACACGCGGCCTTGTCTACGCCTATGCACTGGCCGTAAGCGAAGAGAACGCAGCCGGCGGCACCATCGTCACCGCTCCCACGTGCGGCTCGTGCGGAGTCATCCCTGGCGTGCTCTATCATCTGGCCAAGGGTCACGATTTCACCGACCGCAAGATACTCCACGCACTGGCAACCGCAGGACTTATCGGCAACATCGTGAAGGAAAACGCCAGCATATCGGGTGCTGATGTAGGATGCCAAGGCGAGGTGGGCGTGGCGTGCGCCATGGCATCGGCCGCTGCCTGCCAGCTTTTCGGCGGCAGTCCATCGCAGATAGAATATGCTGCAGAGATGGGACTCGAACATCACCTCGGCATGACGTGCGACCCTGTATGCGGACTGGTGCAGATACCCTGCATCGAGCGCAATGCCTTTGCTGCCACACGCGCCCTCGATGCCAATCTCTACGCCTCGTTCAGCGACGGCAAGCACCGCGTCAGCTTCGACCGCGTAGTAAAGGTGATGAAACAGACCGGACACGACCTGCCTTCGCTCTACAAGGAGACAGGCGAAGGCGGACTGGCCGCACAGTCGCTGATGTAACCTTCCATCCTCAAAACATCTCACGCCATAAACACATGCGCAAAATACTCATTATTCCCCTGTTGCTCCTCGCTGCACAGAGTGTTGTAGTGTCGTGCCGCATGGCACCCAGTCAGGACAACGGCGACACGGTGGCCGCCGCCGAATTCTATCCGCCCGACACCGCCGCCCTCCGCAAAGCCGCCCACAAAGACACCACAACCATGGCCATTGTCGACAGTGCCGACATCTTTGTCATCGGTCCCGCCTCAACGCGCCACGAGGTGCAACTGCTGAGCTACCCCTCGCAGCACGACTCGGCCAGCTATCCCAAGAGCCGCCACATACGTGTACGGGGCAATGCCGATGTGGGACACGTGGTAAGAGTGATATTCACAGCTACGCCCAAGGGTGACACTCTTGTGAGCCGTATTACCGAACTGAAACAGCCAACAGTCGCACCACGCTAACATTTTTTACCGTCGCTTAGTATATTTTTTCAGAAATTTTGCGTAGGCATGCTTGTTTTTTCACTAACTTTGAAACCAACAAGAACATCATGCCTATGCCTATACAATCTTTTGAAGAGCTAACCACTCATCTGAAAAAACAGGGCAACCCCAAAAGAGTGGCAGCCGTATGCCCGAACGACGAATCGTCGCGTCAAGCCCTTGCCGAAGCCGAACGCCAAGGCATTGCCACACCGTTGCTTTTTCAATCTGCCAATCCAGCTGAGGCTGCACGCCTTGCGGTGGAAGCAGTGCGTCGTGGCGAGGCCGACGTACTCATGAAAGGCTTTGTCAACACTGATGTGTTGTTGCACGCCATACTCAACAAAGAGACGGGCATCCTGCGCAAAGGGCGTGTCATGACCCACATTGCCATGGCAAAGTTGCCCAATTACCCCAAGCTGCTGCTTTTTACCGACGCTGCCGTCATTCCCTACCCTACACAGGAACAACGTGCGGCACAGGTGGCATACATCACACAGTTCTGCCATCGCATGGGTATTGAGACACCACGCATCTCGCTCATCCATTGTTCGGAGAAGGTCGATGCCAAGAACTTTCCCTACACTGCTGGCTACACCGCGCTCAAAGAAATGGCCGTTCAAGGTGCCTTTGGTCACTGCATTGTTGACGGGCCACTCGACCTAAAGACCTCGTGTTCGGCCCATAGCATGGCCGTGAAGGGCATCGAGTCGGCCATCGCCGGCGAAGCCGATGCCTTAATTTTCCCCGATATCGAAGCAGGCAACCTGTTCTACAAGACCATCACCCTGTTCTGCCAAGCACAAACGGCCGGTGTGCTGCAAGGCACCGATGTACCCGTGGTGCTGCCCTCGCGCGGCGACTCGACAGAATCCAAATACCTGAGCCTATGTCTCGCGTGCTTGTTGTGAACCCCGGTTCCACGTCCACGAAGATTGCTGTCTTCGACGATCTGCAGCCTTTGTTTATCACCGACATCGCTCACGAGTTGTGTGAGCTACGTCGGTTTCCCACCA
Source organism: Eggerthellaceae bacterium (assembly GCA_963656105.1). GTDB lineage: Bacteria > Bacteroidota > Bacteroidia > Bacteroidales > Bacteroidaceae > Prevotella. Next base: position 9,811 of record CAVKHW010000005.1, read on the forward strand.
TCATGGATCAGTTCGATTTCCGTCGCCAACTGGTGATTGAGGCATTGTCCACACGCGGTATTCCCCTGCATTTCGATGCCGTTATAGGCCGCGGCGGACTGGCACGTCCGGTGAAGAGCGGCACCTACGCTGTCACGCCTGCCATGATAGCCGAAGAACGTGCCTGCGTACACCAACACGCCTGCGATCTGGGGTGCATCATCGCCTACACCATAGCACAGCAGATACCGGGTTGCCGGGCGTTCATTGCTGACCCGGGCACCACCGACGAGCTGGCTTCCGAGGCCCGCATCAGTGGGTCGCCTCTGTTGCCGCGCATCTGCATCTGGCATGCGCTCAACCAGAAAGCCATCGCCCGCCGCTACGCCCGCGATCACGGCACACGTTACGAAGACCTGCGCCTCATCATGTGTCATCTCGGCGGGGGCATATCGATTGCCGCCCACGACCACGGGCAAGCCATTGATGCCAACAATGCCCTCGACGGCGAGGGGCCGTTCTCGCCCGAGCGTGCCGGGTCGCTTCCGGCCGGTGCCCTCATCCATCTCTGCTTCAGCGGCAAATTTACCGAAGCCGAGCTGTTGAAACGGGTGGCGGGACAAGCCGGACTGACCGAGCATCTCGGCACCAACAACATGCAGGAGGTGGTGCAGCGCATTGCCGATGGCGATGACCATGCTCGCCTCATCGTTGACGCTATGGTGTGGCATACGGCCAAAGCCATCGTGTCGGAGGCCGCTGTGCTGTGCGGATCGCCCGATGCCATCATCCTCACAGGCGGTATGGCTCACGCCGACTATGTGGTGTCGCGGCTCAAGCAGCGCGTCGAATGGTTGGCTCCCGTGGCCGTCTATCCCGGACAAGACGAGATGCTGGCACTGGCGGAGAACGCGCTCACCGCACTCAAAGCCGAGGAAAACCATTAGGTTTCCTATCCGAAAGAAAACGGTTTAGGGGGAGATATCCGCGGATATCTCCCCCTAAGCCTATATTGAAGCAGTCATTTTTACATCGTTGCCTTCTCCCTGTTGCGTTGTTCTGCACCCCTTTTCATCTTGGGTTATTGCGAACACCACTTGGCGTGCGGCTTACTTGTCGTAAGCGTGTTTCGGATAATCGATGGTATAGTGCAATCCGCGGCTTTCCTTGCGCTCAATGGCCATACGGGTAATGAGGTATCCCGTGTTGATCATGTTGCGCAATTCGCAGAGGTCGCGCGATATCTTCACACGTTTGAAGAGAGCCTCCGTCTCCTCGTAAAGCAGATCGAGGCGATCCCAGGCACGTTTCAGTCGGAGGTCGGAGCGCACTATGCCTACATAGTTGCTCATAATCTCGCCCACTTCCTTGTTGGCCTGTGTGATAAGCACATGCTCCTCGTTGGTGAGCGTTCCCTCGTCGTTCCATTCGGGCACCCGTTCGTTGAAGTCATACTCGTCGACATGTTCCAACGAATGGTTGGCAGCGGCGTCGGCATAGACCACAGCCTCGATGAGCGAGTTGCTGGCCAGACGGTTGCCGCCATGCAGTCCGGTACACGAGCATTCGCCCAAAGCATAGAGCCTATCGATGCTCGAGCAGCCGTTGAGATCCACCTTGATGCCTCCACACATATAATGGGCTGCCGGCCGCACGGGTATCATGTCTTTGGTGATGTCGATACCGATCGACAGGCATTTCTTGTAGATATTGGGGAAGTGGAGTTTGGTTTGCTCCGGGTCTTTATGGGTAACGTCGAGATATACATGATCCACGCCGTTCTTCTTCATCTCTTTGTCGATGGCACGCGCCACTATGTCGCGCGGTGCCAGCGACCCGCGCTCGTCGTACTGTTTCATGAAGGGCGTGCCGTCTTTCAGTTTCAATATGCCGCCATAACCGCGCATGGCCTCGGTAATGAGGTATGCGGGGTGGGTCTCGCCGGGATGATAGAGCGATGTGGGGTGGAACTGCACAAACTCCATGTCCTTCACCGTTCCCTTGGCACGGTACACCATGGCTTCGCCGTCGCCTGTGGCCACAACAGGATTGGTGGTGGTCTGGTAGACGGCACCGCAACCGCCCGTGCACATCACCGTGACCTTGCTGAGATAGGTGTCGACCCTGTTGTCGGTGTTGAGCACATAGGCTCCATAACAATAGATGTAGGGTGTGCGCCTCGTCACCCGCGCACCCAAATGGTGCTGGGTGATGATCTCCACTGCAAAGTGATTTTCCTTGATATCGATGTCGGGATTGGCTCTTACGGCATCCATCAGCGCACGCTGTATCTCGGCTCCGGTGTTATCGGCATGGTGCAGGATGCGGAACTCAGAGTGGCCGCCTTCGCGGTGAAGGTCGAAATGGCCGTCGGCCTTTCTGTCGAACTGCGTGCCCCACTCCACCAGCTGGCTGATTTGTGCGGGAGCCTTGGTCACCACCTGACGCACGGCTGCCACATCGCTGATATAGTCGCCGGCCACCATGGTGTCGTGGATATGTTTTTCAAAATCGTCTTTCTCCAGATTGGTCACCGACGCCACGCCTCCTTGCGCAAAGCGTGTGTTGGCCTCGTCGAGCGATGTCTTGCAGATGATGCATACTTTTCCCTTTTTTGCTTGGGCCACTTTCAAGGCGTAGCTCATGCCGGCTATACCGGCTCCTATGACCAAGAAGTCGTACTTATAAGTCATAATAAATGTGTTATATCAATGCAAAATTACTAAAAATATACAACACATCTCGTCTTAACTCTCCTATTTTTAGTAATTTTGCACATTGTAATCATGGATCGCACTTTTCGTCATCGTTTTTCTGTGGGTATCTTCTGCGGGATTATTCTTTTCGCAGCAGTAGCCTTTTGGCTGTTTTGGCAAAAATGGGCCGTGCCGGGACTGCTCGCGGCTTTGGCCTGCGTGGTGTTCATCGAGCGTGCGCTACACTCCGAGTATGTGTTCCGCGGCGACCGGCTTGTTGTCTGCCACGGCCGCTTTGCCCGCAGAAAAGAGATACCCTTGGCCGACATCGTAGGCTACCGGCCCGTCACCGCCACATTCGGCTTGACACGCTTTCTGCTGCTCGCCTTGCGAGACAACAAGATTCTCATGGTGCAGCCCACCAACGAACAGGCTTTCGTAAAGTGTCTGGCCGAGCGCAAACAACAGATTAAGAGAAAGGATGAAAACAATTAGGATATACTTATGGATCGTGGTGATGTGGCTGGCGCTGCCCCTGCAGGCACAGACCGAAATCACCGACGAAGACGAGACTACCGAGGATAACGACACCATAGCCGCCGACTCGTTGTGGAGCGAAACGCTCAACGCAAAGAGCGACACCCTACCCTGGCCGCAAAATGCCCAAGCACAGATTGCCGAACTGCTGCAAAGCGACATGTTCCGCACCTCGCAGGTGGGCATGATGGTCTACGACCTCGATGCCGACTCGGCTATCTTCTGCCACAACGAGCGACAGCTCATGCGCCCAGCCTCGACCATGAAGGTCATCACGGCCATCACCGCTCTGAACCGTCTGGGCGGCAGCTACCAGTTCAAGACCGACCTCTGCTACACTGGACAGGTGGACAGCTGCACCCTGCGGGGCGACGTGTTCTGCGTGGGCGGCTTCGACCCCCGGTTCAACAACGATGACCTCAGAGCTTTTGTTGAGGGCATCCGCAAGCTGGGCATCGACACCATACGCGGCAGCATCTATGCCGACAAGTCGATGAAAGACAAGAATCTCTACGGCGAGGGATGGTGCTGGGACGACGACAACCCCACGTTGTCGCCCTTGTTGCTATCGCGCAAAGACCAGTTCATGCCCAAGTTCTACTCGGCTCTGCGCGACGCGGGCGTCTATCTTACAGGCTCGTTGGGCGAGAAGCGGAAGCCTGAAGAGTCGAACTGCATCGTGCGGCGTTTCCACACCATCGACCAAGTGCTCATGCGCATGCTCAAAGAGAGCGACAATCTCTACGCCGAATCCATGTTCTACCAAATTGCCGCCTCCACCGGCAACCATCCGGCCACGGCCAAGAGCGCGCGGTCGGTAATCCAGCAACTGGTCAACAAGATTGGTCTCGACGCTTCGCGCTACAAGTTTGCCGACGGGTCGGGACTGTCGCTCTACAACTATGTGAGTGCCGAACTGGAGGTGAAACTGCTGCGCTACGCTTATCATGACCAGAACATCTACAACCACCTGTTGCCCGCCCTGCCCATAGCCGGGAGCGACGGTACCCTGCGCAAGCGCATGACGGGTGCCTTTACGCGCGGCAATGTGCATGCCAAGACGGGCACCGTGACGGGCATCAGCAGTCTCTGCGGTTATCTGACGGCCGCCAACGGCCACCGCCTGTGCTTCGCCATCATCAACCAAGGTGTGATGCACGGCAAAAACGGGCGCCGCTTCCAAGACAAGGTTTGTACCATTCTTGCCTCGCCGTCGCTCTGACACCGACGCCGGGCAATACGCAGGCCGAAGGCGCGCGCAACCTTTCCTGCCAACTTTTGCAGCCTTCCACGCAGCTTCGCGTAACTTTCTCATTACCAACCTTATAGAAGAGGTGGTAAATTTAAGCTATTATTTTGAAAATAATAGCTTAAATTTTCAAAATAATAGCTTAAATTTTTTGCGACCACTATCGTTTCGCCACAGAAGCATTGAGCAATGCCAATAGCGGCACTATTCTATCGTAAGGATTGAAAACATCAAAGCACCTGCACTGGGTCTTACAAGAGGCTCGTTGAGGATGTATTTGCCGGTAGGATTGCGCAACATCCGGTTAGGGCGGAAGCCCTGTTCTACCCACAACAATACTTCTGACTACGGCTCGTAGATATCGGAGGCATCATCGTCGGGCAGCGCATCGCCGTACAGGGTGCGATGCCCACTCGTTGTCCCTGCACCATTGAACATGTCGAGGGCATGCAGAGGGCGCAACCGAGCCACATAAGCCACCAACACGGTCAGCGACAACAACATGACGTAAAGCACCGCCACCTGTATGCCTGACAGACGGATGCCTTCCACACTGGCACCAGGCCATGCCGCCACGGCCGCCAAAGCATCGTTGAGACAACCGGCAACGGCCACCAGCCCCATCGCCACCATCCGTCCGACGGCCACAAAAGGAAAGGTCAGCAAGAGCAGAACCGCACCATAGAGAATGACGGTTGCCGCAGGCACAGCCAGAAAATTAGTGAACAGGAAATAACATGAGAAACGACCGAAATAATAGGCCACAAGCGGCGCGGTGGCTATCTGCGCCGCTACCGACACAGTAACCATTGACCACGCCCAACGCAAAAGTTTGGAACGAGGACGCAGCAGGTGATAGAACCGCCGCTCGTAGATCAAAATGCCCAACACCGCCAAGAACGACAATTGGAAGCCTACATCCCACAGGTTCAGCGGATTGGCTAAGAGCATGACCACAGCCGCAAAGGCCAGCGTATTGACGGAAACGCGGTTGCGGCGCAGCAACAGACAGGCCGAACAGACGGTCAGCATGGTGGCCGAGCGCACCACACTGGCCGACAAGCCCGTCAACACGGCATAGCTCCACACGGCGCCCATTACCAACATCTGCCCTACCCACATGCTACGCTTGCGACCGCCGAAGAGGATGGTCAGAATGGTATAAACAACACCCAGATGAAGCCCCGACAAAGCCAGCACGTGACTGGCTCCGGTAATGGCAAATGTGTCGCGCGTGGCTTGGCTCAAGGCACTCTTGTCGCCAAGGGTCATGGCCGCTACAACAGCATATTGCTGGTCGTCGAGCCCCAAGGCGCGGTAGCGTTGCAACAGGCGCTGACGAACCATAAGCATGCGCAACTTGACACGCTGCAGCGTGGAGAGCACCGAGTAGACAGGCACGGCGGGTTCCCAATTGCGATAATATATGAATGTCTGGGCTTGATAGCCATGCACCTGGCACCACCTGACATAATCGAAACGTGAGGCACGCACGACGGCACGGATGGGTTCCACAACCGAATAGGCGCGGATGCCGCTGCCCACATGCAGTAGGCGCCAACGAGAAGACAGGGTGTCGCGCAATAGCGAAGCCCTGACACTGACCGGACGCGGCAACTGACGGCCGGCCACATGTGTGACCATCAGGTCCATGCGCACGGTCTTGCCCTTAACTTGCGGTTCGGATACCACCAAGGCAGCATAGTCTACATAGTCGGCAGACAGGTTTACGCGAAGACGGCTACGGCTTTGGCTCAGCAAGGTGGTACCCAAAAAGAAAGTGGTAAGCAGCAGCAATGCGCTTTGTGCCCACACGCGCGGCACCTCGCGGAGCCACGAAGACGCTATGGTCAGAACCAGCGACACCACCGCGAGCCATAACCAAGAAGTGCCGGCCACCATCTCGCCCACACCATCGGCTACCACTATGCCGGCCATAAGTGCCATGGCCAAGCAAAGAAAGGGATAGAGTTCAAGGTGACAGTGCATTTCCATGATGCAAAAATAAGAAATTAATCATTTCGCAGTCCGAATTTATCAAAATAAATGTAGTAAATTTGCGATATGCAACAGAACAACGAACTACGACTGGCATGGGACTTCGTGGAACACACGGGAACCAGCATCTTTCTGACGGGAAAAGCCGGCACAGGCAAAACCACGTTTCTGAAGGCCGTGAAGGAGCACTCCTCCAAGCGAATGATTGTGGTGGCACCGACGGGCGTGGCGGCCGTCAACGCCAATGGTGTGACCATACACTCGTTTTTCCAACTGCCCCTGTCGCCCTATATTCCGGGAACAACCATCCGCGACCGCTACGACTTTCGCAAGGACAAACGCCGCATCATCCGCACGCTCGACATGCTGGTCATCGACGAGATATCCATGGTGCGAAGCGACCTGCTCGATGCCATCGACTTCGTGTTGCGCCGCTACCGCGACCACACGAAACCGTTTGGCGGCGTGCAACTGCTGATGATCGGCGACCTGCAACAACTCACACCCGTAGTGACGCCCAAGGATGAGCAAATAGTCAGCACTTATTACGACACCCCTTATTTCTTCGGTTCCAAGGCGCTGCAGCAGATCAGCTATGTCACCATACAACTGACACATGTGTTCAGACAACAGGACGATGCTTTCATCACGATTCTTAACCACATACGCGACGGCCATCCCACAACCGACGACATCGCCAAACTCAACAAGCGATGCAAGCCCGTGTTCATTCCCAAAGCCAACGACGGATACATCCGACTGACCACACACAACCGGCTGGCCGACAACTACAACGAGACGGCACTGCTCAAGCTGACAGGACAACGCTATAAGTTCGACGCGCTGATCAGCGGCGAGTTTCCCGAGAACAACTACCCTGTGGAAGCACAACTGGTGCTGAAGGAAGGCGCACAGGTGATGTTTGTGAAGAACGACACATCGGGCGCACACCGTTATTACAACGGACGCATAGGCCATGTGGTCAACATCAACAACGAAAGCATAGAAGTGAAATGCCCAGGCGACAACAGCATCATCAAGGTGGAACGCGACGTTTGGGAAAACACCAAGTATATCATCAACGAACAGACAAAGACCATCGACTCGCAAGTGCTGGGAACGTTCAAGCAATACCCGCTGCGGCTGGCTTGGGCCATCACCATACACAAGAGTCAGGGACTGACCTTTGAGCGTGCCATCATCGATGCCGCACAGTCGTTTGCCCCGGGACAGGTCTACGTGGCGCTGAGCCGATGCAAAAGTTTGGAAGGACTGGTGCTGGCTTCGCCCATCAATGCGCACAACATCATCAACGACCAACGAGTGGCCGACTACATATCGCATCAGCAAAAGGCTACCGAACAGAGCATTGCGATACTGCCCGCACTGAAGGAGGAATACTATCGCTACCAGCTGCTCGACATATTCAATTTCTCGGCACTGTGGGATGCCGAACAACTGGTTAACCGCACACTGGTGGAATTCTTCCACAACTACTCCGCACTGACCGATTTTCACAAGACATCTATCGAAGCCTTGAAGACACGTGTCATGGATGTGGCATACAAATGGCTAACTCTCATCCGAGGCATGCAGCAAGACGAGTTGCACAAGGACGTGTTTCTGGAACGGGTGCAACATAGCGAAGACTATTTTCTAAAGCAGATCAAGGGCATTGTCGCCGCACTGCTGGAAAAGACAAAGACGGTGAAAAGTCAAAACAAGAAAGCCTTGGAACTGATGGACCAACGCTATAAAGAACTGATGGTGCAGTATTTAGCCAAAACAAAACTGCTGGAAGAAATGGCTAGCGAGACCTTCACCGTATCGGGTTATCTGCAGGCCAAGCAAGAAACCATGCTCGATGCCATGGACATCGTGATGCCTGACAACACACAACCGAAAAGGCAGCGCAAACGCAAAGCCGACGATTTCCCCGATGCCCTGAATAGTGAGGCGGATAGAGGCAAACGCCCACAGAATGCCCCTACGGCCACCAAGCCTAAGCCACAAAAAGGACAGACTTACCAAGAAACCTATGCCATGCTCTGCAAAGGCATGACACCTCAGGACATCGCCACCGCCCGCGGATTGGCTGTGAGCACCATCATGAGCCACATGGAACACCTCATCAGAGATGGCAAGGTGCGCCTCGAACAAATTGTCAGCCCCTCAAAAATCAAGGCAGTGCGCCATGCCATGGAACAACTGGGCAAAGACACCACACGCACCGACATCAAGAACGCATGCCGCGCCGACATCACATGGGAAGACATCAACCTGGTGCTGAGCGCCTCACAGACTGCCGGCCAAAAGAACCGATAGCCTGCGAAGCCCGATTGGTTACCGCAATGTTTATGAACCGATATTGGGAAACACCTTGGTCAGTGCCGCGGAGACTGCTTGGAGCGGTCGCTCTTGACTGGCACAAGCGTCAAGCCGTCATCGTCCAGTGTGATAAGGCGTTTCTTGTATAGGTCGCCCACCGCCCGTTTGAATACCTTCTTGCTGACCTGAAAGGTTTGCTTGATGTCGTCAGGCGCACTGTTGTCGTTGTGAGGACAATGGCCGCCGTGTTCATGCAACCACTGCAGTAACGATTTGGAAAAATCCATGGTCTGCCTGCGGCCTGTAAGTTGCAGACTGATATCCATCTTGCCATCAGGCCTAAGATTTAGCAGGTAGCCCGTCAAGCGGTCGCCTGTATGGATGGGCTGAAATATTTGGTCTTTATATACCAGGCCACCATACTTGTTGTCAACGATGACCTTGAACCCCAAATCGGTCTTTTGCCAAACCAGAAGCGACAAGGAATTGCTCGATTCCACGCCCTTGGAGTTGCCACTTTCGCTGTGTTGGGCGGCAATTGGAAATTCTTCGGGATTGGGCTGGCTGAGAAACTTGTCTACTTTGGCCGATGCCACTATGCGGTAACTCTCCTCATCAATATAGACATAGACTATGTAACGCTCGCCAATCTCCATGTGCCGTTTCTGTTCGTGGAAAGGACAGAACAGATCTTTCATCATTCCCCAGTCGAGAAAGGCTCCATACTCGTTGACCCATGTGCATTTCAAATAGGCGAAATCGCCCACCTTGGCCAGAGGCTGCTCGGTGGTGGCAATGAGACGCTCGTCCTGGTCGAGGTAAACAAAGCATGTTACGGTATCACCCACGCAAGTGCCTTCGGGAACATATTTGGCCGGCATAAGGATTTCGCCCTCTGCTCCGCCGTCGAGGAATATGCCGAATGTCTCCTTTCCACCATAGGCATGTGGATTAGGACGTTCGGCAGACCGGGTCATGGACAGTGTGTTGTAGTCTCCTATCTTGATAGTTTTCATGGCATGGATATTGAAGGGTTGGCAAATGTGGAACTGTTATCCTCGGGTATAAGCAGACCATCCTTCATGTGGATAGTGCGGTCGGTGATGGACGCCAGTTGTTCGTCGTGGGTGACAATAACAAATGTTTGTCCAAACTTGTCGCGCAAATCGAAGAATAGTTGGTGCAGTTCGGCTTTGTTCTTGGTATCGAGACTACCCGACGGCTCATCGGCAAGTATGACAGCTGGTGCGTTGACCAAAGCGCGTGCCACGGCCACACGTTGTTTCTCTCCACCCGATAGTTCGTTAGGTTTGTGATTGGCTCTGTCGGAAAGTCCAAGGAAATGCAGCAGCTCCATAGCCCTTGACTTGGATTCGCGACGCCCTTTCCCTGCAATCAAAGAAGGAAGCATGATGTTCTCCAAGGCTGTGAACTCAGGCAAGAGCTGGTGAAACTGGAAAACAAATCCGATGTGTTGGTTGCGGAAATCGGAGAGTTTGTTGGTGGATAACCGCGACACATCAATTCCGTTGATGGTGACCGAGCCACTATCGGGACGGTCGAGCGTGCCGATAATTTGGAGCAATGTAGTCTTGCCGGCACCCGAAGGTCCGACTATCGATGCTATTTCGCCTTTGCCAATGTGCAGGTCGATGCCTTTGAGCACTTGTAGGCTACCGAAAGATTTTGTGATTCCTTGAATGTCTATCATGTGAACGGGTCTTTGCTTTTGCGGAGATGTTTGGTGTATTGCACCTGCGGCATGTTATTTCTTAAACCAATATCTGTGGCGTTGTAGCCAGTTGCTGACGGCCTTGTAAGCCGATTGCTCCTCTGTATGCTGCGGTTGCGCGAATGTCATGGTGGTCTTATCGTCACCAAACTGGTCGGGAAATATAATCATGAGATTTTTTCCGGTGAAATACTTGGTGATTTCTTCGGGAAGCCGCTCTTGTGCATTTTTGTACGAAACGGTGCCTTTCCGGGCAGTGACCACAACAAACAGATGGTCGCTCTGTATGGAGGCTGCCAGCTTTGGCATTTCGTTCCAGTGGTCCATAGGCAGATATTCGGCACGCATTTCATGATGGTGGTTGCGTACAAACTCGCCAATCATAGCCAAGGTGTCGCCACGCCCATGGAAAAGAATGCGGCACTCAAGGTTTTCTGTCAACCGCGACAAACGTTCCAACCATCGGTAGAAGCCAGGCTCGTACTGTGCACGCGAAGGTACGGCTACTTCTATACGCCTTAGGGTAGCCAACGGATGATGGAGCCGTGCCATGATGATTTGTCGGTTCAGACCATTGAACAGGCTTTGGTGAAACTGTCCCCAAAACTTAGGCGACACATTGGCATGCATGTGCATTCCAATGATTATTTCTGATGCTTGGAACTCTTTGAACGCATGTTTGATGCCGTTGGCAATATTGGCGGCTATGCGCACTTGTGTCTGTAATTTCACATCGGAACCAGCTGCATACTGTGTAGCTTGCTCCAGCAGCCTTCGTCCCTGTTCCTGATTGATGCGCATGTTCTCGTCGTCGTAAACCACGTTGAGCGCCATGATACCTCGGTTGAGCTTGGGATTGCGCATCATGATGGCCATGGACAACAATTGGTTGGCATATTCGGGATATTTCACGGGTACAACGATGCGTTCGTCATCGTGCGTTTCATCGCTCTGCGCCATATCTTTGTCGCGCAAGATGATGTGTTGGGCCGACCATTCTGTCACTACCGATGAGATAACGCAGGTGAAAAGAATCATGATTACCACACCATTGAGCATTCCTTCATCGATAAGAGGTAGCCCGTTGTCCGTTTTCAGGTTCATGCCCACCATGACCATGGCGATGGCACCTGCTGCATGTGCCGATGTCAGGCCGAACATCATATGGCCAGACGAGACTGGCATTCGGAATATCGTGCTGGCTCCATAGGCTGCGACAGCTTTCCCCAAAGTGCCGAAGACAACTATGCAAAGCACCACCCAGATGATATTGCCGCCAGCAAAAAGAAGTCGCAAGTTGATGAGCATGCCCACACCGATAAGGAAATAGGGAATAAAGAGCGCGTTGCCGATGAACTCGATGCGGTTCATGAGGGGTGACACGTGGGGTATGTAGCGGTTGAGGATGATGCCGGCGAAGAAGGCTCCAAATATGCCTTCCAACCCCACAAGATCTGCCAAGGCTGCACAAAGGAAGAGCATGGCCATGACAAAGATGAATTGCATTACGGCATCACTGTATCGGCGCAGGAACCATCGGGCAAGATGAGGTATGGCAAAAATGAGTCCGCCGCAGTATAAAGCAAACTTTACGGCGAACCATAGCCAAAACAGAGGAGTGCCGTTGCCGTCATGAGCGGCCACGACTGCGGCCACGATGATGAGTGATATGAGCAGGCTGAACATGGTGGCGCCTACGCTCAATGTTACGCTAGGTTTGCGTTGCAGACCATAACGCGAAACGATGGGGTAAGAAACAAGAGTGTTGGAAGCCATGATACACCCTAGAAGCAAGGCTGCAGTAGAACTATAACGCAAAAGGTTGATGCCCATAAAATAGGTCATCACGAAGGGGATGAGACATGTGAGCAGTCCGAAGACAGCAATGCGGTATTTGTGTTTCTTGACGCCGTCCATGTCCATCTCCAACGATGCGAGAAACATGATGTAGTAGAGTCCCACGCGCCCGAACAACTCGAAAGATGCATCGCGTTCCAGTATGTTGAGACCGTACTGACCAACGAGCACCCCTGCCAAGACCATCCCGATAATGTGCGGGATGCGCAGTTTTCCCATTATAATGGGGGCAAAGAGGATTATCAACAGCACCACAAAAAATATGAGTGTGGGGTCGGTGATGGGGAAGTATGAGGCTATGTTTGGCATGCCGTGGAATAAACCTTTATTGATGTTTGCAAAGTTACATGATTTTTTCCGAAAGTTATAAGGTTGGCGGTCAAAAGTAATGTTGTTGGCACATCGGGGCAAATGTTGTTGACGGTCGTAGTTGGATTGCCATACGGCCAACAACGCCCTTTGTATGGTTTGGCAAGGTGACACCAGCACCAGCCAAACCATACAAAGGGCGTTCAACAAAAGGGTTGGGTCAGAACTTAACCTTGTAGCTCAGTCCCAAAATGTGCATATTGCGGCTATCGTTGTCGTCGTTGTCCTTGCGGTTATCTTGATAGCGGTAGTAGAAGCCAAGTTTTTGGCCTTTCAGGAATTTCCACTCAAGTCCCAAAGTATAGCGCACTTTTTCCACGCTCCATCCGTTGTAGAGCTCCACGTTGGCATAAGGTTCTACGTCAAGTCCTTTTTTATCGTATGACACTTGCAGGCGGCTACGCAACACGCTCTTTCCTTTTCCGCTATAGGTTTTTTGTTTGCCATCCCAATCATCGTCATCAAAGTCGTAACGTTGGGCAATGGTCTTTTCTGGGCGATAAGTGTACTGCCACCGTTCGCGCAAATCAATTTTCCAGTTGCCAAGTCCCACATTGCCTGCGAGGTCAATATTAAAACGGTGTCGCGGACTCCAGTAGGAGGCATATTTGTTTACCTTTCCATAATTGGCTTTTTCGGGATCTTCATCATGGTAGGTGTATTTTTCGTTATGGTTATAAAGGAATGTGTATCCTGCGGCTGCCTTCAGCCATTTCGTGAGCTTATAGTCTCCAGCTATACCTATCGACCAACGGCTGTTCTGTTTCAAGTTATCGCAAGTCCGGTATTCGGCTTCAAGTTCTATGCTGGCCTTCTTGGAAAGTTTCTTTTCTGCGCCTATTTCTGTCCAAACGCCAAAATCATCACTTGTCTTGGGTTGTCGTTGAGCCGAGACCAATAGGGGCATCGCCATGAGGACGATGGCACTCAGTGCTTTTATGTTCATGCTTATGGGTGTTGGTTGGTTTATGTTAGGGTTGATTTATGAAGCGAATGTCTTTTTGTCTTCACTTGTCAGACGCAGTTTTTGGTCCAGATCGCCATTGTTGTCCTCAGCTGTGTAATACACCTTAAGCATAGCCATATCACGAAGGAAGTCGACGCTTCCCACTTCTATGCGTAGAATGTTAACCCCCAACCGCTTGACAAGGTCGTCTTTCAGTTCGTTGCGTTTGTCGGGGGTGATGAGGTCTATGCGATCGTACTGAACCAGTTTGGCTGGCTCTGGCTTGAGTCGCACTTCACATAACCAGATGCAGAATATTACGATTAGATTCGTGGCAATCAGTTCGATGACGCTCACGCTATTGGCAATAGCGTTGACCACCGACAAGGCTATGATGACAAACATATAGGTCATTTCTCTGACGGGCATGGCATCAGTGCGGTATCGCATAATGGAGAATATACCGAAGAGACCTATTCCAATGCCGATACTGGTTTTTGCCTTGAGGTCTTCGAGCACAAATATCATGAAATAGACAAGGAAGAAGATGGCTACGCTCATGAGCATAAACGAGAAATAGAAATCGCGTCGATGGCATTTCTTATAGTAGAGCCTATCAACGATGCACCATGTAACAATCATCAGTATGACGAAACGGACAATCATTAATGGAAAATCTTGGGAGAAACTGAGGTTTAAGATATTCATGTTAAAAAGGTTGTTTTATGAGAATAAATTTGTATTGGTGGAGATTATTCTTTCATCATCTTGGCTATTTGGCGTAGTCGGGGCTTGATACGATTGTGCTTGAGCGAGCTATCGGTCAGCGCAGAACCTATGAGATATTTGCTGAAGCCCATGGGCTTGATACGCAGTTGCATTAGCGACTCAAGAATAGGACTTGGTTGCAGGCCGTCACGTTTCAGCTCCACTATGACTATATTTCCCATATCCTTGTGCTGTCCGTTGACAATGTTGTCAAACTCAAGGTCGAAGTCAATGGTGAGGCGTTCGGTTTTCTGTTTGTTTACCAAGGTGATACGGTTGAAATGGTTTTCTACTTTTTCGGTGAGCAACGATGGGTCGTAGCGCAGGTTGCAGGTCAGAAAATCATCGTATTGCAGGAATGTCGTATCCTGTGATTGGAAGGTAATGTCATGCTGTGGTCTTTTGGGGTCAAAATGAAGCATGGATATGCGCTTCTTGCCTGTTCTCCCATGGTTATTTTTTGTTTTCACTTCGAGGAAATTGAGACCAGAATTGACGTACGACCTGATGCGCAGTTTCTGCCGATTGGCATGACCCGCCTCGTGCCTGCGATACATCATGCAATCGGGAGTATCGAAATAGACTGTGTAGTAAGGTGCTATACGCTCACCTGCTATTTCCTGTACACGATAGTTGGGCTGAGCCAACAGCAGTAGCTCCCGCAATATAGGCTTGGTGGTGACAAACTTAGTGTCGGTACGGTTCATCAGTCGTATACCACTCATTTCATCGAGTGTAATCGGGTCGTAGCGGCTTAGGATGTCAATCATAAGCATTGTTTTTTGGTTTTAGTGTTACAAAGTTAATACAAAATGCCGTATACTACAAGTGGACTGGACGAAAAAAAGACCAATAACTCTCTTCCTACTGCAACATTTGTTGTTTTCTCAACTATCCTTAATGTTTCCGTTTTTATTTCACTTATACCATTTATCTATGGAGCTGTGCGCAATCATATTTACACAGAAAAGAACACTAAAGTAAACGGGGTTACAACGCAACAGAAATTCTGTTGTGAATATTCTGAAAAAACGTTCCCATACGGATCTCATTCTAGCACAACAACAGACAGTTTCGAGACAGTGAAAGCAACGTGGTTCATAAAAATTGCGCACATGAGCCGCCATTTGCATTGCGGTTGATAGCGTTTCGCAGCGTGGTTCGACATCGGAGAATGAGCCATTCAACAAGAATCATTCTGCGGCAGACGTGCTTTCGACCTACGATAGGGCACCTTTCACAAGCATGGCTATCGAAAAAGCGCATAAGTATTTCACAACCAGACTGTATCTATCTAATTATCAAAGGATTAAGAATATCCCTCATAATCTTCTATTTTAACGGCAGAAAGACAAAGCGGGAAAGTTTTTTCTACACACGAAAAGTTTTTGTCAACATTTCTTGTTATAGCAGTATAGTTACTGCATCTATGTTAGGTGTGCAAAATAGACAACAACGATATGGCGCATTGGTTACAACGCCCACCCTATTGTTTCAATCGGAAAAACATAAATGTTACCTTTGCAATGATACGTTAGATTTCTGAAGATTGGGGAAAATATAGAAAGTGACATTCCATAACCATATTTTCGTCGCTAATACCGATGATTTTCCAAAGAAGAGGATATGGATTTGTACACAATGGCATGCTTCCGATGCCTGCCAGTATAGTCAGGATGGTTGCTGACTATAACAATCTCTTGACACGTCGATGCCATTGACAGAGATTTTTCATACCTATAAGTTGTAGCAAGCGGAGTTTCCATGTGTTACGACAAGGCATTTGAGGCAGGCAAATATCTTCCATTTTGGCAGAACAATCGAAGGTACTAAGTTGAATATTGAGCAATTGGGCATAGTATACGGGAAAATCTGGGTGATTGGTCAAGTCATGATGTTGCAAGATGCGCATATGTCCCAATAGCAGGTCACGCCAAGCATGAGCATCGGCTTTTACGGTTATACCCACAGGATTGTAATTGTAATGATAAAAGCCGCATCCTGTAGTGCGTAATGTTGTAACCTTTGGCAATAGGTCAGCCATAGCATAGACATCTTCAAACAATCGTCCCTTTTCAAACCCAACATCCTCAAACAGTTGGCGACGGTAAATCTTGTTCCAGGCATAGGCATGGGCATAGCCTTGTGCGCCCAACCAATAGGCGGCAAAATCGCGGTATTCGCAGTCCTGTAACTGCGTGACAAGTTGTCCGCGAGGTGTGTCGCGCACAAACGAGAATTCCACCATGTCATACTCTGGATGGCGGTTCAATATCTCCATGATTGGGGGATAAGTATTGACCATTAAGAAATCGTCAGAATCAACAAACGTTACATAATGGCCTTTGGCATAGCGAAGTCCTTCATTGCGCGCATCCGAAAGCCCGCCGTTTGTCTTGTGGATAACTCTAATGTTGGGGCTATTACGATAGACATCAGCAAGTGCTGGCGAATCATCGGTCGATCCATCGTCAACAAGTATCATTTCCATGCCTTCCACATCTTGGTTCAGTACACTCTCTATACATGCAACGAGTGTACGTTCCACATTATAGATAGGTACTATGACTGACAACGATACCTGTTTCATTATTCTATATCTGGCCAAAGGACTAATTAAAACAAGATTACTATATTTCAAGCAATGCTTTAATTTCCTCTTCGCTTTTGCGGATGGTTTGGGCTATAACATCAATACTTACTCCATTTTTAAGCATAACCTGCACCATAGCTCTTATCTGTGCTGTCTGCTCGTTTATCTGTGCTGTCTGCTCGTTTATCTGTGCTGTCTGCTCGTTTATTTGTGCTGTCTGCTCGTTTATCTGCGCTGTCTGCTCGTTTATCTGCGCTGTCTGCTCGTTTATCTGCGCATATTGTTTAGAAACAACCTCATTCAGTTTCATCACCTGTGTATCACGAGCTTCTATCACCGAATAGTATTCGTCCTCGTCGTTCATTTCTTGCCGCACCTCAGCACTCATCGTAGCTAAACTAAGGCGGTGAAGTATATACATCATCTCCGAATCGTCTTCATAGTTGTGGGCTTCAATACGAACTATCTGTTGGTTCTTTACGTCTCTTCGCGTTTGGTCGAACACGCTCAGCACCTTATCCAGTTTATTGTTTATCTTTCCATGAAGCAAGGGTATCTGCACTATGATGCTATCGTGTGTCAGACTATTGATGAAAGGGTCGCTGTCGCCATGTTCCACAACGTTTCCGTCATAATCTACGGCCTTATGCCCAACATATACCACAGCATTGTTGATTTCTCCGACACGATGCCCTAATAGGTATACCGCCACCATTGGTAGGGCATACCCTTTGTTGTCGCCATCTTTATGCATGTTTTCCTCAGCATTGTACTGCAAGGCGAGATAACGGCGGAAACGTAATGTTTCCGTATCCAGCCAGGTCTTCTGCAATTCTATCAATATCAAATGAACAGTTCCGTCATCCTCTTTGATATTTGCAGCAAAATCTATCCGAAACATGGAAATGTTATCCCGGGTTACGTTAGGATGTTCATGACGACGCATTTCCACACTCACCACTTCCTTTTTCAGCATAGCAGAAAGTACTGTTTTGGCTATGCGTTCGTCTTCCATAAGAAATTTGAAAACAGAGTCGTATATAGGGTTAGCAACTGAATAAATCATTTTTAGTCCTCCATTTTATTATCTTGTTACAAAGATAGTCATTTTATTCATGCTATGTGTGCAATAGAAAGAAAAAAGTCTGTCCGTTTTACATTTTCCTAAAACCTTAACCTTCTTCAAACCGACATTTCATAAACGCAGTACGGCCGACAGTTTAATCTGTCGGCCGTTTTCTGTAGTTTATAGTTGCTATAAAAATGTTGAAATGCCCAATATTATCTCACAACCATCTTCCACGTCTTGTGTCCTTTTCTCGCAATAACAATACCACGCTGTGGGCTTGCCAAACGCTGACCATCAAGCGAGTAGTAGACTATGGGGGCATCATCGGTAAGCATTTCTGGAGTCGTCTCCACTTCGCGGATTGCATTAATCACAGGATCAGCCAAAAAAGCACGAATGGCAGCTCCAAGATTAGTATACGCCTGCCGTATAATGGTATATTGTGACCCAGTATAAGTATAATAGGTGAATATGTCTTCACATTTCTTCAGACTATCAGCAAGGAAGGCACGTGCACCTTCTCCATATTCGTCAATGACCTGATAGGCGAGGCTTATAGTATCAGCGAGGAGTATGTAGTTGCGATCTGCGTTGATGTCCGTCGAATTGAAGATACGATATCCCGAAGCATAGATACTATCAAGATGGGTGGCGAAAGCAGCCACGGCAGTTCCTTTGCTATACTGAGAGTAAGCTGGTATGCCCGAAGTGGGTGTCACCAACAGGCTGGCATCACGACTGAGTGTCGTTTTCAATGTGGAACCTTTCCATAAGCCATCGACCTGCGCGCAGACGGTGTCGGCCGATATGGTGACATCGAAACCCTCGATGGAACGGAGTTCCTTGCGGTCGGTGAGATAAAGCAGGGGAGTCATGGCTTCGACCTCACGCACATTTTCAACGGTCAGCCGCATGCGGCTCACTGCGGTAATAACACGACCCTGCATACCATAGGGCAACGATGCGCGGAAGGGCACCACTACATCTCCCCACAGGCCGACATGTGCGCTATCAAGAACGAGTAAAGCCTTATTGGCAGTAAACTCCGTGGGAGAAGCGAACTCGCTACTAGTATGGATTAGCAAACTGTCGCATACACCATTTACTACAACATTCTTGGCACCTTCTATGGGAGTATTCGCAAAATATAAGGCATTTTCGTTGGCGGCCTCAGGTTGGGTGGACAATTGTTCCACGGCTGACATGTCGTAAGCTGTGACAACCGGGTCGTTGGCAAGCTCTGCAAAACGAGCTGCGTTCCAATCGCCTGTTACCATAGCCGTACGTCCATTAGGTATTACAACAAGGTTTGACTTCTTCACGACAAAATACACTATGCTATCAGGCGTTTCATAAATCATTTCGGAGCGAAGACCAGCACTAACTGTCTTGGAAATCATAGCACGGTAGTATCTATTCTCCTGCAAACCAGTGAAGGTAAAGGTTGTATCACGTGTCTGCCCTACCTCAAAGGTCAACTTGTTCATTGCTTTCGTAGCACACTTGTCCCACGCGCATGTAGCACTGTTTAGACTGTCTATCTGACAAGTGAATATTGGCTGGCAGTAGCTACCATTCTCACCATTGGTGATGGTCACTGCGATATTTGCCCTATTATCGTTTACCTGCCTGTAGACAATCCCATTGTGTTCAACAGTCTTGACGCCGGCATCCACGCTGATACTGTTCAAGTGCAGGTCGGCCACACTTTGACTGACATCTACCGACGCCGTGTCGAGAATATTCTTATTAGCATCGGTGAGCCAGATATACAATTTCTTGTTTTGTGTGGGACGATAAACAAAGGTAAAGGTTGCGCTGTCGCCCGACGCGATATAGGTGGAAGCCTCGCTACTTGTGGATTGTGAAGGCATAGTATTGCTATGGCTGCAATAGACATATACACCCTTGTAGTCGAGTGTACCTTGGTTAGTTACAATGGCTGTAATATTCCCCTCTGTTCGATAATACATTTTTCCACACACCAGTTTGCCTCTCATTTTCTGGCGTTTGGGCGTAATGTTGGCAAGTGCGGCCTGTCCACTGTTGAAGCCGTTCATGCCCGTAGAATCGTCAACAGTGTAGTAGCCATCGCCCGCACCACCCCATCCGAAGTTGAAATGGTAGAGTCCAGTCGAGGCTTGATATCCGTCGAGCACCACGGCATGTCCGCCTTGCGAGTCATTGGCTCCAGAGTAAAGCATCGGCCGACCGCTACGTACATTAGAGTAGACAAGATTCTCCCAAGCCTCTTGACTATAGTTCCACTTGCCCACATAATTGTTGGTTAGGTTAAACTGTCCGGCAATCGACTCACCCATCTTGTCTGTATTGCCTGCTGTTGCTGTTCCGTCCTGATAGCCATAGCCTAGATGAGCGCATGTGCCCACAGCGTACATCAGCACAGCTACGGCAGTGTCTTGCTGCAAGGTTCCGCTTCCGCTAAGCTTCATAAGGTCATAGCGTACGGGCGTTCCAGCAGGCAGCGAATAGGTCACTGGAGCATTAAACCAGCTTTCGCTGTAGGTTGGCGTAGCATAGAGCAGGGCTTCGGGGTTATCCTTACGGAAGTAGTAAACTATCTGCGCTGCGGCAGTAGCTTCGCAACCAGTCAGTGTCTGCTGACCGTTGTCGGCCCGTTTTGGCGAAAATAAGTTATAGGGATACCCTTGGTTCCAATGAGTTTTTACCAATGGCTGCACATCGACCCATGCGCTCTTGTAGGTTGCCACCTGCAAGCGCTTAGTCACTGAGCGTTTGGCCACTTTGTGCGTGCGTGCCTTCTGCGCCTGTTGCAAGCTGCCAATCTTCTTGGCCCATGCAGAAAGCATGTTCTTCAGTCCGTCTGGCAAGTTTGCAGGGTCGTAATCCCCTTTGTCGGTGTAGCCTAAAATTGGGGCAGTTTCATCGTCGCCACTGGCAATAACAAAACCTTTTCCAGCACCACGTGAAAAAATGTAGTAAGGGGCGTTGACCACATCATCAGATGTGGCATCATCGATGCCGACAAACGTTTGCGCAACTTGGCGTGCCTCTTTTCGGCTGATGGGGTCAGCTTGAGCCTGCAGTCCAAACAACAGCACCCATGCAGATAATGCGTATTTTATATTCATAAGCGTAATAGGTTTCTTTGGCAAAGGTATGATTTTTTGTGGAGATTTGGGGCGCAGACCTTCATTTTTTATTCCCTTGAAGGATTTTATACCAAAGGCAGAACCCCTACTGCTTGTTGCCAAGAGTAAGGGTTCAGCTTGCAAGTGCGCCCGACAGGACTCGAACCTGCACGTCGCAAAACACTAGATCCTAAGTCTAGCGCGTCTACCAATTTCGCCACGGGCGCGATTTTACGGCATGCAAAGGTACATAATATTTTTGATATTCGCTCTTTTTTTTATTATTTTTCACCCAAACTAGTAAATAAAGAGAAAATAATGTTACTTTATTTTGGGTTTCAGCTCATCGGGCGAATCGTTCGTATACATATTGACAGGCGGCGCAGTCTTGGTAAAGAAATCGGTAATGATTTCACTATCGAGTGTAAGTGTCGGACGGAAATCAGAAGATTGCATATAGTCGATGATGGCCTTTCGCATCTGCCGTGCCACAGGACGGCTATCAAGATTGGTGGTTATATCCATGGTGGTCATGAATAAGTGTCCGCCCAACACATTGGCTTCTACAACCATACCCAACTTGCGGCTGACATGCCAAGTATCGATTGGTTGCACGGGCGACTGATAGGTATTCGGCAACTCCGACAAGTTCATAACCTGCGCACGATTGAGCAGTTCCCACCAATTAAGATTCGACCAATCGTCGGTGGGGAACTCGCGAAACATCGGATGGTTGGAGTCTATGTAGGCACCTGTGGTGTGTGGAGGGCGCATCTTGAACCAGCTGGTGTTCCAAAAGACGGGCAGGTATTGCTGCTTTATATCGTTGCCGTAGCGCACTTTTCCTGCAGCGACAACGAGCACCTTTCCTCCTTGCTTAAGTGTGCGCACGGCTTTTGGGTCAAGCGTGTCGGTTACGTAGATATCCTGAGGGACAACCTCGGCTTTCCGTGCGGGATACACCCAGTAGTCATAGGTATTGGTGTAGCTACGTTTGCCATCGGTAAGATTTAGAGTAAGCGTGTATTTCCCCGGTTGTGTGACTTCGGTGAACAATGGCACGCGTGCCACTTTCAGACTCTTGCCTGCCGGAATGTCTGCCGTCAGCACATGGCCTATTGCCGCGGATGGCGATATGGCATACGACAAACGTGCATTTTTGAGTGGTTGTCCACCTAGGGCATTGTAGACATCAACGGCCACTTCGGCCTTTTCGCCTGCAGTAAACACGAACTTTGGGAACTCCGCCATGACTACTACCTCGTTGCAGAACTGACGCCACTGCGTACTATCTACATATCCCTTCTCACGGAAAAAGACGTTGAGCGGTCCCACAAGTGCTGTTCCCTGTCCGCTGTAGTCGTTGAGGGCGAGGAGCATGAAGCCTGCATAGTCCTTGGTGCGCAGGTTGCGCTCTATCTCATACTTGTAGCAGAGGGTCTGCAGCTTGCCGCTGGAGTGCAGGAACTTAGAAGCCATCTGCTGCATACCATGGTCGCGCAGAAGATCGGCAAAGATATCGAAATTATAGGCCTTGTAAACACCCGTGTACTGCGACCGCTCATTAAGGTCGGGGAAGGCACACCACTGCCCCTGTTCGTGTGCAATGATGGGCGAGTTGTTGGGCTCGGCACCCTTATAGTTGCGCGGATAGAGCAGCTGCTCGTAATAGTCGTCGGTGCTCTGGGGAGCATGGCGATCCCAGTCGAGTCCTCGCGCACCAGCCTTGGCGTGATACTGCGACCCGCCGTCCCAAGCCCATCCGCCGCCCACGTTGAAGCTGGCGTAGATGCGTCGTGAATCTGTCTTCTTCCAGTAGTCCACCCACCGGTCGCCCCATGTCACCCAGTCACCAGCAGGTTCGTTGCCAGCCGACATCATTACAAACGAAGGATGATTGCCGTAGGCAGCCGTCATGCGCTTGGTCTCGTCCATGAGATAGGTATCAATATACATGCCGCGGTTCATCTTCACGCCGTGGTTGGGCCAGCTGGGTCCCTCAGGCTGGAGGTAGAAGCCCACCTCATCGGCCGCTGCGAATGCTGCCTCGGGCGGACAATAGCTATGGAAGCGCATGGCGTTGAGGCCATACTGCTTGCACTTCGTGAACAAAGTTTTCCAACTCTCCACATCGGTAGGTGGGAAGCCGGTCAGCGGAAAGTCGCAATTGCCCACCGTACCGCGTATCCACACAGGGTTATCGTTGAGGTAGATTTGCATGCCCTTGACAGTAATCTCGCGCATACCAAAGGTGGTGCGCACTGTATCGTCGTGCGTTGCCACGGTAAGATGGTAGAGCCGTGGCGTGAACTCAGACCACAATTGGGCACCAGCCATCGACACCACATAGGTGGAATCATCCTGCCGTGTGGCCGTCACAGGCTTGTCGTCGATAGTGAAATGCAGTTTTCCTTTGGCCGAAGGCACTACAACGCGCGCCACCTGCTGGTGTATGTCGGGAAATACAGCCACACTGCCCACGGGCTGGCGACCAGTGCAGCGCAGTTCCATACGTCCCACCACACCATTCCAGTTACCTTGAGTCTGATCAGTCACGCTGTGCGAGTCTTGCCCTACGCACACGTTCTCTATACCATTATATATGGTGACGACCAGTTGGTTGTCGCGTCCATAGTTGAGATAGTCGGTCACGTCGTACACATGGGGGGTATTAAGGCTCATCTGATGGCCAACAGTCTTACCATTAATGGTGACGGTTGTTTCGATATGTGCCCGTTCCAAGAACAGTTCCACACGACGTCCCTTCCACGCCTTAGGCACCTTCACGGTGCGGCTATAGGCCACTGTGCCCACATAGTGGCGGTTGGGCGTGAGGAAGAATGGGAACTTCATGTTCCTCTCCTGACGGTACTTTTCCATGTAGGGATTGAAATAATAAGACGAGTCGTAGAGCGATCCTGTCCACTGGGTGCTGACCGACGGCAGGTCGCCCAGATTGTTGGTGAGCATCGAGCCGGGCAGCGTTACGGCGTGGGTGGCACCATCGAACGTGGCTTTCCATGCACCCGAGAGGCTGACCACATTGCCTGCGAGGGCTTGTGCGCCCGCCCATATCATACTGAAGAGAATGGCGTGTCTCATAGGTCTTGGTGATTTAGCGAAATGCGTTAGCTGATTTGTTTTGGTTGATTGTATTTCGCAAAGTTACTAAGAATTTTGTTTCGCGACCTATGCTTTTTGACATTTCTGCCCGACACATTGGCAAATGGCACTTTGATGAGTTCCAAGTCAGCCACCATCTCCGCCACATGACCTTTGTCGACCAAATTGATAGAGTCGGCGACCATCATCTCTTTCACATGTTGCTTTAGGCAAAAGCCTTTCTGTAAGGATGCTGTCCGTCTTGTTGTAAAATTACGGATTATCTGCCATATACAAACTCTCTCATGTTTTATTTGCTAAAAGAAAGACTTATCAAGACCTGTTTCTTACTAAAAGAATGAAATATTCCCCACGTTTCTGAAGAATCGTCACAACCTGTTCTTCTCGGTGTTGCCCGCTCCCGTGCCTTTATATTTACTCTTGGCGGAATTGAATTTATATGACACGCTGACGCCAATGCAACGGTTATAGCCATAGCAGTCCTTGGTCATGGTGACGTGGTCGCCATACATAGTCCACTTCTCCTTGTCGGTGCGCAACAGATCGTTGGCAAACAGGCCGACCTCCAGTGTCTCATGGAACAACTCCTGCTTGATCTTGAGGTCTACCCGGCCATAGGGCTGGTTGTGCTGCAGATTGCTGTGGTTGGCCGTGCGATACTTCAGGTTGAGGAAAACACGCAGTGCGGGCGTGATGGTGAAGCGGTTGTTGAGACGGAAGGTGAAGCTTGGCCGGTTGGGCGGCAGGCTGATGCCGTAGCCGTCCAGACTGAGAAACGACTGATTGAGATCAATCTCCACCATCGGGTTATACCACCCGAAGCGTGGCGAGGCCACCACCGAGGCATAATAGTCATGCTGTCGCTTGAAGTTGACATTGCGCAGGAAGGCGATGTCCTGGTCTTGATAGAGCGTGGCCACCCATACGATGGGTTTGTCACGGTAGTTGTAACCCGCATTGAGCGACAGCCAGCCATAGACCACGCTCAGGTCGAGGTTACTGATGGTGCACGGCCGCAGATAAGGGTTTCCTCCCTCGTAGCAGTAGCGGTTATCATACTGCACCTCACTCCGCAGGCTGGTGTAGCTGGGACGCGAGGTCTTGCGCGTGAAGGCCAGGCTAAAGTTCCATCGGTCTTTGTTCCACGTCACTGAGGCCATGGGGAACCAGTCGGCATAGCGGCGACTGGGTTCCTTCTCCCATTGTCCAAACGAATAATAATCGGTCTTCACATGCTCATATCTCACACTCGCACGAAAGGTGAAATCTCCATAAGGAAGCGCATACTCCATAAAGCCTGCCACGTTTTGTTCGCGGATCTTGGTGTCGGCAGCCTCCACATACTGTTCCTCGTTGGCGTATGTCCCCTTTATCTGTGAAAAGGTCAGCTCCGATCCGCCACTGAGCGTCCCCTTCCACAAGGGATAGGATAAAACGAGCTTGCCAGCCTGCATCTGACTGCTTTGCCGGTTGCGGGTATGCACATCGCGCGACCAAAGACCGGTGCTGTTCTCCGCAATCGTCATGTCACGGCCGCTATTCTTCCAAAGACAAGTAGCATTGAAATCGACCGCCAGTTTGCCCAGTTTGCCGATGTAGTAGGCATTGAGGTCGTGGACAGGATCATTAGAATCGTTTACGCTGCAATCCTCGTCGATGTGAACCACCGTCTGTCCGTCCTCACTAATATTCTGGCCACCACCGGCCATCATCTTCCCATTGCCCGTCCCCTTGTATTGCTGATTGTAGGAGATGCCCATCTCGTTGTCATCATCAAAAGAATAGTTGACCTTCGCCTCTGCTCCGGCTGCTTTTGACCGATAGGTAATTGGTGAATATTGGCTGATAAAGACGTGCTTCGCGCCATTGATGTCGTTACTCAACCAGTTGTCTTCGCCAACCGGACTGGTGGTGCCCCACACCTCGCCCGACACCTCAAGACCCCTGATGCGATAGGTAGACGACCACAATTGGGATGATCCCCACCACTTATTATAGGAGGCTGTGGCAAAGCCCTCACCGCTCCATCCGTCGCCTTGCCTGTTGAGGGTCTTGATGCGTATGACCGACTGCACCGTGGCGTCGTATTGGTTGCCTGGCGCGGTGATAACCTCAACATTCTTGATATTGTTCGACTTGATGCGCTTGAGCTCCTGGAGATCCGTCACCTTCCGGTTGTTGACATAAATGAGCGGTTGCCCCTTGGCAAACACGCTGACCGTTCCGTCGGCATCGACATTGACACGCGGCAATTCGCCAAGCACGTCGGTGGCCGTGCCCACATGGCTCAATTCAGTGTTCTGTATGTCGACGACCATGCCTTCCCGTCCCATCTTGATGTTGTGTCGCATGGCCTTCACCTGCACGCCGTTGAGCCGAATGGTATTTTCACGTAGCGTGATGGTTCCGATCCGGCCTGTGGCGCAGGTGCGGTAAATGGTCTTGTAGCCCACGCAGCTCACCTTCACGATAACCCTGCTCGCCTCACAGGGTACAACAAACATTCCGTTCTCATTGCTCACGCCACCAGTGATGTAGGTGGAGTCGGCGGTGCTGAGCAGAGCCACGTTGGCATAGTCGACGGGGTGCTGGCGTTCGTCCACCACTTGTCCAATCATCTTTGCGTGAGCCTTCTGCGTGCACTCCACAACGAGGACGTTGTCCATCTGCGTCATTTTGATGGGATAGAAGCCGATGAGCTGGCGTATGGCGTCGGGCACGCTGAGGTTACGGATGCGCTTGGTGACGCGGAAGTCCTCCAACTCATCGTACACGAAATTGATGACATACTGGTGTTGTGCAGTGTTCAGGTCTTTCAGCACTGCGGCGAAAGACACATTGTTGTATTGGCGAGTGATGCGCTGAGCCGAGACGGTCAGGCAGCACAGACAAGCCATGCAAACGAAAAATCTTTTCATCATCTCATTCCACCTTTAACGTTCCGTGGTCTTCCGTGATCTGTATGCGCTCGAAAGCATTGAGAATGTCGAGGTTCTGGCTCAGGGTCTTCGTCTTGTCCCAATTGAAGAACACGCGGATGTGGCGCACCTCCTCATTCTCAAAGACCACCTTCGCATGATAGAAGGCTGCCAGTTGCGTCACGACCGTGCCCAGTTCGGCATTGTCGAAGACTACGGGCTTGCGACTGAGGCTGTCGGCCTGCGCCACCATTGTCTGCGTGGTATCGGTCTTGGCCGTGTCGGACTGGGTCACCGACTGCTCCACGGGCGTCTGGCGGTCACCGCCAGCAGGCGAAGTGCGGAACAAGCCTATGTGGATGGCGGCCAGGGCGATGGCCGAAAGGCCGACGACACAGATGACCGAGGCCGCTATCTTGCGGAGCATGCCAAAAGGCCGCTGCGCATGGCCTGCGGACAGGTGCTGGGCCGAGGCAAAGTCCCTCCAAGCCTCGTCGACGTCCACCTTGTCAGGACGGGTCTTCTGTAGAGCCATCCTTGCCATGGCCATGTCGCTAAAGAACTCTTTCGTGTCCTCGTCGGCGAGGAGGGCTTCCATCTGCTCGTCGCTATAGCGCTCGGGATGTTCCTGCATGTCGAAGAAAATCAGTTGTTTTTCTTCTTTGGTTTTGTTTGTCATTGTTTTGCTTTTTAAAAGAAAAGGCTACATGGCCTACCCTTGGTTCATTTGATGTTTAATCCAATCCAGCGCCTGCGAGATATGACGGAACACCGTCACCTTGCTTACGCCCACCTCATCGGCCACCTCCTGATAGGACAGCTCTTGCAGATAGCGCAGGCTGAAGATGCGCCTGCGGATGGGCGGTTCGAGAAGGCGGATGAGCTGTGACAGGCGATCCAGCCGTTCATCTGAATCATCGGAGAGAATGACATCGGCATCGCTCACGAGCATCTTCACCACGCGTTCCTTCACGCCCTTGTGGGCTATCAGGTTGAGGCAACGGTTGCGCACACTCCGCATGAGATATCGCTCTTCGCTCGCAGGCAGCAGGACCACATCGTCGGTCAGCAACTGTGCGAACACGTCGCTCACCACATCCTTACTCTCGTCGGCATCGGAGAGGATGCATTTGGCCAAATGATACATCTTCTCATAGTGCCGGCGAAACAGTTGTTCGATGTTCTTTTGCTGCTTCATACACTACCTATACAATTGAGAGGAGCTAAAAACTAAGCAAAACAATGATTTTTTTATTTAATGACGATAAAAAACTAGTTGATGCCCTCACAAGTATTCATCGATTCTGCATCGGCCATGTCGTCGAGGCATCGGCGGCAGACCTTGCACCGGTAAGGCAAACTACCGACAACGCAAAACGAAGGATGGGCTTTAGGGCTTAACGGTCGTGATCGACAAACGCCAGAGAAGCAAAACTGATGCTGGCCGGATGAGCCTGCTCCATCACTTGGGCGCAAGCGCAAGAGGTGGCTCCCGTGGTGACCACATCGTCGACGAGCAGGACATGCTTGCCCGTCAGGCAGTCGGCGCAGCGAAGCTCGAAAGCATCCTTCACATTGTCATAGCGGCACCAGCGGTCGCGACGTGTCTGACTTTCCTCAAACCGTGTGCGCACCAATGCTGTCTCGTCCACAGCAATGCCGCAGACGGCAGCCAGACCGCGCGCCAGCATAAGGCTCTGGTTGTAGCCTCGCTCGCGGATGCGGCGTGATGCCAACGGCACGGGGATGATGAGGTCGATGCCCTCCGTGAAGCCCGTCGCCACCATTTCGCGTCCAAAGAGCTGCCCCAGACAGACTCCCACCTCAGGACGGGAGAAATACTTGAGCTGATAAAGAGGGCGTGCCGACTCGGCATGCGAATAGTGATAGATAAAAGCCGCAGCACGGCCTACACAACGCACGCGCCCCCAATAGACTTGTGCCATGGGGTTGTCGTAGGGATGGAGCAGATGGTCGGTGCGCGGAAGGGCGAGGTTGCACGAGGCGCATACACACTGTTCATCCACGGCGAGGGGGCGCCGGCAGATGCTGCAACGGCGTCGCGCCACCATATCGAAAAGCCGTTGCAAGAAACTTACTTTCATGGCTGAGTAGGGCGTGCTTATTGTTTGAGGTACACAACATCTCCTAGTCGTTGCAAACGACCTGTTGCAAATTTATATGTGTATGGATGCAAAGATACGGATTTTCCCGAAGTATTCGCATCGTTTTATCTTGTTTTGGGCAAAAGTCCTAAAACAATTATTGGTGTACGGTAAAAACTTTGCAAACGACAAATCGGCGCACCCTGCTGTGGGCACGCCGACTCTATTAGTATAATGTGGATGTCTTCGGTTTACTCGAAGCGCCATGGCTTGGCTTGGAAATCGGGAACATCGGTTCCTGCACGATAGTAGGACACCAGTTGGATGTCGAACACCAACACGGAGTATCCCGGGATGGTGGATCCGCTTCCTGTGGAGCCGTAGCCCAGATCGGAAGGCACATAGACCTGCCACTTGTCGCCGATGTGCATGTGCTGCACGGCTGTGGCGAACCCGTCGGTGAGCTGGCTCACGAGAAACTGTGCGGGTGCGGAGGTCTCGGCCGTTGCCCCATTGGTGTAAGAGGAGTCGAACTCGTAGCCTTCCTCGTAGGAGGTGGAGGGCAGGAGGTGTCCTGTGTAGTGCACCCGTACGGAGTCGGTGTAGAGCGGCGATCCCGATCCTGTGCCTTCGTTGAGCACGTGCACAATGATGTATTGTGTGTTGGCGGCGTGCAAGGTGTCGGGCAGGCTCCATTTCTTCAGTATCTTCCAGCTACTGTCGCCAGCCGCTATGCGCTGTGTGGTCTCGGCGTAGAGTTTGTTCCAGTAGTCGGTGTTGGTCTTCTCCCAGTTGGGGAATTCCTCCACCTCGTCGGTTTCCTCGGAGCACGAGACGGGCAGCAACATAAGGGCGAAAAGGAAGATGGGTAAGGTTACGATGACCTTTGTCCATTTTCCGATTGCCGTAGCCATGCTTGTCTTGTTTGTTTTCATACTGCCTGTTAAAAGGATTCGGTGTGCAAGAATTTAAAACTGCTTGATGGCCTTGTCGAGTTTCTTCAGCACAGAAGTGATGCTGACGCGGTCTTCGATGATCTCGCGCAGTTTTTCCACAGGTACGCGATCCTGCTGCATGGAGTCGCGATAGCGCAGGGTGACGGTGTTGTCCTCCAGTGTCTGTCCGTCCACGGTAACGCAGAACGGTGTGCCGATGGCGTCCTGTCGGCGGTAGCGCTTGCCGATGGAGTCTTTGGCCTCGATATGTGTGGTGAAATGGAACTTGAGGTCGTCCACGATTTCCTGTGCTTTCTCGGGCAGTCCGTCCTTGTTGACCAGCGGCAGCACGGCGCACTTGATGGGTGCCAGCGGTTCGGGCAGGCTGAGCACGACGCGCGATGTGTCGTTCTCAAGTTTCTCTTCCTGATAGGCGTGACACATCACGCTGAGGAACATGCGGTCCACGCCGATGGAGGTCTCCACGTCGTAGGGCACATAGCTCTCGTTGGTGTCGGGGTCAAAGTAGCGCATCTTTGTGCCCGAGAACGTTTCGTGCTGCGAGAGGTCGTAGTTGGTGCGGCTGTGTATGCCCTCCACCTCTTTGAAGCCGAATGGCATCTTGAACTCGATGTCGGTAGCGGCGTTGGCGTAGAAGGCCAGTTTCTCATGGTCGTGGTAACGGTAGTTGTCGTCGCCCATGCCCAGAGCCTCGTGCCAAGCCAGCCGCACTTTCTTCCAGTATTCAAACCATTTCATCTCCGTGCCGGGCTGGCAGAAGAACTGCATCTCCATCTGTTCGAACTCGCGCATGCGGAACACAAACTGGCGTGCCACAATTTCGTTGCGGAAAGCCTTGCCGATCTGCGCTATGCCGAAGGGCAGTTTCTGCCGTGTGGTCTTCTGCACGTTGAGGAAGTTCACAAAGATACCCTGTGCCGTTTCGGGGCGCAGATAGACCTTGCTGGCGGCGTTGGCGTTCGATCCGAACTCGGTGGAGAACATCAGATTGAACTGTCTCACGTCGGTCCAGTTCTTCGTGCCGCTGATGGGATCCACGATTTCTTCATCGAGAATGATCTGCTTCAGCGCCTCAAGGTCGGGACCTTGCATGGCTTGTGTGTAGCGCTCGTGCAAAGCGTCGCGCTTCTGCTGGTGCTCCAGCACACGGGGGTTGGTCTCGCGGAACTTAGCCTCATCGAAGCTGTCGCCGAAACGCTTGGCGGCTTTCTTCACCTCCTTGTCGATTTTTTCCTCATACTTGGCTATCTGGTCTTCGATGAGCACGTCGGCGCGGTAGCGTTTCTTCGAGTCGCGGTTGTCGATGAGAGGGTCGTTGAACGCATCCACGTGGCCGCTGGCCTTCCACACGGTGGGGTTCATGAAGATGGCTGCATCGATGCCTATGATGTTGTTGTGGAGCAGAACCATCGAGTCCCACCAGTATTTCTTGATATTGTTTTTCAGTTCCACGCCGTTGGGTCCGTAGTCGTAGACAGCGGCCAAACCGTCGGGATAAATGTCCGAACTCGGGAACACGAAGCCATATTCCTTACAGTGACTTACAATCTTTTTGAAATTGTCTTCTGCCATTTTCTTCTAAATGATGAGTTGATATATATTTTGCAAAGGTACTGAAATTCCTTTGATAATAGGACGCGAATGGCGTTAAAATAAAAGAAAAATCAAGATGAATCGGAAAAAATCGCACAAACGGCTTTGTCAGAATGGCGCAAAAACCACGCCAGCCGTTTCTGGCTTCAAATATGCGCGTTTTCGGGCTGTTTCCGTATCTTGCAGATTCTCAGAAACTTGCTGCCATTTAGCGCGAAATTTTTCTGCCCCGCCATTCTTTGCGTTTGCGAAACGTGCCTAACGGAGTTGCGAAAGACGGCCTATCGCAATGCGACAGGGTGTCGGCGGCACCGCGCCGAGCCACTTTCCGCAACACCACAAGGCACATATCGTCGTCCGAACGGCATCAGAAACCGTTCCGTCACGCCGTTTTCCGCATCGCAAACGGCTACCGGACAGCCCAACCGCGCGCTATTTGGGAGCTGCGCGAAGTGTTAAAATTTGACTATAATAATTTACAACCCGCAACGCTGGCCTCCTGTTTTTCGCTTCGCCCACTCCCCCACACTCCCAGCCACCACCTCTCCGGCAGTCCCAACGGTGGAGCCGCCGACGCAAAAAATGACGGATGCAAAAGGCTATTTGGCGTTTTTTGTGTACCTTTGCAAGTACAAGCCCTATGGGCTCCACAAACCAACACTTATGGACGACGACAAGACAATCAACAACAACGATACCCCACAGACCGACGATGGTCTGACAACCGACACGCACAGCGACTACAAGCCAGCCGACCGCTTCGACGCCTCGGCCGTGCACCACCTGTCGGGCATGTATAAGAACTGGTTTCTCGACTATGCCTCGTATGTCATTCTGGAGCGTGCCGTGCCCCACATCGGCGACGGTCTGAAACCCGTGCAGCGCCGCATACTGCACACCATGAAGCGCATGGACGACGGCCGCTACAACAAGGTGGCCAACATCGTGGGCGAAACCATGAAATTCCACCCCCACGGCGATGCATCCATCTACGACGCGCTGGTGCAGCTGGGCCAAAAAGACTTGCTCATCGACACACAGGGCAACTGGGGCAACATCTTCACCGGCGACTCGGCAGCCGCACCCCGATACATTGAGGCGCGCCTCTCCAAGTTTGCACTCGAAACCGTGTTCAACCCGAAGACCACCGAGTGGCAGCTCAGTTACGACGGCCGCAACAAGGAGCCTATCACCCTGCCTGTGAAATACCCGTTGTTGCTGGCTCAGGGAGCCAACGGCATTGCCGTGGGTCTGTCGAGCCGCGTGCTGCCACACAATTTCAACGAGATATGCGAAGCGGCAGTGAAATACCTCCGCGGCGAGGAATTCCACCTCTATCCCGATTTCCCCACGGGCGGAGCCATCGACGTGTCGAAATACAACGACGGGCAACGCGGCGGAACGGTGCGCATACGTGCCAAGATAGAGAAGCTCGACAGCAAGACCCTCGTCATCCGCGAGATACCCTACACCAAGACGGCCGACTCGCTGCAGGACTCCATCACCAAGGCCATCGAGAAAGGCAAGATCAAAGCCCGCAAGGTGCTCGACCTTACCGCCCGCGACGTGGAGATACAGGTGCAGCTCACGCCCGGCACCTCGTCGGACAAGACCATCGACGCCCTCTACGCCTTCACCGACTGCGAGATAAGCATCTCGCCCAACTGTTGCGTCATCGAGGACAACAAGCCGCAGTTTCTCACCGTCAGCGAAGTGTTGCGCCACAGCGTGGACCGCACCATGGGACTGCTGCGCCTCGAACTGCAGATACGGCGCGACGAACTGATGGAGCAACTCTTCTTCGCCTCGCTCGAACGCATCTTCATCGAGGAGCGGATGTATAAGGAGAAATCCTTCGAGCAAGCTCCCGACCAAAAGGCCGTAATCAAGTTCCTCGACAAAAAGTTCGAACCGTTCAAGGAGGGACTTGTGCGCGCCATACGCGACGACGACTACCTGCGCCTGCTCGAAATCAAGATGCAGCGCATCCTGAAATACAACAAGGACAAGGCCGACCAACTCATCACCAAGATCAAGGCCGAGGTGAAAGGCATCGACCACGATCTGGCACACATGGTCGACGTGACCATAGCCTGGTACGACCACCTGCGCCAGACCTACGGAGCCGACCATCAGCGCCAAACCGAAATCCGCAGCTTCGACACCATAGAGGCTGCCAAGGTCGTGGAGGCCAACGAGAAGCTCTACATCAACCGTCAGGACGGGTTTGTGGGTACCGGACTCAAGAAAGACGAGTTTGTGTGCAACTGTTCCGACCTCGACGACATCATACTCTTCTACCGCGACGGCAAGTACAAGGTGATACGCGTGGCCGACAAGATCTTTGTGGGCAAAAACGTGATCTGGGTGCAGGTGTTCAAGAAAAACGACGCACGCACCATCTACAACGTAGTGTACCGCGACGGAAAGAAAGGTCCTTGCTACATGAAACGTTTCAACGTGACGAGCATGACACGCGACCGCGAGTACGACCTAACACGCGGCACAGCCGGATCGCGCGTGGTGTATTTCTCGCCCAATCCCAACGGCGAGGCCGAGATTATCAAGGTGACGCTCGACCCCGACACCACAAAGAAACGCCAAAACATTTTCATCGAGAAAGATTTCTCAGAAGTGATGATCAAGGGACGGGCCGCACGCGGCATACTGCTCACCAAGAAAAGCGTGCACCGCATCACCCTCAAGAGCCACGGACACTCCACACTGGGCGGACGAAAGGTATGGTTCGACCCCGACGTCAACCGCATCAACTACGAAGAGCACGGACGGTTGCTCGGCGAGTTCAACGACGGCGACCGCATCCTCGTGGTGCTCCGCGACGGCAACTATTTCACCACCGACTTCGACCCCAACAACCATTTCCCCGACAACATACGCATCATCGAGAAGTGGAAGGCCGACAAGGTGTGGACGGCGGTTCTCTTCGATGCCGACAACAACGGCTACCCCTACCTGAAACGCTTCCTTATGGACGACGCACGGAAGCCTGTGAACTATATCGGCGACAATCCCGACAACCAGCTGATTCTGCTCACCGACACAGCCTACCCACGCTTGTCGGTAACCTTTGGCGGTGCCGATGCCATGCGTGCACCGCTCGAAATCGATGCCGAGAGCTTCGTATCGGTCAAGGGCTGCAAAGCCAAGGGCAAGCGTGTGTCAACGTGGCAGATAGAAAAGATCGAGGAGCTGGAACCGTTGCGCACGCCCGACCCGGAGCCGACCGACGACCCTGCTGCCAGCAACAGCTTGACGGCCGAAGACGATGTCGACCTCGACCCCGATGCCGGCAAGACCCAACAGCAGATTATCGACGAAATGACGGGACAGCTCAACCTCTTTGCCGACCTCGACAACAGTGACGACACAACAAAGTGAGCTGCACCACAACCCTATTTCTATCATTTAACAACCTGCTGCACTATGCCTAAACGAGTATTGCTACTGGTCGCAATGGCCGTGATGAGTGTCGCGCCGCTGTCGGCACAGCGGCTTACCGCCATCGGTGTGGCCTACACCGACCTGCTCGACACCTATCTGTCGCAAGAAAAATTCACCGGTACGGAAATCAGTTTCCTCAACCAACGAACCCGCCAACGCGACAGCAGCCGCGTGTCGCGCGAACTGACGCACCACGCATCGGTTGCCGTGGCCGGCACACGCGGCAACAGCCATTCGCTGCTCTCAGCCCTCTACAACCTGCGCTTCGGGTGGCACTACAACTGGACATTCCCCGCACAACGGTTGCGGCTGAAGGTAGGCGGCGCCGGCGACTTCACCCTCGGTGGAGCCTACGACACGCGCAACTCCAACAATCCAGCCCAGGCACGCCTTGCTTTCTCAATCGACCCATCGGCCAGCCTGTCGTGGGATTTCAATCTGGGTCACCGCCCGTTCACCCTGACCTACTCAGCGGCCATGCCGCTGGTGGGACTGGCCTTCTCGCCGGCCTACGGACAAAGCTACTACGAGATTTTCTCGCGCGGCAACTACGACCACAATGTCGTCGTCACCTCGCCTTTTTCCGGGCCGCAGCTCCACCAAATGCTCACGCTCGATTTCCGCATACGCCGCACCACCCTGACCGTGGGCTATCTTGGCAACATCCTGCAGATGCAAGCCAACGGCCTGAAATACCACCAGTACAGCCACGCCGTCATGGTGGGCTGGCGATACTGACAATCGGCTCCGGCAACCGTTTAATCTTTACACGCTCCTTATGAAACGACACATCACCACTTACCGTTGTCTTCTGTGGCTCTTGACCTGCACCGTCCTGTTCGCCTCGTGCGTAACCGAGGATCAGTACGACGACACGCAGGCTGGCAATTTCGAAGCCCTGTGGAAAATCATGGACGAGCATTACTGCTTCTTTCAGGAGAAAGGCATCGACTGGGATTCGGTGCATACCGTCTACGCCAAACAGGTGGACGGCACCATGACCGACGGCCAACTGCTCGAAGTGCTGGGCAATATGCTGGCCGAGCTTCGCGACGGCCACGTCAACCTCTACACCTCGTTCGACATGGCCCGTTACTGGGGGTTCCATGAGAACTATCCCAGCAACTACAGCGACACACTGGTAAACAAGTATCTGGGCACCAATTACAAAATAGCCGGCAACATGCGCTACCGCATTCTCGACGACAATATCGGTTATGTGCGCTGCGCCTCGTTCGCCACTGAGGCAGGGTCGGGCAACCTCGACAACATCCTGCTCTACCTTGCGCCGTGCCGTGCCATCATCATCGACCTGCGCGACAATGGCGGCGGACTGCTCTCAGCAGCCGAAAAACTGGCCGCACGCTTCACCAACGAAAAACGGCTGGTAGGATATATGCGCCACAAGACGGGGCGCGGACACAACGATTTCTCGTCCATGGAGGAACAATGGCTCAAACCGTCGAATGGCGTAAGATGGCAAAAGGCAGTGGCGGTGCTCACCAACCGACAGGTGTTCTCGGCGGCCAACGAGTTCGTGAAATATATGAAGTGTTGTCCGAACGTAGTTGTCGTGGGCGACTACACAGGCGGAGGGGCCGGCCTGCCGTTCTCATCCGAACTGCCCAACGGCTGGAGCGTGCGCTTCTCGGCTTGTCCGATGTACGACCGCGACAAGCATAGCACGGAGAACGGCATACAACCCGACATTCGCATGGGACTCGACAACAACTATCTTGCAACCGGACGCGACGCTATCATAGAGGCCGCACGTCAGGCCTTAAGCCAATGACGCAAAGAAAATGCGCCCTTTTACCTTCTATAATCTAACAGAATGAACCTGTTCACACCTATCATATCCGACCGACTGGGAATAGCCGCCACGCAAGTGGATGCCACACTGGCACTGCTCAACGACGGATGCACCATCCCCTTTATCAGCCGTTACCGCAAAGAAGCCACGGGCAACCTCGACGAGGTGCAGGTGGCTGCCATCAGCGATCTGAACGGCAAATTGGCCGAACTGCAGAAACGCAAGGACACCATACTCAAGACCATCGACGCACAGGGGAAGCTCACCGACGACCTGCGCCAGCGCATAGCCGTCTGTTGGAACGCTACCGAACTGGAAGACATCTACCTGCCCTACAAGCCACGGCGGCGTACCCGTGCGCAGATTGCGCGCGAGCAGGGGCTCGAACCGTTGGCTACGGCCATACGATTCCAGCGCGAACGTAACCCCGAACAACTGGCCCTGCGCTTTGTCAAGGGCGATGTGAAAGACGCGGAGGCGGCTCTCAAAGGAGCCAAAGACATCATTGCCGAGGACATCAGCGAGGACGAGCGCACACGCCAAACGGTGCGTGCCGCGTTTCGCCGCGAGGCGGTCATCGCCGCGAAGGTAGTGGCCAAGATGAAAGACGAGGAGAAAGCGCAGAAATACGCCGACTATTTTGATTTCAGCCAGGAACTGCGCCGCTGCTCATCGCACCGCTTGCTCGCCATAAGGCGAGGCGAGGCCGAAGGTGTGCTGCGCGTCAGCATATCGGTGAACGACGACGATTGTACTGCACGGCTACGCCGACTGTTTGTGCATGGCTATGGCTCCTGCCAGACACTGGTGGGCGAAGCCGTCGACGACGCTTACAAACGGCTCGTCGAACCATCGATAGAAAATGAGTTTGCAGCCCTAAGCAAGGAAAAAGCCGACGACGAAGCCATCCATGTTTTCAAGGAGAACCTCAGACAACTGTTGTTGGCAGCACCTCTCGGACAGAAGCGGGTGATGGGCGTGGATCCGGGTATCCGCACCGGATGTAAGGTGGTTGTGCTCGATGCCCAAGGCAATCTGCTCTACCACGACGTGGTGTATGCCGTAAGATCCGACCACGGCACACGAGCCGCTCAGCGCAATGTCGAACCGCTGGAACGATTCACCGCTATCGCACGACGCTTTCAGGTAGAAGCCATCGCTTGCGGAAACGGAACAGGATCGCGCGAGACGGCCGATATATTGAGAATGATACCCGACACACCCACCTATGTGGTCAGCGAAGACGGAGCCAGCGTCTACTCAGCATCGGAGGTGGCACGTCAGGAGTTTCCCAACGAGGATGTAACCGTAAGAGGTGCCGTAAGCATCGGACGAAGGCTCATGGATCCCTTGGCCGAACTGGTGAAGATCGACCCGAAGAGCATCGGCGTGGGACAATATCAGCACGATGTGGACCAAACAAAACTCAAGCATAGTCTCGACCAGACTGTGGAACTATGCGTGAACACCGTCGGAGTGGATGTCAACACAGCCAGCAAGAACCTCCTGACCTATGTGAGCGGACTGGGACCATCGCTCG
This sequence comes from Eggerthellaceae bacterium, assembly GCA_963656105.1. Taxonomy (GTDB): domain Bacteria; phylum Bacteroidota; class Bacteroidia; order Bacteroidales; family Bacteroidaceae; genus Prevotella. Next base: position 48,555 of record CAVKHW010000005.1, read on the forward strand.
CGCAGAACATTGTGGACTACCGACGCGACCATGGAGCTTTCGCCTCGCGCAGCCAACTGCTTAAGGTGCCGCGCCTCGGCGCAGCGGCTTTCCAACAATGTGCAGGATTTCTGCGCATACCAGGAGCCAAGAATCCGCTCGACGGCAGCGCCGTACACCCAGAGCGATACGCCATCGTGCAACAGATGGCACACGACAGCGGCTGCACGGTCGCGGATCTTATGAACAACCCCATGCAACGCAAAAAAATAAATGTGGAACGCTACGTGTCGCACGAAGTGGGACTTCCTACACTCAAGGACATCATGGCCGAACTGGAAAAACCAGGACGCGACCCACGGGGAAAGGCCGAAACCTTCGAGTTCGACAACAGAGTAAAAAGTCTGGAAGACCTCATTCCGGGCATGGAACTGCCAGGCATCGTGACCAACATTACCAATTTTGGCGCATTTGTAGATGTGGGCGTCCATCAGGATGGCTTGGTGCACATCTCACAGTTGGCCAACTCCTTTGTCAGAGATCCCAACGAGGTGGTAAAGCTGCATCAGCACGTCACGGTAAAGGTTATCGAGGTGGATCTGCGCCGCCACCGCATATCACTGAGCCTCCGCAAGTGAACGTAGATAAACTATAACAGAAAACAAATATGACCAAGAAAAGAAACGCAGTATTGATGGCCATGGCCTTCATGCTGACCATCACTGCAAGCGCACAACAAGCTCGACAGGACATCCGCCAGAATGTGGAACTTTCCGGCAGTAACTATGTGGCCTATCTCGGTCCGCAGAAATCGCTCACTGCTACGCCACGTGGCTACGAGCCGTTCTATATCAGCCATTACGGTCGCCACGGATCGCGGTTTCTTATCGATGCCGGCGACTACGACAAACCCTACAATATGCTCTTAAAAGCCGACTCGCTGGGCATGTTGACCGTCAAGGGCAAAGAAGTGCTGACCAAGGTGGAGCGCATACGCGAGGAAGCGCAATTGCGCTACGGCGAACTGACACCGCTCGGAGCCGAGCAGCACCGTGCTATTGCGAAACGTATGTATGAGCGTTTCCCCGAGGTGTTTAAGGGAACGACAAACGTAGATGCCCGCTCGACCATCATCATACGGTGCATCCTATCCATGGAGAACGAGCTGCAGCAGTTAGCCAGTATGAATCCGAAGCTTCGTATCACCCATGATGCCAGCGAGCACGACATGTGGTATCTGAACGATAGCCACAGTGTATATTCACGTTTGCGCAACAATCAGGAGACATCACAAGCCAACAACGAGTTCAGCAAACGTCATGACAACTGGCAGCATCTCATGACGGTGCTCTTCACCGACCCCGATTATGCAAAAAGCATCAAAGCGGGAAGCCTCGCACGGCATCTTTTCAAACTGGCCAGCAACGTGCAGAGCACCGAGCTTCGCCACCAACTGAACTTGTGGGACATCTTCACCGAAGACGAAATCTATGATTTCTGGCAGAAAGAGAATGCTGCATGGTACTCCTATTATGGACCAAACAAGACCAACAACGGAGCCGGCATGTACACGCAGGCCAATCTGCTGCGCAACATCATCGCCACGGCCGACACCTGCATCACCAAGGCGCATCCCGGCGCTACACTGCGTTTCGGTCATGAGGTGTGCGTAATGCCATTGGTGTGCCTGCTCAATCTCAACCACTATGGCGAGCCCGTGGACGACCTCGAGAACCTTGACGACCGCGGATGGAACAACTATCAGATTTACCCCATGGGGTGCAACGTGCAGTTTGTGTTCTACAAACCTAAAAAGCAAGCACCCAACGCAAGCAACGTGCTAGTAAAGGTGTTGCTCAATGAGGATGAAGCTACATTGCCCGTCAGTACCGAGCAGGCTCCCTATTACCACTGGAACGATGTGCGCAGCTATTATCTGAAACAGCTCAACGACTATCAGTCAAGCTACGTCAAGTAGACTGCTTATGGCTCCGACCATCAATGATGAAGGGCAAGCATATCTCAGCGTTCGGCTGAAATATGCTTGCCCTTTGTCAATATCATTTTCCGTCAACTCTCAATACTCCCATCCGCACCACCCTATTTACCTACGTCTTCACCCATTATCAACCGATGCTACATCTCTACGTTTCGTTTTATCATTGTCAATGATAATGCCAAAAACATTATTCTTTGATAAAATGTTTGGAAAACCACAAAGAATAGACTACTTTTGCAACATAAACCAACCAACTCATACGCGGAATACATAACCATTCTCCGTACATCCCTTTATAAAAACCAATAGGCATGAAATTCCAGTACATGCCGTTAAGCACACTAAAACACATGAACAGAACGATTATCACAGTAGTGGGCAAAGATACCGTGGGCATCATTGCCAAGGTTTGCACCTTCCTTGCCGAGAACAATATCAATATTCTCGACATCTCGCAGACCATCGTGCAGGACTATTTCAACATGATGATGATTGTAGACCCCAGCAATAGCAAACTCTCGTTCGAGGAGTCGGCAGACCAATTGGCCAGCATCGGTATAGAACTTGGCGTGCAGGTAAAATGTCAGCGTGAAGACATCTTCGACATGATGCACCGCGTGTAACGGATTATCAGATAACTCACCATTAAAAAACACCGTATGATCAATATCTCAGAGGTTATCGAAACCAACCAGATGATAGAGCAGGAAAACCTCGACGTGCGTACCATTACCATGGGCATAAACTTGCTCGACTGTGCCGACGGAAGTCTTGATGTGCTCTGCCAAAATATATACGACAAGATTACACGCCTTGCCCACAATCTTGTAAAGACGGGTCAAGACATATCGCGAGAATATGGCATTCCTATTGTGAACAAGCGCATAGCCATCACTCCCATATCACTGGTAGGCGGTGCGGCATGCAAAACACCCGACGACTACGTAGCCTTAGCCCGTACACTCGACAGCGCAGCCAAGGAGCTGGACGTGAATTTTCTTGGCGGATACTCGGCCGTAGTCTCAAAAGGCATGAGCCGAAGCGACGAGCTACTCATCCGCAGCATCCCCCAAGCCTTAGCCGAGACCGACCGCATCTGCAGCTCTGTAAATATCGGTTCCACAAAGACTGGCATCAATATGGATGCCGTGAAGCTCATGGGCGAAATCGTAAAACAGACCGCTGAAGCCACTAAAGACCGCAATTCGTTAGGATGCGCCAAACTGGTGGTGCTATGCAATGCTCCCGATGACAATCCCTTCATGGCAGGTGCCTTCCACGGTGTGTCGGAGGCCGAGGCCGTCATCAGTGTGGGAGTAAGCGGACCTGGCGTGGTGAAATGCGCACTTGAAACTGTACGCGACAAGAATTTTGAAATTCTTTGCGAGACCATCAAGCGCACCGCCTTCAAAATCACACGTGTCGGACAACTTGTTGCCAAGGAAGCTTCACGACGACTTAACATTCCGTTTGGCATTATTGATCTGTCGCTTGCCCCCACTCCTGCTATCGGTGACAGCGTGGCCGACATTCTGAAAGAGATAGGACTGGAACAGCCAGGCGCGCCAGGTACAACGGCTGCACTGGCTCTTCTCAACGATCAAGTGAAGAAGGGAGGCATCATGGCCTCGTCGTATGTAGGCGGACTAAGTGGTGCATTTATTCCCGTCAGCGAAGACCAAGGCATGATAGACGCTGTGGAAGCCGGAGCCTTAACCATCGAAAAGCTGGAAGCTATGACATGCGTCTGCTCTGTGGGTCTCGATATGATAGCGATACCAGGCGACACGCCCGCAACCAGCATCTCAGGCATCATTGCCGACGAGGCTGCTATCGGCATGGTAAACCAAAAGACTACGGCCGTGCGCATCATTCCGGCAATAGGCATGAAAGTTGGCGACACCGTCGACTTCGGCGGTCTGCTTGGCTATGCGCCCATCATGCCTGTCAACGCCTTCAGTTGCGCCAACTTTATTAACCGCAGCGGACGCATTCCCGCACCGGTTCACAGCTTCAAGAATTAGAGGCAGCGCAAAGTCTGCTATGTTTTTCTGGACGCCAAAGGTTTGTATTATTCCTTTGCCGTTTCTGCTTGTCGTTTTCTGATGAGCGACTTACGAGCCACTGCCGGCGCGGAGGCAAAATCGCATTGCATCAGATCCATCATCAGATAGGGGGCATCTTCCATGTCGAATATTCTTTTGACACTCTCCTTCATACGCTGCACGATGTCGGGATGGCGTTGACGATAGGTCTTAGTCGTATAGATGAGGAAAGGGATGTCGTGTCCAGCCTTGCTGCTGACGGGATTGTCGGCATTGCCGTGAGAAGCGATATTGGGCTCGCTTTCAAAGACGTCGAGTCCATGGTCGGGGGCGTAGACAACGACGGCTTCGCGGTGGCGTACCATGTCCATGAGGGTGCTCACGATATAGTCGTTGTAGCGCACGGCATTGTCGTAGGTCGCCCGCTTCTTCCGCTGTTTGACAGGATAGTCGGTGTAGTCGCTCTCCTTGAAGTAGGCAAACGTGGAGGGGTAGCGCATGGCGAAACTCACATGGCAGCCCATGAGATGAATGACATAGAAATCTTTGGCCGACGGGCGGGCAAGCATGCGCTTGACCACAGGCAGTAGTTCGCCGTCGATGGTCGATCGGTTTGTTCCGCTGAACATGTTGCCGATGAATACGGCTGTGTCGCACAGGTCGGCATATTGCGACACGATATTATCCCAAAGTCCCTTTTTACTTTGGTTGGAAATCCAGAGGGTGCGGTAGCCGGCCGCCTTGGCTATGTCGGGCAGAGTGGGTACGTCATACCATTTCGTGCCGGGCGTACCTTTCGCAAAGGTGCCCATCATCAATTGGAAAGCCTGCTGCGTGTGGAGCTCAGCTGCCTTCACGCCAGTGAAGAGCAATGCGTCGCCTTCGTTGACTTTCTTTTGCAGTAATGGGTTGGTAGGTGTTGCATAACCATAGAGCGAGCAGTGGTGGCTCGTGAGCGACTCGCCGATAATCCATATCACAAGCGGAGGTTGGGCTGTGGAGGTAATCTTTACGGAGGGATGGGTGTGGTGAATCTTTGTGCCGAGCGTTTCGTGGATGGTGGTGAGACATGCCACAAGATCTACCGATGTGTGACAGTAGAAACTTTGCCCGTATTTTGTGGTGAAGCCCATACATATTAAAAAGATAAAGACCCCAGCATGGCGAACAATGCGTGGTGACATGAAGCGCATCTTGCTGCCAATCCATAAGATGATAGCCAAGAAAAGCGGTAGGGCGCACAGAAACACGACAACTTTTGTATTGCAGAAAGTTTCGATAAACTCGGAGGCTTCGCTGGCATTGGTAGCAAGAATGGCAGCAGCGATGTTATTGCTGTAGGGGGTGTTCAATACACTCAGACTGACAATATCTAACAAGCAATGTACGAGCGCGAAAAGAAACAGCGCAGTGTAAAGAGTGTTGCGTGCATATTTGTTGCGGATTATTGCACCGGCAAGGGTAAAGAAATAAGACAGGCTGAAGGCCGCGGCGCACATACGGATGGGGTTGCCATACCAGTTGGTATCCATTTTGATAATCATCGGATAGAGCGTTACACCCATTGTCAGGAGCAACATGCGCCAATGGCCGCCCAAGTCTCCGCGGAAAAAGTGTTCAACAAGTGTCCGCAGACGGCGGACTATGCGTTTTAGAAGACTACAAACTTTATTATTACCCCCCCTAGATGAGGTGTAATGAAATGATGTTCAGCTGATTGCATTGGCATAATGGTGAATGAAATCGATTGCGCACGCAAGCTCCTCCTTCGATGGATGAGCCGTAGAAAGGTACGGTGGGTGCAACAAGATTGCAAAGTTAGTTACAAGTCTGCAATCCGCAAAATAATCGGATAGGTAATTGCGAAATATTGGTATCCTATAAAAATCCAATAAAAAACTTAACGGCCGCAAGGCGTCTTGTCAAGACTCCGTGCGGCCGTTGTTATGTGATGCTAGGCACAGGAATATGCCCGAAGGACATACATACGCGGCAAGGCTCGGTCATGGAGCTTATGCCGACAAGTTAGAATTCGGCGTTCTTCGGCGTACGCGGGAATGGTATGACATCGCGTATGTTCTGCATGCCCGTGACAAAGAGAATGAGACGCTCGAAGCCCAAGCCGAAACCAGCATGCGGGCACGATCCGTACTTGCGGGTATCGAGATACCAGTCGTAGGTCTGCTCGCGCATGCCGCGACGTTCAATCTCGCCCAGCAATTTCTCATAGCTCTCCTCACGTACCGATCCTCCAATAATCTCGCCTATGCGAGGGAAGAGTACATCGGTACCCTGCATGGTCTTTCCATCGGGGTTTTTCTTCATATAGAACGACTTTATCTCAGCAGGATAGTCAGTCATGATAACTGGACGCTTGAAATGCTCCTCCACAAGGAAGCGCTCGTGCTCGCTGGCCAGATCCATGCCCCACCCAGTGATGGGGAACTCGAACTTGTGGCCATCTGCTGCAGCCTTCTTCAGGATTTCGATGCCTTCGGTGTAGGGAAGGCGCACAAAGCTCTCCTTAACCACACCCTCCAGCGTCTGCAAAAGCGTCTTATCAACCATCTTGTTGAGGAACTCAAGGTCATCCTTGCAGTTGTCTAAAGCCCACTGCACGCAATACTTGATGAAATCCTCCTCGAGATCCATCAATTCCTCTTTATCCATGAAAGCCACCTCAGGTTCTATCATCCAGAATTCGGCGAGGTGTCGAGGCGTGTTACTATTCTCGGCGCGGAACGTGGGGCCGAAAGTATAGATAGCACCCAGAGCCGTGGCGCCCAACTCGCCTTCGAGCTGTCCGGATACTGTTAGGTTTGTCTTCTTGCCGAAGAAGTCCTTGTCGTACTCCACCTTTCCACTCTTGGCTACACGATCCAAATCAAGCGTAGTCACCTGGAACATCTCACCAGCACCTTCACAGTCGCTTGCTGTGATGAGCGGCGCATTGAAATAGAAGAAACCATGGTCGTGGAAATACTTGTGGATGGCAATGGCCATGTTATGACGAATGCGGAACACGGCACCAAATGTATTGGTGCGCAGACGCATGTGAGCATATTGACGCATATACTCAAAGCTCTGCCCCTTCTTCTGCATCGGGTAATCGGAAGGACAAATGCCATAGATTTCAATTTCGCTGGCCTGTATTTCGCTGGCCTGTCCCTTCCCCTGACTTTCCACCAACAATCCGGTAGCGCGTATGCAAGCTCCGGTAGTGATGCTTTTTAGTTCATCCTCGCTCATCTGGGCAGGATCCACTACCACTTGGATATTCTTTATGGTGGAGCCGTCGTTCAAGGCAATAAAATCGACAGCCTTGCTACTACGGTGCGACCGCACCCATCCCTTCACGGTAATCTCTTTGCCATAGTCGGTGCTTGCTAGTGCATCGACGATTTTTGTTCTTGTAGACATGATACCTATTATTTACTATTCGTACATACCATTACGAAGCATTTCCACCTCTTTCTCGGTGAGGAAACGCCAGTCACCACGGCGTAGGTTTTTCTTGGTCAATCCGGCAAACTGCGAGCGATCGAGTTTCACGACACGGTAGCCCAATTTCTCGAAGATGCGGCGCACGATGCGGTTACGTCCACTATGAATTTCTATCCCCACTTGGCTCTTGTCGCGGTCGTCGGCATATTCGATGGCATCGGCATGTACCTCTCCATCCTCCAGCTCTATGCCCTCGGCAATCTTCTGCAAGTCTTCCTCGCTTACGTTCTTGTCAAGATACACATGATAGACCTTCTTCTTCAAAAACTTGGGATGAGTGAGCTTGCTGGCCAAGTCGCCGTCGTTGGTGAGCAACAACACGCCCGTAGTGTTACGGTCGAGACGTCCCACAGGATAGATGCGCTCCGGACAAGCGTCCTTCACAAGATCCATAACCGTTTTGCGCTGCTGTGGATCATCGCTTGTGGTGACATAGTCCTTCGGTTTGTTGAGCAACACGTATACCTTTTTCTCCAGCGAAACCACTTGATCTTGATATTTCACCTCATCAGAGCGTTTCACCTTCATGCCAAGTTCGGTTACGACCTGTCCGTTGACGGTGACTTCACCAGCCTGAATATATTCGTCAGCTTCGCGGCGTGAGCACACTCCCGCATTGGCCAAATACTTGTTGAGACGAATGGGCTCGTTGGGGTCGATATGCTCTTCCTTGTACTCAATGCGCTTCTTTAAACTGTATTTTGCATTGGGGTCATAACCGGGACGTGAGCCGTAGCCGCCCTGCTGACGGTCGTAACCGCCCTGACGGGATTGATAGCCGCCCTGACGGGGCTGGTAGCCGCCTTCGCCCTGATTGTTGTAACGCGGACGGAAACCGCCTTGACGGGGCTGGTAGCCACCATCGCCCTGATTGTTGTAACGCGGACGGAAGCCCCCCTGACGGGGCTGGTAGCCGCCTTCGCCCTGATTGTTGTAACGCGGACGATAACCACCCTGACGGGGCTGGTAGCCGCCTTCCTCCTGGTTATTGTTGTAACGTGGACGGTAACCACCCTGACGGGGCTGATAGCCGCCTTCCTCCTGATTATTGTTGTAGCGCGGACGGTAACCACCCTGACGGGGCTGGTAGCCGCCTTCCTCCTGGTTATTGTTGTAACGTGGTCGGAAACCACCCTGACGGGGCTGGTAGCCGCCTTGACGAGGCTGTCGCGATTGTTCGCCAGCGCCTTGCAGTCCAGCCCCGAAGCCCTCGGGACGGAAGCCAGCTTCGTTCTGCACATGGCCACGGTCGGAGCTATAGGCACGTTGTGTATGGATGCGCGGGCGTTGTGGGCGCGCAGCATTGTGGTAATCTCTTGGGTAACCGGAAGGTCTATTGTAGCCCTCACGGCCTCCTTCTCTCTCCTGTCCCTGTGTCTCTGCTGAATTCTGAGACAAGTTTTCCATTTCTTCTGACATGATTCTAAATCTGTTTTTCTTGAACAATGAGCTATGCCGTTTGACCTTCCCGGCCAAGGCTGTTCCGCAAAATGGGTTGAACATGAAGATGTCCGTCCCTTATCCCGAAACGACCGTCTCCACACAGGGAGAGCGGAAATTAGTAAGTTAGCAGTGTTCTCCCGTTCAATTCTTGTTTACTAAATGATGATATTTATTGTTCTCTGAATACTTTTCGATTGGCAAATCTCACCGACCTGCCTTGCAGTTTGCCCATTCCGATTATCACATACCCGTGTAATTATGGGGCGTGATGGCTCGCAGCTCCTGCTTCACGCTGTCGCTGACATTGAGTGTCTCGACAAAGTCGTGTATGGTTTGCTCAGTCATCTTCGTATTGGTGCGAGTAAGAGCCTTCAGCGCTTCGTAAGGATGCGGATAGCCCTCGCGCCGCAATATGGTCTGTATGGCTTCGGCCACTACCGCCCATGTGTTGTCGAGGTCTTCGCTTATTTTTTCCTCGTTGAGGATGAGCTTGCGCAATCCCTTGAGGGTGCTCTGTATGGCTATGACGCTATGTCCGAAAGGAACACCGACATTGCGGAGCACCGTGGAGTCGGTCAGGTCGCGCTGCAAGCGGCTGACGGGCAACTTGCCGGCAAGGAACTGCAGAACAGCATTGGCCATTCCGAGGTTGCCCTCGCTGTTCTCGTAGTCGATGGGGTTCACCTTGTGGGGCATGGCGCTCGACCCAACCTCACCGGCTTTGATCTTCTGCTTGAAATACTCCATGGAGATATACATCCAGAAGTCGCGGTCGAGGTCTATGATAATGGTATTAATGCGGCGCATGGCATCGAACACGGCGGCCAGGCAGTCGTAGTTGCTGATTTGCGTGGTCCACTGCTCGCGCTGCAAGCCGAGTTTCTCTGCTACGAACTTGTTGGCAAAAGCTTTCCAGTCGTAGTCGGGATAGGCCACATGGTGGGCATTGAAATTGCCGGTGGCGCCACCGAACTTGGCAGTCATTTTGCAAGCTTTCAGCGCGTTGAGCTGTTCGGTAAGACGGTACACATAGACCATGATTTCCTTGCCCAAGCGCGTGGGCGATGCGGGCTGTCCGTGCGTCTTGGCCAGCATTGGAACATCTTTCCACTCGTCAGCATACTGCTGCAGCTGGTCGATGAGTTCCTCCACCTGCGGATAATACACATCCTGCAAGGCCTCTTTTACCGAGAGGGGAACACTGGTATTGTTGATATCCTGCGAGGTGAGGCCAAAATGGATAAATTCCTTGTAAGGCTCCAGACCTCCTATCTTGTCAAATTCCTCTTTGATGAAATATTCCACGGCCTTCACGTCGTGGTTGGTTATCTTCTCAATGTCTTTCACATGTTGCGCCCCATTTTCGTCGAGCGAGCGATAGATGCTACGCAGACGGTCGAAAAGCGAATGGTCGAACGAGGCGAGCTGAGGCAGGGGCAGTTCACACAACGTGATGAAATACTCTATCTCAACGCGCACACGATACTTGATAAGCGCATACTCTGAAAAATAATCTGCCAATGGTTCCGTCTTTCCTCGGTAACGGCCATCGACTGGGGAAATTGCTGTCAACAAATCGAGTTTCATATCCTTATATTATCACGGTTGCAAAATTACGAATTAAATTCGACACAATGGATATTCACGCAACAAAAAAGCACCATGTCTGACGGATTTTTTAACACCGCAACGCCAATAGTAGCGGCACAAGCCTCAGGCTCTGTTCGCGTCGGATAGCATGACCGCTATCATCCTTAGTGACGGTAAAACAATTTCGAACGGTTCGAACAACCAAAGGCTTTATACCATAACATTTGCCACATAAGCCAAAGCACCCGCAATGAGATACAAATTATTTGGACAATAATGCGCCGTAGAATCGCGTATTTGCAACATAAGCAACACTTGCTTTCAAATAACCGCTATTTTTCAACGCTCACACAGAATGCTGACATACAACAAGTTACATTCAAAATACCACAGATATGAAATTCCGCACAATCAGAAGGAACCGTCATAGATTCCAAATCGAGACCTCAAAGGTGTCGAATCGCAACGCAATAGCTACTGCATGACGCTGCGAAACATAATGCACCACGAAGTGATTCGACATCTTTTTGCACCCTTTTTGTGTTTCGCCCCACCTCCTTGGCTACTAACCTACCTCTTCAGCGTTCTGAAAAAGACAGTTTGCGCTCTAAAAGACAACCCACAAAGGGGTCTGTTTTTTCAGAAAATAAATGACTTGATGAATTTCAATTTATTGGTGTCCGGTAAAAACGTTGCAACTGCAAGTCCCATAGGGACGACTGACTATAGCGTAGGGGTTCACCCCTACGTATTCGTATGCTACAGGATTATTGTCCCCGTAGGGAGCGCATAATTCATTGTGACGTTAAAATATACGCCCCCGTCAGGAGCAAAGGATGGTGACGCTTGATAAATAGGGGCAAGCCCCTATCCTATAATATACGCCCCTTTCAGGGGCAATGGATAACAAACCAAGCTATGTAAAGTAAGCCAAGTTTCGGATTTGCCATTTAGCAGATGTCCCCGAAGGGGGCAAACTTTTCATAACCGCTGGTGGAGCGAGCAAAGCGAACGGAACCTGCGGACTTGAAATGGTAATTATGGAGACGTCCTCGAAGAGGGCGAACTCTCTCATGGAGCATCTTTGTGAGGAAAGTTCGCCCTCTTCGAGGACGATACTATAATCCGATACAAAATCCGCAGGTTCCCTTCGGTCACCAGCGGTTATGCAGAGTTTTCCCCCTTCGGGGACAATTTTTCAACCATAATTCCCAAATCAGAAACTTGAGTAAAGTAAGCCCTGTGGTATCCAAAACCTTATAAATAGCATAGTCAGCGCTTTACTTTGTTAGACCAATATTTTATGGATACCATTAATAAAAAAATCCTGCAGTCCCGAAGAACTACAGGATACACCCCTGGTGGGCGTTGACGGATTCGAACCGCCGACCCTCTGCTTGTAAGGCAGATGCTCTAAACCAACTGAGCTAAACGCCCTTATTGCTCATTTGCGAGTGCAAAGGTACAACTATTATCTCTTTCCTGCAAATTTTTGAGCGTATTTTTTTGAAAAACATTCATTTTGGATTGTCCAAATATTGGTGTCTGGTAAAAACGTTACAACTGCAAGTCCCGTAGGGACGACAGATTAAAGCGTAGGGGTTCACCCCTACTTATGTTCGCGTGCAACAGGATTATTGCCCCTGTAGGAGGCGCATTATTCATTGTGACGTTAAAATATTCGCCCCCCTAAAGGGGCAAAGAATGGTGGCGCTTGATAAATAGTGGCAAGCACCTATCCTATAATATGCGTCCCATTTAGGGGCAATGGATAACAAGCCACGCAATGCAAAGTAAGCCCCGGGTTATCCCAAACCTTATAAAGAGCATCCATTCAGCGTTTTACTATGTTAGACCAATATTTTACTGGACACCATTAGTTTCCAAACTATTTCTGTCCTTCTTCAGATTCCAACTATGTCTCTAACACCCTATAGACTACCCTATAAAGACAGAGGTTAGAGCAAAGAGGAAACATCGTGCATACAGATTACCGCTGCCTAACGCGATCCTATTTCAGAAAACATGAAAAGGGCGCCTCCCGGATGAGAGACGCCCCATAATTATGTCTTGTTGACGTATGATTAGTCGACCACCTGAACAGTAGCGCGACGGTTGAATGAAACAGGCGACAACTCGTCGACACCACCGTGACCTTGTGTGGTGATATTGCTGCGGTCGATACCCATCTTCACGAGCTCGTCGGCAACCGTGTTGGCACGACCCTCTGAAAGGCGCTGGTTGATCTTCTCGTTACCAGTAGCGCTGTCAGCGTAACCGTCAACCTTCAGCTTGGCACCATTTTCCTTGGCGTACTTGGCCAGAGCCTCGATGTTGACCAAGTCCTTCTGAGAGGCGATATTGGTCTTGTTGATGTTGAAGAAGACAGAAACGGGAGTATTGACAAACTCCTTGACGGTCTTGTTCTCTACAGGCTTCTGGTTGGCCAGCAGGTTCTTCAGACGAGCGTTCTCGGCGTTGGCGTCGTTGAGCTGAGCGTTGAGCGCATCGATCTGGCTCTGCGAAAGAGCTTTGATGGCATCCACATCGGGCACCTTGTTCCAACCGGTCTTGCCGAGGTTGAATGTGAGACCAACTTCTGCATAGAGCTGGTTATCGTGGCTATCCCAACCGCGTTGTCCGTCAGAAGCGTCAACACCATCGTGATCGCCCTCGTAACGGTTCCAACCAAGTTCGAAGTTGATGGCTACCTTACGGCTAACGTTGAACTGGTTGAGCAAACCTGCGCTCAGACCCATGCCGTAACGGTTGTAAGTGCAAGAACGTGTAACACCTCCACCGACAAACGGAATGACGTTCCATACACGGTTGGGGTTGTAACCAAAGAGCATGTTGCTCACATTGAAGAGGATGTGCTCGTTCAGCGTCCAATACTTGTTGCCGTTGCCGAAGTTCTCATCGTCGGTAACTGTCTTGCCCCAAATGCCCTGCAGCTTGGTGCGGAGACCGATGCCCGGAGTGAACCACTTGCCAATAGCGATGGATGCGCCAGGATTGGAACGGAATTTCTTGAAAGGACTATGGCTAAGTCCAAGGCCATGCTCCTCGCCTGAATACCAAGCGTTCCACTCTGCACCAACCTGGATAAACCAATTGCTCCAGAAAGAATTGGTGGCAACACTGTACTTCAGTGTAGGGTCAGCAGTTTCCTGTGCCATAGACGACATGGAAAGGCCGGCAAATGCCAAAGCAATCAATAACTTTTTCATAACCTTATTTGTTTAACAATAAATAAATAATATCATTAGTTCTTAATAAGCCATATGTATTCGGTGGCAAAGTTAATGATTTTTTTTGAATATTACATTTATTTCCAATAAAATTATAAATAAAAATTATTGAAACTATTTAGAACGACTCCTCTGCCTTTTGCAGCTGCGCAAATAATGTGGATATGTTAAAAATGGGGACTGCAAGATCAGGAGCATCCATTATTTTGTGCGCACCACACCATGTTCAACCAAATGCCTGTTCGATGTCTTTTTGCTTAAAGATAAAGAGAACACTTTTGCCGTCGGGAGTGTACTTGGCATTCTGGCAGAGAAAAAGTTGATTGATAAGATTCTCCATCTCTTCGTTGCTCAGTACCTGCCCATAAGGAATGGCGGCCGCACGTGCAAGAGACAACGCCAAGGCATCGTTGATTTCATGCAAGGCCGACGCTCCGTGTTCCTGTGCACTGGCAACCATGTCGCACACCAGCGAAACGACATCGATGCCCTCCAAGCCTTCGGGAATGGCATTGACAGAATAGGTATTGTCGCCCAAGGGGGACAGGTCAAAGCCCATGGCCGTCATCTCGTCGATAACCTGTTCGAACACCACACTTTCGCGCGAAGTAAGTTGTACGGTCTCAGGAAAAAGAAGTTTTTGGGAAGGCGACTTGCGTGCAGCCAGTTGACGCTGGTATTTTTCGAACAGAATGCGCACATGAGCACGGTGCTGATCGATTATCATCAGCCCCGACTTTACTGCAGTCATCAGATAGCGACCCTTGTATTGGTAATGCGTGGGCGACTTGTCCTCTATCACATTTGTTTCTGGCGACTGGACGGCTGGCTCCACAAACAAGGACTCGGACAAAGGCTCCGGCTGACTGTCAAGACCTTCATACAACTGTTGCCACTGATCAGCAATGCGCGATGTATGGAATTCCGGCTCGCGTGAACCACCCACACGTGATTGGGAAACGGGTTTCGACGATGTGGTGTTGAAGGGATTGTACTGCGGATTTATCTCCACCTTCGGGAGATCAGCTTGCTGGGTGGGGTCGAACAAGGGTATGTCTGGCTTTCCTTCTGTATCAAACTCGATGGTGGAGGCATCGCTGAACATGCCGACTGCATCTTTGGTTGTAGCCGAAAGAATTTGCCAAATGGCCTGCTCGTTCTCAAACTTAATTTCGGTCTTGGTGGGATGGATGTTGACATCTATATCGTGGGCATCAACATCAAAGTAAATAAAATAAGGCACTTGCTCGCCCTGCGGCACCAGCCGCTCGAACGCCGACATGACGGCCTTGTTGAAATAAGGATGCCGCATGTAACGGCCATTGACAAAGAAATACTGTTGCGCGCCTTTCTTGCGGGCACTTTCAGGCTTACCCACAAAACCATGTATGGCGCACACTGAGGTCTCCACATTAAGAGGAAGGAGGTCTTGATTGATACGCTTGCCGATTATATCGACGATGCGCTGACGCAAACCACCGGCGCGAAGATTGAACATCTCTGACCCATTGCTTCTGAAAGTGAACGTTATTTTGGGATAGACCAATGCAATGCGTTCAAAGGCTGTAAGAATATTGTTGAGCTCAGTGGTATTCGACTTCAAGAACTTTCGGCGCGCAGGTACATTATAGAACAGGTTCTCTATCATGAAATTGGAACCCTCGGGACAAGCGCAGGCATCTTGGCTCACAAAGCGCGAACCCGCAATAGACAGATGAGTGCCGATATCTTCGCCATGCAACCGCGTCTTTAGTTCCACCTGAGCCACCGCAGCTATCGAGGCCAATGCCTCTCCACGAAACCCCATGGTATGAAGATTGAACAAGTCGTCGGCCTGACGAATTTTGGACGTAGCATGACGTTCAAAGGAAAGGCGCGCATCGGTCTCGGACATACCCTTGCCATTGTCGATAACCTGGATGGAGGTACGACCAGCATCAACCACCAATACATCTATACGCGTTGCCCCAGCATCAACAGCGTTCTCCACCAATTCCTTAATTACCGATGCCGGGCGTTGTATCACCTCGCCGGCAGCTATCTGATTGGCCACTGAATCGGGCAGCAATTGTATGATATCGCTCATAACTGATTTTGTTTGCAAACATAAATAAAAAGAGAATCGGCTTCAAAGCCATGGCATGAGACACAATAGAAGCAGAGTAAGCAACAAGACCGCAACGGCCAAACACGACATGAGCAAAGTAGACTTGCGCTTTCCGACCCGACGCACGAAAATTGGCCGATCGGCCAAGCAACGCTCATCACGTTGGCCTTCGGGCATCATACCCAACTCGCTTTTGGCGCGCGCCTCTATCATCCGCAGACGCTCACGACGCTCATCATAAAAGACCATCGTGTGATTAAAGCGGCGCGGTTTGGCCGTTTGGAAAAGCAAGTTCATAATTCAAGTTGTTGAAGAGGAGCAGCATGGCGCACCAGCGTTTTGAGCTCGGTGCCCTTGGCCTTGCCACGCCAGTGGAAAACATCGTCCTTGTCTATCGGACGAATGGCTTCGAACCAAGCAAAGGCTTCGAGTTTCAACTTGGAAGGCGGAATCTGCGTCATCGGATACAAGGTGGCCTGCACTTTGTTGGTCCAGATGTGATGGAGTTTACGCTCGGGAGAAAGAAACATACGCATGGTGTCGGTTTCCAAATAGTTCAGGCCAATAAGCGTACTGTCTTTGTCATCGATGGGAAAATAAACCGATTTCACGGTTCCAATGGCATCGCTGCGGCGAATGGCACCATCCAGAAAATAGGCAAACATGTCGCGCGATGATATTTGATTATAATGCACACTATCAGCCATTGCCTCTACTGACAGAGCCTGACCGAGAACATGAGCCTCACGGACGGTAGAGTCGTTCATATAGACCTTGATTACCTCGCCCAGCAATTGGCGCGAACCGTTCCATACGATAGGGTCGCGATACATCGTCATGCACGAGTCCTGCGAATTGAACACCAACGAGTCGCACACTGCCTGCACATCGGTGCGGAAAGCTCGCATGTGTGGATAACAATGTACCTTCCGGTACACCGAATCGGTATTGATGTTGAATGTCTCTATCCGCATGGTATCGGCGTGCATATAGAGCGTATCCTGCTGCGAGTAATCCATAACAAGCGCATTGCGTGTGGCATAGCCTTTTCCAGTCTGCTCGTTATACTCCACCTCGCCACATGTCAAGGTATTCTTGTTCTTGCTGTCCACAAAAACCACATTACCCAGACCACGATTGCTTCCAGTCTTGCTGTCATAATATAAGGTGTCACCCGTTATGGTCTTCGTTTGGTTGACGACCGTCGAGCGGCCGTACATCTCAGCCTGATCGCTTTGGGTGTTGAAATAAGCATCTTCGGTGGTAATTATACCCGATTCACCTTTAATTACGGAAGGGCCAACCTTTCCATGTCCCTTATTGGATGTGTAAGGACCCACCACATGGGCACGTGCAGTTCGGGTATCGTAATAGAGCGTATCGGTAGAAACCTGGTTCTTTGGCGTGTGCAGTTGCACATCGTAATTGAACTTGGCGTGGCGTGTCTCGGTATGATACTCGCCCCAGTCAGCACTCAGCTGACTTTTTCCGTCAATCAGCTTTCCGCCATTGAAGAAATAAGCGTAAGCATACAATCGGTCGTAATTCAAACTATCGGTATAGAGAGTCTGTTGCCTGTGTTTAAGCACTACATTCTCGCGGGCTTCCATCATCTGCCCCTCACCATCATACCATGCACGAGTGCAGACCAATGACAATGTGTCGCCTTGCCGAAACCGCACATGCCCGAAAGCTTTTACCGAATTGGAACCTTGATAAAAATATGCGCTGTCACAATTAAGATAGGCTCCTTGATGCTTGAACGCCACATTGCCTTTGGCAATCTGTGCGTCAGGATTAGGGCCTGTCATATCGTAACGCAGCTCATCGGCATGAAGAAGATACACCTTGTTGTCCACCGGAACCTTTTTGGACTTTCGGGGAGCAAAGAAAGCTTGCAGGGAACCTATGACAAAGAAGCATAGAGCCATCGTCGTGATGACCCTATGCCCATTATATTTTGATTTCTGTCTTTCTATTTCCGTCATTTAATCCAACCTTGGTATTCAAAATTGCAATTCTTGTAACGGTCCTTCATCTTCACATAAGTGTGCTTTATCTTATCCACCACCCATTCGTTGAGAACCTTCTCGCGTTGCTTTGCAAGCACCACATCCTTCATGACTTGAAAGTCTTCGGTTATCGTAGCCTTGTGTCCTTCAACCCGCGATTTTAGTTTTACGATGGCAACAACCGTCTTTCCGTTACTTCGGCTAACCATCTCGAATGGTGCTGATATTTCGCCTACCTTCATGGTATCCACAACACGTGCCACCTCTGTGGGTAAATCTTTCATTTGGAAACGTGAAGTCATACCATCGTTGGTAGAGTTAGACATCAACCCTTTGTTGTTCTTTGTGTTCTTGTCGTCGGACAAAACAGTCGCACCATCCTCAAAGGTAAACTTTCCTAAACGTATATCAGTGGCCACCGAGTCGAGCTGGCTGATTGACTCTTCGATCTCTTCTTGCGACACTTTCGGTTTAAGAAGAATGTGGCGCACCTTGATCTTGTCACCACGTTTGTCAATGAGCTGAATAATATGATATCCAAACTCCGTTTCCACAATCTTTGAAATCTTGTTTGGATCGGTAAGGTTGAATGCTACATTTGCGAATGCCGGGTCAAGAATACCACGTCCTACATAATCCATTTCTCCGCCCTGACGAGCTGATCCGGGATCTTCCGAATAAAGGCGCGCCAATGCAGCAAACGACGATTCGCCCTTGTTCACACGCTCGGTGAAATCGCGGAGCTGGTTTTTTACACGATTAATTTCCTCCTGCTTGATTTTTGGTTGCCTTTCTATCACTTGAACCTCCACCTCAGTTGGCACAAATGGCACACTATCGGCTGGCAAATTACGGAAATAGGTACGCACATCAGCGGGTGTAACCTTTACATTTTGCACCACCTTCTTGCGCATCTTCTCGATAAGCTGTTGGTTTTTGAAATCATCGTGCATTTCGGCACGCATTTCCTTAATGGTCTGTTTCTTGTATTCTTCGAGTTTCTCCTGTGAACCAGCTATTTGTATCCAACGGCTTATCTGTTGTTCGATGCCACTGGATATCTCACTTTCCGTCACTTCAATGGAGTCGATTTCCGCTTGATGCAGAAACAATTTCTGTACTGCCAGTTGTTCTGGGATAGCACATTCTGGATCGTTGCCCCATGTGTAACCTTCAGCAAGACCTTGCATGCGCATAGCTTCAACATCCGACTTCAGAATGGGTTCATCGCCCACGACCCATATTACCTCATCTATGACACTGCTCTCTGGAATAGCGGTTTCCTGTTTCACTGTTGTGTCCGCCAATGCAGCAACAGCAGATGTCCCAGGCTGTGTCTGTTCTTTGTTTGTCATCACGCTCACTTCCGACATGGCAGTCAGCGCAAAAGCCAACATTCCGGCAATGGTATATGTTGTTTTCTTCATAAATTAATGCTTGTTCACAGTATTGAGCACATCATCGTTTACCTTGACGACAAACTGCTTGCGCAGGTCTGCCACCCATTGTTTCTCCAACGAGTCTTGATAGTCGGCAACAACGAGTGCCCTAACATCTGACATCTCTTTAGGTGCCTTGAGCACCTTGCCATAGACGGCCATATTGGGATAGTCTTTCAAAGGTTTGACCAATGTATCGGCTCCAAACACCTCACGATCAACCAAAGCATTGTCGCCTTTCTTGAAGATACCTTTCTCCACTCGTATGCGCAACACAGAATCAGCGTTAAACGTCTTACGCAGAACATCAGCCCATTCATCGAACGCTACTTTCTTTACAGCATTCTTTACATTATTTATATCTGCGACCTCACGGGTATAGTAAGCGATGCCCTTAAAGCGCGGTTGCTCCCACTTGTAGTCTTTCTTATGTTTTTTGAAGAAGGCTTTCAGCCCTTCCTTATCTTTCTGCGCCTTGTCCCATACCGTTCGGTTGCTGATTTCGTAAAGCAGCAATCCGTCATGGTATTCCTGAATGAGATATTTCAGCGTAGGGTCAGCCACTTCCATTTCCTTAAGTTTATTCTCTAGGAGCTGCGCGCGAGTTGTATGTTGCTCTTTAGAAAGCGAGTCGAGCTTTTGGTCGATAATCTGCTCGCGTACGTTGCGCTGGTCGATAAACTTCATGATAGCCTCGCGCTGGCTTTCATAACTATAAAAGTTCTGATGTCCTTGCTTTAATATGATGTGCCATCCCGCTGCAGAAAGCACCGGTTTGCTCATCTCTCCGTCCTTCAAAGCCCAGGCTTGTTCCTCAAATTCCTTTAAGGTTTGTCCTTTGCATATAAGAGGCAGCTCGCCTCCTTTCTTCGCAGACCCTGGGTCTTGCGAATTTTTCTTGGCCATCTCGGCAAAATCCGCACCAGTCTTAATCGCAGTATAAATGGAATCGATGCGATCCTTGGCTGCCTTCTGTTCATCGGCCGAAGCTTTCTGCCCTACAAGCAGCAAGATATGCGCTACCTTTACCAATCCACCGTTGTTGTCGATCTGTTGTTGTGTCTGCGTATAGATTTTTCTTGCCTCAGCCTCAACGTCAGCGTCATTAATCATGGCTGGGCGTATTTGCATATCCCGATAACCGGCAAACTCCGTTTGGAATGACTTCATCGTGTCAAGGCATGCAGCCTTGGCCGCTTCGACCTTCAACTTGTAATTGATGAACAGGTCGACGTATTCTTTAACGTTTTTCTTGTCGATTACGCCATCGGTGTTGTTCTTATTGTATGAATACTCAAATTCCGAACGTGGTATATCCTTTCCGTTGATGGTCATGATAACGGGATCGGAAATTTGCGCAAAAGACAAGGTACCACGCAACAGCATGATGCCCAACAACAGTTTCTTCTTCATGATTATGTCAAAAAGCTCTCCCTCACCCCTTAACAAGATGAAGGAGAGCGTATTAATTCATATATGCAACACGTTAATTATTCGTGCCGACTATAGTTAGGAGCCTCGCTTGTGATGGTGATGTCATGCGGATGGCTCTCTAATACTCCAGCATTGGTGATGCGTGTGAATTTGGCATTGTGGAGATTGCTGATTGTAGCGGCACCACAATATCCCATACCTGAACGCAGTCCACCTATAAGTTGGTATATAACCTCCTGTACGGTTCCCTTGTAAGGCACTCGTCCGGCAATTCCCTCGGGCACCAGTTTCTTCACGTCTCTTGTGTCGCCTTGGAAATAACGGTCGCTCGATCCGTTTTTCTGCCCCATGGCCTCGAGCGATCCCATACCGCGATAGCTCTTGAATTTACGTCCGTTGTAGATAATGGTTTCACCTGGGCTTTCCTCCGTTCCAGCCACGAGCGATCCGATCATCACACAACTGCCTCCAGCAGCCAATGCCTTCACGATGTCGCCGGAATAGCGCAATCCGCCATCGGCTATGAGTGGCACATCCGTATCCTTCAGTGCCGAGTACACGTCATATACAGCGCTCAACTGCGGCACTCCCACTCCTGCCACCACACGTGTGGTACAGATGGAGCCAGGGCCGATGCCCACCTTTACGGCGTCAGCACCGTTGTCAACCAGATATTTTGCAGCCTCGCCCGTGGCAATATTACCAACTACAACATCAAGGTTGGGGAAAGCGTTTTTCACTTCGTGCAATTTGCCCACGACACCGGCGGAATGTCCATGCGCGGTATCGATGACGATGGCATCTACGCCTGCGTCGACCAGTGCCTGTGCCCTGTCGAGCGTATCACGAGTAACGCCCACTCCTGCAGCTACGCGCAGTCGTCCTTTGTCGTCCTTGCAGGCATTTGGCTTGTCCTTTGCTTTCGTTATATCCTTATAAGTAATCAGACCCACCAGATGATTGCCGGCATCCACCACTGGCAATTTTTCGATTTTGTTCTCCTGCAGTATCTGCGCTGCAGCAGCAAGATCTGTTTTTTGATGGGTTGTCACCAAGTTTTCGCTTGTCATCACCTCATCGACCTTCTTGTCCATGTTGCGTTCAAATCGCAAGTCACGGTTGGTTACGATGCCCACCAAATGATTTTCCTCATCGACGACAGGTATACCTCCGATGTGGTATTCGTGCATCATGCCGAGAGCATCAGCAACAGTGCTTCCGCGACGAATGGTGACGGGATCATAGATCATTCCATTCTCAGCGCGCTTAACGATAGCTACTTGGCGTGCCTGATCCTCGATAGACATGTTTTTGTGAATAACACCGATGCCTCCCTCACGTGCAATGGCAATGGCCATCGACGATTCTGTCACTGTGTCCATGGCTGCCGTGACAAAGGGCACGTTCAAGTCGATGTGGCGCGAGAAGCGTGTCTTTAACGTCACCTCCTTGGGCAACACTTCAGAATAAGCGGGAATCAACAGGACGTCGTCGAAAGTAAGGCCGTCCATTACAATCTTATCTGCAACAAATGATGACATAAATGTAACTTTAGGAATTTATTGCGTGCAAATTTAGCAATAAAATTCCACTTACGCTGCTGCCACCGCCTATTTTCTTTTCTGTTTAATGCTATTTAACGCGGAGTCAATCAGCCTTGTTCCGTTGCGCGCAATGTTTTCAGTTGGCCACTTCCGAGAAAAACTTGATAAAGACCAGTCGCACCTTCTCTTCCGCCGTAAGTCCGTCCTCGTCATCGTATATGTCCACGTCATCAATTGCCTTGTCGATGTCGTCGCTCTCGCTCTCGCGGAAATAGTCATAGATGTCGGCCATTTCGTCAGGGTCTATCACCTCATCGTTGTTGAGATAATAGTCAATGTTAACCTTCATTCCGCTGCTTACGATGGCTTCGATATCATCGAGCAAATCGTCGAATCCATAGCCCTGCGCCCGTGCTATTTCATCGAGCGGTATCCGCTTGTCGATAAGTTCTATTATCTTTTGCTTTTTCATCGACTTGTTGGGCAGACTGATAACGCGCATGATATCGGCCCGTTCCACATCGTTTTCTTCGCAATATTTTTTGATAAGTTCCAGAAAAGGCTTTCCGTATTTCTTGGCCTTGCCTTGGCCCACCCCTTGTATCTGTTGCAGTTCTTCCATGGTCAAGGGATAGTTGGTGGCCATTTGGGTGAGCGATATGTCCTGAAAGATGACGTAAGGCGGCAGGTTCAGTTTGCGCGCTTCGTCCTTACGAAGTGTGCGCAACAGGCTGCAGAGGTTTTCGTCGAGTGCACTCGACACATTATCGGCTCCCTCCTCGCACTCATCAAATTCGCGATCGGGCACAACGTTGAAAGGCACAGGGTCTTGTATGTACCGTTTGCCTTCGCCTGTGAGCTTCAGCAGACCATAGTTTTCCACGTCTTTACGTATAAAATGCGAAATCATAGCCTGTCGTATCACGGGGTTCCAAATACTGGAATCCTCCTCATTGATTTTCTCGCCAGTCCCGAATTCCGGCAACTGGTCGTGTCCGTGCCTCACGATGTTATCTGTGCGCCGTCCCCTTATAAAGTCGATGAGGTAGGATTGGTCGAAGTTTCCCTTCAACGCCTTTATGCAGTTGAGTACCACAAGCAGTGCATCCTGTGCATCCTTGGGATGTTTGGGGTGTTTGCAGTTGTCGCAGTTTGCACAATTGTCGTGCGGATAGTCTTCTCCGAAATAGTTGAGCAGCATCTTGCGCCTGCAAATAGACGACTCGGCATAGGCTTTTGTTTCCTGCAGCAATTGTCTGCCTATTTCCTTTTCGGCCTCGCCCTTACTATCCATAAACTTTTCGAGTTTCTTCAAGTCCTTTGGCGAGTAGAAGGCAATGCAGACACCTTCTCCTCCGTCACGTCCGGCCCGTCCCGTTTCCTGATAGTAGCCCTCCAGACTCTTGGGTATGTCGTAATGGATAACAAAGCGCACGTCGGGTTTGTCGATACCCATACCAAAAGCGATGGTAGCCACAATGATGTCGATATCTTCCTTGATAAAGTCGTCCTGCGTTTGTGTGCGCACATCGGTATCGAGACCGGCGTGATAGGGTGCCGCTTTGAAGCCGTTGAGTTTCAGTTTCTGCGCCAGTTCCTCAACCTTCTTGCGCGACAGGCAGTAGATGATGCCACACTTGCCTTCGTGCTGTCTTAGGAACCTGATGATCTGGCTGTCCGTATCTTCCTCGCTCACCTTCTGCCTTATTTCGTAGTATAGATTAGGGCGGTTGAACGAGCTTTTGAATTCCTTGGCGTCCATAATGCCGAGACTCTTCTTGATATCGGCCCGCACCTTATCGGTAGCTGTCGCCGTAAGTGCGATGACTGGTATCTTGTCGATGCCTAGAAAACAGGCTATCTTGTCGATAGTGGGCCGTATGTTACGGTATTCGGGACGGAAATCGTGTCCCCACTCCGATATACAGTGTGCCTCGTCGATAGCAACGAATGATATTCTGAACGATTCGAGGAATGCAAGATTGTCCTCTTTATTCAGCGATTCCGGAGCCACATAAAGCAGTTTGGTCTTTCCCGACTGCACATCGCTGACAACACGGCTGACGGCAGCCTTGTTGAGCGACGAGTTCAAGTAATGGGCCAGACCATCGTTTTCAGACAATGCATTGATGACATCAACCTGATTTTTCATCAAGGCAATCAAAGGCGACACCACAATGGCCGTCCCCTCCATGAGGAGCGACGGCAACTGGTAACACAGGCTCTTTCCGCCTCCTGTGGGCATGAGAACGAAGGTGTCATTGCCGTCCATCAAGTTGCGTATGACTGCCTCCTGGTCTCCCTTGAATTTGTCGAAGCCGAAATATCGCTTCAGTGGTTTGGTTAGATTTTCATTCATTGCTGGTAGTAGTGTATTGGTGACCTAGGTCAAGCAGACGCTTGGCTTTGCTCCAGGTGAGCCTTGTCGAGCTGTCCCTTGGCATAGTCGAGCGTCACTTCGAACTTCTTTACGCGACGCGAGGGCACGTCGAACATGGCATCCATCATGACCGCCTCAACGATAGACCGCAGTCCACGTGCGCCCAACTTGTACTCCACCGCCTTGTCGACTATAAAGTCGAGCGTCTCATCGGTAAACGTCAGCGCGATCTTGTCCATTTCAAACAATTTCACATACTGTTTCACGATAGAGTTTTTCGGTTCCACCAAAATGCGTCTCAATGCATCGCGGTCGAGCGGATTGAGGTGTGTCAGCACTGGCAGACGGCCTATCAGCTCGGGTATAAGTCCGAACGACTTTAGGTCTTGCGGGAGGATATACTTCATCAGGTCGCTCTTGTCGATGTTGCGCACGGTTTGCACCGAGTTGTAGCCCACCACGTGCGTGTTGAGCCGTTGTGCTATCTTGCGTTCTATACCATCGAACGCACCGCCACAAATGAAGAGGATGTTCTTTGTATCCACGTGTATGTAGTCCTGATCGGGATGCTTGCGACCTCCCTTGGGCGGTACGTTGACCATCGTCCCCTCCAGCAATTTCAGCAGGCCCTGCTGCACGCCCTCGCCGCTGACATCGCGTGTGATGCTGGGATTGTCGCTCTTGCGAGCTATCTTGTCGAGCTCATCGATGAACACGATACCACGCTCGGCTGCAGCTACATCGAAATCGGCCACCTGCAACAAACGGCTCAAGATGCTCTCTACATCCTCACCCACGTAGCCTGCCTCGGTAAACACCGTGGCATCGACAATGGTGAACGGCACGTCGAGCAGTTTGGCAATGGTACGAGCCAGAAGAGTTTTTCCCGTTCCGGTGGAGCCTACCATGATGATATTGCTCTTTTCTATCTCCACACCATCCTCGTCGGCCGGCTGCTGCAACCGCTTGTAGTGGTTGTAGACCGACACGGCCAGTGTGCGTTTGGCTTCGTCCTGTCCGATGACATACTGGTCGAGATACTCCTTTATTTCGCGCGGCTTGGGCACTTTCTTCTTGGGCTGGTAGGCCACAGGTTTTTTCTCTTCGTCCTCATCCTCATCAAGAAGACCCACCATCCCGGTACTCTTCACGATGTTGTACGCCTGCACTGCACAGTCCTCACAGATGTAGCCGTTGACCCCGTTGATGAGCAACCGCACTTCATTCTCACTTCTTCCGCAGAAGCTGCATTTTTTCTTTGTCGTTTTCATGCTTTACGCCTCACTTCTTTCTTGTCAGCACAGCGTCAATCATACCATATTCCTTGGCTTCCTCGGCGGTCATCCAGTAGTTGCGGTCGCTGTCCTGCCACACTTTATCGTAGGGCTGGTGCGAGTGGTTGGATATGATAGTATAGAGTTCCTTCTTCATCTTCAGGATTTCGCGCGCCTCGATCTCGATATCCGAAGCCTGCCCCTGCACACCACCCAGCGGCTGGTGTATCATGACGCGGCTATGCGGAAGAGCCGAGCGTTTGCCTTCTGCTCCCGACACGAGGAGCACGGCAGCCATCGAGGCGGCCATGCCGGTGCAAATGGTGGCCACGTCGCTCGAGATAAACTGCATGGTGTCGTAGATGCCCAAACCGGCTGTAACCACACCGCCCGGCGAGTTCACGTAGATAGAGATGTCCTTGCTGTTGTCTACCGAGTCGAGATAGAGCAGCTGCGCCTGAAGCGTATTGGCCGTATAGTCGTCTATTTCTGTTCCAAGGAAGATGATGCGATCCATCATCAGTCGGGAGAACACGTCCATCTGTGTCACGTTAAGCTGGCGCTCTTCCAAAATATAAGGGTTGAGGTATTGGTTCTGTGCTTTCACCACATCGTCGAGTACCAAACCATTCATGCCAAGATGTTTCGTGGCATACTTTCTAAAATCATTGTTCATCTGTCAATCTTTCCTTTTTAATAATAATACGAATCTGCAGTTTCCACCTTTCTTTAATATTGCCATCCGCAAAGACTATGCCATTGCTTATCGGCTTTTCTGCCTATTCTATGACAAAGATAACAAAAAATCTCGGAAAAGCAATACTGAAAGATAATTTTTCTGCAAAAATCTTTTCGGATGTCCTTCTCGTTGCTTCAGGTGCCAATGGCTGAAATTGTCGACTTGATTAGAGCCCGACGCTTTCCAAACGCAAATTTATAACACCTGCCGGCACGCTGACCGACACCTCGTCGCCCTGGCGCTTGCCCAATAGTGCCTGCGCTATGGGCGACTTGATGGAAATTTTCCCCTCGTTGATGTTCACCTCATGCGGACTGACGATGATATAGGTCATGCTCTGACTATTGGCCAGATTGGTTATCCTGACCTTGCTCAACAGCCCCACACGATCGCTTTGCAGCCTCGACTTGTCTATAACACGGGCATGTTCAAGCACCTTCTGCTTGAAACGGATGCGCCCCAGCAACCGCCACTGCTCGCGCTTGGCGGCACGGTATTCGAAATTTTCGCTCAAATCGCCCTTGTCGCGGGCTTCGGCTATAGCGTCGCGCACACGAGGCAGCTCCACCTGTTCCAGTTCGCGCAACTCGGCCACAAGCTCGTCGTAGCCCTCCTGTGACATATATTCCATAGGTATGCTTATTTGTTTTCACATCATCGGCTATATCCATCCGATGTCTTAGAACTTGCAAAAATACGCATTTCCAAAGAATACGCACCATTAGGGAATACTTTTTCTCAAAGGGCGGCCGCGACTTTATCTACAGCTTCATCTCGGTTTGCCACTCGCTGCCTCCCGACCGCCGACCACCACCCATCCCCTTTTCCGCGTCATTTCAGCCGAGGTGCGCAGCGGTTGAACCCCCACGAAACGGCGAAACGCAACCACCTGTAAATCAACCAATAACAACATGTGTAAAATAATAGCTATTATTTAATAAATTTAAGCTATTATTTTTCAGATTTAAGCTATTATTTACAGCGGTTCGGCACCGACCGCTACGGTGGAGACGCTGAACCATGGTGGATCAAACTATAAAACACAAAAGAATGGGATTCTGATTTGTTGCTTGAATATTTGTCCCCCAAAAGCACCAAACGCCCTATTTCGCCGGATGCTGACATTAAAAAACAGAAATTCTACCACCATGACACACCCGTTGCCCGACACGGCTTACGCTCCACATGGCTGGCCGACCATTGACATCAGTAAATAAAATTGCCACTTTCTTGATGATTTGCGCAAAAAGACGTATCTTTGCATAAAGTTATACCTATTTATTATGCACAAAGCAGGATTTGTAAACATCGTAGGCAACCCCAACGTAGGCAAGTCAACACTGATGAACCAGCTCGTTGGCGAGAAACTGAGCATTGCCACCTTCAAGGCACAGACCACACGCCACCGCATCATGGGCATTGTCAACACACCCGACTCGCAAATAGTATTTTCCGACACGCCCGGTGTGCTGAAGCCCAACTACAAGATGCAGGAGATGATGCTCCAGTTCTCCGAGTCGGCACTGGCCGATGCCGACACGCTGCTCTATGTGACCGACGTTGTGGAGGATCCTGAAAAGAACATGGACTTTCTTGAAAAAGTGCGCAAAATGTCCATTCCGGTCATTCTGCTCATCAACAAGATTGACGAACTGGGCACAACCTCCGACACGCCCAAGAAAGGTGCCCCCACCCCCACGCAACAGTTGGGCGAGCTGGTGGAGAAGTGGAGCAAGCTCCTGCCTAACGCCGAAATCCTTCCCATCTCGGCAAAAAACAAGTTCGGCATCGACATGCTCATGAAACGCATACGCGAGCTGCTGCCCGAAAGTCCCGCCTATTTCGACAAAGACCAGCTGACCGACAAACCGGCCAAATTCTTTGTTTCGGAAATCATCCGCGAAAAGATTCTACGCTACTACGACAAGGAAATACCCTACTCGGTAGAGGTGGTGGTGGAGCGGTTCAAGGAAGACGACACACACATCCGCATCAATGCAGTGATCTATGTGGAGCGCGACTCGCAGAAAGGTATCATCATCGGTCATCAAGGCGTGGCACTGAAGAAAGTATCGTCGGAGGCACGAAAGAGTCTGGAAAAATTCTTCGACAAGAAAATATTTCTCGAAATATTTGTGAAAGTCGACAAAGACTGGCGCAACTCCGACCGCGAGCTCAACAATTTCGGTTACAATCCGCAATAATTCCCCACGGCAACACGGCGCAACGCCCTTGCCCAAACAGGTAACGACACTATAATCAGAACGAATATGCCAAACTTAGTAGCGATAGTAGGACGACCCAATGTGGGCAAGTCCACACTTTTCAACCGACTGACGCAGAGCCGCAAGGCCATTGTCAGCGACACTGCCGGCACCACACGCGACCGCCAGTACGGCAAATGCCAGTGGTGCGGACAGGAATTCTCCATCGTCGATACCGGCGGATGGGTAGTCAAGTCCGACGACATCTTCGAGGGTGCCATACGCGAGCAGGTCAAGGTGGCCACCGAGGAAGCCGACCTGGTACTCTTCCTTGTCGACGTGGAAACAGGGCTCACCGATTGGGACGAGGACGTGGCAACCATTCTCCGCCGCGCCAAACTGCCCGTAATACTTGTGGCCAACAAGGTCGACAACAGCGGCGAATCGTATGTTGCCGCCGAATTCTACAAATTGGGACTGGGCGAACCACAGTGCATCAGTGCTGCCACAGGTGGCGGCACGGGCGATTTACTCGACACCGTGATAGCCAAGCTACCCAAGGAAGCCAAGGAGGAGGTAGACGAAGATATACCACGTTTCGCCGTAGTGGGACGCCCCAATGCCGGCAAGTCGAGCATCATCAACGCCTTCATCGGCGAAGACCGTAACATCGTGACCGAGATTGCCGGCACCACACGCGACAGCATCTACACCCGTTTCAACAAGTTCGGATTCGACTTCTACCTTGTCGACACTGCAGGCATCCGCAAAAAGAACAAAGTAACCGAAGACCTGGAGTTTTACAGCGTCATGCGCAGCATCCGATCGATTGAAAACAGCGACGTTTGTATACTAATGATCGATGCCACGCGAGGTATCGAAGCGCAAGACATGAACATCTTCCAGCTTATACAGAAGAACAACAAGAGCCTCGTGGTAGTGGTCAACAAGTGGGACCTTGTGGAAGACAAAGACCAAAAGGTCATCGACACGTTCAAGAACGCCATATACAACCGCATGGCTCCGTTTGTCGATTTCCCCATCGTCTTCGCGTCGGCTCTCACCAAGCAACGCATCTTCAAGGTGCTCGAAACGGCCAAGCAAGTCTACCTCAACCGCGAGATACGCATCGGAACAACCAAACTCAACGAGGTGATGCTGCCCATCATCGAACAGACACCACCACCTTCCACAAAGGGAAAGTATATCAAAATCAAGTACTGCTCGCAGTTACCCAACACGCAGATACCTTCGTTCGTGTTCTACGCCAACCTGCCACAGTACATCAAAGAACCGTACCGCCGTTTCCTTGAGAACAAGATTCGCGATAACTGGTCGCTCCACGGATGTCCCATCAACGTCTTCATCCGACAGAAATAAGCAGCAACCGCCCACGCCCGACAGCTGTTGGGCTGCACGGCGGGCATGTTGTGTTTTGAACCATGAATAGATTTCTTTTACTCTTTGTTCCCTTATGGTTGCTGAGTGCCTGCGGAGGCACGTCAGATCCCGACGCCTCAGAACTGGCCGGGCAGGCTGCAAAGGTCTATTACGAGCAACTACTAAAGGGCGACTACGACAGTTTCGTGAACGGAACCTACCGTCCCGACTCCATTCCGCCGAGCTACCGCGACCAACTTATAGCCAACGCAAAAATGTTCATCGGCAAGCAAGAAGACGAACATCGCGGCATTAAAAAAGTACACATTGTAGACGCCATAGCCGACACGGCACACCACGTGGCAACCGTCTTCCTAGGCTTGGCCTACGGCGACAGTGCAACCGAACAGGTGGCTGTTCCCATGGTAGAGCAACGCGGCGTGTGGTATATGCGATAACCGACAGGCGGACGCTTTTGGAATTTCCAAAAGCGTCCGCCTGTTTTATGGTCTGCACTCATTGCCGTCAACAGCCCGTTCATTCCTCGCGCTCTGCCTTGCGCACCTTTCGGAACAGATCGGAAGCGAACACGAAATCGTTGAGCCGTTGGTTCTGCGAATCCATCACCTCGTCCTTGGTGCCTTCCCACTCCTTATGACCTTGATAGATAAACACTATCTTCTCGCCAATACCCATCACGGAATTCATGTCGTGTGTGTTGATTATCGTCGTAATGCCATACTCGTGGGTAATGTCGGAGAGCAGACGGTCTATGACCAGCGAAGTCTTGGGGTCAAGACCCGAATTGGGTTCGTCGCAAAAAAGGTATTTGGGGTTGAGCACAATGGCACGGGCTATGGCCACGCGCTTCTGCATACCACCCGATATCTCGTCGGGGAACTTGCTCTCTGCCCCCTTCAGATTCACGCGCTCTATACACTCCATCGCCCTGCGGTTGCGCTCGCGGCTGCTCATCGACGAAAACATATCAAGCGGAAACCGCACGTTGTCCAGCACACTCATCGAGTCGAACAACGCCGACCCCTGAAAAGTCATGCCCATCTCGCGCCGCAGCATGATGCGCTGGCGCTTGCCCATGCTGACAAAATCACGCCCGTCGTAAAGTATCTGTCCCGACGTGGGCTCCAAGAGTCCCACCAAATCGTTCATCAGCACAGTCTTTCCCGATCCGCTTTGGCCGATAATAAGATTGGTCTTGCCAGTTTCAAACACGGCGTCAATGCCTTTGAGCACGGTCTTGTCGCCGAACGATTTGGTGAGTTGCTTGATTTCAATCATAATGACGGAGAATTGGTGGAATGGTAGAACGGATTAGGACAACAGCTGGGTGAGAAAGACATCGGAAAACAATATCAACACACTGGAGCACACTACAGCATCGGTCGACGACTTGCCCACCTCCACAGATCCGCCCTCTACCGTATAGCCGAAATAGCTCGAGACGCTCGAAATGATAAAAGCGAAAAACAGACTCTTGATAATGCTCATCCACATGAACCACGAATTGAAGGCATGATGCATACCCGCCGTGAGATCCTCGGGCGACATCATGTGGCCAATATAAGCTGTGGCGTAGGCTCCCAATATGCCCATCGTCGACGAGAAGATAACAAGGAACGGCATAATCGTAACAAGCCCCAATATCTTGGGAAGGATAAGATGGCTGGCCGAGTTGACCCCCATCACGTCAAGGGCATCGATCTGCTGGGTGACACGCATCGTACCAATCTCCGAAGCGATGTTCGAGCCTACCTTACCGGCTAAAATCAAGCACATGATGGACGATGAAAACTCGAGCAACATGATTTCGCGCGTCACATAGCCTGTCACCCAATGGGGCATCCAGGGGCTCTGTATGTTCACCTTCATCTGAATGCAGATGACCGCACCGATAAAGAACGATATAAGCAGCACTATTCCTATGGAGTCGACTCCCAACTGCGACATCTCCTTGACATAACGCTTCATGAACATGCGCATGCGCTCAGGACGCGAAAACGAGCGCCCCATCAGTATAAGGTAGCTGCCAAATGTGGTAAGCCATTTGCGGAGTAACTTGGTGAGTAACATGTGTGCTGTCTTTTAAAGTGGAGGTTGCAGGCGGTCGGAAAATGCCGTTTGCTTTATCAATGCAAAAGTAACCAAAATCCGAATAAAAACTGCAAGCAAGCCAAGAGTTTTTGCATTTACACACGATATTCTCTCTTTTTTTCGTATTTTTGCAGCCAAATCAAAAGCTATGGCAGAGACAACAAACACTGCCGACAATCGTCGGCTGACCCGTGCGGAAGTGGATCGCATGACTCCAGAGGAAGTGGAGACGCAACTCGCCGCGTGCCTTAAACACAAGATGCTCCACACCGAAGGGCTCGTGAAACGGTATGGCAAGCGCACCGTGGCCAACGGCGTGACCATCAATGTCAAGCAAGGCGAAATCGTAGGACTGTTGGGACCTAACGGTGCCGGAAAGACCACATCATTCTATATGACCACAGGACTGGTCATTCCTAACGAAGGACATGTCTACATCGGTGATGAGGAGATAACTGGCTACCCCGTCTACAAGCGCGCCCGCGCCGGCATAGGCTATCTGCCGCAAGAGGCCAGCGTGTTCCGCAAGTTGAGCGTGGAGGACAACATTATGTCCGTACTTGAAATGACCAAGCTGACGCACCAGCAACAACTCGACAAACTGGAGAGCCTTATTGCCGAGTTCCGTCTGCAGAAGGTGCGCAAGAACATGGGCGACCGTCTGTCGGGCGGTGAGCGCAGGCGCACAGAGATTGCCCGTTGCTTGGCTATCGACCCGAAATTCATCATGCTCGACGAGCCGTTTGCCGGTGTCGACCCCATTGCTGTGGAGGATATCCAGCACATTGTGTGGAGATTAAAATACCGCAATATCGGCATTCTTATTACCGACCACAACGTGCAGGAGACGCTGTCGATTATCGACCGCGCCTACCTTTTGTTCGAAGGTCGCATACTTTTTCAAGGCGAGCCAGAGGAGCTGGCCGCCAATCAGATTGTGCGAAAAAACTATCTCAGCGAGAACTTTGTGTACCGCAAATTCCAGTCGAACGAGGAGGATCGTGCTTTTGCATCCGAAGCGCGCCGCGACTTACTGGTAGACAATTGGGATCAGTAAGGAGACAGGCCGACGCTGCGCCGCTACACCAACGGCAAAAAGTTTCCGCCATTACCTAACACATAGGTAATGGCGGAAACTTTTTTATGTTAGCCTTCCGTGAGGGTGACTTTAAAGTTATAGCGTTTATTTCTTTCCAGTTGCGGCTGCACCGTCGTAGGCCCATTTGTAATAGGCTGCGCCATGCACGAATCCTGCACCGAAAGCGGTGAGAATGAGCTTGTCGCCCTTCTTGAACTTGTGCTCAAAGTCCCACATGGCCAAAGGTATGGTGGCCGAGCTGGTGTTGCCGTATCTTTCGATATTGATGAGCACTTTCGAGGGGTCAATCTCAGCCCGTTTGGCCACAGCTTCCTCTATGCGCAGGTTGGCTTGGTGGGGTATCACCCAGTCCACGTCATCGGCCGAGAGGTTGTTCTGTCTCATCACCTCCATCACATCATCGCTCATGTCGGTAACGGCATAACGGAACACCGTGCGTCCCTCCTGATAGAGATAGTGCAGACGGTGGTCGACCGTGAAATGGGATGGCGGGCATACACTTCCTCCTGCTTTCAAGTGAAGGAAAGGCAATCCCTTGCCATCGGTACGGAAGAACGAGCTCTGAACGCCTACACCTTCTTCCTCTGTGGCTTCGAGCAGCACCGCTCCAGCACCATCGCCAAAGAGCACGCAGGTCTGACGGTCGGTATAATCGACCACCGACGACATCTTGTCGGCTCCTATGACGATTACTTTCTTGTAGCGACCGCTTTGTATCATCGAGGCCGCCATGTCCATCGTATAGAGGAATCCGCAGCACGCCGCCGAGAGGTCGAACGCGAAAGCGTTCTTCAGTCCCAGCTTGCCCAGCACGATGCTGGCCGTGGACGGAAACTTATAGTCGGGTGTAGTGGTGGTGACGATGAGCGCGTCGATGGTGTCGGGATCCACGCCCGTCTTTTGCAGCAGTTGCTTGGCTGCCTTACGCGCCATGTAGCTGGTGCCAAGCCCTTCCTCGGTGAGGATGCGGCGTTCTTTGATGCCCACACGCGTCTGTATCCACTCGTCGCTGGTGTCTACCATGCGCGACAGCTCTTCGTTGTTGAGCACATAGTCGGGCACATAGCCGCCAACGCCGGTGATAATCGCGTTGATTTTAGCCATTATTCAGCTACTTCCTTTACGATAGCGACCTTTCCACGATAGTAGCCACAAGTGGGGCATACCGTGTGGTAAACGTAATAAGCGCCGCAGTTGGGGCAAACAGCCAATGTGGGAGCTACAGCTCCGTCGTGTGTTCTACGCTTGAGGGTACGTGTTTTTGACTGACGTCTTTTAGGATGTGCCATTTTGAATGATAATTTTTAATTTGTTATTTTTAAGTCTTTCAGAGCCGCCCATCGTGAATCCAGAGCGCTCTCTCCATCCTCGTCACCGCTTCGGGCGGCCGAATGTTCCTTAAGGATATTCATCATGGCAGGATTGCATTTTCCAGGTGCATGCACATGCCTGAGCGGGATGTTGAGCGCTACGGACTCGTAGACGAACCACGCCACGTCGAGTATTCCTTCTTCCTCGCTGACGATTATGGTTTCGTCTCCTTCAGAGTCGGTTTCGCCGAGATGAGCGGTAAGCCTGTCGGTTGTCTCTATGGGTTGATCCATGTTGTCGAGACAAAGGTCGCAAGGCACCGTCACCGTGCCGACGGTGTGGAACAGCAGTTCAAAGAGGTTATCGCGGCGGTGGATGGTCAGCTGCGTGTGCAACTGTCCGCTCCGCACGTCGGGCGCGTCAATGGTCTCAAAGAACGCATTGTCGAGGTCAAGTTCCATGATGGTCTCGCCCTCGGGAAGGTTCTTTAAGTCGATCTTAAACGTCTCTAAACTTGACATATCTACACTTTGGATTGCAAAGTTACCACTTTTCTCGGATATAAAAACACTTTTCGGGGAAAAAGTTGACCGCAAAGGCTTAAATTCTCAAGTTGGGGTTTTAGAATTATTGGTGTCTGGCAAAATATTAGTCATACATGGTAAAGCGCTGAAAGGTTGTTCTTTACTCTGGTTTCGGATTTATGACTTATGCCTGAATATACTCCCCGAAGGGCGGACATGGGGCAAAAGGGCAAGGCGAAAAAGAGTCGAAGCACGCTAAGCCATGAAAGGGCGCGACAGCCGGACTTGGCGCATCTGTAAAGCAAGTTCTGAAAAAACAAGGTTCTGCGCAGCCACGCTTCCAGCGAACGGGAACACGAAAAAGAAGCCGCGCGAACGCCTTTCGGTTACCTCCGAACGAAGCCTACGGCACCGCTGGCTTGCCATAAACGCCAAACGACACCGCGAAAGACCACCCGCGGAAGTTCCGAGGGTGAGCTGACGCGGTGCCGTTTGGCACCTATGGCGATGCGAAGGGACAGCTTTCAAGGCTTGCCGCCGAGCCTTTTGCCAGCCGTACGCTCTCACAAGCACACAACACGCTATGTATCAACCGATTGCTTAATTGGCTCATTTTTGCGTTATTCCAACCAAATCGTCCGTCGATTGCGAATACGGGCGTTTTCAGAAGGGTGTTTGTCCGATTATTTCCGCACGCATCGCCTATTCACTCCTTCGCGTAAACAGGCAATGGCTCCCTCACGCTCTTGCCGTTCTCCACGACTGTGACGTAGCACTGGCGGTAGCCGCAAGAAAGAAGCCATTTACGCAGATAGGCATAATCAGGGACAGCGATGACATAATCCGCCTTGTGTGCGCCAATGGCCTTTGCCCGCTCTTCTTTCATGGCTTCGGAAGCACCAAATTGCAAAGCCCAATATTTGCAGGCAGGTAAGGCACGTGCCCGAAGGCCATACCCTATCTCATAACACGAATACATAATTTTACAGAAGGGCTTACGCATTAGTATCTGTTCGGTGGCAACAAATTTTGCCGGCGGATTGCCAGCCATAAAAGCAAGGCGGCTGGTATGCACATTGAGCGCAATACCTATAAAAAAGACGGCTGACAGGATGGCAACATATTTCTGCAATGCCATTCGGCGCAGCCGATTGGAAATCAATTGGGCAAACTCGCTCAAAGGATAGACGAAAAACGGAATGGTTGGAGCCGTATAATGACGAGTGCAGGGCTTGAATACTATAAAGAAGAAAAAGGGGACATATGCTAACAAGAGCCACCAGGAAAAACGTTGGCGGCGACAGAAAATCACAATAGCGGCAAATATAACGCACTGCCCTATAGTCTTCAACGTGGTGGGCAGATGGGTACTATTCTTGACTATAAATGCCTCCAACATAGACCATCCACATCCGTTATCGGTAATGAGAAATGTGTTGACAAAATATTCATTCACCATATCGGCGAGGCATCCCCTTGCCGCAAAATAAGCCGTAAAAGGCAATAGCGGCAGTATGATTCCGGCCACTCCACAGGCTATGGCACTGACGCAGCGCTTTTGCAGCGCAACGATGGCAACAACAATGGCCATGCCACCCATCATGACGAACAAGTTCCACTTGACAAGCAGGCACCACGCCATACCTACCCCGAGCCAAAAGGCGTATTTCCTCAGTTGCGCCTCTGTCGGACGCTGGAGCGAACGGGTAGTGCAGTAGATTCCGACACATATCCATGGCATGCAGAAATCTTCGGCACGAACCTCATCGTGAATTTCCCTAAGAAACAACAGGGCGGACATCATGACCAAGACAAACGCTGCCTCGCGCCGCCCCACGAACAACCGTGCCGTGCGCCACAAGACGGCAAACGTGAAGGTGTAGGCCAACACGCTGAGCCAAAACACGCC
Source organism: Eggerthellaceae bacterium (assembly GCA_963656105.1). GTDB lineage: Bacteria > Bacteroidota > Bacteroidia > Bacteroidales > Bacteroidaceae > Prevotella. Next base: position 85,834 of record CAVKHW010000005.1, read on the forward strand.
AAGATAGGAAGTGGGAGAAAGAAGATAACCTACGCCGTAGATGAGCCAAAGCAACGGGCCTTTGGAATCGGCAAAGTCAACATAGGGTGTCATGCCCTCCATCCATGCCTTGCCGCAGGTGAAAAACCAAGCCGAATCGCAACGCGGACTCCAGTAGGCCATCAGAAACGAGTCGGGCGAAAGCCACATCAATAAGAAAAAAGAGAAGAGGAAGAAGCCTGCCCAGCGCAGAACGGTAAGCCTACTGGGGGGGGTAAATCGTAAATGGTTCATAAATCCGCTATAATACAACAAGACAGTAATTTTGTTTTCAGCACTTTAACAGGATGCAAAAGTAGCAAAATCGTGGGAGATATCCGCATCTAAACCATTGTTTTGCAGATATAACCCTTCTGATCGTATCTGCGACGATAATAGTTGATGAGGTCTATGAGACGTTGCACCGCAGGAATCATTCGATAGTTGCCAATTCGGGCAGTTTCTGAAGGAAGTTAGTCAGGTTATTTCCACTTGAACGTGTGCAACGCCACATGTTCATTCTTTCGCGTAGACAGGCAGCGGCTTCCTCACACGCTTGCCGTTCTCCACAACCGTGACGTAGCACTGGCGGTAGCCGCTCGCGTGGAGGAGGGTAAAGAGCTGAGGATTCAATTGTTTGATACGTCTTATGTCATCCCTATCGGAGACGCTGAGAACAAAGTCCGGCTTCCGATCCCTTATCGCCTGACAACGTTCCTCTTTCATGGCTTCGGAAGCACCATTTTGCAAAGCCCAATACTTGCATGCGGGCAAAGCGCGTGAGCGAAGCCCCCAGCCCATCTCGTGATACGAAAACATAATCTTACAGTAAGGCTTACGCATAAGAATTCGTTCGGTAGCGGTAAACTCGACCGGAGGCTCACCGGCCATGAAAGAGAGGATGTTGACATGCGCATTGTACGCGATGCCAATAAAAAAGGCCACCAACAAGAGAACACTGTAGAGAGGCCGCGGCATTCGGTATAGCATACCTGAATACATGCCAGCAAGCTCGCTTAACAAATACACGAAAAACGGAATGGTTACAGCCGCATAATAACACCAAGGAGCCTTTAGCTCGATAAAGAGGAAAAAAGGGACAAACGCCAACAAGAGCCACCATGAGAAACGTCTGCTTTTACAGAAGAACACTATACCTACTAATATTGTGCACTCTCCAATGGTCTTTAATGTGGTGAGCAAATTGGTGGCATTGGTGACAATAAACGCTTTCCACATAGCCACTCCGCTCCCATTATCGGTAATAAGGAATGTATTGACAAAATATTCATTCACCATATCGGTGAAGCATCCCCTTGCCGCAAGATACGCCGCAAACGGCAATAGCGGCAGTATGATTCCGGCCACTCCACAGGCAACGGCACTGACGCAGTGCCTTTGCAGCGCAACGATGGCAACAACAATAGCCATGCCACCCATCATGACGAACAAGTTCCACTTGACAAGCAGACACCACGCCATGCCTACCCCGAGCCAAAAGGCGTATTTCCTCAGTTTCTTGTCAGACGGACGCTGCAACACCTTGGTCGTGCAGTAGATTCCGACACATATCCATGGCATGCAGAAATCTTCGGCACGAACCTCATCGTGAATTTCCCTAAGAAACAACAGGGCGGACATCATGACCAAGACAAACGCTGCCTCGCGCCGCCCCACGAACAACCGTGCCGTGCGCCACAAGACGGCAAACGTGAAGGTGTAGGCCAACACGCTGAGCCAAAACACGCCAAGATAGGAAGTGGGAGAAAGAAGATAACCTACGCCGTAGATGAGCCAAAGCAACGGGCCTTTGGAATCGGCAAAGTCAACATAGGGTGTCATGCCCTCCATCCATGCCTTGCCGCAGGTGAAAAACCAAGCCGAATCGCAACGCGGACTCCAGTAGGCCATCAGAAACGAGTCGGGCGAAAGCCACATCAATAAGAAAAAAGAGAAGAGGAAGAAGCCTGCCCAGCGCAGAACGGTAAGCCTACTGGGGGGGTAAATCGTAAATGGTTCATAAATCCGCTATAATACAACAAGACTGCTAATTTTGTTATCAGTGCTCTAACTGGATGCAAAAGTAGCAAAATCGTGGGAGATTTCCACATCTAAACCATTGTTTTGCCGATATAACCCTCCTGATCGTAACCGCAGCGATAATAGTTGATGAGGTCTATGAGACGTTGCACCGCAGGAATGGAAGACGAAATATTACCAAATCTGCGATATTGCCCACGATATCTTTCTGCCGAACCTTTCTGCAAGCGCTCAGCTATGTCGGACGGTATGAGAAGCGAAGCCCTCGCACCCAAACATCTCCAGTACTCGGTGAGGAATATGCTGACACCTGCCAAGTCGAAGTCGCCGAAGTGCACATAGCGGTTGGGGACGGCCAGCAGCCACGAGCGCAGGTCGGTGGACTGCGGATAGCGTGACACGAAAAGCAGTCGCTCGCCGGGCAACAAAGAGGCGAACAAAGCTCTTTGCCGACAAACAAGACGGAAATTCTCCATATTTTCTACACCCACAACCACAACATCCTCGGGAATGGAGAACCGTTGCCAATCGGCAATGAACAGGAAGCTCCCCTCGCTTGGGCAAACGTCCATCTCTTGTCCGTTCAGCGTGCAGTGTATCGGTTCGTAGGCATTGACAGGGAATCCTGGGCAAGAGCGCACGGCAACGAGCTTGGAGTTGCCCGTCTCCGCTGCCTGTTCCG